>NZ_JBDGKX010000019.1:0-75081 GCF_057656155.1 Azoarcus sp. Soil_N_20 | reverse complement strand
CGGTCCGGTCACCCACGTGCGGTTCAACATCTTCCCCGACGGCGGCGTCTCACGCCTGCGCCTGTGGGGCCGGGTCGCGCGCAAGTAAGCAGCCATGCCGTGACGGATCGGCTCGACACCGGGCCGTCACCAAAGGCCAGCGCGCCCGGCGGCACCGCGAAACAGTCGTCGAAGAACGACTGCAGACACTGAAGGAGACAATGCCATGAGCACCCGCTATTCTGCCCCGGCCGCCGAGTCGGTGCCCGTCCGGCGGCGTTTCGAGATGCCGCACATCTACGTGATCCTGTTCTTCTTCACGGCGATCGCGGCGATCCTCACCCACTTCATCCCCGCCGGCAAATACGATCGCGTGCCGGGTCCGTCGGGGCGCACCACCATCGACCCTGAATCCTTCCGCGTGATCGAGTCCAACCCGCTCGGGCTGGTGGACTTCATGCTCGCGATTCCGAACGGTCTGCGCGAGGCCAGCATGGTGGTGTTCTTCACCTTCATCATCGGCGGCATGTTCATGGTGATCCGCCGGACCGGGATCATCGAGGTCGCGGTCGACAAGCTGACCCGGCGCTTTTCCGAGCGCAGCGTGGTCGTCATCCCGGTCCTGATGGTCGTGTTCGCGCTCATCGCAACCCTGATCGGCACCCAGGAACTCGCGCTGGTGTACGTCCCGGTGATCCTGCCGCTGATGATCGCCCTGCGCTTCGACTCGGTGACCGCCGCCGCCGTCGCGCTGTGCGCCACCACCGCCGGATTCACTTCGGGCGTACTCAATCCGATCAATACCGGCCTGGGTCAGCAGCTGGCCGACCTGCCGGTCTATTCGGGGCTGACCCTGCGCGCCCTGCTCTTTGCCGCCATCACCGTTGCCGGTGTTGCCTACGTGATGCGCTACGCGATCCGGGTGCGCGGCAATCCCGAATCAAGCCTGATGCATGGCGACGGCAAGGAGGTCGAAAAGCATCACCTCTACCTGCACGCGGCCGACGAAGGGGCGCTGTCATTCACCGCGCGCCAGCGCTGGGCCGGGGTCGCCGCGCTGGCCTTCTTCGGGCTGCTGGTATGGGGCGTGCTCAACCGAGGCTGGTTCATGATGGAGATGTCCGGCCTGTTCGTGATCATGGGTATCGTGGTGGGTCTCGTTGCCGGCTTGAAGGCGGGCGAGATCTGCGAAGGGTTCAACGAAGGCTTCCGCGACGTGCTGGTCGGCGCGATGATCTGCGGGATCGCCCGCGCGGTGGCGGTCATGCTCGAGCAGGGCCAGATCATGGATACCCTGGTGCACGGGCTCGGCGAACTGGTCGGCGGCGTGCCGTCCATGTTCTCGGCGATCGGCATGTTCATCGCCCAGCTCGGCTTCAACTTCGTGATTCCGTCCGGCAGCGGCCAGGCCCTGGTGACGATGCCGATCATGGCACCGCTGTCCGACCTCATCGGTGTCACCCGCCAGACGGCGGTGCTCGCCTACCAGCTCGGCGACGGACTCAGCAACATCCTCTACCCGACCTCGGGCTACTTCATGGCCACCCTCGCCCTGGCCGGCGTGAGCTGGGACCGCTGGGTGCGCTTCTTCCTGCCGCTGTTCGGGATCTGGATCGGCATCGCGCTGGTGTTCCTGATCTTTGCCCAGGCCACCCAGTGGGTCGGGTGAGACCCCACGAAAGCCGCAACATGCAACCTATACGGAGTACGACCCCATGAGGACGATAGACCTCGCCCCTGCAGCCCTCGTCGCACAGCCCCTCACCCGCCTGGCCTTCGCCCCCTTTGGCGAGGTCATCGAAGTCAGCGATGCGGTCATCCACTTTCCCATCAACGGCGGCAACACCGAGCGCTACCACGATCTGGCCCGGATCGAGCCCGGTCCCGACGGTCGGGTGATCGTGTCGATCTTCCGCGGCCAGCCACGGCAACTGCCGTTCCGGGTCGAGATGCTCGAGCGCCATCCGCACGGCTCCCAGGCCTTCATCCCGATGTCCGGCGCTCCCTATCTGGTGGTGGTGGCACCGGCGGGGGAAGCACCACAACCGGGCGACATCCGGGTCTTCCTCGCGCGCGGCGACCAGGGCGTGAACTACGCCCCCGGCGTGTGGCACCACCCTCTGCTTGCGCTTGGCGAGGTGTCAGACTTTGTCGTCATCGACCGCGGCGGGCCGGGACACAACTGCGACGAGATCGATCTGGAACGGCCCGGCCTTATCGTCGCCCTGAGCTAAGCCCGCGCTGGACCCGCGCTAGCGCCACCGGCCGCGCGGGCCGCATCAGCCATGCCCGCGTTCCCAGTAGCCCGGCGTGTTGTAGATCGCCTTCAGGTAGTCGATGAAATGACGCACCTTGGCCGGCAGGTAGCGCTGCTGCGGGTACACCGCCTGGATGTCGTAGCTCGGTACCGCGAACTCGTCGAGCACGGTGACCAGTTCGCCGCGCTTGAGCTCGGCCTGGATCTCCCAGGTCGAGCGCCAGCCCACCCCCAGCCCCTGGCGGACCCAGCCGTACAGCAGTTCGCCGTCGTTGCAGTCGAGATCGCCATCGACCCGCACCGCAAACAGTCGCCCGTCGCGCATGAAGCTCCAGCCGCGCTGCTGCCCGCCCTGCAGGTTGAAGGCGAGGCAGTTGTGGCGGCCGAGATCCTCCGGCACCCGCGGCACGCCGTGGCGCTCAAAGTACTCCGGCGTGCCGCACACCACCCGCCGGTTGGGGAAGAGGCGCACCGGCACGTAATTGGGGTCGGTGACCTCGCCGATCCGGATCGCCATGTCGTAGCCCTCGCGCACCAGGTCCACCACGCTGTCGGTCAGGTTGAACGACAGCCTCAGTTCCGGGTACTTCGCCTTGAATGCCGGCGCATGCGGCGCCACGTGACGGCGACCGAAGGCGGCCGGTGCCGACACCACCAGGTGGCCCCGGACCACGTTGCGGCCCTCGCTGACGCTGCTCTCGGCGATGTCGAAGTCGCGCAGCAACTGCCGGCACTGTTCGAGGAACTGCTCGCCGAGGTCGGTCAGCGTCAGGCCGCGGGTCGAGCGATGCATCAGACGCACGCCCAGCCGGCCCTCGAGTGCATCGAGCCGGCGCCCCATCACCACCGGGGTCACGCCTTCGACCACCGCAGCGGCGGCAAAGCTGCCCTTCTCTGCGACCAGGGCAAAGCTGCGGATTTCGGTGTAGCGGTCCATTCGATACTCCGGATATCGATAGAAGCGATGCTAGCAGCAATTCAGCCCGCCGGCGCCCCTCCCTATGCTTGGCACGCAAGCGGCCGACCCGGCCCCCGGACCACCTAGGAGGAGCAGACATGCATCACATCGCCCATATCGAAGGCCTCGAGATCCTCGATTCGCGCGGCAACCCCACCCTGCAGGCTACCGTCACCCTGCGCTCCGGCCATCGCGGCCGGGCGGCGGTGCCGTCTGGCGCGTCCACCGGCGCGCGCGAGGCGCTCGAGCTGCGCGACCGCGACGGCGCCCGCTTCGGCGGCAAGGGGGTGTTGAAGGCGCTCGCGCATATCGAAGGCCCGATCGCCGAGGTCCTCGAGGGCATCGATGCCGGCCGCCAGGACGATGTCGACCGCCGCCTGTGCGAACTCGACGGCAGTCCCGACAAGTCGCGCCTGGGTGCGAATGCGCTCCTCGCAGTGTCGCTCGCCTGCGCCCACGCCGCGGCCGGTGCGCGCGGCCTGCCGCTATATCGCCACCTCGCCCCGGACGACCGCGCGCCCACCTTGCCCGTTCCGCTGATGAACGTGATCAACGGGGGGGCGCACGCCAACAACAGCCTCGACATCCAGGAATGCATGATCGTGCCGCTCGGTTTCGAGCGCTTCGGCGATGCGCTACGCGCCGGCGTCGGCGTGTTCCACGCCTTGCGCGGCCTGATCGACCGCCACGGCTTCCCGACTTCGGTCGGCGACGAGGGCGGCTTCGCACCCAACGTGCGCAACACCCGCCACGCCCTCGACCTGATCGTGGAAGCGATCCACCGCGCGGGCTACCGGCCGGGCACCGAGGTCGCGCTGGCGCTCGACTGCGCCGCGTCGGAATTCCACCACGACGGACGCTACCGGCTCGCCGGCGAAGACTTGAACCTGTCCGGCGCCGAGTTCGGCGGCTACCTCGCCGGCCTGGTCGGCGACTATCCGATCGTCAGCATCGAGGACGGCATGGCCGAGGACGACTGGCCCGGCTGGGGTCAGCTCTCCGACCGCCTCGGCCGCCGCACCCAGCTGGTCGGCGACGACCTCTTCGTCACCGACGCGGCGACGCTCGCCACCGGCATCGAGCGTGGCATCGCCAACGCCATCCTGATCAAGCCCAATCAGATCGGCACCCTCAGCGAAACCCTTGCCGCGATGGCCCTGGCGCGCATCCACGGCTATGCCGCGATCATGTCGCACCGCTCGGGCGAGACCGGCGACACCACCATCGCCGATCTCGCGGTGGCGACCGCCTGCGGCCAGATCAAGACCGGCTCGGCAAGCCGCTCGGACCGGGTGGAGAAATACAACCGCCTGCTGGCGATCGAACGCGAGCTCGGCGCGCAGGCCCGCTTTGCCGGCCCCGCGGCCTTCCGCCGCAACTGAGCCTCATCGACCGCGACCGGGGCGCCGGCACCCATCGGCGACGATGGAACTCGCCCCCAGACAAGCCAACTCGATACTAAAACTATCGACAGAAGCGAGGCCGGCGGCGATTCAAGCCGGCGCCCTTCCTGACTATCCTCACCTCAACGATTTCAGAACACGCCCCCACAGGAGACAACCATGGCCCGTATGAGAGCAATCGACGCCGCAGCCGAAGTGATGCGCAGGGAAGGCGTCAGCACCGTGTTCGGCGTGCCCGGCGCCGCGATCAACCCGCTGTACTCGGCGATGAAGAAGAACGGCGGCTTTCGCCACGTCCTCGCCCGCCACGTCGAGGGCGCCTCGCACATGGCCGAGGGCTACACGCGCACCCGGGCGGGCAACATCGGCGTGTGCATCGGCACCTCCGGCCCGGCCGGTACCGACATGATCACCGGACTGTACTCGGCGTCGGCCGATTCGATCCCGATCCTGTGCATCACCGGCCAAGCCCCTCGCGCACGCCTGTACAAGGAAGACTTCCAGGCGGTCGACATCGAAGCCATCGCCAAGCCGGTGACCAAGTGGGCGGTGACGGTGCGCGAGCCGGCGCTGGTGCCGCGCGTGTTCCAGCAGGCCTTTCACATCATGCGCTCCGGCCGCCCCGGCCCGGTGCTGATCGACCTGCCCTTCGACGTGCAGATGGCCGAAATCGAGTTCGACCCCGAGACCTACGAAGCGCTGCCGGTGTACAAGCCCGCCGCGACCCGCGCCCAGGCCGAGAAGGCGATGGCGATGCTCAACGCCGCCGAACGTCCGCTGATCGTCTCCGGCGGCGGCGTGATCAATGCCGACGCCGCCGCCCGCCTGCAGCAATTCGCCGAACTCACCGGGGTGCCGGTGATCCCGACCCTGATGGGCTGGGGCACCATTCCCGACGACCATCCGCTGATGGCCGGCATGGTCGGGCTGCAGACCTCGCACCGCTACGGCAACGCCACCATGCTCGCGTCGGACTTCGTGTTCGGCATCGGCAACCGCTGGGCCAACCGCCACACCGGCTCGGTCGAGGTCTATACCGAGGGGCGCAAGTTCGTCCATATCGATATCGAGCCGACCCAGATCGGCCGCGTGTTCGGGCCTGACTACGGCATCGTGTCCGATGCCGGCGCCGCGCTCGACCGCCTGCTCGACGTGGCGCGCGAGATGAAGGCCGCCGGCACCCTGCGCGACCGCAGCGCCTGGGTGGCCGAGTGTCGCGAGCGCAAGCGCAGCATGCTGCGCAAAACCAACTTCGACGACCAGCCGATGAAGCCGCAGCGCGTGTACCAGTGCATGAACAATGCCTTCGACCGCGACACCTGCTATGTCAGCACCATCGGTCTGTCGCAGATCGCCGCCGCCCAGTTCCTGCATGTGTACAAGCCGCGCCACTGGATCAACTGCGGCCAGGCCGGCCCGCTCGGGTGGACCATCCCGGCCGCGCTCGGCGTGGTCGCGGCCGACCCGGAGCGTACCGTGGTGGCGCTGTCGGGTGACTACGACTTCCAGTTCATGATCGAGGAGTTGGCGGTCGGTGCACAATTCAAGCTCCCCTACGTGCACATCGTGGTCAACAATTCCTACCTCGGCCTGATCCGCCAGTCGCAGCGCGGCTTCGACATGGACTACTGCGTGCAGCTCGCCTTCGACAACATCAACGCCCCCGAGCTCGAGGGCTACGGGGTGGATCACGTCGCGGTGGTCGAAGGCCTCGGGTGCAAGGCGATCCGCGTCCATCGCCAGGAGGAGATCGCCCCGGCGATCGGACAGGCGCGCGAGTGGATGGCACAGTACCGGGTGCCGGTGGTGATCGAGATCATGCTCGAGCGCGTCACCAACATCGCGATGGGCACCGAGATCAACGCCATCAACGAGTTCGAGCCGCTCGCGGAAACGCCTGCCGATGCGCCGACCGCAGTCGGCCTGCTCGACTGAAGCACACACCGGCCGTGCCGGCCCGTCCGGCACTCACGCGAACATTGAAGGAGAACCGAAGATGCCCAAGTTTGCCGCCAACCTCACCATGCTGTTCAACGAACTCGACTTCCTCGACCGCTTCCAGGCCGCCGCCGACGCCGGCTTCGCCGGGGTCGAGTATCTCTTCCCCTACGCCTGGCCGGCCGCGCAACTGGCCGAGAAGCTCGACCAGGCCGGCCTGGTCCAGGTGTTGCACAACCTGCCCGCCGGCGACTGGGCCGGCGGCGAGCGCGGCATCGCCTGCCATCCGGACCGCATCGGCGAGTTCCAGGAAGGTGTCGGCAAGGCCATCGACTATGCCCGCACGCTCGGCTGCAAACAGCTGAACTGCCTGGCCGGCATCGCCCCGGCGGGCGTGCCGACCGATACCGCACACGAGACCTTCGTCGCCAACCTGCGCTTTGCCGCGGCCAGGCTGAAGGATGCCGGCATCCGCCTGCTGGTCGAGCCGATCAACACCTTCGACATCCCCGGCTTCTACCTCAACCGCACCGCGCAGGCGATCGCCCTCCTCGACGAGGTCGGCTCCGACAACCTGTTCGTGCAGTACGACATCTACCATGCCCAGCGCATGGAGGGCGAACTCGGCAACACCATCGCCAGATACCTGCCGCGCATCGCCCACATGCAGTTGGCCGACAACCCGGGGCGCAACGAACCGGGTACCGGCGAGATCAACTTCGCCTGGCTGTTCCGCCACATCGACCAGCTCGGCTACCAGGGCTGGATCGGCTGCGAGTACAAACCCGCCGCCGGCACCCGCGAAGGCCTCGGCTGGATCAAGGGGCTGGCGGCCTGACCTACACCCCGACCCCGACAGAGAACCCCAAGACATCCGTACAACAGGAGAAAAGGACATGGCCAACATCGGTTTCATCGGTCTCGGCATCATGGGCGCCCCCATGGCCGGCCACCTCATCCACGGCGGTCACACCGTGTTCACCTACACTCACGGCGACACCCCGAAGGCGCTGCTCGAAGCCGGCGCGCGGACCTGCGCCAACGGCGCCGAAGTCGCCCGCGCGGCCGACATCGTCATCACCATGGTGCCGGACACGCCGCATGTGGAAGACGCGCTGTTCGGCACCAACGGCGTGGCCCAGGGCCTGAGCCGGGGCAAGATCGTGGTCGACATGAGTTCGATCTCGCCGGTCGCAACCAAGGACTTCGCCCGCCGCATCAACGAACTCGGCTGCGAATACCTCGACGCCCCGGTGTCCGGCGGCGAAGTCGGTGCCAGGGCCGCCAGCCTGACGATCATGGTCGGTGGCAGCGAGGCGACCTTCGCCCGGGTCAAGCCGCTGTTCGAGCTGATGGGCAAGAACATCACCCTGGTCGGCGGCAACGGCGACGGCCAGATCACCAAGGTCGCCAACCAGATCATCGTCGCGCTGACCATCGAGGCGGTGGGCGAGGCCCTGCTGCTGGCCGCCAAGGCCGGCGCCGATCCGGCCAAGGTGCGCCAGGCGCTGATGGGCGGCTTCGCCAACTCGCGCATCCTCGAGGTGCACGGCGAGCGCATGGTCAAGCGCGCCTTCGACCCGGGCTTCCGCATCGAACTGCACCAGAAGGATCTCAACCTGGCGCTCGCCACCGGCCGCCAGCTCGGTGTATCGCTGCCCAACACCGCTACCGCGCAGGAGCTGTTCAACGCCTGCGCCGCTCACGGCGGGGCGGGCTGGGACCACTCGGCGATGGTGCGAGCGCTGGAAAAGATGGCGAACTTCGAGATCGGCCAGTAAGAAAGAAGAAGGGTCGGCCACGACCGGCCCGCACATTCCCGGGGCAGTCGAGCCGCCCCCATACCGAAGGAGCCCTCATGCGTCATTTGTCCATCGATGTCGGCGCGTACCGCTTCGTCGCCCGACTCGAACAAGAAGCCGCGCCGCGCACCTGCGCCGCCTTTCTGCAACTGCTGCCCTTCTCCAACCAGGTCATCCACTCGCGCTGGAGCGGCGAGGCGGTGTGGGTGCCGCTCGGCGACTTCGATACCGGGCTCGGCTTCGAGAACCACACCAGCCACCCCTCGCGCGGCGACATCCTGCTCTACCCCGGCGACTTCTCGGAAACAGAAATCCTGTTCGCCTATGGCAGCAGCCAGTTTGCGAGCAAGATGGGGCAACTCGCCGGCAACCATTTCCTGACCGTGGTCGAAGGCGCGGAGCAGCTGATGGACATGGGGCGCACCGTGCTGTGGAAGGGTGCGCAATCGATACGCTTCAGCGATCTCGGCGAACGCTGAGACGCAAGGACGAACGACGATGAACACGCCCGCCCGCGAACTGCTCGCAAACATGTTTGCCGCCGCGGTCAACGCGGCCCAACCCGAACACTGCATCCCGCCCTTCCTGCCAGTGGCGCCGCGCGGGCGCACCCTGGTGATCGGTGCCGGCAAGGCCTCGGCGGCGATGGCCCAGGTGCTCGAACGGCACTGGCCGGGCCCGCTGTCCGGCCTGGTGGTGACCCGCTACGGCTACGCGGTGCCGTGCGAGCGCATCGAGATCGTCGAAGCCGCGCATCCGGTGCCCGATGCCGCCGGCCGCGAGGCCGCCGGCCGTATGCTCGAGCGGGTGAGTGGGCTCTCCGAGGACGACCTGGTGATCTGCCTGATCTCGGGCGGCGGCTCCGCACTGCTGCCGCTGCCCGGCGCCGGTGTCAGCCTGGAGGACAAGCAGGCGATCAGCCGTGCGCTGCTCAAATCGGGCGCGACCATTTCGGAGATGAACTGCGTGCGCCGCCACCTCTCCGCGATCAAGGGCGGGCGCCTTGCCGCCGCCTGCCATCCGGCGCAGGTGGTGAACCTGCTGATCTCGGACGTGCCCGGCGACAATCCGATGGACATCGCCTCCGGCCCCACCGTGGCCGACCCCACCACCTGCGCCGACGCGCTCGAGATCGTGCGCCGCTACGGCATCGAGCTGCCGCCCGGCGCGCGTCAGCTGCTCGACAGCGGCGGCGGCGAGACGGTCAAGCCGGGCGACCCACGGCTGGCGCGGGTCGCCACCCGCCTGGTGGCGACACCGCAGATGGCCCTCGAAGCCGCGGCCGGCGTCGCCACGGCGGCCGGCATCCCGGCCCTGATCCTGGGCGACAGCATCGAGGGCGAAGCGCGCGACGTGGGCAAGGTGATGGCCGGCATCGCGCTGCAGGTGCACCACCACCGGCAGCCGGTGGCCCCACCCTGCGTGCTGCTGTCCGGCGGCGAAACCACGGTGACGGTGCGCGGCAGCGGCCGCGGCGGGCGCAACGTGGAATTCCTGCTGTCGCTGGCGGTCGCATTAAACGGCGCGACAGGCATCCATGCCGTGGCCGGCGACACCGACGGCGTGGACGGACTGGAGGAAATCGCCGGCGCCTTCGTGACCCCGGACACCCTCGCCCGCGCCTGGGCGGCCGGCATGCGCCCGCGCGACCGCCTCGACGACAACGACGGCCACGGCTTCTTCGAGGCGCTCGGCGATGCCCTGGTGACCGGGCCGACCCTGACCAACGTGAACGATTTCCGCGCCATCCTGATCGAGTGAGCAAACGCCCCCGATCGGACCGCATCCAGAACAACGAGGAGACAGCTGATGAAAGACATCAAGGCATTGACCCAAACCGACGTAAAACGTATCGCCGCGGCCGCCGAGGCCGAGGCGATCGCCCGCGGCTGGGCGGTGAGCATCGCAGTGTGCGACGGCGGGGGCCACGCACTGTGGCTGCAGCGCATGGACGGCGCACCACTGATGAGCGCCACGGTGGCGCCGGAGAAGGCGCGCACCTGCGTGCTCAGCGGCAAGCCGAGCAAGGTGTACGAGGACATGGTGAACAACGGCCGCTTTGCCGCACTGGCGATGCCGGTGGTGCCGCTCGAAGGCGGCGAGCCGATCATCGTCGGCGGCGCCGTGATCGGTGCGGTCGGCGTGTCCGGGGTCAAGGCCGGCGAGGACGCGCAGGTGGCGCGCGCCGGGGTCGCCGCCCTCGAACCTGCGGGAGAAGCCCGATGAGACGCCAGCGCAGCGCCCGCATCCTCGCCACCCTGGGCCCTGCGAGTTCAACCCGCGAGCAGATCCGCGGGCTGGCCGACGCCGGCGCCGACGTGTTCCGTCTCAACTTCAGCCACGGCAGCCATGCCGACCACGCCGAACGCCTGCGCCTGATCCGCGACATCGAGCGCGAGATCGGCCGCCCGATCGGCGTGCTGATGGATCTGCAGGGCCCCAAGCTGCGCGTCGGCAAGCTCGCCGGCGGCAAGGTGATGCTCGAACCTGGACAGCATTTCCGCCTCGACCTCGACCCCGCCGACGGCGACGCGCACCGCGCCGGCCTGCCCCACCCCGAGATCTTCGCCGCGCTCGAGGCCGGCACCGACCTGCTGCTCGACGACGGCAAGCTGCGCCTGCGCGTCGATGCCTTCGGCCCCGACTTTGCAGACACCACGGTGATGGTCGGCGGCGCCCTGTCGGACCGCAAGGGCGTGAACGTGCCCGGCGTGGTGCTGCCGATCTCGCCGCTCACCGCCAAGGACCGCGCCGACCTCGACTTCGGCCTGTCGCTCGGCATCGACTGGGTGGCGCTGTCCTTCGTGCAGCGCCCGGAAGACATCCGCGAGGCGCGCGAACTGATCGGCGACCGCGCCTGGATCATGGCCAAGCTGGAGAAGCCGGCCGCGATCGAGCACCTCGACGAGATCGTCGCGCTCGCCGACGGCGTGATGGTGGCGCGCGGCGACCTCGGCGTGGAGATGCCGCCGCAGCAGGTGCCGGTGCTGCAGCGGCGCATCGTGCGTTCGGCGCGCGCCGCAGGGCGGCCGGTGGTGGTCGCGACCCAGATGCTGGAGTCGATGATTACTGCGCCGGTGCCGACCCGTGCCGAAGCCTCCGACGTGGCCACCGCGATCTACGACGGCGCCGATGCGGTGATGCTGTCGGCTGAATCCGCCTCGGGCCAGTACCCGCTGGAAGCGGTGACGATCATGGATCGCATCATCGGCGAGGTCGAACATGATCCGGCGTGGCGCATCGGCCTGGAAGCCAGCCACACGCCGGCCGAGGCCAACACCCCGGATGCGATCTGCTGCGCGCTGCGGCGGGTGGCCGAACTGCTCGAGCCGGCCGCCACCGTTGCGTTCACCGCATCCGGCTTCAGCTGTCTGCGCGCCAGCCGCGAACGCCCCTCGGCGCCGATCCTCGCCCTCACCCCGAGCCTGGCCACCGCGCGCCGCCTCGCGCTCGCGTGGGGCGTGCATCCGGTGCCCTTCGAGGAAATCGGTGACGTCGGCGAGATGGTCGAGCACGCGGCCTCGGCCGCGCTCAAGCTCGGGTTCGCCCGCCCGGGCGACAGCGTGGTGGTGATCGCCGGCCTGCCCTTCGGTCGCAGCGGCAGCACCAACCTGCTGCACGTGGCGCGCATCCCCTCCACCCCGGGCCTGGTCGCCACGCGTCCAGGTGCAGTGCCGCGCGACTGAATCGGGAAAACAACCGGCTCAGGAGCTCCGGGGCCGGGCAACCGACCTGGCGCCGATGGCGCCGTTATCCGGCACCATCGGCCTCGCCTTGCCTCAACCCCGTTCGCCGGACCCCGGGTCGATGGCAGCATCCGCCGCCCAGTATTCGCTGCTGCCGTAGCAGGCCTTCAGGTAGTCGATGAAGGCGCGCACCCGCAGGGCCAGGTTGCGCCGGTACGGGAATACCGCATGGATGCCGCTGGGTGGCGCGGCGAAGTCGTCGAGCACCGACACCAGGCGCCCGGCCCGGAGGTCGGCGGCCACCTCCCACAGCGAACGCCAGGCCAGGCCCTGCCCCGCCAGCGCCCACTCGTGCAGCACCGCGCCGTCGTTGCACTCGAGTCGGCCATTCACCTTCACCATCGTCGTCGCCCCGCGCCCGTCGGCAAGCAGCCAGCCACGCTGCGGCCCGAGCGACAGGCAGACATGCGCCGACAGCGCCTGCGGCGTGTCCGGCGAACCGCAACGCGCAAGGTAGTCGGGACTGGCGACCACCACCCGGCGGTTCTCCGCCAGACGCACCGAGACCATGCTGGAATCGGCAAGATCGCCGATCCGCACCGCGCAATCGATGCCCTCGTTGGCGAGATCGACCAGACGATCGGTGAGATCCAGGCTGCAGCTCACCTCCGGATTGGCCACCAGGAAATCCTTCACCAGCGGCGCCACATGACGCCGGCCGAACCCGGCCGGCGCCGACACACGCAGATGGCCGCTCGGCTTCACCCCGCCCAGGCTTACCGCGGCCTCGGCATTGCCGAGATCGTTGAGGATGCGCTGGCAGTCCTCGAGGAAGGCACTGCCCTCGAAAGTGAGGGTGATGCTGCGCGTGGTGCGCACCATCAGCTTGACCCCGAGCCGCTGTTCAAGCGCATCGATTCGCCGGCCAATCACCGCCGGCGTCACCCCCTCCAGGCGCGCCGCGGCCGACAGACTGCCGCGACTGGCGACGCTGACGAAGCTTTCGATCTGCTTGAGCTGATCCATTTTGTACTTTTAGTAAAAGATAAAGTGATCATACCGTTTCTACTGTTTTATATAAGACAACAATAGACTGCGCCTCATTCGGGGGAGGAGACAGCCCCGCCACGAACGCGGCGCCTCGGTGGCAGTGCAAACCCCGGGCAGCACGCGCAAACCGATACCACCGTATTTTTCGACAAGGATCCTTGATGAGCCACAACCTGCCTCAGGGCATGCAGATCAACGCCCCCCTCCTCCCCCGTTTCGACGAGGTCCTCAGCGCCGACGCGCTGGCCTTCGTCGCGAAGTTGCACCGCGCCTTCGAGCCCCGCCGCCGCGAACTGCTGGCCGCCCGTGTCGCGCGCCAGGCCCGCATCGACGCCGGCGAGATGCCCGGCCTGCTGGCCGAAACGAAACACATCCGCGACGGCGAGTGGAAGGTGGCACCGCTGCCGAAGGCGCTGGAATGCCGCCGGGTGGAGATCACCGGCCCGGTCGAGCGCAAGATGATCATCAACGCCTTCAATTCGGGCGCTGATTCCTACATGACCGACTTCGAGGATTCCAACAGCCCGAACTGGAGCAACCAGATCCAGGGCCAGGTGAACCTGTTCGACGCGGTGCGCCGCCAGATCAGCTACACCAACGACGCCGGCAAGGAATACCGTCTCAACGACAAGATCGCCACCATGCAGGTGCGCCCGCGCGGCTGGCACCTGGACGAGAAGCACGTCCTGGTCGACGGCGAGCGCGTCTCCGGCGGCCTGTTCGACTTTGCGCTGTTCTTTTTCCACAACGCGAAGGAGCAGATCGCCCGCGGCGCCGGCCCCTTCTTCTACCTGCCCAAGCTCGAAGGCCACCTCGAAGCACGGCTGTGGAACGACATCTTCTGCATGGCCCAGGACGAACTCGGTCTGCCGCGCGGCACGATCAAGGCCACCGTGCTGCTCGAGACCATCCTAGCCACCTTCGAGATGGAAGAGATCCTGTACGAACTACGCGAGCATTCCGCCGGACTCAATGCCGGGCGCTGGGACTACATCTTCTCGTGCATCAAGAAATTCAAGAAGGACAAGAACTTCTGTCTCGCCAACCGGGCGGCGATCACGATGGAAGTGCCCTTCATGCGCAGCTACGCGCTCGCCCTGGTGCAGGCCTGCCACAAGCGCGGTGCGCCGGCGATCGGCGGCATGAGCGCACTGATCCCGATCAAGCACGACCCCGAGGCCAATGAGAAGGCGCTCGCCGGCATCCGCCACGACAAGAACCGCGACGCCAACGACGGCTACGACGGAGGCTGGGTGGCCCACCCGGGCCTGGTGCCGATCGCCATGGAAGCCCTCACCAGGGTGCTGGGCGATCGCCCCAACCAGTGGGACAAGCAGGTCGAGGGCAACTACGGCCCGGCGGACTGGCTGGACTTCCGCCCCGAACAGCCGATCACCGAGGCCGGCGTGCGCAACAATATCAACGTCGGCATCCACTACCTCGGCAGCTGGCTTGCCGGCAACGGCTGCGTGCCCATCCACAACCTGATGGAAGACGCCGCCACCGCCGAGATCGCCCGCGCCCAGATCTGGCAGTGGGTGGTGAGTCCCAAGGGCCGCCTCGACGACGGCCGCGAGGTGAGCGCCGAGCTGATCCGCGCGCTGATTCCGGAGGAGCTGGCCAAGGTGAAGGACACCGTCAGCACGCAGGGCGAGGACACCGCCACCTACGACCAGGCCGCGGTCATTTTCGAGAAGATGAGCCTGACCGAGGACTTTCCCGAGTTCCTGACCCTGCCACTGTATGAGGCGATGGCGTAATCGGTCTCTTCTCCGGCACAAAAAAAACGGCGCCTCGAGCGCCGTTTTTTTTTGTGTGCTGCCTCGAAGTGACAGCGCTGCCGCCCGATCAGCTCTCCTTGCCGCCGGCCGCCCCACGGGCCGCGGCCACCGCGGCCTTGTCGCAACGCAGGTAGCGCGACGAGGACAGCCATTTACGATCCGGATAGTAGGAAAACACGAACTGACCTTCCTTGAGGTGGTCAATCAGTCGACGCGCGACCCCGTCGGCAACTGCCGGGCAGCCTTGGCTGCGGCCGAGACGGCCGTTGTCGGCGATGAAGGACGGATCGACATAGGGTGCACCGTGGATCACGATTGCGCGTTCGTAGGCCTTGTCGTTGATGCCGGGCTCGAGTCCTTCCATGCGCAATGAATATCCGTTGCGCCCGTTGTAGGTTTCGCCGGTGCGAAACAGGCCGAGGCTGGTCTGGTAGCTGCCCAGGCGGTTCGAGAAGCGGGTGGCCAGGTCCTCGCCGGAATTGCGTCCGTGGGCCACCAGTTCCTCGTGCAGCACGGCACCGCGGCGCAGGTCGAACACCCACATGCGGGGCATGTGCGAGGGCAGCGAGTAATCGATCACCGCCAGCCGGCGCGAGGCCTCGACGCCTGCCGCGGTCGCGCACTGCATCGCCGACAGCGCAAGCTTCAGCACCTTGGGCGCGAGCGCCGGGGCGGCAGCGGACAATTGGGCTTCGAGCAGGGAATCTGATGGGGCGGCGAATGCGGGCGACGATATTGTAAGCAAGGGAAAGGCAAGCATCAGGGCAGCACGACTCAGCGATGATGTCATAGCGTGAAATTAGTCCGGCTAGTGCAAACAAAGGCCGGGGGCGGACCGCAGCTTGTTCGCCTTGTATGTCAATATCTTCGCGGGGGTCTGGCAAAAGCGAAAGTTTTGCACAAACAGAGTGGATCTTATCAGGTAGTTGGCAGAAGTGAGGATGGAAAATTTGCTGAAGTACCCATTTCGGGCTGCCGTGCTGTTGAGCCTGGCGCTCACGCAGTTGATTCCCGGTCCGGCAGCAGCAGACGACACGTTGCTCCGTGCCGAACTCGGCAGATTGCTGCAACCCGCCATCGTCGCGACCCCGGCCCCGGCCTCCGAAGCGGCGAAACACCACCCCGAGCTCGTGCGCCTTTACCGCGAACGGCAGTTCGCGCCGGTCTGGGAGTCGCCCAAGCGGCGTACCCAATTGCTGGCCGCGCTCGCGGCGCTCGGTGAGGACGGCCTTGACCCAGAGCACTACGGGCTTTCACGACTGCGCCAGTTGGCGTTCGTCAGCGGCAGCACGGAACAGCGTGCCCGGTTCGACATCCTGGCGACCGACGCCTGCCTGCAAGCCCTGACCCATCTGCAGCGCGGCCGTCTCGACGCCAGCCAGGCAGGCCGTTTCTGGCGCGCCCCCTCGCTTCCAGCCCCTCCGCTGCCGTCCCCGGTCGATGCACTCGCGAACCTTGCCAATGATGACATCGGCGCCCTGTTCGAGCACTTTCGCCCCAAAACGCCGCTCTATCGCATGCTGCGCGCTGCATTGGTACAGGCGTCGCAGGCGACCGTGCAAGGCGAATGGCCTCAGGTTTCCCCAGGGCCCACACTCAAGCCCGACATGCGGGACCCCCGCGTCGTCGAACTGCGTGCTCGGCTGAACGCAAGCGGCCACCTTGGCGCCGACAATGCGGACAGCGAGGACATGGACGCCGCCGTGGTCGAAGCGGTGAAGGCCTTCCAGGATGATCACGGTCTCGAAACCGACGGCAAGGTCGGACGCGCGACGATCGCCGCCCTCAACCAGAGCCGCCATGCCCGGTTGGCGCAGTTGCGCATCAACCTCGAACGCGCGCGCTGGATCGCAACCGCACCTCAGAACGAGTTCCTGCTGGTCGATGTCGCGGCCTATCGCCTGGCCTACTACCGCGATTCGGTGCCGATCTGGAGCGCCCGTACTCAGGTCGGGATGCCGACACGCGAGTCGCCCGAACTGTTCTCACGCGTCACCCATTTCACCGTCAACCCGACCTGGACAGTACCGCCGACCATCCTCAAGAAGGACATCGTCCCCATGGCCAGCACCGACCCCGACTACCTCGCCAGCCGCAACATCCGCGTGCTCGACCGCGACGGACAGGAGGTCGACCCGGCCACGGTCGACTGGACGCACACGGCGGACCTCACCTTCCGTCAGGATTTCGGCGAGGGCAGCGCGCTGGGCAAGGTTGCGATCCGTTTCGCCAACCCCTACGCCATCTACCTGCACGACACACCCAACCAGCGCCAGTTCAAGCGCACCCAGCGCACCTTCAGCTCGGGTTGCGTGCGGGTCGAGAATGCGATCGAGCTGGTCCGCCTGCTGATCGAACGCGGCGGCAGCGCCCAGCAGGCCCGTTTCGACGCGGCGCTCGCCAGCGGCAAGACCGGCAATCTCAATCTGCCGCAGCCGGTACCGATCATCGTCGCCTATCTGACTGCGGGCCCGGACGAGAACGGTCGCATCATCTTCCGTCCCGACATTTACGACCGCGACCCGGCCCTGGTCAAGGCCCTGGAGAACCCGGACCACTGAATGATCGGTGAAAATTCATGAATTTTTCTTGATTTTTGGCCCTGCGTTGTTTATAGTTTTGTTTCTCCGACGCGGGGTGGAGCAGTCTGGCAGCTCGTCGGGCTCATAACCCGAAGGTCGCAGGTTCAAATCCTGCCCCCGCAACCACCGTTATTTGACGCCACTTCGATTCCCTGGATTGAGGTGACGGCAAAGAGAGAACCCGCCGCCAGGCGGGTTTTTTCTTTTACGGATGCCATCTGCACTCGCGGAGTGCTGGCTCCGGACCAACGCCAATACCCTCCTCGTACAAAGGCGCGCCTATAAGCGAAGGCCGACGACGGTTGCGAGCCAGGGGGCGAAACAACTCCGTATCGTAGGCCAGCGCCACAACGTCTGGGCCGCTGATGGGGTCGCTCGGGTCCGAAGGTAGGGCGAGCGGCTCGAACAGTTCCGGCTCCTCGTTCCGCTTGTCCATCTCCTACGAATTGCGCTGGCAGCTGGGCGCGACTACGATTAGGAGGCAAGCTTGCCAACCGGCTCGCAACTTCCGGTCAGCCCCTGCAACCGGAACGGCCTTCGGGCCTGGGGCCCATTTTTCCGACGCCTCCCGACGCAGCGATCGTCTGAGGACTTCGCCTCGGGCGGCCCAGCGTTTCCGTTTCATTCCTCCGTCCCTGAGCGACCCGTTTTGCGGCTGGCAGCGCAGACGAGGCGGCTGCTTGCCTCGCGACTATGCCCCTGGGACAGGCCCGTCCTCCTCACGCCGCCGGGCCCTCCATATCTTGGCCCTGTGCCTCATCGGTTGTTCGGCTGGTGCCCGCGAACCGGGGACTTCTTGCTACAGCACGAGGCGCAGAGCCCTTCCAGATTGTGCACCTCGCTCGCGCGTCGCTTCATGCTCGTCGAGTCGCGCCGACATCCAACTCATCCCCCACCCCAGCGGGTCGCATCCCGCCAGGGGATGCTCCGCGAAACACGAAGGAGCAAAGAAGCGATGTGGCACGACGAACCTGCAAACAGGCCCGGACAGGACCCGTACGGGCATCTCCCCTTCGATCAATGGGAAGGACATTTTCGGGAAAGGATCGCGCACCACGAGGCGCTGACACGTGAGTTTCCGACTGTCGTGTGCTTCGCAAGGGAACTTGCCCAGTACAGGGAATGGCTGGCGCAGCACATGGCCGTGCTGGTGACCGCGCGGGACACCGATCTGCCCTTCTGACAAGCAGGCGGCCAGTCAACGGGCTGCAAGTCGAAGGGGATCATCCATGAACTGGACCGGGGCCATTCGACCCGGCCACAGCGTTCTCCGACAACAGAAAGCAGCGCGCAGCGCTGCAAGCCAACGATGAAGCGAAGCGCTTGCAGAGAGGATTACTCGGGCGTACATTTTGAGCCGTCGCAACGACACTTTGCTCTTCCATAGGCGCCGGGCTGCCACAATTGCCCTGCTTGCCCGTCCCCTCGCAGCCGTCTTGCTTTCGCTGAGCCGCGCGCAGCGCCGCTCAACCCCATCGCTCCTGGCACTCGCCATTCGACGCGCGTTGCGAACCCGGAATCGTCATGGGCTGTCGCTCGGCCGAGTTCGGCTTGCACAACCCTGAACAGTTTGCTCCTCCCGTCGGCGCCTCATCGTTTCGACGCATGAATGCGGGCCGCTTGCCGCCCACAGCGTACGTCCTCCTCGCAGTCGCTGCTCACGGTAGCCCTCGGGCTCCGTCGCCGCTTCGACATTCGGCGCCAAAAGGCCCAAAGGGCCAAGCCAGCAGTCATCAGCAAGCGAGAAAGACACAATGGAGAGACGCCATGCATACGAGACCCAAGCTTCCCCACGAGTACACCGACGATCTGGGCGACCTGACAGGCGCGCTGCTCGACGGCGACCAGAGTAACGATGCGCATGAACCGGAGGATCCGACGAATGCGCGCGTGCTTATCGTCCATGACGATCACAGCGCACGCGCCACGCTGCGCGATGCACTGGAACTGAACGGCTTCGTCGTCGACGAGGCCGACAGCGGAGCATCAGTAATCACGCGCATCGCGCGCACCCGCCCCCACCTCCTGCTACTCGACGCGGCGAGCCCCTGCATCGACGGCTTCAGCACCTGCAAGCGCCTCAGGGAACTGCCGCAGAGCGGGGAATTCCCGGTGCTCATGATTACGTCACTCGACGAGCGGCAAATCGAGCGCGCCTTCGCCGTTGGCGCGAGCGACTACGTCACTGAACCGCTGCACCCCAATGTCGGCGCGAAGCGCTCAAGCCACCGACTCGCGTTCTATGAGGCTGCAATGGAGGGGAGCGCGCGCGAGCATCTGCGACTCGAAAGCGATCTGCACCACGCCATCGATCACAGCGAACTGGTGCTCCACTACCAACCCGAGATGGAGGCTGCGACCGGCCGCATGGTCGCCGTCGAAGCGCTTGTGCGTTGGCAGCACCCGTCGCACGGGCTGATCGGCCCGGACACGTTCATTCCAATTGCAGAGGAAATCGGTCTCATCGGGCCGATCGGCGCTTGGGTGCTCGACAGCGCGTGCGCGCAGCTCAAGGCGTGGCGCGACGCCGGCCACTTCTTGCGGGTCGCCGTCAACTTCTCCGCCGACCAGTTGCAGGATAGGGGCATCGCCGACATGGTCGCCGCCGCGCTCGACCGCATCGGCCTGCAGGCCGACGACCTCGTCGTCGAGATCACCGAAAGCGTGTGGCTGGATCCTCAAAGCGCCGCGATCGACAACCTCCACCGCCTCAAGCGCCTGGGCGTTCGCCTGGCGATCAACGACTTCGGCACCGGCTACGCTTCGCTCAGCTATCTGAAGCACATGCCTGTCGACATCCTCAAGGTCGACCGCAGCTTCGTCACCGACCTCGCTGCTGTCGGTGTGGACGCTGCGATCGTCGGCGGAATCGTCTCGCTCGCGCACCATCTGGATCTGGAAGTCATCGTTGAAGGCGTCGAGACTCAGATGCAGTGCGACCTCGTTCGGGGTATGGGCTGCGACCTTGTGCAGGGTCACCTACTCGGCCGAGGCTTACCCCCGACCGCGTTTACTGAGGCGTACTTCAGCAAGACATCTGAGTCTTCAAGACGATGATTCACGATGACTCCCCCCTCTGCAGCAGCCCACTGACGAACTCAGAGCAAACATTGCGAAGTGAAAGGATCGCCCCCGAGATGCCGACTGCGATGTAGAGCTGGGGGCGCCGCGATTCGCGGCGTCCGTCCGCCCTGAGCTCAATTGCGATCCGGGCGGCCGAGGAATAGAATACAGAAATCTGTATTGAACCTCTTTCCGAGGAGTGGCCATGAAGACGACCCTCAATCTGAACGACGCGTTGCTGACCGAAGCCAAAGCCTTTGCGGCCCAGCAGCACACCAGCCTGACCCGCCTGATCGAAGAAGGTTTGCAGTTGCGTCTGCGCGCCCAGCGCACGCCCGCCAAACCCGTTCGCCTGCCGGTCTTCCGCGGTCAGGGCGGGCTGGTTCCCGGGCTCGACGGACGGAGCAACAAGGCCCTGCTGGATGCTGCCGATCAAGACGCGTAATCCATGACACCCGACGTCAACGTCCTGGTCGCTGCATCGCGCAGCGACCACCCCCATCACGCGGCCGCCCGCAGTTGGCTGGAACAGGCCATCGTCGCCGCGGGCCAAGGCACGCCGCTGAAGTTGCAGCCCATGGTGATTGCCAGCTTTCTGCGGCTGGTGACGCATCCGCGGATATTCATCCAGCCGACGCCCATAGCCGAAGCGCTGCGCTTCGTCGATGCGCTGTTGAGCGCGCCGGGCGTGGAACAACCCGAGTTGGGCGCCGAGTGGCCAACGCTACGCAAGCTGTGCGCCGACAAGGCGCTCGCTGCCAATGACATTCCCGATGCCTGGCTGGCTGCCGCCGCCCTCCATCAAGGCGAGCATGTGACCAGTTTCGACGCCGATTTCAAGCGTCTGCTGCCAAGAGCCCAGTTCACGCGGCTCTCCGGCTGACCCCCGGGGCGGTTTCCGAGGCCATCGCGGATGCCGCGAAAGCCCTTGAGGATGAACGAAGGCGGTCGCATCGCGTAGGTCGGAAGAGACGACCGGATCAGCCCCCTATCGCCCCGGACGGCCCGGGCATGGAAACCGGAAATCCGTAAGGCGCTTGCCAGCGAAGCGTCATGAAGAATTCATGCCATCCGCAAATACTCGCCCCTCGCGGGTGCTGGGGGTGGCGATCGACGGTCGCCCATTGCCGCCCGGCGGCAGTGCAGCCAGACTGCTCACCGTTGAGGGCGATCCCGCGATCGACGCTTCCGTTCAAGGAGTTCCGGTCTCACGCCGGCGGCGTAGCCCTTTCCTGCCCCTGGGTCCTCGAACCGCGACCCGTTGTGGCGTCGCCACAGATCAGCCAGTTCGGGCCTGCCCGCCTGCCCCTGCATGGACTACTGTCGGCAGATCGTCCTCCGCCGGCCGGTCGGCAGGGGAACCCGGTCCCTGCCCGTCACCACCTTGCAGTACCCGCTCGGCGATTGCCGCGGGCGCCTCCGCCTGCAGTGCCACCAGGCAAGCGAGCATCCCTCCTGTCGCGACCCCGGTGAGCCGGGCCCAGACGCGAACCTTGTCCGCCAGCGAACCGAGCTGCGCGATGCCCGCCGCGCGCGTGCGCACCACCGGCACGTTCCGGCCCTCCAGCTTTGTCTGCGCAGCCCCGGCCAGCACACGTTCGATCGCCGCACGGTCGATTTCATGGCGATCTTCGTCGGCCACCGTCCAGCGCACGCGGACCTACGCGCCGGCAACGTTCTGCGTCGCGACCGCCTCCGGCAACGCTCGCAGGTCGGGTCGGCCCTCGAAAACGATGTCGATGGTGCGGCGCGCCGGGGTCGGCTCCAGCACGCACACGGCGCCGTCGGCCTCCACATCCCACACCAGAAAGCCCTTGTCTCTCTCCTCGCCGAAATGAAACCGCCCGACCGAGCCGGCATAGGCGATACATTGCCGCCCTGCCCGGCCGTCCTGCCGCCAGGCCTGATGACGGTGGATGCGCCCCAGCATGAACGCCTGCGTCTCGGCGCCGAACAGCGCGCCGGTGGTGAATTCACCCGAGAACACGGCTGCTGCATCCGGAGTGCTCTCGAAAGCGAATGTCGAAGTCATATAGATAGGCGGCGACACTGCCCCATGCGGGTCCGAGGCGTCATGGCCATGGTGAAGCGCACGGGTCTGAAACCCGGGGCGTACATGGACGCCCCCGGTATGCCCAGCATTCAAGGGGTGACAGTTAGAAGGCAAGCTTGCAGCCGTACATTCGGACTTTCGCTGCGGCAAAGCCTCTGTCCCTGATGGAATGCGTTGGTTGGGTCCCGATCGATTCAATGCACTCGAAGTGCGTCGCCCCGGGTGGGTTTGGTCAACCACGGTCTTACCTGTTTCGCCATCACTACATGATTGCCAGAGCAATCGGTGGAAGTACTTCCTGTTCGATCCTGCGCGAGTTCGGTTCTGGTTACACTGCGGTCAATCTTGGCACGTAATCGACCCGGAATTCGCGGTCGTGGGCGAGCAAGGCCCAGATAGTTCTCGCGTTCTTGTTCGCCAAGGCGACGGCAGCAATGTTCGGATTTCGTCGGCTGAGCAAGTTACTCAGCCAGGGGTTTGACTTCGCATGACGTGTCGCTGCCAGAATTGCGGAGCGTGCACCGTGGATCAGCAAGGTTCGCAGATACACGTCACCGCGCTTGCTGATGCCCAGCAGCATCGGCTTTCCACCACTGGAGTGCTGTCGTGGGACGAGACCCAACCATGCGGCCAGTTGGCGGCCATTCTTGAAACTCTGCGCGTCGGCGATCGATGCCACCAACGCCGTCGCGGTGAGTGGCCCGACTCCCGGAATCTTCTCCAGACGCTGACTCAGGTCACAGTCGCGGTGCCATTGCTTGATCTGCGCTTCGAGCTCTCCCACTTGTCGATCCAATTCCATCAAGTGTTCATAGAGGCGCCGCATCAGGTGCAGAAATACCGCTGGAACTCATCGGCTGCATTCTCGAGGAGCCCACACAACCGGGTCCTCAGCGCGCGGACGCCCTTTGGCAGCACCATGCCGAATTCGGCAAGCAGTCCTCGGATTTGATTTGCCTGCGCAGTGCGCGCCATGACGAAGCCCTGCCGAACGCGGTGCAACGACAGTACTGCTTGCTGCTCAACACTTTTGATCGGCACGAATCGCATGTTCGGTCGCGCGACGGCCTCGCAGATCGCCTCGGCATCCGCCGCGTCGTTCTTGTTGGACTTCACGTAGGGCTTTACGAACTGCGGTGACATGAGCCTGACGGTGTGCCCATATCCCTGCAACTTGCGCCCCCAGTGATGGGCGCTGCTACATGCTTCCATCCCAACCAGGCAGGGCGGTAGATTGGCCATGAACTCTGCTACCTGGGCACGTTTGAGCTGCTTGCGTAGTATCGTCTTTCCGCACTCATCGACACCGTGCACTTGGAACACGCTCTTGGCCAGGTCGATTCCAATTGTCGTAATCTTCATGGTGGACGCCTCCTTCGTTTCGAGTGATTGATCAGCGCTTCCACTCTGGCACATCAATGCCTACTCGGGTGGGGGCGTCCATTCCATTGATTCACTCTGCATGCGGACTTCCGCACCCAATCCACGTAACTACGGAGTCGGGCCGCCACGCGCTAAACCATTATGTCTAGCGGTATTGCCCGCAGGGCTTATCAGGGGTTCATCCGTGACGCACGCTGGGGAGTCGGGCGCCTCAAGTGGCCAGACATGGAGGCTCGCCAACGGCAGTGTAACAATTCCCACGGATACGTCGCACGTGTAGTGTCTGGTACTCTTTGGGGATCGGCGTCAACAAACGACCCGGAGTGTGGTTGGACAGCGAAATCCAGTCCGAAAGCCGCTTCCAAGAGATATAACGAGACCGACAAGCGCTGCAGTACGTCCTGCGTGGTGTCCACGGCATCAGAAGCGGACGGCGCGGCACCGTGCGGATGCGCTCCAGGCTCTATTGGTTTGTTGTACAAGTTGACGCTTTCGTCAGCTGCGGTGTTCGCCATCGGCCGTCGAATCGTGCCACCGGTGCCATCGCAGCGTATCGGAGCGGGTAGCCGCAGCACCCTAGTGGGTCGTTTCTTGACCTTGCATCGGCCCGTGCGATGGGGGCGACTCATGGTGTTTCACCTCGCGGCATGGGTTCTTCAAGCACCGTGCGGATGCACCCCTCAACATCAGAGAGGGCAGGGACGAACGCCACGAGGTGCTCGCGCAGTACCGAACGCTTCCCGGATTTCGCGGCATTCTCCAGGTCCGCGCATAAATCGCCGAGCGCCATCGCGCCAACCGCGCGTGACGACGACTTCAGCTTGTGCGCGATCTCGGCGACCGTACCCGTATCATCTTCCCCAACTGCATTGTGCAATTGCGGCACCAGACGCGTCACCGAAGTCAGATAGTCCGTCAGTAATTCTCGTACCGTGGCATCGTCCTCACCGATCAGTGACTTCAACACCGCCAGATCTAGTGCACTCGTCCCGAACCCCTCCTTTCCCATCGTCGGCATCGGTGTAGGAAGATCCGGTGTCGGCAGCCATTTGTCGAGCGCGGCGCGCAGTACGGGTAGTTGTACAGGTTTGATCAGATATTCATCCATACCGGCAGCGCGCGCGCGACTTGCTTCGCCGCGCAGTGCGTTCGCAGTCAACGCGAGGATCGGCATACGCACCCCGCTTCCTGCCTCACCGCGCCGAATTTCCTGGGTGAGAGAGTAGCCATCCAAATTGGGCATGTGCAGATCGGTAAGGAGCAGTGCGAAGTCGCCCTCCTTCCACAGCCGCAAGGCCTCGATGCCATCCCCTGCAATTTCGGCCGCATGGCCGAGCAGCGCGAGTTGCTGCAGAATCACTTTTTGGTTGACCGCGTCATCCTCGGCAACAAGGATCAGTCGACCACGCGCACGTGCATCGGCGATCGCTACAGGCTGACCCACACCGAGCATCTGGTCGTGTCCCCCCCCTTCGGGCAAGGATGACCGCTCAGGCGATGCACGGCCCACAGCCACCTCAATCGCACGAACAAGCGCCCCGCGCCGCAGCGCATCGCCATCGAGCAGCACGGTATTCGGGTCTGCAACGCGCGAATTTCGACGTCGTCCGCGGGTAATCAACAAACGATGAAGATGCGGCGGTATGTCCGTGGGTTCGTGTGGCGTAGAAGGACGCAGTGGGCCGCCCGATTCGATGATCACGATTGGCCCCGGACTCACCGCTGCGGCCGCCGTCGCAGCAGTGTCGTCGTTCGCGTTGATCACTCGCGCCCCCGCATGCTCCAGGTAGACACGTAGGTCATCGAGTTCGAGATCCTGACTGGCAAGCAGCACGCAGTCGATTCCCGTGAGATCCGGCAGGCTGCGCTCAGGCTGTTCCGCAGCGGGCTCGAACGGGATTGTTACGGTAAAGGCGGAACCGGCACCAAGCTCGCTCTCGAGCGCTATTTGGCCGCCCATCAGGGTCACCAAGCGTTTGCAGATCGCCAGTCCCAGACCGGTGCCGCCGAAGCGACGCGTCGTCGAAATTTCAGCCTGCGTGAATGGCGTGAACAGGTCGCTCAGTTTCTCGGTCGCGATTCCGATACCGTTGTCGACGATCTTGAATGCGATCAACAATGGCGCCGCCTCGACGACCTCCACCCTAACCGAGACTCGCCCGCGTCGCTCCGGGCGTCCTGCCGAGAATTTGATCGCGTTACCGACAAGGTTGTAGAGCACCTGGCGCAGTCGCATGTCGTCGGAAAGAACGCGTTCCGGGATCAATGGCGATACGAATAGGTTCAGATCAACCCCACGGTGCGATGCGATCGGCACCAAGGAGTTGCAGAGTCCCTCGACGAGATCGGCGATTGAGAGCGGACTACGCTCAAGCTCGAGGCGTCCTGCCTCGATCTTCGAGAAATCAAGAATGTCATCGATGATCCCGAGCAGTGAGGCAGCAGATTCGCGGATCGTCTTGACCAGATCGGCCTGGTGCTCCGACAGTCGCCCATGTGCCAGTACGTCCGCCATGCCGATCACCCCGTTCATCGGTGTGCGGATCTCATGGCTCATGGTCGCAAGAAATGCCGACTTCGCAAGATTTGCGTGCTCCGCCTCCACGCGCGCCCGCTCCAGTTCCGCTGTGCGCTCGGCAACACGTTGAACGAGCAACGCGCGTTCGCACTCCAGCGCGCGATTGGCCTCCTCCAGCGCCGCAGTCCGCTCTCGGACCTCCATCTCCAAATTCTCGTTTAGATGCTGTAATTCGTCGCGAGCAGTCGTTAACGCCCGGTTATTTGTGACCGCCGCTTCATAAGTGGAAAGCAGCAGGTTGAGAATCTGCAAGCGATCGGAAGTGATGAAAAAACGTCGTCCCGCGAAATAGACCTCCACGCCCATCTGGGCGCTCTCGCTCCAGTTCGCGTTTTCGCGCAAGGACCGCTGCGCCAGCACGTAACCGACGCGAGAAAGCAGGTACCGTTCGTCGAACGGTTTGAAGATGAAGTTATCTGCTCCGCATTCCAGCCCCTTGATGACATCCACCGGATCGCTAAGCGTGGTGAGCAGGATCACTGGAATGTGCTGGTAATTGCGGTCGGACTTGAGCCGCTGGCATAGTTGATAGCCGTCCATCTCCGGCATCACAACGTCGCTGATCACCAACGCGGGGGAGGATTCTGCAATCCGGTCTAGGGCTTCCCGCCCATTGCGCGCCACCACGTGACGATAGCCATGTTGATCAAGAAAATAGGTCAACCGCTCGGCCTGGGTTGCACTATCCTCGACGACGAGGATGTAGATGTCGCGAGTCGGATTGGAATCGGGCGATTGCATGGATCTGTCCTCTTTTCTCATCGTGTCGGCGGTGTCGGCGGTGTCGGCGGTGACGTAGGGCGACGGCGTGGTTTGCCTTCAACAAGTGCGGTCAACACGAGCGGTATCCTTTCCGGGGGTAAAATATGGCCTGCACCGCCGAGTTGGATTGCGGTGCCTGGCATGCCGTTGACCACAGCGCTCTCAGCGTCTTGAGCCACCGTAACCGCACCGGCATCGCGAAGACGCTTGAGTTCTGATGCCCCGTCTCGCCCCATTCCGGTTAACAGGACCGCCGCCGCGCGCGCCCCATAGACCTCGGCCACCGACCGGAATAGGAAGGACACGGCCGGGCGTAATCCGTTTTCGGGTGCGAAGCGACTAAGCAGGATCCGCCCAGGGGGTCCGATGCCCATGTGAAAACCATCCGGGGCGAGATAAGCGTGCCCCGGCAACAGTATTTCGTTGTGCATCGCGATTCGGACCGGAAACCCGGTGCTGTGCCCGAGCCACTCGGCGAACCCCGACAGGAATCCGGCGGAGATGTGCTGCACAATCAGTATCGGTACCGGAAAGGTCGCCGGCAAACCGGCAAGGATCGTCTGCAGTACCGGCGGACCGCCCGTGGACGCCCCGATTGCGACCACCTGGATCGGCCCCTCATGCGTTTGCCCGTTTGTCGGCATGATGGCCGCCGCGCGTCGCTGCCGCGGCCATCGCTTGATCACTTTCACTTCCGACATTAGCGCAACCGTGTCCACCAACTTGGCCGCGGTCTCCGCATGGTCCGGGTGCCCAAGCCCGGCCGGCTTGCCCACCACCGCGACCGCCCCCGCTTCAAGCGCCCGGAAGGTCGAGGCCACTTCACTGGGGTCAACGGCCGCGCTGCACACGACAACCGGGAGCGGCTGGGTTTCCATGATCCGGCGGGTCACTTCATAGCCGTCCATGCCAGACAGATGGATATCCATCAGGATCACGTCGGGTCGATCGTGTTGGAGAAAGCGTAGCGCACCCTCCCCGTTCTCGACCGCGTCGATGACGTGCAACCGCGGGTCCGAATCAAGCAGGTGCACCAGCAGCAGTCGTGTCGAGGGGGAATCCTCCACCACGAGAACAGTAATTTTTCCGTTCGCCGTCATCCCACCAGCCTGTGGATCACATCGAGCAGATTGCTTTGGTCGAAGCCGCTCTTGACGATATATGCGTCGGCACCGACGTCGATACCACGTTCGCGATCCGGCAACGACGCCAGCGCGGTAACGAGCACCACCGGCATATCGGCCAGCTTGCGGTCGGCGCGGATCCGCGTTGTCAAATCAAAGCCATTCATGCGGGGCATTTCCACGTCGGACACAACCAGATCGAATTCTTCACTTCGCAGCAGGGTATACGCCTCCACGCCGTCGACCGCCGTACACACCCGATAGCCAGCCGATTCGAGGATCCCCTTGAGGAGCATGCGGGACGTGATCGAGTCCTCCACGAGCAGCACCTTCGATTGAGTGCCCTGGGTGGCGGGCGACGACACCTCGGCGCGCCGCGGCGTCCCGTCTGAACGACCAAGTTTGCGCGCCGACTTGATCAGGTCGGCGACGTTAAGGATGGGCGCCACCGTACCTGATGTCAGTACGGTCGCACCCGCGACGTTACGCACGCGAACAAGTGGGCGGGCGAAACTCTTCACCAAGACTTCGTCGTCCCTGAGTACTTCATCGACGGCAAAGGCGATCCGGTCATCACCCGAACCGAACACGATCACCGGGACGAAACCAAGCGTGTTGCCTGTGCTGTCATCGCCCAGCTCGAGCACCTGCGCCAGCCGGACCAACGATACGGGACGGCCGTCGAACACGACCGTCTCACGGTTTTCGACCGTCTTGATCTCCCCTGCGGCGATCCGTGCAACACGTTCGAGCTGGACCATGGGAACGACAAAAATCCGGTCAGCCACGCGCACCAGCACGCCGCGAAAGGTGGCGAGCGTCAGTGGCAGCACGACACGAAAGCGGGTTCCGATACCGCGCTGACTATCGATGAAGACTTGCCCACCCAGACTCTCTGACAGTTCGCGTACGATCGCCAGCCCGAGGCCGCGACCTGAGATCTCGGTGACAATGGGGCTGGTCGAAACTCCGGATTGAAAGACGAGTTCAAGTGCTCTTCGTTCATCGAGGTCCCGCACCGCCTCGGCGGACAAGGCTCCCCGCCCGAGCGCAGCTTCGGTGACGCTCGCGACATCGATCCCGGCGCCGTCATCCGCAACGAGGATCTCGATCTTATTACCATCGATCGGAACCGCTGCGATGGTGAGCGTGGCGCGCATGGGTTTGCCTTGCTCAGTCCTCTTGGCGGGCATTTCGACGCCGTGATCGATGCCATTGCGAACCAGATGAATCAGCGGATCCTTCATCTGCTCGAGAATGCGTTTGTCGATCTCAACTTCGCCTCCCCGCAGGATCAGGTCGACGTCCTTGCCTTGGTCACGGCTGAGCTCGCGGACCATTTTGGGGAACAGATCCGACAGGGTCGAAAACGGCATCATCAGCAGCTTCTTCGAGTCGGCCAACAGGTCATCCACGCCCTTTCCGATCGTGCGGTAGTCGCGTGCCACGGACTTGCCCAACGCGAGCAACCGACGTTCGAGCGAACGGATGCAGTCGCAGTTCCATTCGAGAAACTCGAGCAATGCCGTTGAACCCGCCTGGGTCGGCACCGCACCAGAACTCGGTACGGGGCGGTCGGTTGAGTCAGTGTCCGGTGATGCAGCCGCCCTGCGCAACGCGCGGACCTGCGGCTGGATGCGTTCCCACCGGGTATGCCATTCGCCGAATGCCGCTTCGAACTGGCGCAGATCGGCGACACGTTGCGCCGCGGCCTGTTTCGCTGCGAGCATCTCCTCGGCTTCGAGCAACAAGCGGTCAAGTTTGGCGGTGGGGATCCGGACGGTCTCGGCGAGCACGGTCCGCCCCGGTTCGGACGCCGCGATTGCGAGTACGGAAGCCTGCGCCTGCACGGAGGCGTTCTCGGACCCGATCGGGAATGTCTGAACTTCACGGTCCGTCAAAGGCTGGGGTTCAGCACATCGCGCCTCGACGGGCTGGTGCACCATCTTCCCCGGATTCGACACCGACTGTTCAGCCGCTGCACTGAGGGCCCCGAGCTGCCGAACCAGCGCCAAGATTTTCGTTCCCTGCGCGGCAGAAGCCTCGTCTTCAGGCGCACTGGCGAGGGTGCCGACCAGGTCGACCGCGGCGTGGAGGATATCGAACCCCTCCGCCACGGGCACCGTATTGCGCTCCTTCCACGCTGAGAACACGTATTCCAGCGCCTGGCAGATTCGCTCGATTGCCGCGAGGTTGACTGCGCGGGCGGCCCCCTTGAGACTGTGCGCGTGGCGGAACACGGTCTCGAGATGTCCAGTGCGCGCCGGCGGATCGGAGGTGCGCTCGAGCGCCAGTAGCCCGGATGCGATGGCCTGGAGGTGCTCCTCCGCTTCAACCTTGAAGGTCGCCCGCAACCGGGCGAGAAACGCCCGCTCCTGTTCGTTCATCGCCCCCCCGTTGGCGCTTGCTGCACGCGGTAACGTGCAACCAATTGCGTAAGCCGCTCGCCCAGGAGCTTCAACTCATGGGCTGCGCCCTCGAGTTGGCGGGCACCGTCAGCGTTCTGCGTGCTCGCCTGGCGGATCCCCTCCATTGCCGTCGCCACCTGATCGACCCCCACCAACTGCTGCTGGCTGGACACTGAGATCTGTGCCGCCGCCTGAGCCGATTCGCCCATTCCGGCTGCCAGCGACTGAATCGATTGGCCCGCCCGCGTCGATTGCGACACGCCCGCCTCAACCGCCTTGCTCCCCTGCTCGGTCACCAGCACCGCCGCGCCGGTCGCCTTCTGGATATCGGTGATGATCGTGCGTACCTGCGCAGTCGCCTGCTTCGACTGCTCGGCGAGGCTGCGGATCTCCTGTGCAACGACGGCGAAGCCCTTGCCCGACTCGCCCGCCTTGGCCGCCTCGATCGCGGCGTTGACCGCAAGCAGGTTCGACTGCGCCGCCAGATCCTCGACCGTGGCGACGATCTGGCCTACCGTCTGGTTGAGTTCGCTCAGCCGCAGCATACTGTCGGCGATCGCGGCCATTTGTTCGCGGATGCGGCTCATCCCCTCGATGGTCTCCTCGGTCGCCTGACGTCCGCCCTGCGCGACCTGCGCGACCTTCTGCGCCGTGTCCGACACTGTTCGCGCCTTCTGGCTCGACAGTTCGGCGGTCTGGCGCAACTCTTCGACGGTCGTCGTCGTCTCGCCCACGGCCGCCGCAGTTTGCGACGCAGTGGCGGCAAACTGTGCGGTCGAGGCCGAGATCTCGTTTGCCGACGTCGCCAGGACGCCAATTCCCTCGCCCAATTCGGCCGTCAGCCCACGCAGATTCTCCACCATGGTCGCGAAGGCTTTCCCGAGCACATCGTCCTTCGAGCGCAGCGCGACCTGCACGCCCAGATCTCCGGCCGCAATGCGTTCCGCTACACCGGCCATCGCCCGGAGTGCTTCGGTCATGCGCGCAAACGCCTGCATCAGCACACCGACCTCGTCGGTGCGCGCGCTCCTCGGGACGCCAACGTCGAGTTCCCCCGCGGCAATGCGCTCGGCCAGGGCGGCCACCCGCACCAGTGGATCGGCAATGCTGCGGCTCAGTATCACCGCCAGTGCGAGGCCGAGGAGAAGCGCGCTCACACCGAGACCGACGAACAGGCGGAGCAAATCGCGGGCGCGGGCTCCGGCCTCCGCGACCGCAGACCGCGCGCTGGTATGTGCTGCGTCGCTCAATTCCAGTGCGAGAACCCTAACCGTTTCAAATTGCTGTTGTAGAGGACCCGCGCTCAACTGCTTCGCCTCCTCGAGATTTCCCTCGGAAATGAGCTCCATCTGCCGCTCACGCCCAGTGCGATAGGTCGAACGCGCGCTTTCGAGTTCGGCCAGCCGGGCCGTAAGGACCGGGTCGTCCCGCATCACTTCCGCCAACGCCTTCAGTCGCCCGTCGGTTTCGCTTGTGCCTCGGCGCAGGTCCTGCCCCAAAGTCTGTCGCAAGGCCCGGTCGTCCGTCAGGATCATCTCGAGCACGCCCGCTCGCGATCGGTTCTGCTCGGCTCGCAACGACAGCAATTCCGTGACGATGGCAAAATCCGTCTCGAACAGTTTCCGCTGTGAGGTTTCGATCGCCGTGATGCCCCGATATGCGGTCACCATTACGATCGCGAGGACACCGATCATGACTCCAAAGCCCAGCAGCAGCTTGGCGCGCGTGGAAAGATTCTGCATCCGGTTCAACATCAGTCGCCCCCTTCTTTGTACGTTCAACGCCTCCCGATGGCGTGTGCTGCACGCGGTAACGTGCAACCAATTGCGTAAGCCGCCGACATCAGGTGTCAACCTCTTCATCAACAATGATCCGGCGATCCGCGGCCAAGCGCTCGGCATCAAGTATCACCAGCCGCTCGGCGGTTACACCGAGCAGGTACTCGGCGCGGATCCCCGTCAAGGTCGGAAGCGAAGTCTGGATCGTGTCACGCGCCAGGGAACGCACACCGGTGATCCGATCGGCGAGCAGTCCAAAGGTCAAGTCATGTGTTTCGACGAGCAGGATCAGGTGCAGATCAGTGATGCCCGTCTCCGGTAGATCGAAGAACCTCTTGAGATCGATGACCGGTAGGATGCGTCCGCGAATATTGACCACTCCTCGCCAGAATGCGGGCGTGCAGGGTAGCGGAGTGAGCCCTTCGAGTGGATGGACTTCGCGCACGAATACGGTCTCGAGCGCGTATCGCTCGTCGGCGAGACCGAACTCGATCAGTTCGATCAGGGTCGCGGGTGGTGGTACGACTTCGGGCTCCCGGGCAAGGGTCCGGGCACGGTCGCGCAGGATACGCGTGACTGCGTCCGTGTCAGTGCTGAGTATCGTCATCGTGGGTAGGTCATCCTCTGTGCAGGGCTCATCGCGGGACCTTTCGAATGTCCTTCAGTGTGTCGATGATCGCGACCAAGCGACCTGCGGTGAGTCCCTCGCCTTCGGGCAGGAGGGCCTCCGGCGCGAACGTGCGCGCGAGCGTTGCCGCATTGTCGAAATGCCGTCCGGCCACGCCAAGATCGCCCCCGCCAACTGCGAGGTTGCCGAGGCCAAAATGCGCAAGCACGAACTGGGGGTCGAGATACAGGGCACGCCGGTATGCCGACCGTGCGTCGTCCAGTGCGCCCTGTTCCTGAAGGATGATCGCGTGCAGGTAATGGCTGACGGGGTTGCACTTGTCGGCGGCGATCGCGCGCTCGCAACTGGTCAGGGCCTCGTCGAGCCGGCCCTGGTTGGCATAGGTACGGGCGCGTAAGGCCCATTCGGTCGCGGTGTCCCCGCCCGCACCAAGCATTATTGCGGTGTCGGCATTACCGCCCTGTTCGCAATGGTCGTGCGCCGGCTCGTACGCAAGCACTGACGAGGATTCTTCATCGAGGATCACCGCTCCAGCCGACGTGGACGCCTGCGGTGCCGCCCCTACGGATTCGGTCGCGGCCATCGAACAGCGCGCCACCGGAGAAATGGACGGTGTCGACGGCGAAGCCAGTGTGCCATGCGTTGGGGGGCTTTCGGTTGCGCGCGACGGTAAGGCGTCCTTGCGGAATAGGATGGCTCCGGGGAACTGGACCGGGACCAACTCGGGCACCATTGCGTGATGCAGCTCATTGGGGCCGAGCACCAACCAACCGCCATCGACAAGGCAATGAGCGAGCTTGTGCACCACCCGTGCAGCACATTCCGGCGTGAAGTAGATCAGCACGTTACGGCACAGGACCAGATCCGTTGCGTTGGTCTGATTCAAGAGCGCGGGGTAGACGTCTTCGGCCAGATTGAGCAGAGAGAATTGCGCCATCTCGCGGAACTCCCGCCGCACCCGCCAGCGCCCGTCGTCAGTAGGTACGAAGTAGCGCTCCTTGAAGCCGGAAGCGGTCCCCCGGAAGGACCATTCGCCGAACACCGCGCTCTCCGCCTTGCGAAGAAAACGCGGATTGATGTCGGAGCCCTGCACGATCACCTGCCAGTGCGCGAGGTCAGGCAACGCGTTGCGCACCGTGATTGCCAGCGAATAGGCTTCCTCGCCCGAACAGCATGCTGCGCTCCAGATGCGAAGGCGCTGCTCGCGGCCACGCCGCGCATCGATCAGCGCGGGCAGCACCTGCTTTTCGAGCACCTCGAAGAGCGCTTGGTCACGAAAGAAGTAGGTCTCTCCGGTGGTCAGATGGCCGGCAAGAATCTCAATCTGGCGCGGGTTGAGCGGTGCCGACAGAAGCCAGCGGACACATTCGTCTGCGTCAGCGAATCCGAGTTCGGGGGCCGCAGAACAGATACCACGCTGAAGCTCGGATCGACGGCGTGAGGTAAAATCGAGACCCATGCGCCCGCCGAGCAACTCGGCCAGGCGGGCAAGCCGCGCAGCGGGCGCTCCCCCGCTCAAGGTGCCGCCTCCGCGCTATCGATCGCCTGGTCCAGTGCGTGCTCCTCGTCGAGCGACAAAAAGCGGTCCAGATTGTGGACCAGCATCATGCCGTCGGCGAGTTTGACGACTCCGGAAACCTGGCTCAGCATAGGCAGGATGTCCTCGGCCGGCACGATCCGCGCCCAATCGCTGGCCACGATGTCGGCAACAGCATCCACGACCAGCGCGACCGTGCGCCGCACCGTGCGTACGATGATGAACTGGTCCTGCAGGCCAATTGACCGTTGTGTTACACCAAAGCGCTTGCGTGTATCGACGACCGGGATCAGGCAGCCGTGCACGTCTATGATGCCGAGAACGATGTCGGGGGTGTCCGGCAACCGGGTGATTTCCACCGCACGGACGGCGCGCACAACCCTGGAAAGCGGCACGGCGTAACGCTGCGCGTCCAAAGTAAACACGACCAGGGGCTCGGGATCGTTCATGCCCCCGGCTCGGCCAGTTCGCGGCGGCGCGACTCCCAGGCGACAATCCAGTCGCGCAGTGCGGCAGGCGGCATCGGTTTGGCGATGAACCAGCCCTGCGCAAGCTCACACCCCGCCGCGCGTACGAAATCCCAGTCTTCTCGGTCTTCGACCCCCTCGGCGACCGTTCGCATGCCGAGTTTGCAGGCCATGCTTAGACTTGCGTCGACGATCGCACCGAGCGATGGATCTCGCCAGGCCCCGTGGACAAAGCCGCGATCGATCTTGAGTTCATTGAACGGGATGTCATGCAGTTGTGCGAGTGAGGAGTGCCCCGTCCCGAAGTCATCAATCGAGATGTCAATATGCTTGAGCCGCAACCGCGTCAGAATGTCAAGTGGGGCAAGCGGATTCTTCATCAGACGGCTCTCGGTGATCTCGAGGACGATCTCGTTCAAGGGTACTCCGCAATCATGGGCCAAACCTGCGACGAGTTCCGGAAAGTCGAGCGCCCCAAGGCTATCCATCGATATATTGACCGCAACGTGGAACGATAATCCGTCATCCTTCCACTGCCGCAACTGTCGAAGCGCCGAAGTCAGAACAACGTAGGTCAAGTCGTCGATCAGTCTGTTCTCCTCCGCCGCGGCGACAAATTGATCCGGGAAGACCAGTCCGTCGTCAGGGTGCTGCCAGCGCACCAGCGTCTCGACGCCAACGAACGCTGCCGTGGCGAGTGCTACTTTCGGTTGATAGTGATTGACCAGTTCCCCGTTGGCGATCGCCTTTTTCAGTTGTTCGGCACCGTATGTCTTGTGAGTTCCACGCTGGACGTAGTGGCTATACGCGAGACTATGGGAGACCAGTTCCCGCAGGCTCGCCAGTGCGACCGGTTTCTGCAACGACCCCAGGACGTCGAGCCGGTGGGCGCGGGCAAGTTTTTCGGCAGTTCGCAGGATGCGGACATCTTCTCCGCTAACCAGTATCAAGGTACCGAGATAACCGATGCGAACAAGGTGACGGACGAACTCCACACCGTCCATTTCCGGCATCTGGAGATCGCAAAGAATCAACCCAACAGGGTCCAGGCCGCTTTCCAGCATGTGAAGGGCGTCCGCTGCCCGTTGAAATGTCTGAACGTCAACAAATCCGAGCACGTTGAGCTGGTGCGAGAGGAGTCTGAGCATGAAAATCTCATCATCAACAATCAGAGTTCTCATTCCCGTTCCTCCAACCTTCTGCCGTCCGTCATTCTGCCGCGAGATGAGCAACTCGACCTGACCCCCCTCGCATACACAGCCAATGCGCTGGTTGCTTTGAATCGAGACAGGGAAAGGTCATGTTTGACCGGATGATGCACCAATCATTGATCGATCCGAACAACGGCTCGACCTCGTAGCCTACCCGGCGCTCCGGCGGATCAACCGCGCGTGGACCACCTGATCCTCGGACATCAATGTTCACTCCCTTCGCTCCGATCCCGGCGTACCGGTCACTCGGCGAAGGCAGCGAGTGAAGAAACAGGCCGGTCGGGAGTTGAGTTCGATGTCGGCCGAACACGTTGGGCGATACCTGAAGTTTGGGCCTCCGTCGATTGCAGGCGAGCATTAGCTCCACGGGCAGATGCCGCTTTTGCCAGACACGAAGTGTTTGGATCAGCGCATTTGCGCACCGCTCCCTTGCCGCATTTTCTTTTGCTGGCTGCATGATACGAGGCGGGACAGCGCAATCGGGCTTTAGCCGATCGCGCGCGGACTTGGTTGTCATCGACGCCGACGGGGGCGCCTTGAACGACGTGGCGGTCCGTGTCCGACGCGCGAAACTGCTGTCGTCCGGTCGCCTCGCCCGCAACAGCACGCAGTCTGGCGTCTGGGCTGCGTTCATACACTTCACACACAAGGGTGGTGCCCCCGGCCCAAAAGACGCGGCATACAACCCGATGAGATCCGTCAGTGCCCGCACTTCGACCACGAGGGTGTGAGCGAAGTTGTCCGACGGTCCTTCGCAGCCGACGACGAGAGTGGCCCGTTAGCGCTTGCACTCTCATCTCCCGCACGGAATTCGCTGTGACAGTCAATCGGATCACCTTGGCTGGTGCGGTGTCGAGCACTATGGCATCACCCGGTCAATGCATCATGCAAGCATAGACTATCATCTAGGATCATATTGCGATGTAATTTCTAAACGGGCCCCACACCGTATTTTAGAAGCGCTCCGTGAGCGGCATTCATCCGAGCGCGATGGCCTGCTGCAAGCCGCGCGCCACATCGGACCTGACTCGTTCGGATTCAGCCTATGCCACTTCCATTGGAAGGGGTGCGCGCCTGCGCTTGAACTTCCGGCCTCGTCCTGTGTCACATCTCCCGAGGTTCGCGGGTGCGCAGGCTTTCCTGCCGCCGCCGCGGACGCGCCAATGCACAATCGCCGAACAAAACCGGTCCGTCCTCCAGCCATGCACTTTTTCCGGCGACTGATCGCCCTCCTGCTGATCGGCACGCTCCCCGCGTATGCGTGGGCAGCGCTTGGTCTGCCGGAAGCCTGCCCCATGCGGACCATGCCGGCGGGAGAGGTCACCGCCGCCGTCCATTCCTGTTGCGAGATCGGGGCGGCAGCGAACGACGAATCCCCCCAGCCCGGCAAGAGCAATCCGTGCAAGCCCGGCCAGCAGTGCAAGACCGGAAGCCTTTACCACCTGCAGGTTCCGACCCCGGCGCGGGTTGACGTCACGCCCGGCACGCTCGCCGTGGCAACGGAAACCTCCGTTCCCTCCCGCGGCCCCACCGGGGTCTGGCGCCCGCCCCGTTCTCTCTGACTCCCGCTTGATCCAGGCGCCTGCCGCAACCATTGCGGCAGGGTGATCGCATGTGCCCGCCGCGCATGCCGACAGACTCAGGAGTTGGAGCATGTCTGCACGATACTTGTTGTGGCCCCGGCCGGGGCTGAGCGGGTTCGTCCACGCCGAGCCATTGACGTATTCCGTGGGGCTCGATCGGGCCGCGCGGTGCGCGCCCGATCTCCGCTGCGACCCCATCCGGGTGGCGTGGCGGCCGAAGCGACCTAGGGCGCACGCGCAGATGAGTCCGACCGACCCCGGGAGGACACCATGATCGAGCCCGAAACCATGTCCAGGCGTCGATGGACCACGTGGCGGTCACTGGCGGCAGCCGCGTTCGGGCTGTGGTTCCTGGCCGCGCATGCGGCAGCCGCGCCCGTGCTGCGAGTGAGCGACGCCTGGGTGCGCCCCACCGTTCCGGGACAGACCGTGGCGGCCGCTTACGGTCGCTTCCGGGCGGCGCTTCCCCTGCGCGTGGTCGGCGTGGAATCGCCGGTGGCCGACGCGGGGCAGATCCACCGCATGAGCATCGACGACGGCATCATGAGGATGCGCCGGCTCGATACCCTCGACCTCCCCGCGGGGCAGGTCGTGCGCCTCGAGCCCGGCGGCGTGCATCTGATGCTGATGGGGCTGAAGCAGCCCCTGACCGTGGGCCAGCGCGTACGCCTGAGCTTCACCGTCGAGGACGCCGCCGGCCGGCGCTCGGTTGAGGTGGTGGACGCCCCGGTGTTGCAGGCTCCGCCGCAGGGGGAGAGGGAATGACGGCACGGCGGCTGCGATTCGCATCGGCGTTGCTCCTTGCCGCCACCCTGGCCGGCTGTGGACCCGGTGGTGCGCCCACGGAGGCGTTTCGCGCCACGGACATCACCGGCGTCGATTGGGGGCGGGATTTCAGCCTCACCGACCACACCGGCAGGCCACGCACGCTGGCGGATTTCCGTGGCCGGGCGGTGCTGCTGTTCTTCGGCTACAGCCACTGCCCCGACGCCTGCCCGATGACGATGGCGAAGATGGCGCAGGCGGTCGATCGCCTTGGGGACGACGGCAAGCGCGTCCAGGGGCTGTTCGTGACGCTCGACCCAGCGCGCGACACGGCGAAAGTGCTGGGCGAGTATGTTCCGGCGTTTCACCCGAGCTTCATCGGCCTGCTCGGCAGCGAGGCCGAAGTGGCGCGCATGGCAGCGGATTTCAAGCTCTTTTTCGCGCACCAGACGCCGGACGCGGCGGGGTTCTACACCGTGGACCACCAGGCCGCCATCTTTGCCTTCGACCCGCAAGGGCGGCTGCGCCTGTACTTCAGGGGCGACACCGGGCCGGACGTGATCGCCCACGACCTGAGGCTCCTGCTGCAGCCATGAAAGCGTGCCATCTCCCCACGCCTGCGCCGAACGCTCGCCCGAGGGTGAAGCGGCGGCGACGCGCGAACTGCCTGGAGGAATCCCACATGACAATACCGTGTTCGTTTGCGACCCTGGCAGCGCTGTGCGCCCCCTTGATCTCGACGGCGGCCGGCGATGCGGGCCGCGGCGCGGAAGTTTTCCGCGCCTGTGCCGCGTGCCATTCGTTCGTCGCCGGCGATCACCGCACCGGCCCCAGCCTCGCCGCCGTGTATGGCCGGCGGGTGGGCGCCGCCGAGGGCTTTCAGCGTTACTCCGACGCCTTGCGCCAGTCGGCGGTGGTGTGGAGCGAGCAAGCGCTGGACGCCTGGCTGCGCGATCCGGCCGCCTTCATTCCGGGCAACGCGATGGCGTTCCGCGGTCTGCCCGACGCCCGCGCCCGCGGCGACCTGATCGCCTACCTGCGCGCGGTCTCGGAGGGGAAGGTCGCCACCCCCCGGACGCCGGGTCTGCCGGATCTCAAGACCGCCGAAGCCGGACAGCGCGTGAGCGCCATCCGCCATTGCGGGGACACCTATCACGTCACCCTCGGCGAGGGCAGCAGCTACCCCTTCTGGGAGTTCAACCTGCGCTTCAAGACCGACTCGTCCGCGCGGGGCCCACGCAAGGGCGAGCCGGTCCTCGTCGGCGCCGGCATGGGGGGTGATCGCGCCCAAGTCGTGTTCGCGGCGCCCGGGGAGATTTCCGCCTTCATCCGGAACGCGTGCCAATGACGATGACGAATTCGAAGCGCGGCGCAATCAAGCTCGCGCGAGCGCTCGCCGTCCTCGCCGCCATCGCCGTCGTGATCGCCGCAGGGCGTTTTGGGTACGAGCGCTTCGCACCCGGCACGGTAGCGGCCCGCGCGGGGATTGCATCGCCGCCGTTGCCGGAGATCCGCTTCCAGGATGCGAGCGGCAACAGCCGCTCGCTGTCCGATTTTCGCGGGCGGGTCGTGCTGCTGAATCTGTGGGCCACTTGGTGCGTGCCGTGCCGCAAGGAAATGCCGTCCCTCGACCGCCTGCAGGCGCAGCTGGGCGGTCCCGCCTTCGAGGTGGTGGCCTTGTCCATCGACCGCAGCCCGCCGGCCGTGCGCGAGTTCTACCAGCAATACGGGATCCGCGCACTCGCGCTCTACATCGACCCCTCGACCGAGGTGACGCGCAGCCTCGGCACCGTTGGCATCCCCACCACCTTGCTGGTCGACGGCGAAGGGCGCGAGCTCTGGCGGCGGGTCGGCCCGGCCGAATGGGACGCGCCGGCAGAGGTCGCGGAAATCCGCAAGCATCTGGACGGGCGCACCGAGCCTTGACCAGGCCGATGGCGCCCAGCATGGGCGACCAGCGGGCACCGCACGGGACGCTACGAAGAAAAGGAGAAACACACCGATGAAAGCTTCATTCCCCACGCAGCGCCGGCACCTGTCGTCGGGCGCGTGCTCGACGCCGGATGACAAGACGGAAGCATAGGCTGCCATGATCGAAGCGTCCACCCTCGGACTCGCCGGTGCGGCCGCCGCCGGACTCGTCTCCTTCCTGTCGCCGTGCGTGCTGCCGCTGGTGCCCGCGTACGTCTCTTACGTGGCGGGGCAATCGCTGCACGGCGCCCCGCCCCAGATGGACGCGCGCGCCCGGCTCAACGCCGGGGTCATGAGCCTCTATTTCGTGCTCGGCTTTTCTGCGGTGTTCATCGCGCTGGGCGCGAGCGCCACGGCCCTCGGACACCTGCTGCTGCGCTACCGCTACGAAGCCAACATCGTCAGCGGCCTGATCGTCATCGCCTTCGGCCTGTTCATGCTCGGCCTGTTCCGCCAGGTCTCGTGGTTTCACCGGGACCTCCGCTTCCATCCGCATCTGGCCCGCGGTCACCCGGCGAGCTCGCTGGTGCTCGGGGTCGCCTTCGGCTTCGGGTGGACGCCCTGCATCGGGCCGGTGCTTGGCGTCATCCTGACCGCGAGCGCCATGCAGGGCTCGGTGTCGGGCGGCATGTGGCTGCTCGCGGCCTACGCCGTGGGGCTGGGCGTGCCCTTCGTGCTGTCCGCGGTGTTCATGCACGAGCTGGTCGGCCGCCTCAAGGTGCTGCGCCATGCCGGGCGCCCGTTGCAGGTCGCCGCCGGGGTCGTGATGGTGGCGATGGGCGTGGCGATGGTGACGGGAAAGTTGTCGGAGCTCAGCTACTGGCTCCTCGAGCGGTTCCCCGTGCTCGGGCAGATCGGATGAACGCGGCAGCGTTTTTTTGGGTGGCGAACGGGTCGCTGCCCATCTTCAATGCAACTGGAGGATGAGATGACAAATAAACGCTTGATGGCACGGGCTCCGGCCATGCTTCGCGGCTTCGCCGCATTCCTGTTCCTGAGTGGCGGCAGTGCCTGGGCCGACGTGGCGCTCACCCACGTCCACGGCCTCGCCTGGAGCGCCGACGGCGCGCGCCTCTACATTCCGAGCCATCACGGCCTCGCCGTCTACGAACGCGGCAAGTGGTCCAAGGCACCGGGCCCCAAGCACGACTACATGGGTTTTTCTGCCACCCGCGAACGCTTCTACAGCAGCGGCCATCCGGCGCAAGGCTCGGGTCTGATCAATCCCTTCGGCCTGATCCGCAGCGATGACGGCGGCAAGACGTGGAAGAAGCTCGGCCTCGAAGGCGAGGCCGATTTCCACCTGCTCGCCACCGGCTTCGCCACCAACGCGGTGTATGTGTTCAACCATGGTGCCAACTCGCGGATGAAATCGGGTGGCATCCACTACACGGTAAACGACGGCTTCGCGTGGACGAAAGCCGCCGGGCGCGGCCTCGCCGGCGAGCCCATGAGCGTCGCGGTGCATCCGGAGGACCCGAAAGTGGTGGCGGTCGGGACCCGCGATGGCCTGTTCCTGTCCACCGATTCGGCCGAGAGTTTCCGTCGCACGGCTTCGGGCCAGACCCTGGCGGTGTCCTTCGACCTCGACGGCACGCGGCTGTGGTACGCCGGTCACGATGGTTCGCCGACGCTGCGCCGGATGGACTGGAAGGGCACCCAGGCGAGCGTCGTGGCCTTGCCGCCACTCGCCGATGACGCGGTCGCCTACATCGCCCAGAACCCCGCCCGACGCGACGAGTACGCCATCGCGACCTTCAAGCGCAGCGCCTTCGTGAGCCGCGACGGCGGCAAGAGCTGGGAGTCGATCGCGCGCCAGGGACAGGGCGTGGATCACCGTGAAGGGCCGCAGACGAGCAAGCCATGAGATCCGACACGCACGACGACCTCTATGCGCGCGCCCTGAAGGTGGGCGGTGCCGCGCCCGGGCGCCGGTGGGGCGCACTGCTGCCCGTTGCCATTTTCCTCGCCGTGGTCGTACTCCTCGCCCTCGGCCTGACCCTCAATCCGCGCGACGTGCCCTCCCCGCTCATCGGCAAGCCGGTGCCGACCTTCGACCTGCCGCCGGTCGCGGGCAGGACGCTCGGTCTATCGAGCGCCGACCTGGGCAAGGGCGAGGTGTCGCTAGTGAACGTCTTCGCCTCGTGGTGCGTCGCCTGCCGCGAAGAGCATCCGGTGCTGATGGACCTGAAGGCCCGCGGGCTGGTCCCCATCCACGGTCTTAACTACAAGGACCAGCCCGACGACGCCGCGCGCTGGCTGGCCGAATGGGGCGATCCGTATACCCGCACCGGCGTGGATGTCGATGGCCGGGTGGGCATCGACTGGGGGGTGTACGGCGTGCCCGAGACCTTCGTCATCGGCCCCGATGGGCGCATCGCCTACAAGTACATCGGGCCGCTCACGCCCGAGTTCGTCAGCGCGGAGCTGATGCCGATGGTCGAGCGCCTGCGTGCAACGGGCAAGCCCTGAGCGCGAGCCGATTCCACGGCCACCGGCGCCGCCGGCAAGGAGGATCGACGATGTGGAGACGACGAAACATGCTCCAGGCACTGGGCGCCGGCGCCGGCGCCGGCCTCGCCGCCGCGCCGCGGCCCGTGCGCGTGGCATTGGCCGCAGAGGCTGCCTTGCCAGCGGCCGGACTGCCGGACACGGCGTGCTGCACGGGCTTTCGGACCGGCCGCGCAGTGCGCTGTAAGAATCCTTGGGGTGCCAACGACCGACGACAGCGCAGGCAACCGCCTGCTCGAACTCACGGCATGCGACGAAAATGACACGCTCGGAATCAGGCATTGCCCGCAAGGTCTCCCTGCCCTCGTTGCTCGAAGCCGCTTGCAAAGGCCATGCGGTCAAGGCTGCGACCAAGGTCGCGCTGGTGGTCGGGACGGCATTGAACCTGATCAATCAGAGTCCCCAGATCCTGGCCGGCGACTCAATCAACCTCTGGCATCTGATGCTCAATTATCAGGTGCCCTACTGTGTGTCCAGCTACAGTGCCGCGAGCAACGAACTTCGGCGCAGGACATGACCATGAATCCAGCCAGTTCCCTCGGCGCAGGCGGCAGTGCCGCCAGCCAACTGACCGACCCGAAGATAGTCGCGGGTTTGCACCACGACATGCTGCGCTTCGCCCGGCTCCAGCTGCGGGACAAGGCCATGGCCGAAGATGCGGTCCAGGAAGCGTTCGAGGCCGCGCTGATCGGGGTCGCCCGCTTCGCCGGCGATGCCACGCTCAAGACCTGGGTCTTCGGCATCCTGCGCAACAAGATCGTCGACATCCTGCGCCGCGGGCGGAAAACCGTTTCGCTGAGCAGCGTGCTCGGCAATGACGGCGACGATGACCCCGACGCCGTGCTCGATGCGCTGTTCCGTGAAAACGGCCGGTGGCAGACGAACTCGCGCCCGGCCGCGTGGGCCGCGCCGGAGCAGTCCTTCGAGAACAAACAGTTCTGGGCCATCTTCGAAGCCTGCCTGGATCGCCTGCCGGAGAAGATCGCGCGCGTGTTCATGATGCGCGAGATGCTCGATCTCGAAACCGCAGAAATCTGCGCTGAGGTCAGCATTACCACCAACAACTGCCATGTCATTCTGCACCGCGCGCGCACCAGCCTGCGCAGCTGCCTCGAGTCGACCTGGTTCGTGAAAGGGGAGTGCCGAACATGTTGAGGGAAGCTCTGATCTATTCAGAGCCGGTATAATGCATAAGCCATATATGGCGGCACTGCCATGAAACAGACGACCTTCGCCTCGCTGATGCTGCGGATCTACTACATGCAGCAATGGTATGCGCTGTCGGATCCGGCGGTGGAGGACGCGCTGTACGAGATCGAGTCGATGCGTCGTTTTCCCGGGTGGATCTGGCCGATGATGCGATGCCCGACGAGAGCACGATTCTGAAGTTCCGGCATCTGCTCGAGCTTCGGTGAGGGCCAAGTACGCCGCCTACCGGGCCCAGGATTTGTCGGTGGACACCGACAAGTTCTGGCTGTGGGCCGAAGCCAGGTTCTGACTGGCGTCAGGGCGTCGCTGCAGCCGGTACGGGGCGGGGCGGGGCTCATCGCCACCACCGGCTGCAGCGACGCCCTGACGCATTCGAAATTTCCGGGTCACCCTTGCGTTGGGTGCGGATCCTTACCATGCAGCCATGGTCACTCGATCACCGAGCGCCGGATTTCCGCAACCAATGCAAGGAGAACACCAGCAACTATCCAGAACCGGCCTTCAGGCCGGGGTCCCGGCTTACCGCCCTGAAGGGCGGGCTTTCAAACCGGAGTCAGTTTTACGATGAGTGTGGAAGGACGGCGGGAAGTGCGGCCGCGCTGTGCTGAAAAGACGGGGGAAGGTTGGAGAGTTAAACCGGAAAGTCAAAGGCGGTGCTTGGGCCGGTGCCTGAGCCGGTGCCTGAGCCGGCGCCCGAGGCGCTGGGACAACTACCGGACATTTTGTCCGGTAGCCCTCCGATCGGAACGCCGTGACTGTCGTATTTTTGATTGGCCACAGACCGCGCCACGAGTTCATCCGCCAAAGCCCGAGCAAGACCAGCAGCGCCGGCAGAAACGGCTTGCGCCAGCCCTTCCAGGAGCGCAGTCAAAGGCATTTCGGACGGAGCCCGTCCGCCATTCTCCGGAATAGACCACACCATCGAATCGATGCGTTCACGCTGACGGCGCTTACGCTCTGCAGGCGTCAAGGCGTTACCGGTTGCCGGCCTCCCCCGCTTTTTCACGGGAACAACCGGAAGTTCCGCCGTTACCGTGTCCTCACTCTGCTTAGCCATGATCAGCCCCAAAGCTAACAGCATCAATCCTGTGATCAAGGACTGACACCGCAAAATCGAGCGCTGACAAATATCCGTTCATGTAAGGGTCATTAAGCACCCTGCCCCCCGTCCTGCGAAGCTCAAGAGAGCCGAGAACATCGAGTCTCCTCGTCTGGAGCTCTTCACGTGCCACCTGGAGTTCTTTCATTTCGTTCCCCTATCTAGCAATTAAATTATAGTGACTGTCACCGAAAATACCCAATTGCATTTGGCGTGACAGTCACTATAAGTGATAGGACAGGGCTATAGCGTGACGCTCACGAAAAAGCGCCGAGCGCGTCCAGGCGCTTGAAATGCCTGATGCGCTCATCAGCCGGAAGGCGCTGCACCAGGGCACCAGAGGACGCTTCTCAGGCGGGACGATCGGCACGGGACCAGACACCGACACCGGAGGCGAAAGCGGCTTTATCCCGGCCACACCCCTCTCTCGATCAGGTTGTGGATCTCGGTCTGCAAAACGGATTGGCTGCACCAGGTCATCGCTACTGCTCCTCATGGCTTCAGATCGACGGCCGCCCGGTAGCTGCCATCCATGTAGAAAGGCACGGACGCGTGATCGCAGACGATTCGCCATCGCCCGCTTGCCTTCCGAAGACATGTTGTCGAGCGATACCACATGTCCTGATCTTCGCCGCCTTGGCGCCCCCGCATTCTGGAGAACGCCGACAAGAACGCCAACTCACCCTCGACGGTGAGAACCACGTCGCGCATATCGATCAGGATCGGCCCCTCCCAACCGGCCAGCCAGGCCGCTACGCTGTCGCGGGTCATTCCCTGGCGTCCAAGCGGCGGCGCCAGGTCGTAGATCACAGCATCCGCTGCATAGGATGCGGCGATCGTGTCCGCGTCGTGGTCCGCGTGCGCTCTCCTCAGCTGCTCAAAGACCGCTTCAATCTCAGTTCTATCCGTCATCGCACTCATGACATTCCTCCTTTTCGAGTTGACCTTGGTACCCTGTAGACGAACGGCGCGAGACCAGATCGACAGTTCATGTGGCGATTGCCGCGGGCGTCTTTCCGGCGTGCGCAGCATGGCGGATAAACGTCTGTTGGACTGGGCCGCCCGTGGGTTGGCATACACGTTCATGTAAATGGGAATGCATTCAGCGCTGGCCGCGATGGCGGGTCGCCCGTTCCCGATGGGCAGCGTTTGCGCCTCGCTTAACTATCAGCGCACAGGGAATGGGCTCAGGGCAAGAGAAGCCTTCAGCGCTGATGAGCGCCGTCACTCCGAGCGGTGTCGTAATGTGCTGGCGTAAGGCCTAGCGGCGGGTAGGCTTTCCTAAACGCGTGCTTCGGGCGGGGTGGTTCATGCATTCGATGTGTCCGAGGAGAGCGGGGTTGTCGATGTGCTGACGTAGCACCAGATCGACCTTCCAGGGGAGCAGCAGGCCGTCGATCTCGTTCAGGCTTTCGAGCTTGCGGTAGGCGGCGAACTTGGCGCCGCGGTCGCAGGCGGCGGTGGTCGCGGACAGCACCTCGATGATCAGCACGGGGTGTTCGATGGCGAAATCGGCGTGGCGGTCGCGCTCGTCGCACGTCACCATCACGTCGGGGTAGAAGTAGGCATCGGCCGCATTTCCGGCACCGCGTCGAAGCTGCGCAGTACGTACGAGGCATCCTGGTAGCGGCCGCGCTTGATCATGGTCCATGCGTTGAAGATCTCGAACGAGCGCATGTGGGGGCGAAGCCGGTGCAGGACCATGAGCACGGCCTCCGCTTCGTCGACCATGTCCACCGACGTCAGCCCCTGGGAACCGGGCCGGTCAGGGCTCGAGCGCAGAGGTCTCCGACGCCGCGGGGCGGCCGTACTGGGCCAGGGCCAAACGCAGCTGCTGCAGCTTCGGAGGCTTGCTGAGCACACAGTTCACGTGGGGCGGCACGTCCCCGTTGGCCACCAGCCGCTGCCCCCAGCCGGTGAGAAGGATGACCGGGGTGGAGGGCGACAAGGTCTTGATGCCTTCGGCGACCCTGCGTCCGTCCACGTTCGGCATGCCGAGATCGGTGATCACCACGTCGTATGTCTCGCCATCCCCTTGCGCCGTGCGAAAGGCGTCGATACCGACCTGCCCGCCGTTCGCCTGGGAGACCGCGTGGCCGTCCGCCTCCAGCGTATCGCGCAGCGACTTGAGCAGCAACGGATCGTCATCGACGATGAGAATCCGCTGGCGCGCGGGCATGACGTGGGCTTCCTCCGGCCCTGCGGTGTCGCGGACCACGGCTGGCACCGGGAAGCTGAAACGGATGGTGGTCCCCTGCCCCACGGTGCTCTCGATCTCGAGATCCGCGCTGTGGCGCTGGGCAACCCCATAGACCATCGCCAGGCCCAGGCCCGTTCCGCGCTCCCCTTTGGTGGTGAAGAACGGCTCCAGGCAGCGGATGCGCGTGGCCTCGTCCATGCCGCTCCCCGTGTCGATGACTTCGAGGCAGACCCGCTGATGGCCCGCGGAATGTCTCGTCGTCGTCCGCAGCGTGAGGGAGCCCCCTTCCGGCATGGCGTCGACGGCGTTGAAGACGAGGTTGATGAGCGCTTCCCGTATCTCGGCCTGGCTGCTGGCGATGGCTGGAAGGTCGGGCATGAAGTCGGTCTGCATCGCGATCACGACGCCCCGCCGCTGGGGCATGTCGCTCCAGCGGGCGCGGGTGAGGTCGATGACCTGCTGCGCAAGGACGTTGAGTTGGGTCGTGACGAGCATCGAGTCCGACTCGCGCGGCCGGTAGAACTCGCGCATGCGTGCCACCGTCTGGGCCACGTCGTCCACGGCGCGCTGGATGGTGGTGAGGTAGTCGCGGCTGCGTGCGCTCAGATTTGGCTCCCGCTCCAGCAACGACTCCACATAGAGCGCCACGGGGGACATCGCGTTGTTGATGTCGTGGGCAATGCCGCTCGCCATCTGGCCGAGGGCCCGCAAACGCTCCTGCTGCATCACGGCCTGCTGGGTCTGCCGCAGATCATCGTAGGCCTGCTGCAGAGCGCCGTGGAGCTGCGCCTGATGGGAGGCGAGCGCGACATGTCCGCACAAATGGTTCAGGAACTCGCATTCACCGCTCACGAAGCTGCACGGCTCGCGCCGGGCGGCCACGAGGACGCCGAAAACCTGGCTTTCCACGACAAGCGGCGCCACAACCAGGGCATTCAACCCGCCGCGCGCCAACCGCTGCGGAAAAGGAAACGCCGACGTGCCGATGTCCGGCTCATAGACGAGCTCCCCACGGACGCAGCGCGACAGACCGTTCTGGTCCACCGGGACCCGTGCGTACTCCGGCATGGCGAGCACCTCCACGAGCGCTCCGCTTCGTTCGCCGACAGCGGCGACGGTAAGGAGGTTCCTGACCGCGTCATAGAGGCATACGCAGCAGAAATCGACAGGCAACTGGTCCTCGACGCTGCGCACCACTACCTGAAAGATGCTGTGCAGATCCTGGCGTTCACCGATTGCCCGCGTGATCTGATGCAGCAGGCTGAGGCGCTCGAGGTTCGCCTGGACCTTTCTTTCGGTTTGCTGGCGCACGAGGATCTCGGCCTGCAATATCGCGTTGGCCTTGACCAGCTCGTCCCGCGAGACCGTCGTCCCCTTGAGCCTTTCGGTCATGGCGTCGAACGCTCGGGCGAGATCCCCGATCTCGTCCCTCGTGCTGATGTTGAGCCGGAAATCCAGCGCACCCGCGCCAACGATGGCGGTGCCGTCGCGCAGCCTCACAAGCGGGCGCGCGATGCTCCGGAATGCCAGATACAGGGTCGCAGCGACGATCAGCACGACGCCGCCGCCAAACGCGGCAATGGCGACGCCGGCCCGCTGCTGCGCCGCGAGAACGCCCACGCGACTGCGCTCGGACAGGTTCAGCGCCCCTGCGATCATGGCCTGAGTCTTGTTCGTGATCTGGCCAGTCAGCCGCGCCTCCAGCTCCTCCAGCACCGGGCCGAGCCTCGCGTCGGCCTCCCGTTCCTGGTGAGTCGTCACGAGCAGGGGGAACAAGTCGCCGATCTCCTCGTTGAGCTCGCGCAGTCCGCTCACGATTTCCTGCTCTTCGGTGCCGGAGAACTCGGTCGTGCGCGCAAGCAGGTTCGACAGCGAGGCGTGCCGGAGCCGCCACTGGGCCTGGGCACGCTCCTCGTGGCGCAGCACGTGCTCCAGCGTCAGATACCTGATGGCGGTGACGGCGCTCAGCACGTCGGCGGCGACCTCGTTCTCGGCGAGCCCCTGCTTCACCTGCTGCGTCGTCCACAACAGGATGACGACGATCGCCACGACGACGCCCGCAGAGAACGTTCCGGCAACCTTCAACCGCGTCGAGATATTCATCCTGACGGTCTCAATGGATCACGGTGAGCGAGGCCGGTGCCACGGCCTGCAAACCCTCGAGATAGAGGTGATCCAGATAGTTCGGCATGCCGGCTCCTTCGGTCAGCTTGTTCTTGATCGCCCATCGCGTCTGGTCCTCCAGGGCGAGCAGCAGACCCTGGTCGAGGCTGACGGCGAATCGATATGACGACCACAGATCCTTAAGCCTGGCTGCATCGGTCTGGAGGCTCTCGGCAACGATGTCGCTCGCCTCTCCCGGCCTCTGCCTGCAGTACTGTGCGCCGCGGACCAAGGCTCGCAGGACCTTCTCAACGATCTCGGGGTGGCTGGCCACGTAGTCCCGCGTTCCACTGATGCTGTACAGCGAGTCGTAGACTTCTCCGACCGAGAAGGTCGCCGCGTTCTCGCCGAGCTGCTCGCGTAGCTCGCGCAGGTAAGGCTCCCAGGTGGACGCCGCATCGATCTGCCCTTCCGCCATCGCCCCGGCGAGCTCCTCGGGCTTGAGATCGCGCATCTCCACGTCGTCCGACGACAGCCGCTGACGGTTGAGGAATGCGTCGAGCACGAATTGGCCGGACGTATTGAGCGTGACGCCAATGCGCATGCCCTTGAGGCTGGCCGGCACGGCGAGGCCGCGATCCCGCCTGCCCACGATTCCGTAATCCTGCTCCGCCGCGGATATGGTGGCGATGACGCTCACGGGCAGCCCCTTCGTCGCCGCGAACACGATCGGAAGCTCGGCCGACGTCCCCAGGTCGGCCGCCCCGTGCAGCGTCGCATCCAATGCAGCTTTGCCGGTGGTGTAGGACTGCAGCGTGGCGTTCAGCCCCTCGTCCTTGAAGTAGCCCTGCTCCCGGGCCACGAGCACCGGGCAGGTGCCGGCGTAGGCCGTGTTGGCGATCCTTACGTGCTGGAGCGGCGCCACCGACCGGGAGGCCTGCGTGCGCCACACGTACGCCGTCGCCAGAAGCGCTGCGGCCACCACGACCAGGCCGGCCAGCACGCGCTTCGAAATCCTTCGATCTTCGGGCTCTGTCGCTTTCGACGTCATCATCACGCTCCCTCGGTCAGCTCACCCACGCCACACTGCAAGCTCAAGAACCGCCCATGCCCAAGCCCAGCTCCCGGAGCAACTCCAGACAGGCGGTCGCGGTCCGGTTGTCAAAATCCTTCTCCTCGTGCCACGCCGAGACGGAGACGGCCACGATATTCGCGTCGCGGAGCGACCGGAAGAGCGCGCCGATCTCCGCGCGGGAAGGTCCGCGCTTGACGTGGTACTTGAGTGCGGGCATCTCGGCTTCCGCATCCAGCACGTCGGTGTCCCAATGAAGATAGAGGCTCTGATCCGGCTCCAGACGCGCGGGGACGTCCGCAATGGGGCATGTGATCACCCTCGAGGCCCGGAGCGCCTCCTTTTCGCCGGGATCGAGATCCCGCGCGTCGGACAAGAGCACTCTTTCTTCCGGATAGGGATCGCACCCGATCGCAGCCCTGAAGGACGACACCACATCCCGCTCTCCCCTGCGCCGGTCGGCCCGCCCCACGAGCAAGGCCAGCGCCATTCCCCCGATGTACTGGGTCTGGGTCGTTCCCCAGACATGGAAATCCCCATGGGCATCGAGCCAGAGGATGCGCTGGGGCCGCTTCCCGGCTTTTTCCAGTCCGCCGAGCACACCGAGCGACGACACGCAATCCCCCGCCAGGCTGACCGGCACCGAGCCCTCGACTGCAATCTCGCCGATTGCATCGGAGAGGCGTGAATAGATGCCACCCATTCGCCGCAGCTGCTCGTTGGGATCCGTGATTCTCGTCTCCTCGAAGCCGGGAACCTGCAGCGTCTCCCACTCATCGGCGTCGATCTCCCCGATCCGGCAAAGCCCGTCCCGCCGCTGCCCCATGAGAAACGGCACGATCAGCTTACGGTACTTGTCTATAGCCATGTTCTGGGGTCCAGGTCGTACTGGAGCGATCGCATCATGTCCCTGACCTCCGTCCGCTCCCCAAGCCTGAGCAGCTGGCTGCGCCTTCTCCAGCGCCCCGCTCGCGGCGGCGCGATCGCCATGACCGCCGGGAGCACCGGGGGCACGTTCATCTTCCCCAGGCCGAGATAGTCGGTCATCCTCCTCGTCGCGCCCGAAGGGTCCAGCAGGAATCCCTCGAAACCGACTCGCAAGGCCTGTACGCCGCTGGCGAGAATCGCGTCGTGGGCCGACATCCACTGATTGAGACAGACCTCGTCCAGGTCTGTGCGGGTGAATGCGCGCCAGTTGGGCGGCAGGTCGAACTTCCACCACTCCCTGCCGAAGCCGACGAGATCGGAGTAGCCCTTGATGTCCAGGCGACCGGCATGTCCCACTTTGTGGGAGAAGAACCCCATCGGGCTGAGCCATCCGTCGATGAGCCCGTTGACGGATTGCGCGTAGCCCCTGGTGAGATGGATGTATTTCACGTCGGCATGGGGAAAGAGCTGCTCGTACATCCCGATCCGGTACACGTCGGGCGGGGCCTTGAAGAGCAGGGTCTTGGTCTCGGCGTCGTCCGCCGCGAACCGCCTTCCTTTGATCCGTGGCACGACGAAGGGGGGCTCCTCGATCTTCACAGGCTCTCTGAAGAGGACATTGGCGCAGGAATCCAGGTAGCCGTCGTAATAGTGGATCCTCCACGGGTCGTTCCTGAAGACCCTGGAAAGGACCAGCGCCTGCAGCGCCCTTTCGTCCCAATCGCGAAGCACCGCCATGTCCTCCACCACCCGAACGAGCGACCGGGCAAGGTCGGCATGCCGGCCGGCCTCGGCGAACACGCCCGGAAACTGCAGCAGCAGCCTCCTCTCCCATCGCGCCCTGAACTCGTCCGGCGGCGGGAGCGTGTCCGAGGGCACGGTCAGATCGTCCAGGACGTTGTCCGCCAAAGCGCCCTTGTTCGACACCATGCGGATCGCATCGCTGTCCGAGTTGTAGCCGAAGCCGTTTTCCGTCAAGGCCAGGAACGGCTCGATCTCGCCATCCATCGATGCGATATCCGGGTGAGCGGCCAGAACGCTCTTCACCAGGCTCGACCCCGACCTGGGACTCGTCAGGATGACGGCCACCCTCTTGACCCGCGGGCCCAGGTCCGATCGGGGCACGTCGCGGAGGGCATTGATCGCCCGTATCAGATCCGTCATGCCGGCGTGGATCGCGGCGCCCGGCGAAGGACGCACGCAAAGAAACGCTTTGCCCCGTTCGTGCCTTCGAGCGCGCTTCCGACCACCCGGATCGAAAAGCCGGCCACCCTGGCAAGTCGCCGGATTTCCTGCATATGACCGAAGCTCGACTGGGCAAAGTAGATTCGGCCGTCCTGCTTGAGATGTCGCCCGACCTCCCTGAAGAACCGCCTGTTGGTCTTGAAGTCGGTATCCCACTGGGACCGGGCGACGAGATCGTGCGCCGGCTTGTTTCTGAAGGGCAGGTTCGCGGTGATCACGTCGAACTGCTCTCCTTTGACGCCTTCGAAGAGGTTCGAGCGCCTGAGCTCCATGATCCGATCGAAGCCGTGCAGCTTCGCGTTGCATGTGGCGCTCCTGATCGCCGCTGGGTTGATATCCACCGCAACCACCCTTTCCGCGCCCTGGTAGCAGGCGAACACAGCGATGACCCCTGAGCCCGTTCCCACGTCCAGCACGCTTTCGCCCTTCTCGACCCGCAGACTTCTGACCAGCGGCTGGCTGTCCCTGAAGGGCCAAAAGGTGTTCCTGTACACTAGGAACGTCTTGCCGAGATAGGTGATGGTCTTTCCCGTTGCGGGCACCGACTTGAAGGCCCTCTGCCGCGCCTCCTGCCAACGATCGATTTTCGATATGTTGATGACGGACATGTCTCCCTTGGCCCTCTCGTCAGCAGAACGATCTCTTGCTCTCGGACGCCGACCGCTCGGCCTCCGGACGAATCGGATCGACACGTTCGACCGGCGGGCGCGCTTCCGGCTCACCGGCATGTGCGCGGCTCACCCGGCCCCCCCTTTGCCGGGGCAGGCTGAAGGAGAAAGTCGCGCCCACATTCACCTTGCCTTCAGCCCAGATCCGGCCGCCGTGGCGCGTGACCACCCGATGCGCGATGGCCAGGCCCACGCCGCTACCCGGGAAACTGGCGGCGGAATGCAGGCGTTGGAAGACCTCGAACAGCTTGTCGTAGTACTCCATGTCGAAGCCGACGCCGTTGTCGCGAACGAGATAAACGACCTCCGCCTCGCTTTCCTCGCCGCCTACGTGGATCTCGGGGCGCTCAGCCTTGCCGCTGTACTTCACGGCGTTGGAGAGCAGGTTGATCCAGACCTGCTTCAGCAGGGCCCGATCGCCCCAGGCGGACGGGAGGTCCGGTACGGAGAGGTTCACTGCTTCCATCGGCGTACCGCCGCTCATCTCCGCCCACGCTTCATGCACGACGGTGGTCATGTCCACCTTCCCCAGCGTCATGGCCTGGCGCCCGAGCCTGGAAAACTCCAGGATGTCGTCGATCAATATCCCCATCCGGCGGCTGCCGTCGCGCATGACCTCGAACATTCGCTGGCTGAGCTCATCGAGCTTGTCGCCCAGCCGCTCCTCGATCACGTGGGAGTACGCGTTGATCGCGCGCAGAGGCGAGCGCAGGTCGTGGGACACCGAATAGGCGAAGGCCTCGAGCTCCTTGTTTGCGGCCTCGAGCTCCCTGTTGGCGATTTCGAGCTCGGCCGCCCGGCTGCGCAGGCGCTGCTCGAGCAGGGCGTTCTCCATGCGCAGCTGCCGCATCGCCAGGGCGCGGGCCAGCACCGGCAGGATGGCGCTCAACTTGAACGGCTTGAGGATGTAGTCGACGGCGCCTTCCTTCATGGCTTCGACCGCGGTCGCGATCGTGCCTTCGCCGGTCATGACGATGCCGGCCAGATCCGCCTGGATTGCGCGCGCGGCCTGCAGCAAGGCGATGCCGTCCATCTCGGGCATCATCAGATCGGTGAGCAGGAGATCGAAACTCCCCTCCCGCAGGGCTGCCAGGGCCGCGTTGCCTGAGTTGCAGCCGGCCGTCTCGTAGCCGTGGTCGCGCAGCGTGTTGCACAGGGCCTGCAACTGGGCCGCCTCGTCGTCGACGATGAGAATCCTTGCAGCCTGCTCGCTCGCTGTAGCCATGTCAGACACCCCTCTCGGCCCATTATGGGTTGCAGGGCAGCGAAATGCCAATAAGATTTTCCGAACGTCGCCGCCCCGCTTCGACTCCGCGGCATCGGCTTCGCATCGGCGGCGGCGCCCTGCTCCCGCCCCCGCCACAATTGCATAGCCGTGATCCTTTAGCCGCGGCGCACCATGGACGAGGGGCATCATGTCCTCCGAAAAAAGCCGAAGAGCCCACAGGCGAGAAACTGCGCAAGGCGCGGCGCGACGGGGAAGTCGCAGGATCTCGGCATCGCCGCGGTCCTGCTGGGCGTTACCGTCGCCATGTCGTCGCCATGTGGATGGGCGGCGGCTGTACGAAGCGCTGGCGCGCAGCGCGCGCGCCCTGCGCGCGATGACGCAGGGCAGCCCGCCACTGGCGCCCTTGCCGGTGGTCCGCGCGGACAAGATCGGCACGCTGATCGACGGCTTCAACCAGTTGCAGGCCACCCTGCGCGCCAAGGAAGAACGCCTGCGGCTGTCGGCCAGCGTGTTCGAGAACGCGCGCGAAGGCATCGTCATCACCGACCCCTTTGGCCGCATCATCGGTGTCACTCCGAGCTTTACCCTGCTCACCGGGTACACCGCCGAGGAAGTCACCGGCCACAACCCCAGTGTCCTCAATTCGGGGCGACGGCGTAGAACATGTACGGATTGTTGGCGCCGGCGACCGGCGTGCTGCGCCCGGGAACGATCGCGGCCGGCGTCGCGACGTTGACGCCGACCGGCTGCGCCGGCGCGAAGTCGAGGTTGAAGATGGCGTGAGGATGCACGCCGTAGACGACGAGCGAGATGATGAACGCCGGCGCGCCGGGCGCCGCGTTCAGCAGCAGCCGGACCTGCGCCCTCTGGCAGTCGGTGAAGTACTGGATCGGCATCGGCCCCATTTCCGGATCGCCCTGCGCGCTCGTCTTCGAGCCCTGGTCGTCGGGAGCGGCGATCGGCGTCGAGTCCATCACGCATTCGTAGCGCGCCTCCTCGCAGCGCACTACACAGCACGAGACGCAGTCCCGGTCACACATGGCAGCGGGTCAGGCAGAAGGTGCCGAAGCCGAGCAGCCTCCAGCGATTACTCTTGTATTCGATGTGGTCGAAAGCCTGTTTAATGGCACGCTTTCGGGAACCAGTTCCTCTCTGAGAGCAAACGGGGCTTTGCGGCTTGGGGTATGTGGCGCTGTTGCGTGGGCGTCGGCCTCGGGTCCAGCTCCTTAGACCGAGATTCAAAATGACTTTGACCCACCTGCAGCGACTTGAAGCCGAAAGCATCCATATCATGCGCGAGGTTGTCGCTGAGGCGGACAATCCGGTGATGCTGTATTCGATCGGCAAGGACAGCGCGGTGATGCTGCACCTGGCGATGAAGGCCTTCTACCCGGCCAAGCCACCCTTCCCCTTGTTGCATGTGGATACCGGCTGGAAGTTTCACGACATGTATGCGTTTCGCGAACGCATGGTGAATGAGCTGGGGTTCGAGCTGCTGGTGCACATCAATCCAGATGGTCTGGCCAAGGGCATCAACCCATTTGTCCATGGTTCGGCGATCCACACGGACATCATGAAGACCGAGGGGCTCAAGCAGGCCCTCGAGAAATACGGTTTCGATGCCGCATTTGGCGGCGCACGACGTGACGAGGAGAAGTCACGGGCAAAGGAGCGTGTGTTTTCGTTCCGCTCCACGCAGCATCGCTGGGATCCCAAGTGCCAACGCCCGGAACTCTGGAAGCTGTACAACACACGCAAGCACAAGGGGGAGTCGATACGGGTGTTTCCGCTGTCGAACTGGACTGAACTCGATATCTGGCAGTACATCCACTTGGAGAAGGTGCCGATCGTGCCGCTCTACTACTCGGCATTGCGCCCGGTGGTGCTGCGCGACGGCGCCTTGATCATGGTCGATGACGAGAGGATGCCACTCAGGCCGGGTGAGGAGCCCATGATGCGCAAGGTGCGGTTCCGCACCCTGGGGTGTTATCCATTGACCGGTGCAGTGGAGTCCGAGGCGGATACCCTGCCGGCAATCATCCAGGAAATGCTGCTGACCCGAACTTCCGAGCGCCAAGGGCGGGTCATCGACCATGATTCGGCGGCGTCAATGGAAAAGAAAAAACAGGAGGGGTACTTCTGATGGCACATGTATCCGAGCTTATCGCGACCGATATCGACGAGTATCTGCGTGCACATGAACGCAAGAGCCTACTGCGCTTCATTACCTGCGGTAGCGTGGACGATGGTAAGAGCACGCTGATCGGTCGCCTGCTGTTTGAGTCAAAAATGCTGTTTGAGGATCACCTCGCGGCCGTTGAGGCGGACTCCAGAAAATGGGGTACACAGGGGGATGCGATCGATTCCGCGTTGCTGGTGGATGGTCTGGCTGCAGAGCGCGAGCAGGGCATCACGATCGACGTTGCCTATCGTTTTTTCTCAACAGACAAGCGCAAGTTCATTGTTGCCGACACACCGGGGCACGAACAATACACCCGCAACATGATTACGGGCGCGTCCACTGCGGATGTGGCGGTGCTGATGGTCGATGCCCGCAAGGGTGTCCTGACCCAGACGCGGCGGCACAGCTACCTGGCGTCGCTGATCGGGATTCGCCAGGTTGTCGTTGCCATCAACAAGATGGACCTGGTGGATTACGCCGAGAAGACTTTTCGCTCGATCGTCGAGGACTACCGTAGCTTCGCCGCCCAGATCGGGCTGGAGAACGTCACCTATGTTCCGCTGTCCGCGTTCAAGGGCGACAACATCATCGAGCCCAGCGTCCAGATGCCCTGGTATCACGGCACGACGCTGATGGGCTACCTCGAGTCGGTGGAGATTGACGACAACCGCATGCAGCGGAAGCCATTGCGCATGCCGGTGCAATGGGTCAATCGGCCGAATCTGGATTTTCGGGGTTTCGCCGGGGCAGTGGCAGGTGGGCTTGTCCGACCGGGTGACCGCATTCGCGTTCAGCCGTCCGGTCGCGAGAGCACGGTGGCGCGTATCGTGACCCGCGATGGCGACTTGCCGATGGCGGTAGCTGGCCAGTCGATCACATTGACGCTGACCGACGAGGTCGATATTTCGCGCGGAGACGTCATTTCCACCGTCGATGCATCGGCGGAGGTGGCGGACCAGTTCGAGGCTGCGGTGGTGTGGATGCATGAAGAGCCGATGTTGCCGGGGCGGCCGTATCTGCTGAAGATTGGCGCCAGGACGGTGAGCGCCACGATCACGGATATCAAGTATCAGGTGAACGTGAACACCCTGGAGCACATCGCCGCCAAGAAGCTCGTGCTCAATGCGATCGGCGTCTGTAACCTGAGTCTCGACCGCCAGATCGCTTTTGACCCCTATGTCGAGAATCGAGATACCGGTGGCTTCATCCTCATCGATCGCCTGAGCAACAGCACCGTCGGTGCCGGGATGCTGCACTTTGCCTTGCGCCGCGCGCACAACATTCATAGGCAGCATCTCGACGTGGACAAGCGTGCGCGTGCCGCGCAAAAGGGGCAGAGCAGTTGCGTGCTCTGGTTTACCGGGTTGTCGGGGGCGGGCAAGTCCGCCATCGCCAACGTGCTGGAGAAGAAGTTGTTGGCGCGGGGACGGCATACCTATCTGCTGGATGGCGACAATGTCCGCCATGGGCTGAACAAGGATCTGGGCTTCACCGATGTGGATCGGGTTGAGAACATCCGCCGCGTGGCCGAGGTGGCAAGGCTGATGGCGGATGCGGGGCTGATTGTGCTGACCGCGTTCATTTCGCCGTTCAGGGCGGAGCGACAGATGGCGCGAGGGCTCCTCGAAGACGGCGAGTTCGTCGAGATCTACGTCGACACGCCGCTGGTCGTGGCCGAGGAGCGCGATCCCAAGGGCCTGTACAAAAAGGCGCGTCGGGGCGAGCTGAACAACTTCACCGGTATCGACTCTCCCTACGAGCCGCCGGAGCGCGCCGAGATCCGTGTGGATACCACCAGCCTGACGGCCGAAGCCGCGGCTGACGAGATCCTGGCGTTCCTTGAAGGTCGGGGGATGTTGAACGAAAAGCCCGTTCGATAGGGCGCGGGAGTCGCTCGTCCGGCAGAAAAGCTCGGCGCCGGGTGCAATGCCCGGCTGCCTTCACTTGCCCGCGACGTCCTGCAAAAGGTCATCCGCGCCAACCGTCGCTTCGGTTCCGAACAGACTACAACGCTACACCAGGTTGAACGGAAGACGTAGCGGGAGGGGCGCCTCAGAATGCCGCGTCCATTCCCAGCATGAACTGGTGGCCGTCGTAACGATAGCGCGCGAGATTGCTGTGGTTGTCGGGATAGCAATACTCGGCGAAGGCGCTGTACCTGAGGCCCAGTGAGCAGGCGCACACCCGACATTCGTTTCGCACCTGCGCGTGCTGGCGGCCGTAGTGAGGCGCGCGGTCACAGCGATGCTCGTCCGCGCGCCATCAACTCCTCGATGCGCTGCGACAGTTCGCGGTTTTCGCGGTCCATCTCGTACATGCGGAAGGCGTCGCGCAGGCTTTCGAGCAGCACCTGGTCGTCCCATGGCTTGGTCAGGAACTTGAAGATCGCGCCGCGATTGACCGCGTCGATCACCGAGTTCAGTTCGGTATAGCCCGACAGCACGATGCGGATCACGGCGGGGTAGAGCTTGCGGACCCGGCGCAGGAACTCGGTTCCGGTCATCGCCGGCATGCGCTGGTCGCACACGATCACGCCGACCTGTCGGGTCGCGAGCACTTCGAAGGCTTCGGCGAGGCTGGCGCAGGTGAGCACCTCGATCTCGGTCGGGCGCAACAGCCGGCGCACGGCGGCGAGCACGTTCGGCTCGTCGTCGACCAGCAGCAGGAGGCGTTCGGAGCCGACCGTTCTCGTCTTCGGCGCAAGGCAGCGGTCGCTCTTCAGCAGCGCCACAAAGTCGTCGCCCGGCAGTGGCCGGCTGAAGTAATAGCCCTGGATCTCCTCGCAACTCAGGCCGCGCAGGTAACCGAGCTGGCCCTCGGTCTCGACCCCTTCGGCGATCACGCTGATGCCGAGGCTGTGCGCCATGCCGACCACCGCGCGGACGATGGCGGCGTCGTGCGGATCGGAGGTGACGTTGGTGATGAAGCTGCGATCGATCTTGATCCGCGACACCGGCAGGCGCCGCAGGTAGCTCAGGGACGAGTAGCCGGTGCCGAAGTCGTCGAGCGAGTGGCTGACCCCTATCCCGCGCAGCTGGTTCAGGGTGCGGGTGACGGCGTCGGCATTGCGCAGCACGATGCTCTCGGTGATTTCCAGTTCCAGCCAGTGCGCCTCGAGCCCGGTCTCGCCCAGCACCTTCTGCACCAGGGCGCTGATGTCGCAATCCTGGAACTGGCGGGCGGACAGATTGACCGCGATCCGCAGCGCCGGCAGACCGGCATCCTGCCAGCGCCTTGCGCTGCGGCACGCTTCCTCCAGCACCCAAGCGCCCACTGGCACGATCAGGCCGGTCTCTTCGAGCAGCGGGATGAACTCCAGCGGCGGCACCAGTCCCCTGCCCGGGCGCTGCCAGCGTACCAGGGCCTCGGCACCGACGATGCGGCCGCTTTCGAGATCGACCTGCGGCTGGTAATGTAGCAGGAACTCGCCCCGTTCGAGGGCATGGCGCAGCGCCGCTTCGAGTTCGAGCCGCTGCTGTGAGCGCCGGTCGAGCTCGGGCGCGTAGAAACGGTAACGGTCGGCGGAGTCCTGCGGGCTGCCGGCGGCGACCAGCGCCGCATTCAGCGTTTCGTGGGGCGCATCGCCGTCGTTCGGGAATAGCGCGATGCCAATGAAGGGGTCGAGGAAGACCTCGTGACCGCCGACGTGAATCGCCTTGGCGAGTGCGGTGCCGATGGACCAGGCCGCTTCCTCGACAAGGTGCAGGGCGTCGGCATCGTCGACGACGACGCAGAACTCCGATTCGGTGATGCGCCCGACCGCGGCGGTCGGCAACAGTTGTTCGAGGCGGGCGGCGACGGTCCGGGCCAGGTCCGGGCCCTGCGCCTGGCCCAGGCCCTGCAGCACGCCGTGGTAGCTGCGCAGGTTGACCGCCAACACCGCGACCGGGCTGCGCGCGGCGCAGGTCGCGGCGAAGCGCTGGATCCACAGTTCGCGGCCGGGAAGGCCGGTCTGTGCATCGTAGTAGGCGAGGTACTGGATCTTGCTTTCGGCCACGGCGCGCTTTTCCTCGCGGCGCATGACCTCGAGGGCGAAGGACACATCGCCGGCGACTTCGGTCAGCAACGGGGTGCGTTCGGCGTCGAAGGCATCGGCTTCGTCGGCGGCGATGACGAAGGCGCCGATGGTGTCGCCATCCTGGGTCAGCGGGAAGGCGGCCAGCGCCCGGACCGCGGCCTGGTCGAGCTCGGTGCGCCAGGGCTGCAGGCGCTCGTCGCCGCCGACGTCGTCGATCACGCACGGCTGCCGGTCGCGGATTGCGCTCAGGCTCGGTTGCGGGCCGGCGCGTTCGGCTCCGGCGTGGTCCGGGCCGCGCGCGGACATGATCGGTGCGCCGGCCCGGGCGACCGCGAAAATGCGCTCGCTCCCGGGTTCGACGATGTCGATCCAGGCGGCGGTGAAGCCGCCGTCCTCCACCGCGATGCGGCAGGCCGTGAGATAGAGGTCGTGCGGGTTCTCGGCGCGGACGATGCTGCGGTTGATGCGGCTTAGCATCGCATGGAGGCCGAGCAGGCGTTCGAGCTTCTCCGGCGCGGCAAGCAGATCGCGGGCAAGCTTGGCATCAGTCATCAGGGTCTCCTGCACGGTGGAGCAGTGCCGCCAGCCGCGTCTTCAATTGCCAGCGATCAACCGGCTTGGTCAGGATCTGGTCGACCCCCGCGCCGGCAAGTCGCCTGCGCGAGGCTTCGTCGTCGAGACCGGTGACCATGATCAGCGGCACCTTGCTCGCCGTCGGGTGTGCCTTCAGCCGGCGTGCGACCTCGAAGCCGTCCATGCCCGGCATCATGACGTCGAGCAGGATCGCGTCCGGCAAGTGCTCGGCGATCGCCGCGAGCGCCGCCATGCCCGAATCGCAGCTGCGGACCTGGTAGCCGTCGAGCGCGAGGATCGTTTCGAGCAGTTTGCGGTTGAACGCATCGTCGTCGACGACGAGCACGGTCCTGGATCCGGCTTCGGTCACGGCGTGGGCCCTCCGGCTGGCCGCAGCCGCCGTGTCACTTCGGCGAGGAACAGCTTGTAGTCGATCGGCTTGGCGATGTAGCCGTCGCACCCGGCGGCACGGATCCGCTCCTCCTCGCCCGTCATCGCGAAGGCGGTCAGCGCGACCACCTGGATGTCGCGGGTGGCCGGGTCCGCCTTCAGGATGCGGGTGGCCGCGAGTCCGTCCATGCCCGGCAACTGGATGTCCATCAGCACCAGTGGAGGCAGTTGCTCACGCGCCAGGGCAATGCCGTCGGTCGCGTTCTCCGCGCACAGCACGCGATGGCCGGCGTGCTCGAGCAGCATCACCACCAGTTTCATGTTGGCCGGGGTATCCTCGACCACGAGCACGGTCGTTGTCATCATGTGACCTCACGCTGCCATTCGTTGTACAGGGCCCGGCGAACCTCGGCGGCGAAGCGTTCCCGAGTAAACGCGGATTTCTCGAGGATGGCGCTCACATGGCCGTTCATCTGGCGCCTGTCTTCCGCGGTGATGTCCTTGTTGGTGACAACGATGACCGGAATCGCGGCGGTCTCGGGGTCGCCCTTCAGCGCCTCGACGACGTCGAACCCGCTGACGTCGGCCATCAGCAGGTCGAGGATCATCAGGTCCGGCCGTTCGCGGCGCGCGAGCTCAATGCCCTGCCTGCCGCCATGGGCCGGCAACACCCGGCCGACGATGCCGGTGAGGCAGGCGGTCAGCAGGTCGATCGCCTTCGGGTCGTCGTCGATCACCAGCACGGTCAACGCCGGGGCCGGTGGACTGCGCAGCGCGACGCGATCGAGCGCCGCGGTGAGTTCGTCGCGGCTCACCGGCTTCTGCAGCACCTGCGCCGCACCGAGCGAATAGCCCTTGCGCGCATCGGCGACGATCGAGACGATCACCACCGGGATGTCGACCCACGGCGAACCGGCACGCTTGATCGCGGCCAGGTAGGTCCAGCCGTCGATGCCGGGCAGCAGCACGTCGAGCACGATGAGCTGCGGCCGGCGCTCGCCCACGCACAGCGGCACCGCCTCGGCATCCCCGGCGAGCGCGACCTGGAAGCCCTCGCCGTCCAGATGCAGGCGCAGCAGCTCGGCCGCCGAGGGGTCGTCCTCGATCACCAGCGCCAGCGGGCGGCCGTCGTCGCGGGGCTGCACCGGCGGCGGGCGGCTGACCTTGTCGAACACTACGCTGCGCCACGGCAGCCACACCGTGAAGCAGCTGCCGCGCCCCGGTTCGCTCGCGAGCGCCACGCTGCCCCCGTGCAGCTGGGCGAGTTTCATCACCATCGCCAGCCCGAGGCCGGTGCCCTCGTAGCGGCGCGACAGCGATGCGTCGAGCTGGCAGAAGGGCTGGAACAGCCGCGACGCGTCGGCCGGCGAGATGCCTATCGCGTCGTCCTCGACCGTGATCTGCAGGAATTCGGCGAACTCGCTGTCCGGCAGCGGGCCCCGGACCCGCGCGGGTTGCGTGGAGTGCCAGTGCACGACCGCATCGCGTCCGACGCGGCGTGCCGACAGGCGGACACGGCCGCCGTCGGCGGTGAATTTGACCGCGTTCGAGAGCAGGTTGTAGACGATCTGCTTGGTCTTGCGCGGGTCGAGCTGCAATGCGCCGAGACCGGGTTCGATCTGCCGCACCAGTTCGATCCGGTGACTCGCGGCCTTCTCGCGGATGATCGACAGACTGCTCTCGAGCAGCATGCCGACCTCGACCACCTCGAGGTCGAGCGACATCTTGCCGGCCTCGACCTTGGACAGGTCGAGGATGTCGTTGATCAGCGCCAGCAGGTGCCGCCCGCTGGTGTAGATGTCGGTGACGTAGTCGCGCTGCTGCTCGCTCAGCGGGCCGCTCAAGCCATCCTTGAGGACGTCCGAGAAGCCGATGATCGCGTTGAGCGGGGTACGCAGTTCGTGCGACATGCTGGCGAGAAACTCGGACTTGCGCACGCTGGCTTCCTCCAACTGGCGGTTCCGTTCCGCCAGCGTGCGGTTGACGGCCTCGAGTTCGGTGCCGAGCCGCCGCGCATCGGCGGACCTTTCACGCTCCCGCGCATGCGACTGCTCGAGTCGCGTATAGAGCACCCCGTTCTCGAGCAGCAGCATCACCAGGACGAAGCTGGCCGCGAGCAGGCCATAGATCCGCCCAACGTAGAAACCGAGATCGAAGCGGCCGCCATTGAGCATCGCGGCAAGGGCGATATCGAACAGCCAGGCGCAGGCGACGACCATCAGCCACAGGTCGAGCACCGAATGCGGACGCTTGCGCCACAGCGCGGCCAGGGCCAGCAGGCTGAACGCCCAGGTACTCGAGACCACCACGATCATCGTCGGCGTGTACCGGTTGCCGCTCATGATGTTCGGCAGCAGCGCGCGCCCGCTCGTCGCCAGCAGGACCGCAGCGAACACGAGTAGCAGCACCGTGACGAGGCTGAGCAGGATTTCGCGGCCGGCCCGGTGGCGATGAGCGTCGCCTGCGGGCCACTCGCTGATCCGCGCATAGGCGATGAGGAACAGCGGGAAGCCGCCGTGCCAGAACATGTACAGCCACGCCGTCGTCTGCGGACCGGCGTCGAGCAGGCCGCCGGCCGCGAACAGGCCCGGAAAGCTCAGCGCGTGGGCGATCGCCATGAAGGCGGTGAACAGATAGCCCGCGGCGAGCACGAGCAGCGCCCGCGAGCGCAGGATCCTGAACTGGCCGTACACGAGCACCGCGGTGATCAGGTTATTGACCACGAGTGCGGACTGATACACCGGGATGAATGCCCACACCTGCGCCAGCTGGACTTTCGCAAACGGCGCCGCGGCGACGAAGAACGCGAACGACAGCGCGACGGCGGCGAGTGCGAGCTGACGGTGATTCCGCCCCGCAGGTACGGTGGCGAGGAAGGCCGCGCGACCGTTTCCGAACTCGAGCCCCATCTGGCCTATGCTCAACCGCCACTCCCGTTGTGTGCAAAACCGCCGCTTGCCGCAAGGAGACGACGCCTGCCGGGCATGGTGCCTCCCGGGCGACCGCGAGCGGACGGGGATGCATCTTGCGTTGCAGCGTTTCTTCCTGGCCCTTACGGAGACTCCGGCTGTGAGCTATCCTCAATCTAAGAATAGTCTTACTGAATGCTGGCCGCAACGCCATGCGTCCATCGGATTATTCTTATTTTACGCCATTTGTGCGCAGAAATAATACTAAAGCAATAGTGCTGGCGGGCTTGCGCCGGCATGCCGCCGCCCGGCCTGGCCCCGATTCCTGGCGACCGCATCCGTGGGCCGTTTGTTGCGTTGCAAAAACCTGCCGGAATGCCGCCTTGCGCGCATGGCCCGTCACCGTGATCGTTCGTTGCCGTCCGCACTGGATCCGCCGTCGGCGCCGCCGCCCGACGCGAACCTCATCCTGAATTGAGGGCCGTTGCACCCGGCGGTGACAAAGGGGCGATCCGGCTGTCGGATACAGGGAGTGTGGTACCGGACCCGAGCCGGAAGGAGGAAGGACCATGAAACAACGTTATGTCCTGACCGGCCTGATCGGCGCCGCGCGCGATCCCTTCGTGCGCAGCTTCGCCGCGCGCAATGACGGGGCGGAGGGGGCGATGATCGGGAGGATCGAGAAGTCCGACGCCGAATGGAAGGCGCTGCTCTCGCCGGCGCAGTTCGACGTGCTGCGCCGGGAGGGCACCGAGGCGCCGTGGACCAGCCCGCTCAACGACGAGAAGCGCAAGGGCCCCTATGTGTGCGTCGCGTGCGATCTGGCCTTGTTCACGACAGCGGCACCGGCTGGCCCAACTTCCACTCCACGCTGCCGGGGGTGTTCAAGGATAGGAAATTCAATGCCATTTTCCAAGAGTATCCGGGGCCATTGAACCGTGGTCAATCGCGGAATTGACGAGCGCAAGCCCTGAAACCCCCGTTTGGGAGTCTGCTGCATCGTGCCTGAGACCGTGCGAGCGGTGGTTTTGATCGCTTGGACGCCCTCAGGCACGAACTCCTCAAGGCGGGCGATGCGCGCTCGTCGGTTTTTGACCGGTTAGCAGTTAGCACGCGATCCGTTGATCGAACTCGTAGTCCGATGCAGGTTGAAACTGGGGATCGAACCCGCCTGGCATCTCCCACAGGGGCGGCCCGCGTGCCGGCAGAAGGTGCGGCGGCGAGGTGGATTCGCCCAGATGGCCGAGGACCTCGCGAATCGCCGCGCCTTCGGTAATGAAGGCGATGATCCGCATTTCGCCGCCACACCGGGGACCGCGGACGAGCAGGCAGCGGTCCGCCCCGCAGCAGATGAGCTTGTTGCAGTCTGCCCGCGCGGAAGTGACGATGAAGCTGTTTTCGACCGCCGCACCGCGGCGGCGGGCCGCGCTTGTGAGGCGTTCGAAGATCGCCGGCCGCCGCCGCACGAGTCGTCCGACGTCGTTTTGCAAAGGTCTCACGGCGCCCTCCTCGACAGTATCGCGATCATCGCTTCTGGGAATTGGTCGCTTGCCGGCACCACCCCCTTACACCAGCAGGTCTCATGTTTATCCACGACAAGCAAACCCTTAATGACAGTTGGAACATGCAGAATGACCAACCGGAACGAACGATGATGCGACAAATGAGCGGTATATTGCGGTATTGCGCACACAAAGGCAGGCACCCAAACGGATAAGGAAGATGCTGGAATACAAACTAACGCCGCATCATGCGGGCATCGCGCTATGGGGCGACTTTGCTGCACTCGATCGTCTACGCTCGTTCATCGTTCATATCGTTGACGGGAGCGACTAGATCGAGGACAAGGAAGGCTTCGTCATGGGGCTGGCCTATGATCTGCGCAAGGCTTTCGAAGGCCACCGCAGCCAGGACCGCAGCGACTCCGAAAGCGACCGCTGCCGGATCTACGGGGTCGAGATTCTATGGCCTGCGCTTCTGGTCCAGATTGGTGTTCTGCGCCGGGCCATGGGTTATATCCCGACCAACAAGCTCGACCAGGTGATCATGTACGAGCTTGAGCACGTTGTGGAATCTGCCGTTCGCGGGGCCATGCCGGTGTTTGCTGACGAAGTTATCCATCGGATCCGGTGCATTGGAGCCGCGACCTACACGCATCTCGACACTGTCCTCGACAGCCGGTGCATCTACTTCATCGAACTGCCCGCCAAACAGCGACTGAAGGTACTTCCGAAGCTGCTGGAGACGTTTGATCCAATGTACAGCTTACTGCTTCAGCCGGGCGTCAGCGCCCCGCGCGGTGTTATTACGCCCGAGGCATTCGTGGGAAAGGGAGAGACTTGGCCAGATTTCGAATGGTAGGGTGAGCGAGCTCTACTGCGATGTTCGCTGCAAATGGACGTCGTCACCCACCCACAATTAGGAGGCTTCGATCCCGGCCTTGAGTGCGACGGCAAGAATGGCCTGTCGCAGCGCATCGTTTTGCCGCAGCGGACCGCCGATCCGATGGCCTGTCAGCGCATCGGCAACCCGGTCTCCAAACAACACGACGGCGCGGTCCCGGTCCCGCCGGCCCGACATCCATAGCAGACCGTCGACATCCTGCATTGCCGATGCAGCGTTTCCGCCCAGCGTGCAGTGTCGCGGTAGTCACGCGCCGGGCTCGCGCCTACTTTGCGGGGCATCCATCGCCCCGTGGGCATCGCGTGACGGTGTGCGATCCTAGCCCTCCCCCGCACCGCTCGAGCTCGCTACCATTCTGACAAGCTTGGAAACAACATCTCAACCTCATTGTCCTAAACTTCCCCAAGGGACTTCCCGTCAACCTCTTCCTTGCAGACCGGCCGCAGGCCGAGCCGCCCGTTGATCATGCGCTCATCTTCATCTCCTGCTGATCACGCCCGGGCGTGACCGGTTCTCGACTGACGGCATCGCGATGGACAAGGACAGAACAGACTGCCTTTCCCCAATCGGCCTTGTTCGACGCATGTGCGCCGGGGCCCTGCGATTAACCGCACCGGCTGGCCTCAATCACTCGTCGGCTCGACCGGGGCGCGGGGATCAGCCGCGACCCCCTTGTTGGTCGGCCATCAGGTTAGCCAGGCTCTCAGCCGGTCGGTCTGACCTGTTTTGCCTATCGCTGCTGCGCAGTCAGGCTGTCATTACTGAACGTACCGCACCATGCTCACACGGACGGTTTCGGCGCGGCCACTTCGCCCCACTGGCGCCAGGCCTCGGGGTTGTAGTCTTCGCCCTTAGCCAATACCGCCCACAACTGGCGGGCGTGTTTGTTGGCGATCGCCACCAGGGTCTTGTGGTAACCCACCCGGCCGTTCAGGCTCACGAACCACTGCTGCAGACGGGTGAGCGCGTCGGGCGCGCGGCGGGCCTTGCGCAAGGTGGCCGCGAGCACGCTCCTCGCGCCCTGCACCAGCAAGGTTCGCAGATAGTCGTCACCGCGTCGGGTGATGCGTCCGAGTTTGGGTTTGCCGCCGCTCGAGTACTGGCTCGGGGTGAGCCCGAGCCAAGCGGCGAATTGGCGCCCGTTGTGAAACAGCTGCGCATTGCCCACGCTGGCAGTGACCGCGTCGGCGGTGAGCCCCCCGACGCCGGGCAGATCGCGCACACGTCGGGCGGCAGGATCTTCGGCCTGCTGGACGGCAATCTGCCGATCACAGTCGGCGACGCGAAGATCGAGTGCGTCGAGTTGATCGCGCACGTTCTGGATCAGGAGACGAATCGGGGCCGGCTGTGCGGTGTCGAACTCATGCTCGGCGAGCCAGCGTCGCAGGCGGGCCGCTCCGGCCTCGACCACCATGCCGAACTCGGCGAGCGCGCCGCGGATACGATTCAAGAGCGCGGTGCGCTCTTCGATCCAGCCCAGCCTCAAGCTGTGCCAGGCGAGCCGCTGCTGCTGGGCTTCAGTCTTGATCGGAATAAAACGCATGCCCGGCGCGCACAGCGCGGCCACGATCGCCGCCGCATCGGCGCGGTCGTTCTTGACCGCCTGGCGCTTGCGATAGGCACGCACGAACTCGGCTGCCATCAAGCGGGGCTCGAGCCCCAGCGCCTGCATCGTTCGTCCCCAGCAGTGCGCCCCACCACAGGCTTCCATACCCACCACCGTGCCCTGGGGCAACGTCGACAGCCACGCCAGGAAACCCGCGCGATTGAACTCACGCGTCTCGATCACACGACCCACCGCGTCGGCCACGCAGGCCACGAACACGTTCTTTGCCAGATCCACCCCAACCGTCGTAGCATTCATTTGGACTTCCCCTTTCGCTTCTCCAGATTGAAATTCAACACTTCAATCTTGGCACTTCGATGCCGGGCCGAACAGGCCACCGGCGGAAGTGGTAAGTCCCCTTGTAGTCACTCATGTGCAGCCACTACCAGTCCGTGGAGGACAGTCAAACGCTCCAGGTCCAGTTCGCGATCGAGGATGCCCTCGCATCGTGGAAGTACGACGTGTGGCCCGGGTACCTGGCGCCTTTCATTCGGCGAGACGAGTTCGGAGAGGTCGGGGATGATGCGGTACCGCCTCGCGAGGCCCTCCTCGGCTCCTTCGGCCTGGTACCTCACTGGGCACCGGACACGAAGATCGCCAGGCGCACGTATAACGCAAGATCCGAGACGGTCGCGGCCAAGCCCAGCTTTCGGGATGTGTGGAAGCGGGCACAACACTGCATCATCCCGGCCGAGGCGATCTACGAGCCGGACTGGCGCTCCGGGAAAGCCGTTCCGACCAGGATCGCTCGGGCCGACGGCAAACCGATGGGCATCGCCGGCCTGTGGGCATTGTGGAGGTCCAGAACAGGAGAAGATATCCATAGCTTCACCATGCTCACCATCAACGCCGACGCGCATCCGCTCATGCGCAACTACCACAAGCCCGATGACGAGAAGCGCATGGTGGTGATCCTGCCCGAGGACCGATACGAAGACTGGCTCGATGCGCCCGCCGACCGATCAGCCTCGTTCATGCTGCCCTACCCCGCCGATCACCTGACGGCTGCGGCCTGACCGACAGACTGACGGTCAGCTTTCGCGCTTACCCAGACGCCAGTCCTGCACCAGGCGCTCGAAGATCTCACTGCCATTGGGGAAGTAGCTGTGCACTTCCCGGGCCGGGGCGTAATCCATGCGAAGCACCGTCAAGCAGTCCTCGAATACCTGTCGGTCGAGGAGCCTCAAATCGGTGAGGTCGAAACGGAAACGCTGCCCGTTGTACAGGCCAAGAAGAAAACCGGCGACCACCCTGCACTGACCCGAGTTGCCTTGAGCCACCGGCAGCAAGCGTCGTAGCGCCTCCTCGCCGGCTTTCAAGATCGCGGGTCGCTCGAGAGCAGCCCGGGCGACCTCGTCGTAGAGCTCGAACAGCCTCTCATCCGGGCCGGCGGGCCCATGCTTCGTGTCCATTCACATCTCCTCTTCTACGCTTCGAAAGACCGTCAAACGCAGATGTCGCGGCTCAACGATACCGCACTTCAGACATTCCTCAAGCGGTCCGGGTAATGCAGCATGGATTTCGCTGGTCCTCCGGTTATGATTGCTGTCCGGGCCGAAAGCCAGGGATCGCGGCCCCCTCCCGTCCGAGGGCGACAACGTGAAGCCGGCCTCTTGCCCGCAGCGCTCCCCGCAACGTCCAACTCAGGTGCCACCAAATGAAGGGCTACCTCGTCGTCTACGTCTTCGGATACTTCGTCGAAGACTCCGATGCGCCAATCACAACAGCCCCCCGCAGCGCAGGGGGACACGCGGGTGGAGCACGGACGAAGCCGGCTGGGCCTTCGGTGACAATCCGCGCGGACGGTACTGCTCCATCAAGAGCCCCAAGATCCGAAAGGTCAAGACCTTCGACTCGGCCATCGAGGCGATTTACCAGCAGCAACAGAAGAAGCGGAGAAACGAGCGGTATCAGCTGGTCTATCGGGTCCCCGCCCCGGTTATCGAGGGCATCGAGCTCGGCACGTCCACGGGGACTATTGAAGAGCTCAGCAGTTTGCTCGGCGTCCTGGGACTGAAGCTTGGTGTCGTGCAACTGCCTCTCGAGGGGAGCGCCCGCGTCGCACGCGTGGAGCGGTCCGCTGATAGCAATCCTTCGCGCCCTGCTTCGCGACTCGACGTTGTCGCAGTGGAAGCCTTGCCCGGTTACACGCTGAGGGTAATGTTCGAGAGTGGCGAGATTGGCCTCTTCGAGATGTCCGGCCTAGTGGGACGTTCTTCGGGCGTTTTCACATCACTGCGGGAGCGGGAGTTGTTCGCCCAGGCGTTCGTCGCCAGCGGCGCGGTGTGCTGGCCGGGCGACATCCGCCTGGACCCCGAGCTGATTTACCGACAGTCGGTTCCGGAGTCCCGCGACACCGGTCGGCGACTCGGGATTGCGAACGGGGCGTTCGAAGTGTCGGAGGACCTGTCCTACCCGCGCGACCCGAAATGGGAGGCGATGCCCGACGTGGCCCGCGAAGCGTGGCCAACCTACTCAGGTGATGCTGCTGCATGGGCGGTGGACCAAGCCCAAGCGCTTCGAAACCGTGCGGTGGCGAAGTTGGACTGGGACAATCTGGCCGACGAAATAATGGATTTGGCCAGAGCCGAGCAGAGGGAGTTTGGCAAGCGCGTATCTGCGCTGATGGCCATCTTGGCGAGGCAGTATAGACGCGACGCGGCTGCAGGCTCCGCCGACGCACGGCTCGTCCGGGAGCAGCGAAGACTCGTGTTGCTGCAATTATCCGATTGCCCAAGCCTGGAGAAATGCCTATCGGACTCGAGGTGGCTATCCCACTGTCGGTCAGACGCGGTGGTTGGCTTGGGTGCTGCAGGGTTTCCTGTTGAGGACCTGCCTGAGGACAACCCGTGGGACAAGGCCTCGCGCAGCACATTGAGGATTATCTTGCGGGCGCCGTTAGCACTCGGCCCAAAGCTCTTCGCCTGATGATGTTTGCAAGGTCGAAGTCGGCTTCCTGCTCTTAAAGCTGTCAATCGGATTTTCAGGATGACCGCAACGTTCTCGGCCGGAGGGGCTGGTCAGCATGCCGCTCGCCGCCTTGCGAACGTCAGCTTCATGGTGCCCGCCTCGAACTCACACTTCCAGCCAGCAGCTGCCGCACGCCGTATCCACAAAGCCGCCACCTGATCGACTGCTGCACCTTGAAACCTGCCGGATGGTCAATTCCTGCAACTCGGCCTTATGGAAAGCTTTGCATAAGGCCGATGGCGAGCCACGCCGCCAGTCCGTACTGGCGACAACTGCGCTTCTGCAACCGGTCATTTGGCGTAGGAGTTGTGGAGCAGTCATAATGGCTAACGATGCACCGATTTTCCTCATCGTCGCCCCTCGGCCAGCTTCAGCGCCTCGTCGGCACCGATGGCTGGCCTTATGCTTTCTTCGGATAGTCGAGCGCCGCGTGCGCAAGCCTGACCTTTCCTACATCCGACCACGACTTGGCATCGAACGTGAACTCGGCGACGGCGCACGTCGACAATTGGGATATCTCGCTTGAAAGGTCATGCGCAAGTTCGGTCATCTCGGGGTTGTGACCGACCAGCATCACGCGCTGGTGCTTGTCGCCAATCTCCCGGATGACGTCGAGCAAGTCGTCCGCCTCGCCGGCATAGAGCCGATCATTCACCACGATGTCCTTGCGCTTGCAACCGAGACTCGTTGCGATGACTTCGGCCGTCGCGAGCGCGCGCACCGCCGGGCTCGACATGATCAAATCGGGCTTCACGTCGCGCTTCGCCAAGCGCTTCCCCATCTCGACCACGTCGCGCTTGCCCCGATCGGCCAACGGCCGGTCCCGGTCGGCCAACGCCGTATCGTCCCGACTCGACTTGGCGTGGCGAATGATGAATAGCGTCTTCATGCCAGTTCCCTTCCGTGTGGGGAGAGCCCATTCCCGATATCTGCCAACCAACCCGCTCACTGTACCCGCTTCCCTGCCTCGCGTATTCCGAGAGCCGCTCGCCTGATGGCCGGTGCGATACGGCAAGCGAACGTCCGGCCCGGATCGCTATTGCGGTGTGCCGCAGGCGGCCTGGAGGGGGTCAGATGCCGCGAAAAACGCCGAGCTTGCGCAGCAGGGCTCCCGCAGCTACGCATCAATCATTCATTGTCTTCATCATCCTCTTCAGGGAGTTCGAAACCGAGCAATGTGGCCCGAAATTCATCCGAAGTCGCCGCGAGCAGTCGCTTCGTCTTGATGCGGGTCTTCATCGAGACGCTCCCAAGAGCGACGAGCCGTTCGCGGAATGAACCGGGAGGCCAGCGGGACAAGGGCACCCCGGCCAGCATCTTCAGCGGCTCTGCGCCGGCAAGGCCGGCGGCCACGCGAAGTGCGGTACGCCTTTGCGCGCGTCACCTGCGGCCGGCGAGACGGCGGAGGCGACGGAATAGGGGACGACACCGCGGCGCGGGTCATCGCCGAACCACCGGGCCATGACGGCCGCCCCGCATTCGGTCCGGCCCGGCGACACATCCGCGAGGCGGGATCCGGCTCGCTTGCGAGGACCGGGCACTGTCCGCAAGCGCAACGGGTGCATGCCGCCCTCCCCGCAACTCCGGGCGCACCGACCCCCCACACCCCGCGCCGGCGACACCGCCGGTTCAGGCGCGTTCGAGGATGCTCAATACCTTGTTGGCGTCCTCCAGCGAGTCGACCGCGACATACGCGATAAACTGCCTGTTCATCACCGAAGCCGAGAACCCGCTGAGATTGATGCCGCCGTCGGCGAGCTTCTGCATCAGCTCCGCGGCGACCCCCGGCTGATCGGGGCCCACCACGCGCACCGAGTGCAACGTTCGCGTGACGTTGAATCCGGCCTCCGCGGCCGCTGCGATCTGCTTGTCGCCCACCAGCGGCGTGACGAATACGACGCCCTTGCCGGGTTCGCCCGGCGAGCGCCGCGCGATGATCGACTGCAGATCGGCGCCCGCGTCCTTCAGCGCAGACAGCGCCTCCGCCAATCCCCCGGGCCGGTCCTCGATGGTCGCCGCCCAGACGTCCACACGCTCTACGAGTAGATCCATGACATCTCCTCCTTGGCTGCTGATTGCCGGTGCCGCCGCACCGCCCTTTTCGAATATAGCCCCGCGGGCGGGAATATCCATGTCGTACCTGGGGTTGCTGCGAACGCGCGGGGCAAGCGACGCCCCGACATGCCACGTCCGCAGTGGACAATTGGCACCCCCCAGGGCGCAGCGCACCTGCGCCCCGTTGCGAAGCCGGAAGCGAGGCGAGCCGACCGGATCGGGCCGGCCGGGGCACAGCACGCCTTTGCCGGGCGGCGAGAAGGCCGATTCGGGCAACGCCGGGCCGCGTGCATTTGCGCATGGGTCTCCATCGGAATTCGCGCTATACCGGAAGTCATTGGCGACCTATATGGGGTCCGCGCACGAAACGGAAGAAATCTTACGCTAAGGTACGCGACGGCTTTCACCTAGCAGCAGTGCAAGGCTGCGCCTGCGAGGCATGACATGCAGGAGGACTCAGACCTGCCGGTCGAGCTTTTTCGAAGCGGCCATTCGTCGCAACATCCGACGCAGTGGAAGCTGCCGTTCGTTACGCCAACGCGATGTGGGCGCCTGAGCGGCAGGTTTGAAGTCGCACCGGCCATTGGAATATCGTTCGGCGAGGTCAGGACCCGGCCGAGGCTGTGTAAAAACGTGAAAATCGGGCTCGTTGGCTGAAGAAATTCCCACCCATACCTTTAGTTGACCGGCATGAGCGGTAAAAGTCCCCACTTTAAACGCGTAGACGTCGTCCGTTTGAACCGCGTTTCCCACGGCTGGTGATGAACGTCACGTTTTTACACAGCCTCGGCCATCAGCTGCCCGTGGCGGTTACATCTAAATTTCTCGTGCCAGGTGGAATCGAATGGATGGTTTTCGGCGATCAAATTGATCGTGATAATTTCAGGACCCGGCCAACTGCTGCCGGTCATCACCCCAACTGACCGGTCTGTCGGGCGTCAGCTCGACCCAGACACCTGCCGGTCA
>NZ_JBDGKX010000018.1:0-79930 GCF_057656155.1 Azoarcus sp. Soil_N_20 | reverse complement strand
TCCTGCACCCGCGGCAGCAACCGGTCCTGACTGTAGGCACGGGCCGCGTCGCGCACCAGGCGCTCGGTCTCGGTCAGCTGGCCGTCGAGGTGGAAGGGGTCGGCCCAGTCGAAGGTGATTGTGTTGGAAGCCATGCATTTCTCCTCGGTACTCGGTTGCGGAAAGGCTCGCCACCTGCGGCGGCGTGCGAGCTGCGATGAAGACGGATACTAGGCCGCGCCAGCGCTCGCAGCAAACGAGAAAATCGAAGTAAGCTGTGCACTTTTCTCACTCCGAGAATGAACCGTCTTGCCGCGGCAAGCACTCGAAGGACACCCCGGAATGCGCAGAAAGATCCCGAGCACCGCAGCCTTGCTGGCTTTCGACGCCGCTGCACGACACCAGAGCTTCACCCGCGCCGCCGACGAACTGGCACTGACCCAGAGTGCGGTCTGCCGTCAGATTGCGTCGCTGGAAGACTTCCTCGGTGTCGGCCTGTTCCGCCGCACCCGTCGCGGGGTGCGCCTGACCGAAGCGGGCGAGAGCTACAGCCGCCAGATCGCCGCCCGCCTCGATGCGGTGGAGCGCGACACGCTGTCGGTGATGTCGCACCACGGGCGTGGTGCCACGCTGGAGCTCGCGGTGGTACCCACCTTCGCCACCCGCTGGCTGCTGCCGCGACTGCCGACCTTCATCGACGCGCATCCGGACACCACGGTGAATCTCACCACCCGCACCCGCCCCTTCCTGTTCGACGAGACCGAGTTCGATGCGGCGATCTATTTCGGCGACGCGGGCTGGCCGGGTACCGAGGCGCATTTCCTGATGCGCGAGAACCCGGTGCCGGTGTGCTCGCCGCGGCTCAAAGGCGTTTCGCCGACAATGACGCCGCAGCAGATCGCCACCCTGCCCCTGCTGCAACAGAGCACCCGCCCCTACGGCTGGCGCCAATGGTTCGAATCGGTCGGCCTGAGCGTGCCACACGACATGGGCGGCCCACGCCTGGAGTTGTTCTCGATGCTCGCGCAGGCGGCCATCCACGAGCTCGGGGTAGCATTGATTCCGCCTTTCCTGATCAGGCAGGAGCTGGATGCCGGGCAGCTCATCATGCCCTGCCCGCAAAGTGCCCCGAGCGAACGCGCCTATTATCTGATCGTGCCCGAGCACAAGGCCGAGCGCATCGCCCTTACCGAGTTCCGCCTGTGGCTGGTGGCCGAAACCGCGCGCTATAGCGCGGGCGGCAATCCGCCCCTGTAACGACCCGCCGCTACTGGAACAATGCCGCGCCCGAATGGCTCCGACCGAATATCACCGACGTACAAACCGACATGACTTCGCCCGCTTCCTCGTCCTGCCAAGCTGACTGCACCTGCGGTGCCGGCAACCCGGCCCCGACGGACCCGCCGACCGCTTCACCCGCTGCGGCCACGACGCGCTCCATGTTCCGCATTCCCGGCATGGATTGCCCCTCGGAAGAGCAGATGATCCGCATGCGCCTCGCGGACCGCCCGGTCGCGGGCATGCGTTTCGACCTCCCCGGGCGCATGCTGACTGTCGACCACGCGGGCGACGCCGCAGCCATCCTCGAATGCCTGAAACCGCTGGGCTATGGCGCCGAACTGACCGGCACGCAACCCCTGGCCGACACACCGCCGTTAGCCGCCGCTGCCGGCGACGACGGCAGCGAAACCCGGGTGTTGTGGGCCCTGCTGGCGATCAACGCGGTGATGTTTGTCGTCGAACTCGGCGCCGGCTGGTGGGCGCACTCGGCCGGTCTCATCGCGGACGCAATGGATATGTTTGCGGACGCTGCCGTCTATTGCGTGGCACTTTATGCGGTCGGCCGGAGTGCGCGCCACAAGCTGGGTGCGGCCCGTCTTGCCGGCCTGTTTCAGTTGCTGCTTGCACTGGGCGCGCTTGGCGAAACCGCACGCCGCGCACTCACCGGCTCGATGCCCGAAGACATCGCCATGATCGGCATCGCACTGTTGGCGCTTGCCGCCAACGTCGCCTGCCTGCTGCTGATCTCACGATATCGCGACCGCGGCGCGCACATGCGGGCGAGCTATATTTTCTCGGCCAACGACGTGCTGGCGAACCTCGGCGTGATCACCGCCGGTCTGCTCGTGGCCTGGAGCGGACGGGCCTGGCCCGACTGGGTGATCGGCACCCTGATCGGGCTGCTGGTGCTGTCGGGTGCCATCCGCATCCTGCGCCTGCGCTGACCCAAGGCACCACCCACTCTCATTTCCTCCGGAGACCAACACCTCATGAGCGTCCAGACCATTCTCAAAATGGGCGACCCCCGGCTGCTGCAGCCTGCCGCGCCGGTCACCGCGTTCGGCGCGCCCGCGATTGCGAGCCTGATCGCCGACATGTTCGACACCATGGCCGCCGCCGGCGGCGTCGGTCTGGCCGCACCGCAGATCGGGATCGGACTGCAGGTGGTCATCTTCGGCTTCGAACACAATGAACGCTACCCCGACGCCCCCCCTGTGCCGCAAACCATCCTGATCAACCCGGTCATCACCCCGCTCACCAAGGACGAGGACGATGACTGGGAAGGCTGCCTGTCGGTACCCGGCCTGCGCGGCGTGGTGCCGCGTTACCGGCGCATCCGCTACCAGGGCTTCGACCCCGAGGGCAAGCCGATCGATCGCAGTGTCGATGGCTTCCACGCGCGCGTCGTGCAGCACGAATGCGACCACCTGATCGGCATCCTGTATCCGATGCGGATGCGTGACCTCCGCCGCTTCGGCTTTACCGACGTGCTGTTTCCGGAACTGGGCGAGGCATCCGGGGCCGACTGAACGCACATGGCCGAGCACCGGCGTACCGAACCCCGGCATGCTTACGCCATGGTCGAAGTCGATCCGTTCGCGACCTATCGTGGCCCACTGTGATCAGGACCTGTCCGGAAGGCACGGTCGACGGCGAAAAGCACAACGGGCCCCGAAGGGCCCGTTGTGCTTGATCACTGGCGGAGAGGGTGGGATTCGAACCCACGGTAGGCTCGCACCTACGCCTGATTTCGAGTCAGGTACATTCGACCACTCTGCCACCTCTCCGCTCGAAGCCCGGCATTGTAGAGCATCTGGAAAAAAAGTATAGCTACATGCCGACGATTTCGCGTTTCGGCGACATTTCTTCAAATGCGCGGACCGCTTCCGCTGCGTACATCAACGCGGGGCCGCCCCCCATGTAAGTGCAGATCGCCAGCGTTTCCATCAGTTGCTCACGCGTCACCCCCAACCGGATGAGCGCCTTCACGTGGAACCCGACACAGGCATCGCAACGCGAAGTGACACCGATGGCGAGGGCAATCAGCTCTTTGTCGAGTGCCGACAGGGCGCCGGCCTTCATGGCGGATTTTGCCATGGCACCGAATCCCTGCATGGTCTCGGGCACTTCGGTGCGCATGGATTCGAGGGCGCGGGAAACGTCGGCGGTGATCCGGACAAAGGACTTGGACATGCGATTTCCGTTTGAAGTTAATTAATCACTAATATACAAGCCTCAAGCACGCGGAGTCATGACCTTGATCAAACTGTCCTGGCGCATTGCAGCATCGCCCGGCGGCCGATTGCAGATCGGGACGCGTACGTGCAGAATCCGGCGACCCTGATCTGCGGACCCTCGCCTTGCGCCTGCTCCTCCTCATCCTCGCCAGCCTGCTCCTTGCTGCCTGTGCCCCCCAGAAGCCCGGCCGCCTTGAGGACTACAAGGCACTGGGCGAGCTTCGGGTGGCGACCCGAGTGGATGCGATCTCCTACCGCCAGGATGAGGACGGCACCACCTCCGGCTTCGAGCATGATCTGTTGATCCGGCTGGGTGACGCGCTCGGGGTGCCGGTGCGCTTCGTGGTGTATCCGAATTCGGTACGGGCGATCAATGCCGTGCTGAACGGCCAAGCACATCTTGCCGCAGCAGGCCTCGCACGCAACGAGCGCGTTCCGCTGAAGTGGTCGGCACCGCTGCGCGAGGTCGATTTTGTACTCGCCGGTCACGCCGACCGCCCACAGATCGCGCGCGAGTCGGATCTGGCAGAGCGAACGGTCAGTGTGCGCCGGGGAACGCTCGCGGCAGAGGCGATCGAACGGATCCGCAAACGTGTTCCGACCCTGACCGCCCACTATAGTGCGAGCACGGGCGATCAGGCGCTGCTTGCCAAGATCGCCGAGGGCAAGCTGGATCTGGTAGCGACCGACCGCGTGCACTACGCGCTCGCGGCTCAGGTGTCACCCATCCTGACGCTTGCCTATGATCTGCCGGTCAAGAGTCATATCGCCTGGGCATTGCCACTGGAGCATGACGGCGGACTCGGGCAGCAGGTGGCCGAGTTCCTCGAGAACGCACATTCAGCGGGACTGATCGCGCGTATTGCGGACCGATATTTCGGTCATGTCCGCAGGCTCGACGAGCAGGATATCAGCACCTTTCTCGCCCGCGTCCAGGACCGTCTGCCCCGCTTCCTGGGCCATTTCAAGGAGGCCGAGGCAAAGACGGGCATCGACTGGCGCTATCTCGCCGCCCTCGCCTACCAGGAGTCGCACTGGGATCCGGGCGCGACATCCAGGACCGGGGTGAGGGGCATGATGATGCTCACCGCCGAAACGGCAGACCGTCTCGGTGTCGGCGACCGCCTGGATGCACGTCAGAGCATCCTCGGCGGCGCCCGCTATATGTCGATGCTGGAAGGCCAGTTACCCGGCGACATCCCCGATCCGGACCGGCTGTGGATGGCCACTGCGGCCTACAACCTCGGCATGGGTCACTTCAATGGCGCACGCGCCATCGCACGCCGTCTGGGCAAGGATGAGACTTCGTGGTGGGACATCAAGGCGGTGCTGCCGCTGATGTCGCGCCAGGAGTACGCGGCACGGCTCAAGGCTGGCCCGGCACGCGGCGGCGAGGCCCTGATCATGACCGAGAACATCCGGAACTATTACGAGATCCTGAGCCGCATCGAATCGGTGCGCCCACCCCTGCCCGGCTCGCCGCAGCTGCGCCTGAGCCGGCAGGACTGACCCCGCCCGGATTCCGCCCCGATCGGCCGGGCAAAGCACGCGGCTCAGAGGCCCGGCCGCAGCACCTCGATGCCGCCCATATACGGCCGCAGCACGCTGGGCACCACCACCGAACCGTCGGCACACTGGTAGTTTTCCAGCACCGCGACCAGGGTCCGTCCCACCGCGAGGCCCGAACCGTTGAGCGTGTGCACCAGTTCGTTCTTACCCTGCGCATTCTTGAATCGGGCCTGCATGCGGCGAGCCTGGAATGCCTCGCAGTTGGAGCAGCTGGAAATCTCACGGTAGGTGTTCTGCGCCGGCAGCCAGACCTCGAGGTCATAGGTGCGCGCGGCCGAGAATCCCATGTCACCGGTGCACAGCGTGATTACCCGGTAGGGCAGTTCGAGCTTTTGCAGGATGGCCTCGGCATGGCCGACCATTTCCTCGAGCGCTGCATCGCTGTGCTCGGGTGCCACGATCTGTACCATTTCGACCTTGTCGAACTGATGCTGGCGAATCAGGCCGCGAATGTCACGACCGCCGCTACCCGCTTCCGAGCGGAAGCAGGGACTGTGCGCCGTGAGCTTGATCGGCAACGCATCGAATGCCAGAACCTGCTCGCGCACGCTGTTGGTCAGCGAGATCTCGGAGGTGGAGATCAGATACTGTTCGGCGCCCCCCTCGTCGCCGCCGCGCAGCACCCAGAACATGTCCTCCTTGAACTTGGGTAACTGCCCGGTACCGACCAGCACCTCGCGGTTGACGATGTAGGGTGTGTAGCACTCGGTATAGCCGTGCTCGGTAGTCTGGGTGTCGAGCATGAACTGGGCGAGCGCACGATGCAGGCGAGCGACCTGGCCGCGCATGAAGGTGAAGCGGGAACCTGACAGCCTGGCGCCGGTATCGAAATCGAGACCGAGCGCTGCCCCCACGTCGACATGATCCCTGATCTCGAAATCGAAGCACGACGGCGTACCCCATCGCCGCACCTCGACATTGGCCGACTCGTCCTCGCCCACCGGCACACTCTCCTGCGGCAGGTTGGGCAGGCCTGCAAGGAACGCATTCATCCGCTCCAGCACCACCGGCAAGGCCTGCTCGCAAGCTTTGAGTTCGTCGCCCAGCAACCCCACCTCGGCCATTACGGCAGAGGCATCCTCGCCCTTGCCCTTGAGCATGCCGATCTGCTTCGACAAGCTGTTGCGCCGGGCCTGAAGGTCCTGGGTCCGGGTCTGAAGCTGTTTGCGCTCTTCCTCGAGCGCGAGGAAGGTGACGGTGTCGAGCTGCAGGCCGCGGGCGGCCAAGCGGGCGGTCACCACGTCGAGCTGGTTGCGAAGCATCTGGATATCGAGCATCGGGAGTTCCTGAAACGGTTTTAGTTCAAAAGCTTGTGCGATTCTGTTAAGGCAGTGATGCAGATCAAGCGGCCAAGCCCCGGGCGGACAATGCTTTTCACGTGGATCAAAAATTTGCCGCAGCGCACAATTTAATTATAAAAATCAATCGCTTGTAGAAATACTCGCAAGAAACTTTTCTTGCAATTCGAACTCTTTCACGTACCCTTAGAGAGGGAAACCAAGCTGCATCAGACAGCACTCAACCGGAGGAGATTTGCATGCTATCTATTCGAGACTGCCTCGACTACTGCGATTTGACCGACGACGAAGTTGCACTTATTGCCGAACATGAAGGGATCCCGGACGCAGCGGCCGCCCAGGTCGCGTGCGGACTGGTACAAACACCCGAGGGTGTAGTGCTGTTGACGCAATACATGCTCGATCTGATTGACAAAGCCAGCGCCCGGGGCGAAGTCGAAAAGGCCGACAACGCCCGTTCCCTGTGCGCGCGGTTCATGTCCGATCACCCGCTGCCTCACTGAATCCCCAAATTTGATTGATGCCCGGTACGGTCAGCACGGGGGAGGTTCTGTGCTGGCCGTTGCCCTCGCTTTTTCATCGAGTTCGCGCAGATGCGCGAGCTTGTCGGCGATCTTCGCCTCCATGCCCCGCAGCACCGGCTGATACCACCCCGGCGCGGCCATTCCGTCGGGCAGATAGCTTTCGCCCGCGGCATAGGCGTCGGGTTCATCGTGGGCATAGCGGTACGCCTTGCCGTAGCCGAGTTCTTTCATCAGGCGGGCCGGTGCGTTGCGCAAATGCAGGGGTACCGGTTGCGAACCTGCCTCCGCGACATGCTTGCGAGCGGCGTTATAGGCTTTGTACACCGCGTTCGACTTGGCCGCGCAGGCGAGAAATATGGCTGCCTGTGCGAGCGCCAGTTCGCCCTCGGGTGAGCCGAGGCGCTCATAGGCCGCACAGGCATTCAGACAGATCTCCAATGCACGCGGATCGGCCAGACCGATGTCCTCCACCGCCATCCGCACCAGACGGCGGCCGAGGTAATGTGGGTCCGCACCGCCGTCGAGCATGCGGCACAGCCAGTACAGCGCAGCATCGGGGCTGGAACCGCGTACCGACTTGTGCAGCGCCGAGATCTGGTCGTAAAAGGCCTCGCCCCCCTTGTCGAAGCGGCGCAGGTTCTGCGCCAGGGTCTGCTCCACAAACCCGGCGTCGACCGCATTCACACCGGCCGTTTCCGCCGCAACCTGGATCTGTTCGACAAGGTTCATCAGCCGGCGTGCATCGCCATCGGCAAAGCCGACCAGACGCTCGCGAGCGTCCTCGTCGACAGTCAGGCCGGGACAGGCCACGGCGCATGCGCGCTCGAACAGCGAGGTCATAGCCCCTTTGTCCAGCGGTTGCAGCACATACACCGAGGCCCGCGACAGCAGCGCGGAATTCACCTCGAACGATGGATTCTCGGTCGTTGCACCGATGAAGGTGACCAACCCCTGCTCCACGTACGGCAAGAAGGCATCCTGTTGAGATTTGTTGAAGCGGTGAACCTCGTCCACGAACAGGATGGTGTGGCGCCCGCGCGCCTTTGCGGCCTGCGCCTGCAGGATGGCTTCGCGGATCTCCTTGACGCCGGCGAACACCGCCGAGAGGGCGACGAATTCGGCGTCGAAGCCCTTTGCCATCAGCCGCGCAAGCGTGGTCTTGCCCACCCCGGGGGGCCCCCACAGGATCATCGAATGCGGCTGGCCGGATTCGAAGGCGAGACGCAAGGGCTTGCCGGGTCCCAGCAGATGGGCCTGCCCCGCCACCTCGTCCAGCACGGCCGGACGCATGCGCTCCGCGAGCGGTACCCGCGGTGGCTCCAGGGCTTCGAACAGATCGGTCATTGGGCGCTCGGTGCCGGCGAGTCAGGGCGTGCCGATGACATCCGCGCCGGCAGGCGGAACGAAGCGGAACCGATCCGCATCCAGCACGGGGTTGGGCTGCAGCCGGGTAAACACGATCATCGTGGTTTGGCCGAAGTTGTCGCGCAACTCCATGCGCCGCAAACGGCCGTCATCGAGCCCGATCCGCATCGATTCGAAACTGCTCTCGGTCTTGCGCGGGCGCGCATCGACCCAGGCCAGGCCGTCCGCGGCCCCGCCGTCCGTCAGCTCGAAATCGTGTTCGAGATCCCCGCCGCCGAACAGGATTGCCGCAGGGGTGGCACCCAGCGCATCGCCGATCGGGCGTACGGTAACCTGGTTCAGATCGCGGTCCCACGACCACAGACGTTCGCCATCGCCGACCAGCAACTGCTGATAGGGCAGTTCGTACTCCCAGCGAAACTTGCCCGGACGCGCAAACGCGAAGCGACCCGCGGCCTGCTGCGGCTTGCGTGCGGAGCGCGCCACCACCGTCTGCTCGAACTCGCCCTCGGCACTGCGGGTGGAGGCCACGAACTGGCGTAGTTGCGCGATGGCATCGGCCGCCAGCGCCGGGCCGGCCGCAATCGAAATCGTCAATGCCGCTAGCCACCTGCGCATGTTGGTCCTCATTCGCCGTCCTTCGGCGGTACGATCACTTCTCGGTTGCCATTGCTGCCCATCGACGACACCAGTCCGGCCCGCTCCATCTGCTCGATCAGGCGCGCAGCACGGTTGTAGCCGATGCGCAGATGGCGCTGGACCAGCGAGATCGACGGGCGACGGGTCTTGACCACGATCTCGACCGCCTGATCGTAGAGTGCATCCGATTCGTCGCCACCGCCTTCGCCACCACCACCGAGGGCGGCTTCCAGGTCGTCCTCCGGCGCGGCGAGGATGCCGTCGATGTAGTCGGGCGGACCGAGTCGCTTGAGGTGATCGACCACCTTGTGCACCTCCTCGTCGGCGACGAAGGCGCCGTGCACCCGCACCGGCAACCCCGTGCCCGGCGCCAGGTAGAGCATGTCGCCCATGCCGAGCAGGGTCTCCGCGCCCATCTGATCGAGGATGGTGCGCGAATCGATCTTGCTCGACACCTGGAACGAGATCCGGGTCGGGACGTTGGCCTTGATCAGCCCGGTGATCACATCCACCGACGGGCGCTGGGTGGCGAGGATCAGGTGAATGCCGGACGCCCGGGCCTTCTGCGCGAGGCGCGCGATCAGCTCCTCGACCTTCTTGCCGACCACCATCATCATGTCGGCCAGTTCGTCGACGACCACCACGATATAAGGCAGGGTCTCGAGCGGCTCGGGGCTCTCGGGCGTGATCGAGAACGGATTGGTCAGCGGGGTCTCGTTCTTGCGCGCCTCGACCACCGCCTTGTTGAAACCGGCGAGGTTGCGCACCCCGACCGCCGCCATCAGCTTGTAGCGCTTGTCCATCTCGGCGACGCACCAGTTGAGCGCATTGGCCGCATGCTTCATGTCGGTGACGACCGGCGCCAGCAGGTGCGGAATGCCCTCGTAGATCGACAGCTCCAGCATTTTCGGGTCGACCATGATCAGCCGTACCCGTTCCGGCTCGCTCTTGTACAGCAGCGACAGGATCATGGCGTTGATCCCGACCGACTTCCCCGAGCCGGTGGTACCGGCCACCAGCAAGTGCGGCATCTTGGCCAGATCGGCCACCACCGGCTGGCCGCCGATGTCCTTGCCCAGCGCCACGGTCAGCGGTGAGCTCATGTCGTTGTAGGCCCGCGAACCGAGTATCTCCGACAGACGCACGGTCTGGCGTTTGGGGTTCGGCAGCTCGAGCGCCATGCAGGACTTGCCAGGCACCGTTTCCACCATCCGGATCGACATCGTGGACAGCGCCCGCGACAAGTCCTTGGCGAGGTTCACGACCTGGCTACCCTTTACGCCGACCGCAGGCTCGATCTCGTAGCGGGTGATCACCGGGCCGGGGTAGGCCGCCAGCACCTTCACCTCGACACCGAAGTCGGCAAGCTTGGTTTCGATCAGGCGCGAGGTGAACTCCATCGCCTCGGCCGACGGCGGCTCGCCGTTGACGGTGGGCGGATCGAGCAGCCCGAGCGGCGGGATTGCCCCCAGCCCGACGTCGGTGAACAGATTCTGCTGTCTTTCCTTCTCCGCACGCTCGGACCGCGCCACCGCCGCCACCGCGGGTTCGATGCGCAAGGGCGCGGGAGGGGCCAGTTCGGTCTTGCGCCGCCGGGTCTCGATCACCGCCTCACGCTTTTGCGCCACCGCCTGGCCGGCCCGCCGGTCCAGCCAGCGTTGCCAGCCGATCTGCGTGGCAAGCACGCCCTGCTCCACCCAGAACCCCATGCGCTCGGCAGCGGTCAGCCATGAGATGCCGGTAAACAGCGACAGGCCCGAGGCCATCAGCGCAAGCAGCAGCAAGGTCCCGCCGGTAAAGCCGAAATTGCTCCGTACCGCCTCGCCGAGTTCCATGCCGAACAAGCCGCCGGGGGACAGAGGAAGGGCGGCGCCATGGGAGTGGAAGCGCAGGAATTCGAGCGCACTACTGGTGACCAGAACAACCAGAAAACCCGCAAAGACGAAAAAGAAGGAGCGCCGGTCGATGGCAAGCCGGTTCTTGAGCCGGCGAAAACCCCACATCAGTCCGTACCCCAGAAACACCACCCACCACCAGGCGGATACGCCGTGAAGATAGAGCAGCAGATCGGCCAGCCACGCACCGAAACGGCCGCCGGGATTGCTGACACGCGCCACCGCGGAGGCGTGGGACCAGCCCGGATCGGCCTTGTTGTAGCCAAGGAGCACGAGACCGATGTAGAGCGACATCACGCCCAGGATCAGCCAGCGTGCCTCCTGCAACAACAGCGAGATCTTTTCGGGCAACGGCTGGGAACGGGATGACGAACGAGACAGCATCGGGGGGTGATCGGTGACCGGGACAGAAGCGACAGATTATAAGCGATCGCCCCGCCCGGCCGTCCGCGATGTTGCCGTGCGAAACAAACTAACTGAAATCAGCGCCCCGACGACAGCACGACGCTCAGAGCTCGCTCAGGCGTTCGCGCAGAATGATGCCCTTCGGGGTTTCCTCGATCAGCCCCTGCTGGCCGAGATCCTTCATCACCCGGCTGACCATTTCGCGCGATGCACCGATCATCTTGGCGATGTCCTGCTTGGAGATCTTGCGCACCACCACCGATTCGCCGTCGACATCCTCGGCCATCTCGATGAGCAGGCCGGCAACGCGCCCATATACGTCCATCAGGGCGAGACTCTCGATCTTTCGGTCGGCATTGCGCAGGCGCGCGGACAGATTGCACATGATGCGCCACGCGATCTCGAAATTGTCCTGCATCAGCTGGCGGAAATCCTGCTTGGAGATCATCACCAGATCGGCCGCAACCACGGCCACCACCGAGGCCGAGCGCGGTTGTTCGCCGAACATGCCCATCTCGCCAAAGAGCTCGCCCTGCCCGAGGATGGAAAGGATGACCTCACGGCCGTCCTCGTCACTGACCACGACCTTGAGGCTGCCGGTCAGCACGAAATAGACGAAGTCGGTCCGGTCACCCGCACGCACCACCGCCTGCCCGCGCGGAAATCGTCGCATCACCGAGACCCGGGCAACCGCCGCCAGCACCTCGTCGGACAGCCCGTTGAACAACGGGAAGGTTTTCAGTGCAGTGGTCGAAACCGAGGTGGGCTGACTCATGAAATCTCCGGCTGACAGAATACGGTCCAGCGTGTTCTGGAACGGTTACACATGTTTTGCGGGAAAGTATAGACGAATAAGTCACACCAACGATGAAGATGCCGTCCCCGGCGTGAAATCGCACCCTGCCGGTCATCGGCAGGCGATTGGACAAGGCTATCGGATCGATTGCTCGGGGCATCGGGTCGCGTCGGCTATAATTCGCGCCATTGCAAACACACGCCGGAACGCAACGCCATGACCACCAAACACGCCCGCCTGATCATCCTCGGCTCCGGCCCGGCCGGATACACCGCCGCCGTTTACGCCGCCCGTGCCAACCTGAATCCGGTGCTGATCACCGGACTTGCCCAGGGCGGACAGCTGATGACCACCACCGACGTGGACAACTGGCCGGCCGATGTCGACGGCGTCATGGGACCCGATCTGATGGTGCGCTTCCAGAAGCATGCCGAGCGCTTCAACACCGAGATGATCTTCGATCACATCCATACCGCCAAACTCGGCGAGCGCCCGTTCACGCTGATCGGCGACTCCGGCGAATACACCTGCGATGCACTGATCATCTGCACCGGCGCCACCGCGAAGTATCTCGGCCTGCCGTCGGAAGAAAAATTCGCCGGCCGCGGGGTGTCCGCCTGTGCGACCTGCGACGGTTTCTTCTACAAGAACCAGGACGTAGCCGTCATCGGCGGCGGCGACACCGCAGTCGAAGAAGCGCTCTACCTTGCCAACATCGCGAAGAAGGTCACGCTCGTGCATCGCCGCGAAACGTTCCGCGCCGAGAAGATCATGATCGACAAGATGATGGAAAAGGTCGCTGCGGGCAGGATCGAGCTCGCGCTGAACTCCACCCTGGACGAGGTGCTCGGCGACAGTTCCGGCGTCACCGGCATGCGCGTGAAGAGCGTCAATACCGGCGAGACCTACGACGTCGCGCTGCAGGGCGTGTTCATCGCCATCGGCCACAAGCCGAACACCGACATCTTCGAAGGTCAGCTGGAGATGGAAGGCGGCTACATCGTCACCGACGGCGGGCGTAAGGGCAACGCCACGCAAACCAGCATACCCGGCGTATTTGCCGCCGGCGACGTGCAGGATCACATCTACCGTCAGGCGGTCACGTCGGCCGGCACCGGTTGCATGGCCGCGCTCGACGCCGAACGCTACCTCGACGCGCTCGACCGCTGAGCCGGAAAAGGCAGCCATGGGCCGTCGTCCACGTCCGACCACCACGGCCAGCAGCACGGACGACGGGACCACACCGGGCAGTCCGTTCAAGGCGCTCGCGGCACTCAAGTCGCGCGCGCCGGCACCCGCTGCGGACAAGGCGCGCAAGCCCGGGCGTCGCCCCCCGCCGCCAGCGCTGCCCGACGCGGCGGGCAGCACACAAGTCGATGCCGACGACCTCGCACTATTTCAGCAGACCGTTGCCGGCGTCGCGCCGCTGGGCAAACAGGATCGCGCAGACATCGAAACTCCGCGCCCGCCTCCGCTTCCCCGTGCCCGCAAGGCCGAGCCCGAACCAACCGCCGCCCGCGCACGACACGCCACGGACGATCCGCTCGGGACAGCCTACGCCGACGTCACTCCGCTCGCCGACACCGGCCGCGTGGAGCTCGCGACCCACGCCCGCTACCTGAACCGGCCGCCGGCGCACGAAGCGGTCACCGACAAGACTGCGCATCCCGCGGGCGACCTGCCTCCGATCGTGCTTCCGGCCGACGCGGACGTTTCCGACCCGGCGGCGCTGTTCCGCCTTGCCACCCGTGGCGCGCGTCAGCTCGACACCCGCGACCGGGCCGAGTTGCCGACCGATGCCCCCGCGCCCAAGCCACTGAAGCGCGAAGCCGACGAACGCGACGCCCTTCATGAATCGCTCGCTGCGCCACTCACCTTCGAGGATCGCCTCGACATGGGCGACGAAGCCGCCTTTCTGCGCACCGGCCTGCCGCGCCGCGTGTTGAGCGATCTGCGCCGGGGACGCTGGGTGCTACAGGGGGAAATCGATCTTCACGGACTCACCCGCGACGAAGCACGCGACGCCCTCGCCCGCTTCCTGGCTGCGAGTCTGGCGCAGGGTAAACGCTGCATTCGGGTCATACACGGGAAAGGACTCGGCTCGCCCGGACGGGTGGCCATTCTCAAGCAGCTGTCGCGCGGATGGCTGGCGCAGCGCGAGGAAATCCTCGCCTTCTGCCAAGCCGGTCCGCACGACGGTGGTGGCGGCGCGCTGCTGGTGCTGATGCGCGCGCAAAACAGCGCGCGTCGCTAACCTCCCCGACACCCGGCGCCGGGGCAAATCGCGATCAGATCGCCGCTTCGTCGGTTTCACCGGTGCGGATACGCACCACCTGCTCCACCGACGACACGAAGATCTTGCCGTCACCGATCTTGCCGGTCTGGGCGGCCTTGATGATGGCCTCGACCGCCTGCTCCACCAGGTCGTCACCGATCACGATCTCGACCTTGATCTTGGGCAGAAAATCGACCACGTACTCGGCACCACGATACAGCTCGGTATGCCCTTTCTGCCGGCCGAAGCCCTTCACCTCGGTCACGGTCAGGCCGGTAATACCCACTTCGGACATCGCCTCACGCACTTCGTCGAGCTTGAACGGCTTGATGATGGCTTCGATCTTCTTCATGTAAGTCTCCTGGTTGGCGTCACGCGATAACGCGTGGCGCATATGCGCTCAGTATTCGTCCTGATAGCGCGATGTTATCGGATAACGCCAATCCCTGCCGAATCCACGCCGCGTCACCCGGATGCCGACCGGCGCCTGGCGCCGCTTGTACTCGTTACGCTTGAGCATACCGACCGTGCGCCGCACGTCTGGTTCCGGATAGCCCGCGGCAACGATTTCGCGCGGCGACTCGTCGCGCTCCATGTAGGCCTCGATGATGGCGTCGAGTACCTCGTAAGGCGGCAGGCTGTCCTGGTCCTTCTGGTCGGGCTTGAGTTCGGCCGAGGGCGGACGGTCGATGATGTTCTGCGGGATCACCTGGCCCACCGTATTGCGCCACTCCGACAGGCGATAGACCAGGGTCTTGTAGATATCCTTGAGCACCGCGAAACCACCTGCCATGTCGCCGTACAGGGTGGCGTAGCCCGTGGCCATTTCGCTCTTGTTGCCGGTGGTGAGCACGATGGAACCGGTCTTGTTGGACAGCGCCATCAGGATCATGCCGCGAATCCGGCTCTGCAGATTCTCTTCGGTGGTGTCGGCGGCAAGGCCGGCAAACTGCGCCTCCAGCATCGACGCAAAGGTGTTCATCGCCGCTTCGATCGGGATCTCGTCGTAGCGTACGCCCAGGCGGCGGACCATCTCACGTGAGTCGTCGAGGCTCATCTGCGCGGTGTAGGGCGAGGCCATCATCACCGCGCGCACGCGATCCGCACCCAGGGCATCGACCGCGATCGCCAGCGTCAATGCTGAATCAATACCACCCGACAGGCCGATGATGGCACCCGGAAAGCCGTTCTTGCCGAGATAGTCGCGCACCCCGACACGCAAGGCCTCATAAACCTCGGCCTCGGCCGCCAGCGACTCGCAGCGGATCTCCGACACCCAGCGTCCGTCACGCAGCCCGATCATGTCCAGACGCTCATCGAACAACGCCGTCTGGTAGACCAGGGCGCCATCGCCATCGAGGGCAAACGAGCCGCCATCGAACACCAGTTCGTCCTGTCCGCCGACCATGTTGCAGTACAGCACCGGCAAGGCGGTTTCGGCCACCCGCTCGCGCAGCACCGCCTGCCGTTGCACCTGCTTGTTCAGGTGATAGGGCGAAGCGTTGAGCGCCAGCAATACCTCGGCACCGGCGACCCGTGCGGCTTCGGCCGGGCCCGGCTCCCAGATATCGGCGCAGATGTTGATGCCGAATTTCACCCCCTTCAATTCGAACACGCAGGCATCCGATCCGGCATCGAAATAGCGGACTTCGTCGAACACCTCGTAATTGGGCAGCAGATGCTTGTGATAGATCGCGACCACCTCGCCATCGCGGATCACCGAGGCCGCGTTGTAGCGCAATCCGTTGGCCTGCCGCGGATGCCCGACCACCACGCACACGCCGCGCGCAGCCAGGGCAATGCGCAGCAGCTCGCGGTCACAGGCGCGATAGAAGTCCGGGCGCAGCAGCAGATCCTCGGGCGGATATCCCGAAAGCGCGAGTTCGGGGGTCAGCAACAGGTCCGCTCCGGCCGCGCGCGCGCGACCGATGGCATCGATGATCCGGTCCGCATTGGCGGCGAGGTCACCGACCGTAAAATTCAGCTGGGCAACAGCGATTGAAAGCGTGGTATTCATGAGGCAGAACTATACCGCTTCACGTCCGGTGGCGGGCCGCTCGCGGCGGACCGGGGTAATACCGTAAAGTGCACAGAGTGCGTGGGCAAAGCTGTGGATAAGCCCCGGACAGCATGCCCAAGCTCCTGCCCGCGAAGAACTTTTTACAATTGCTCAACAATGAGGCAGCCCGCCAGCGGACGCTGCACCGAATGCACCTGACCCGATGTCGCAGAAGAACGGTTTTCACCTCATCTCCGCGCTGACCGAGATCGAAGCGGCCCAATGGGACGCGCTCGCCGGCGAGCAGCCCTGCCTGTCGCATGCCTTCCTCGACACCCTCGAAGCCACCGCCTGCGTGGGCCGTGGCACCGGCTGGATTCCGCGCCACGCCACGCTGTGGCGCGACGGCGAGCTGATCGCGGCAATGCCGCTGTACCAGAAGCACCACTCCTACGGCGAATACGTGTTCGACTGGGCCTGGGCCGAAGCCTACGAGCGCCATGGCCTGGCCTATTACCCGAAGTGGCTTGGCGCGCTGCCGTTCTGCCCCATCCCCGGAGCACGACTGCTCGGACGCAGCACCGCAGAGCGCAAGAACCTGCTTGCAGCGGTGCTGGCACTGGCGGTCGACAGCGGCCTGTCGTCCCTGCACCTGCTGTTCCCGACCGAAGAGGAAGGCGAGTGGCTGCGCGATGCCGGCCTGATGCTGCGCCACGGGGTGCAGTTCCACTGGCACAACGCCGGCTATGCCGATTTCGACGCCTTTCTCGCCCACCTCAACCACGACAAGCGCAAGAAGATCCGCCAGGAGCGCCGCCGCGCCGGCGAGCACGGCCTCGACCTGCGCTGGCTCGACGGCCACGGCGCCAGCGATGCCGATTGGGCCTTCTTCTATCGCTGCTACGCCACCACCTACGCCCTGCACCGGTCGACGCCCTACCTCAAGCCCGATTTCTTTACCATGCTGGCCCGGCGGCTGCCCGACGGCGTGCGCCTGTTGCTCGCCGAGCGCGAGGGCCAGGCGGTGGCGGGCGCCTTCTACCTGTGCGACGGCCAGGCGCTGTACGGCCGCTACTGGGGCGCAACCGAGCCCCTGCCCTTCGTGCACTTCGAGCTGTGCTACTACCAGGCCATCGACTACTGCATCCGTCACGGTCTGCAACGCTTCGAGGGCGGCGCCCAGGGCGAGCACAAGCTCTCGCGCGGACTGGAACCGGTGATCACCCGTTCCGCGCACTGGATCGCCGATCCACGCTTTCGCGGCGCGGTGGACCAGTTCCTGGCGCGCGAAACGGCCGGGGTGCAGTTCTATCTGGATGAATTGTCGGAGCGCTCGCCCTTTCGCGAGAATCGTCCGTTCGGCATCTCCGGACAGCTCGCTGGCTGAGACGGCAACAGCACTCACGCACCATCGGGACCAGGCCGACGGCGCGCCGGCGGCTACTCAGCACCACCGATCCAGGGCTGCGCGCCGCCAGCGCCTGACGCACCGACGCATGCACGACGCGCTCGGGCTCCTCCGTATCGCCTGAATATGTGCGCCAAGGGAAGCCTGCCGACGGCAATCGCCTCCCTGCTTTCGTTCCGTAGCGCAGCCTCACCCTTCCCCGTTTGATCGCGCTTCGATTCCGAGAATCGAGCTTGACACTGCATATTTTCGAATATATCTTGTATACACAAATTCAATCAGTGCATGCACTATTCTTCTGAATGAGTACATAGAACCTGAGAACGCCCGGGATTCACAGCCCGGAAATGAAGTCAGGGTTGCACTTCCGGCCGAACGAGCCGGTTGTCGACCCCACGGAGGAGGACCAGGATGACGCAATCGGATGCACACCCTGTACTGCAGGCACTGGCGTTTGACGTATTCGGCACCGTGGTCGATTGGCGGGGCAGCATTGCTCACGAAGCCGCAGCGGTCGCTGCCAGACATGGCGTCGTCGGTGACTGGGAGGCCTTCGCCGATGAATGGCGGGCGGGCTACGTGCCGGCAATGGACCGGGTCCGCCGCGGTGACCTGCCCTGGATGAGCATCGATGCGCTGCATCGGCTGATCCTCGATTCGATCGTCGAACGCTTCGGCCTCGATGCGCTGGACGAGGATGAGCGCGCCCGGCTGAACCGTGCCTGGCACCGCCTCGCGCCGTGGGCGGACAGCGTCGACGGCCTGGCTCGCCTGAAACAACGCTTCACCATCACCACCCTCTCCAACGGCAACTTCTCGCTCCTTGTCGACCTGGCGCGCCATGGCGCATTGCCGTGGGACTGCGTGATCTCGGCCGAGCTCTTCGGTCACTACAAGCCTGATCCGGAAACCTACCTGGGCACGGCCCGCCTGCTGGACGTGGCGCCGGCCGAGCTGATGCTCGTTGCGGCCCACCCTCCCGACCTGCGCGCGGCCAAGCAGCAGGGCTGCCGCACCGCCTACGTGATCCGGCCACTCGAATTCGGCGCGGGCCATCCGCTGCCCGACTACAGCCCCGGCGAGTTCGACTTCGTCGCCGACGATTTCCTCGATCTGGCCCGCCAGCTCGGCGCCTGACACCCCAAGGAGACACCGAAAATGCCGCAGCAGACCTTCCGTATCGGACAGATCGTTCCGAGCTCGAACACCACGATGGAAACCGAGATCCCGGCCGTGCTGCGCGCACGCGAGCTGGTCGAGCCCGAACGCTTCACCTTTCACTCCAGCCGCATGCGCATGCAGAAGGTGACCAAGGAGGAGCTCGAAGCAATGGACCGCGATTCCGACCGCTGCGCGCTCGAACTGGCGGACGCGCGCGTCGATGTATTGGGCTATGCCTGCCTGGTCGCGATCATGAGCATGGGCAAGGGCTACCACCGGGTGTCCGAGGAGCGCCTGCACGGGCGCACCGTGGAGGCCGGTGGTCCTGCGCCGGTGGTCACCAGCGCCGGCGCACTGGTCGACGGCTTGAAGGTGCTGGGCGCAAAGAAGGTTTCGATCCTCACGCCCTATATGAAACCGCTCACCCAGTTGGTGATCGACTACCTCGAGCATGAAGGCATCGAGGTCGTGGACAGCATCTCGCTCGAGATCCCCGACAACCTCGAAGTGGGGCGGCGGGATCCGCTCGCACCGGTCGAGATCACCAAGCGCCTGAACACCAATGTCGATGCGATCGTCGCCTCGGCCTGCGTGCAGATGCCCTCTCTGGCCTCGGTGCAGATGATCGAAGACCGCACCGGCCTGCCGGTGGTGTCCTCCTCCATCTCGACGACTTACATGATGCTCAAGAAGCTCGGCCTCAAGACATGGTCGCCGGGCTTCGGCTCACTGCTTTCGGGCAAATACTGAGCAATCCGGTCCGGTCCCCCGGGGCCGGCCCCCCACCCGCCGTGGCACCAGCTCACGGCTCTCGTATGCAGCACCCCGCAGTAGACCAACAGTGAGAGGAGACAACTCATGAAGTACGGTATCCGCAAGCACGTATTGTTCGGCGCCTTCGCCAGCCTGCTGGCACTGGGACTCGCGCCCGCGGCCCATGCGCAGAAGACGACCGTGGTGAAAATTTCGCACCAGTTCCCCGGCGGCACCGCCGACCACGGCGACTTTCGCGACCGGCTGGTACGCAAGTTCGCCCAGGAAGTCGAAACACGCACCAACGGTGAACTCAAGTTCGAAATCTTCCCCGCCAGCTCGCTGGTCAAGACCTTCGCCCAGTTCGGCGCACTGCAGAACGGCTCGGTCGACATGACCCTGTATCCGCTTGCGTACGAGGGCGGCAAGATTCCGCAGGTGAATATCACCCTGATGCCGGGCCTTGTCACCAGCTACGAGCAGGGCCACCGCTGGAAAGACGAGCCGATCGGCAAGGAGCTGACCAAGATCCTCGATGACAAGGGGGTCAAGATCGTCACCTGGATCTGGCAGGCGGGCGGAGTTGCGAGCAAGCCCAAGGCCGTGATCGAGCCCGATAACGTCAAGGGCGTCAAGATCCGCGGCGCAAGCAAGCACATGGACCTGATGCTCAAGGCCGGTGGCGGTTCGATCACCAACGTGCCGTCCAATGAAGTCTACAGCGCGATGCAGACCGGTGTGCTCGACGCCGCTGTGACCTCGAGCACCTCGATCATCAGCTTCCGCCTCGAGGAGGTTGCGGACCATCTGACTTCGGCGCGCAAGAACTCGTTCTGGTTCATGTTCGAGCCGCTGCTGATGGCCAAGTCCACCTTCGATCGCCTCACCCCCGACCAGCAGAAGATCGTCATGGAAGTGGGCGCGAGCCTCGAGCAGTTCAGCATCGACGAGTCGAAGAAGGACGATATCAAGGCCGCCGAGGTATTCGAAAAGGCCGGCAAGAAGGCCTACGACATGGACGATGCCGCGTTTGCGAAGTGGCGTGATGTGGCCAAGGCCAGTGCATGGAAGGACTACGCAGAGGAAGTGAAAGGCGGACAGCAATTGCTCGACATGGCCATCTCCGTCAAGTAAGCCGTTCCCCCAGCGCCGGGCCCCACGGGGTCCGGTAGCACCTCCTCAGAGGGAGACCGAACATGAACAATCCTGCCTGGCGTCTGTTCAGCCGCACGGTCAAGGGCTTCAACGCGTTGATGGCCTACCTGTCGGCGTTTCTGATCTTCGCCTGTACGCTGGTCCTGGTGTACGAAGTGGTCACGCGCTATGTGATCCAGATATCGAACGACTGGGTCATCGAGCTCAGTATCTTCATGCTGATCGCCGCCACCTTCCTCGCGGCCGCGCACACCCAGCGCGAACGCGCCCACGTCGGTATCGAGGTGCTCGACGAGGTGATGTCGGCGAAATGGAACCGCTGGCGCTACATCTTCGGCGATGTGCTGTCGATGCTGTTTTGTGCGCTGATCGCCTATCTGTCGTGGGCGTACTGGCACGAGGCCTGGGAAGGAGGCTGGGAGACCAGTTCGACCTGGGCGCCGAAACTGTGGATTCCGTACTTTTTCATGGCCCTCGGCATGAGCCTGCTGGTGCTCCAATACGTGGTGCAGGTGGTCGAGGACGTGTTCGATCCGGCCAAGCACCAGCAACACGAATTCCTGGGAGAATGACATGGGTGTGCTCGAGATAGGCCTCATCAACTGCGCACTCACGCTGGTGCTGCTGTTTTCCGGAATGCCGATCGCATTCGCGCTCGGCGCCTCCGCGGTGGTGATCATGTTCCTTTTCATGCCGGCATCGAACATCGGCCTGATCGCCGAAACGATCTTCGGCGAACTGGACAATTTCACCCTGCTGACCGTCCCGCTGTTCGTGCTGATGGGCGCGGCAATCGGCAAGACCCGCGCCGCGGTGGATCTGTACGAGTCGGCCTACCGCTGGCTGTACAAGATGCCCGGCAGCCTCGGCGTCGCCAACGTCGCCGGGTGCACCATCTTCTCCGCGCTGTGCGGTTCGAGCCCGGCCACCTGCGCGGCGATCGGCGGCATGGGCATCCCCGAAATGCGCAAACGCGGCTACTCGGCAGGGCTGGCCTCGGGGCTGATCGCCGCCGGCGGCACCCTGGGCATCCTGATTCCGCCCAGTATCACGCTGATCATCTACGGCGTAATTGCCGAACAGTCGATCGGCAAGCTGTTCATCGCCGGCATCGTGCCGGGGCTGTTGCTGGCGCTGCTGTTCGCGACGTGGGTGGTCTTCGCCTATATCCGCGAGCGCAAACAGGCCATGGACGGTGGCGGCGGGGCGATGGCTGCCGAGCTGCTGCGCGAGGAGCATTTCACCTGGGCCCAGCGCTGGGAAGCGCTGCCCCGCCTGCTGCCCTTCCTGATCCTGATCGCGGTGATCATGTTCGCGATGTACGGTGGCTTCGGCACCCCGTCCGAAGTGGCCGGTGTCGGTGCGTTCGGCGCGCTGATCCTGGTGGCGCTGCTGTACCAGTGCTACCACTGGAAGGAGATCAAGGAGATCCTGACCGGTACCGCGCGCGAGTCGTGCATGATCATGATGATCATCGCCATGGCCTTCCTGTTCACCTATGTGATGAGCTACCTGCGGATCACCCAGAGCCTGGCCGAATGGCTGGTGGCGCTGGAGATGTCGAAGTGGGCCCTGCTGTTCTGGGTGAACATGCTGCTGCTGGTGATGGGCTTCTTCCTGCCGCCGGTGGCGATCATCCTGATGGTCACCCCGGTGATCCTCCCGGGCATCCTCGCCGCCGGCTTCGATCCGATCTGGTTCGGCATCGTGCTCACCATCAACATGGAACTGGGGCTGATCACCCCGCCGGTCGGTCTCAACCTGTTCGTCATCAACGGCATCGCGCCCGACATCAAGTTCGGCGAGATCGCGCGCGGCATCCTGCCCTTCATCATCCTGATGTGCCTGTACATCGTGCTGCTCTCGATCTTCCCCGACATCGTGATGTTCTTGCCAAACATGTTCTACGAGTAAGCGGCGCAGCTCCGATCGAAGCAACTCCCGGAGGCGGCGACCACGGTCGCCGCGCTCCCGAACGCGAGGAACCAGCATGAGCACCACGGACCAGAACTGGCGCCGCGGCGTCGCCTCGAAGGCGGCGCGGATGGCGCGCGCGACCGATCTCACCGATGGCCGGCGGATCGCCGCCGAGCACGCGACCGCGCTGCTCGAACGCGTGATCGAGCCCGGCGACCGCGTCTGTCTCGAGGGCAACAACCAGAAGCAAGCGGACTTTCTCGCCCGCGCGCTCGCCGCGGTCGATCCGGACCGCATCCACGACCTGCACATGTTGCAGTCGGTGGTCGCGCTGCCCGAGCACACCGCCCTGTTCGACAAGGGCATCGCGCGCGAGATCGATTTCTCCTTCTCCGGCCCGCAGGGTACGCGGCTGGCGTCGCTGGTCGAGGCGGGCAAGATCCGGATCAACGCGATCCACACCTATCTCGAGCTGTTCGGACGCTATTTCGTCGACCTGACCCCGAACGTGGCCTTGATCGCGGCCGAAGCGGCCGATGCGGCCGGCAACCTCTACACCGGGCCGAACACCGAGGACACCCCGGCGATCGTCGAGGCGACGGCGTTCAAAAACGGCATCGTCATCGCGCAGGTCAACGAGTTGCGCGAAGGCTTGCCGCGCGTCGACATCCCCGCCGACTGGGTTGACTTCGTCATCGTCGCGCCCAAACCCAACTACATCGAGCCGCTGTTCACCCGCGATCCGGCACAGATCTCCGAGATCCAGGTGCTGATGGCGATGATGGTGATCAAGGGCATCTACGCCGAATACGGCGTGAAGCGCCTGAATCACGGCATCGGCTTCGACACCGCAGCGATCGAGTTGCTGCTGCCGACCTACGGCGAATCCCTGGGTCTCAAGGGCAAGATCTGCACCCACTGGGCGCTGAACCCGCATCCGGCCCTGATTCCCGCGATCGAGGCAGGCTTCGTCGAGTCGGTGCACAGCTTCGGCTCCGAACTCGGCATGGAAGCCTATATTGCCGCGCGCCCCGACGTGTTCTTCACCGGCGCCGACGGCGCGATGCGTTCCAACCGCGCCTTCTGCCAGGCGGCCGGGCATTACGCATGCGATTTGTTCATCGGCTCGACGCTGCAGATCGATCTGCAGGGCAACAGTTCGACCGCGACCAAGGGCCGCATCGCCGGCTTTGGCGGCGCACCCAACATGGGTGCCGATGCGCGTGGCCGGCGTCACGAGAGCGCGGCGTGGGTCAAGGCCGGCGAGGAGGCGCGCCAGGGCCGCGACGTGATGCCTCGCGGGCGCAAGCTCGTGGTGCAGATGGTCGAGACCTTCCGCGAACACATGGCGCCCGCCTTCGTCGAGCGCCTCGACGCCTGGGACCTGGCCGAGACCATGGGCCTGGCGAACCCGCCGGTGATGATCTTCGGCGACGACGTCACCCATGTCGTCACCGAGGAAGGCATCGCCAACCTGCTGCTGTGCCGCGACCTCGAAGAACGCGAGCAGGCGATCCGCGGCGTCGCCGGCTATACCGCGGTCGGGCTCGGCCGCGACCGCAAGAAGGTCGACGAACTGCGCGCGCGCGGCGTGATCCGGCGTGCCGAGGATCTGGGCATCGCCCACCGCGACGCACGCTGCGACCTGCTCGCGGCACGCTCGGTCAAGGATCTGGTGCGCGCATCGGGCGGCCTCTACAACCCGCCCAGCCGCTTCCGCAACTGGTAGGCGCAGGAGAACAGGACATGGAACGACTGCAATACGAAGTGGAGGCCCGCGGCACGGCCACGGCCCGCAAACCGGTGCTGGTCGGCGTGACCGCGTCGGGCAACTGTGAAGTGCTGGTCGAGGCCGGCGGCGCGCCCGATCGCTGCTCGATCGACGTGCACACCGCGGCCCAGGGCTTCGGCCCGATCTGGCAGGCGGTGCTGCGCGATTTCGGCGAACGCCATGCGGCCGGCGGCCTGAAGATCGAGATCCACGATGTCGGCGCAACCCCCGCCGTGGTGAGCCTGCGCCTGGACCAGGCCCTGGAAGCATGGGAGGACGATGATGCGTAAGCGCTTTTTTGAAGCATCGGCACGCGAGCGCGTGCACGGCGTGGTCGATACGGACAGCTTTCACGAGCTCATTCCGCCCGAAGCGCGGGTATCGAGCCCGCACATGGCCATGCTGGAACAACCGGCCGCGTTCGACGACGGCATCGTCATCGGCGCCGCAACGCTGGACGGCCGTCCGGTGCTGATCGCGGCACAGGAAGGGGCATTTCTCGGCGGCGCCATCGGCGAGGTGCACGGCGCCAAGCTGGTCGGCCTGATCGAGCGCGCCCGCGCCGAACGGCCGGCGGCGGTGCTGATCCTGTTCGATTCGGGCGGCGTGCGCCTGCATGAGGCCAATGCCGGGCTGATCGCCGTGTCCGAGATCATCCGCGCAGTGCTCGGCGCGCGCGCCGAAGGACTGCGCTTCATCGGCCTGATCGGCGGCTCCGGTGGCTGCTTCGGCGGCACCGGCCTGATCGCGCGCTGCTGCGACGCACTGGTGATGTCCGAGCAGGGGCGGCTGGCGATGTCGGGGCCGGAGGTCATCGAAACAGTGCGCGGCGTCGAGGAATTCGATTCGCGCGACCGTGCACTGGTGTGGCGGGTGACCGGCGGCAAGCACCGCTACCTGCTGGGCGAGGCGGATGCGTTCGTCGACGATGATACCGACGCCTTCCGCGCCGCGGCCGTCCGCCTGCTCGATATGCCGACCGAGTTTTCGCTCGAGTCCGTCGAACGCGAGCACGCGCGTCTGGCCGAGCGCTGGCGGCGTTTCGGCACCTGCAACGACGCGCCCGAGATCTGGCAGGCGCTGGGCGTGCCGGCCGACGCCGATGTGGCAATGATGGACGCCGAAGAATTCGTCGCCATGGCGACCCGCTGCACCGGGAGAAGCGCATGAAGCGAGACGAGATACTGAACACGCTGTTTCCGGCCGGCTGGGAGCCGACGGCGCTCGAGCACGACTACTTCGAGGGACGTGCGCCGGTCGGCGGGACGATGCTTACCGTGATCGGCACCGCCGAGCGGGTGGAGGTCGGCGCGGATCTGGCACTGCGCATGGCTGCTGCCGTGCTCGCCACGGTGAGAAACCGCCCCGGCGAAGCCATCCTGTTCCTGCTCGACACCCAGGGCCAGCGCCTGCGCCGGCGCGACGAACTGCTCGGACTCAACGGCTATATGGCGCATCTGGCCAAGTGCGTCGAGATCGCGCGCGGGCGCGGTCACGTGATCCTGAGCGTGGTCTATGGCGAGGCGGTCAGCGGCGGCTACCTCACCACCGGGATGATGGCCGACGCGTGCTACGCACTCGGCGACGCCGAGATCAAGGTCATGAACCTGCCCGCCCTGGCGCGCATCACGAAGTTGCCGCTCGAACGGGTCGAGGCGCTCGCGCAGCTTTCGCCGGTGTTCTCGCCGGGGGTCGCGAACTACCATCGCATGGGGCATCTGCGCGCGGTGTGGACCGACGACCATGGGCGCCGGCTGGCCGACGCGCTGGCCGAACTATCGATGATGGCTGTTGCGGATCGCCGGATCGACGGGCGCATCGCCGCCGGCGCCGAACGTGGCGGGCGGACGATGGCCGCGATGGTGGTCGAGCGTGTGCGCAGCGATGCCTGAACCCACCCTCGAACGCCACGATCTGGTCTGGCTCGCGCCCGCCGCGGTGGACGCAGCACGGCCGGCCAGCCCGTGCTGCGCGACCGATCCCGAGGCCAGCCGGCTGCTGACCGACTGGATCGGGGCCGGGCATCCGCTGATCGTCGCCCGCCAGGATGGCGCGGTCGGCGCGGGACAGATCCGGCTCGGACTCGCCCTGCCGCCCGCGCTTGGCAAGCGTCGGCTCGCGTTCGTTGTCGCCCGTCACGACATCGTCCGCAGCATGCCACCGCCGACACTGAGCGCGACCGCGCTCGGCGCGCTGCCGGCGCACTGGCGGCCGCTGCTGTCTACCGCGCTCGCCCTGCCCGCGATGCGGGCCGCCGCGCCGCGCTTTTATGGCTCGGCAGCAATGCAGTTCGCGACCGGTCTGGCCTGCCTTGGCACCGGCTCGGATCTCGATCTGCTCCTCACCCCGCCCGACTGGCCGGCAGCACTCGCCGCGTGTCGTGCGCTGGTGGCACTCGACGACCCGCGCTGCCCGCCTCGGCTGGACGGCGAAATCCGCAATGCCGCGGGCGATGCGGTCGCCTGGCGCGAACTCGCGGCCGATTCACGCCAGGTGCTGGTCAAGTCGCTCAATGAAGTCCGCCTCGTCGGTCGCGCTGCCTTCGCCGACGGTTTTTTGGCCCCGACCGGAGTTGCCGCATGAACGAATTCACCGACCGCATCGACGATCTCGCCTGCCGCGCACTGGCGCACGAACTGGCGCTCGAGTGTAAGCCGGGGCTGGTCACGCCGAGCGCCCGCGGTAGCCACGCCGACATGGATCAGCGCACCTTTGTGGCCAGCATCGGCGCGCTCGCCGGCTATTTCGGCGATTGCGCGCGCCTTGCCGCCACCGGCTGCAACTTCGCCGCGCTGCAGGCACGCGGACGGCTTGCCGAACGCGCGATGTTTGCCGCAACCGGTGGCGTGAACACCCACAAGGGCGCGATCTTCACCCTCGGCCTGCTCGCCGCGGCGGCCGGGCGCCAGTTCGCCGACCCCGGCACGCTCGACCCGAGCTCGCTCGGCACCGATGTCGCGCAGCACTGGGGGGCGGCGATCCTGATTGCCGGCGCGGCGCCCGGTGCCGAATTCGACGCCACCCACGGCGCGCGCCTGCGCGGCGACCTCGGTCTACCCGGCGCGCGCGAACAGGCCGCGGCGGGTTTCCCGGTGCTGTTCGCGACCACCCTGCCGCAGCTCGGGCATGCGCTCAGGCGTGGCGCAACGCCGGAGACGGCCGCGATCCATGCGCTGCTGGCAACGATTGCGGTACTGCCCGACACCAATCTCGCCCATCGCGGCGGTCTCCCCGGTCTGCACTGGGCACAGCACGCGGCGTCCGGCTTCATCGCCGGAGGCAGCGTGTTTGCACCGGGCTGGACGCGGGCGCTCGATACGCTCGGCGCGGCCTTCGTCGCGCGCTGGCTCAGCCCGGGTGGCAGCGCCGATCTGCTTGCCGCCGCGTACTTCGTGCGCGAGCTGCCGAGCTGCGTCGTACCTGCCACGCACCTCGCCCCACCGGTTTGCGTGCCGGCATGAGTCTGTGCTGGCTGTGTCCCGGTCAAGGTAGCCAGTCACCCGACATGTTCGGGCGACTGGCCGGCGATCCGCGTTTCGCCCCGCATCTGGCGCGCCTCGCGGACGGGCTGGAAGCGGACGCAATGGCGATCGCCGCCGACGACACCCGCTGCTTCATCAACCGCCACGCCCAGCCGCTGATCGTGCTCTACGGCCTGACAGTGGCGGCCGCGCTCGACGATGCCGGCCTCGCGCCGGCGCTGGTGGCCGGCTACAGCGTCGGTGAGCTCACCGCGCATGCGGTGGCCGCTGCGCTCGCCCCGGGCGACGCGCTGAGGCTTGCCACCGCGCGCGCCGCCTGCATGGACGCAGCGACGCCTGCCGCGTACGGCATGCTGGCCGTGCGCGGGCTGAGGCTGGATGCGCTCGAGCCCCTCGCGGCCGAAGCCGGCGCGGCCATCGCCATTCGCAATGGCCCCGACCATGCGGTGCTCGCCGGTCCGCAGCACGGCCTGGCGCGCCTGGCCGGTGCCCTGAGCACGAGCAGCAGCGCCCATGTCGTCGCGCTGCGGATCACCGTCCCCGCCCACAGCCGCTGGCTCGCTGCCGGCGTCGAACCGCTGCGTGCCGCGCTCGCCGCGACGCACTGGCACCCTTATCGCGCGCCGGTGCTGAGTGCGCTCGACGGCCAGCCGGTGAGCCGCGCCGCCGACGCGGTCACCACCCTCGCCCGCCAGATCGCCGAGCCGCTCGACTGGGCGCGCACGCTCGATGTCGCCGTCGAGATGGGGGCCACCGCATTCTTCGAGCTCGGGCCCGGCGACAGCCTCACCCGAATGGTGCGCGAGCGCTTCCCCGAACTGCAGGCGCGCGCGTTCGATGAGTTCGCAACGGTCGGTGGTGCCGTGGCATGGCTGCAGCGGCAAAGCCCTTGATGGGCGAGGAACGGACCTCATGATGGGCATGAGCGCAACGGCGGTCGGGGGCTATCTGGCGATCGGCAGCGTGTCCGGCTTCTTCGCCGGGATGCTCGGGATCGGCGGCGGCATCATCCTGGTGCCGGCACTGCTGGTCGCCTTCGGCCTGGCCGGCTTTCCGCCGTCGGTGATCTTCCAGGTCGCACTCGGCACCTCGATGGCGACGATCCTGTTTACGGCGCTGTCGAGCCTGCGCTCGCACCACCGCCACGGCGCGGTGATGTGGTCGGTGGTGCGCAACTTCACCCCCGGCGTGCTGGTGGGTACCGCGGTCGGCACCCTGGTGGCGCGTCACGTCTCGACCACCGGACTCACTGCGTTTTTTTCCCTGTTCCTGATCGCGGTTGCAATCCAGCTCGGGCTCGAACTCAGACCGAAGCCGGGGCGAATGCTGCCCGGACGCATCGGGCAAGCGCTGGCGGGAACGGCAATCGGGATCGTGTCGGCACTCGCCGCGGTCGGCGGCGGGGCGATGACAGTGCCCTTCCTGAGCTGGTGCAACTGCCCGATCAAGAAGGCGATCGGCACCGCGGCGGCAGTCGGCTTCCCGATCGCACTCGGCGGCACCCTGGGCTACATTGCGAACGGCTGGACGGTACCGGCGCTGCCGCCGGGCAGCCTCGGATTCGTGTATCTGCCGGCGCTGCTATGGACGGTGCTCGCGGGCATCCTGACCGCGCCGCTTGGTGCCCGCGCCGCCCACCTGCTGCCCGCGGTCGTGTTGCGCCGGGTGTTCGCGGTGCTGCTGCTGTTTGTCGCGTGGCGCATGCTGGCCAGCCTGTTCTGAACGCAATCAGGTGATCATCGGCCTTCATGTATTCGCGTCAAGCACTTTCGTATACACTAATAGAGGTAAAAAATGCACCTTGAACTTTGAGGACATCATCCACCTCGTCATGTCATTCGATTGGTAACGCATCATGAGTAGCCCTGCCCCCCCTCTACAGAGCGGTCGACGTTCGGAGCACTTGCGCGAGGTCATCGAAGAGCGTATTGCCACCGGCGACTACCCACCCGGAAGCAAGCTCGACGAAACCGAACTTGCCGAAGAGTTCGGGGTTTCACGCACCCCGATCCGTGAAGCGCTGATCCAGCTCAATGCCGAGGGCCTGATCGACATGCGCCCACGGCGCGGCGCAGTGGTCGTGGAGCTCCCTCCGCAACGCCTGTGCGAGATGTTCGAAGTCATGGCCGAACTCGAGGCAATGTGCGCACGACTCGCCGCCCGCCGCATGACGCCGGAGGACGAAGCCATGCTCAAGGCTGCGCACGAAGCACTGCGCGACGCCCGCGACCGCGGCGATCCCAACGCCTACTTCTACCTGAACGAGTCATTCCACCAGCTGATCTACGCAGCCAGCCACAACGACTTCCTCAACGAACAGGCCCTGCAACTGCAACGCCGTCTGCGCCCCTATCGCCGCCTGCAGTTGCGAGTACGCGACCGTGTGCGGATCTCGTTCGATGAACACGACAGGATCATCGCGTCCATCTGTGCCAGTGATGGCGACCGCGCTGCCCAGCTACTGCGCGAACACGTCACCGTGCAGGGCGAGCGCTTCGGCGATCTGATCGCTTCGCTGAGCGCATTGCGCGACCACAGGGCCTGAGCGGCACGCAGCACACCCCAGGTACGCCAGAATCTTCTGCAGTCCGGTCGATTTCTCCGCCGCTGGCACGTCGTACGGTCAGGCACCACGCAATTCGGCGCGGTGTCCGACCGACACGGAGAACACCATGCGATTCCTGATCATCGTGAAGGCCACGGCCGAATCGGAGGCGGCGGAAATCCCCGGCGAGGACCTGCTAGCGAGGATGGCCATCTACCACGAGGAACTTGCACGCGCGGGCGCCCTGCTCGACGCCTCCGGGCTCAAGCCGAGTGCCGACGGCTGGCGCATCCGCTACGACGGCACGCAGCGAATCGTGACCGCTGGCCCGTTTGCCAACAACGGCGAGCTGATGGCGGGCTATACCCTGATCCAGGCCCGCTCGCGCGAAGAGGCGCTGGAGTGGGCGCGACGCTTTCCCAATCCGCGCGGTGAAGACCTGGCTGCCGAGATCGAGCTGCGCCCGCTGTACGAACTGGACGACTTTCCGCCCTCGGATGCGATCGAGCGCTTGCGCGAGATCGACGGCGCCGGATGAACGCGGAAAAATCTGTTTGCATGTCGATTTCACCTCCGCCCGTCCGTCGACCACAATGAAACGAGCCCGATGCTCGCTTCGACCACCCGCAAAGGAGACCACGATGAGTTCCGTCCAAGCCATTCCTGCCGGCATGACCGCCGTCACCCCCCACCTCGTCTGCGCCAATGCTGCCAAGGCCATCGATTTCTACACAGATGCGTTCGGCGCCGTCGAGCTGGGCCGCGTGCCCGGCCCCGACGGGCGACTGTGGCACGCCCAGATCACCATCGATGGCGCGCCGCTGATGCTGGTCGACGAGTTCCCCGAAATGGGATCGGTCGGCCCGCTCGCCCTCAAAGGCTCGCCGGTGGTCATCCACCTGTACGTCAAGGACGTCGATGCCTTCGTCGCGCGCGCGGTGGACGCCGGCGCCCGCGTGACCATGCCGGTATCCGACACGTTCTGGGGCGACCGCTACGGCCAGCTCGAGGATCCCTTCGGTCACCGCTGGTCGGTGGCGACCCACATCCGCGACATGAGCCCCGAAGAGATCGCCGCCGGCGCCGCAGCCGCCGCAGCAGCCGGTCAGGGCTGCAATTGATACCCCCCATTCACCGCGGCGCAACCAGGAGAACGTGCCATGGCCTATCTGTTGTTGATTGTCGAACCGCGCGGTCAGCGCGCCACCCGTAGCGAGGCCGAGGGCCGCGCGCTGTACGCCGAAATGCAGGCCTTCGGCGACGAGTTGCAGGCCCGCGGCCAGTTGCTCGCCGTCCAGTCGCTGCGTCCCGACGAGCACGCGGTGCGCATCAGCACGCCCGAAGGCAAGCCGCAGTTGCGCGACGGCCCCTTCGCCGAGGCCAAGGAGATGATCGGCGGCTTCTTCCTGATCGACATCGCCACCCGCGAGGAAGCCATTGCCATCGCCCGCCGCTGCCCCGCGGCGCGCTGGGCCGCCGTCGAGGTGCGCGAGTGCGCGCCGTGCTACGTCCAGTAGGACGTGCCCCGTTCGACTGCAGCCCAGGCGAGGCACGAACCCATGAACCGCGATCGATCCCTCCCCTGCCGGCGGGCCCGCCCACGCCCGATGTCGGCGAACGGGCCAGCCCGCGCGGCGCGCCGAAGACAACCGCCGACCGATCACGCAAGTACCGCGCGACGCCGTGCGACCCGGGCAAGCTGGCCGAATCGCGTCCGCATTCAACGATGAACATGACACCCCAAGGAGAGACACATGGAAAGGTATGTTGACGGCTTCCTGATCCCGCTCGCTGCGGACAAGGTCGACCAGTACCGCGAGATTGCCAGCCTGGCCGGCACGGTGTGGAAGGAACATGGCGCTCTCGAGTATTACGAGTGCATCGGTGACGATCTTCACATCGAGGGCACGGTGTCGTTCGAGAAGTCCGCCGCCGCGGACGCGAACGAGAAGGTGATCTTTGCATGGATCGTGTATGAGTCGCGCGAACATCGCGACAAGGTCAATGCCGCAGTGATGGCCGATCCGCGGATGAAATCGATGATGACGGCCGAATCGCAGCCCTTCGACTGCAAACGCATGGCCTACGGCGGCTTCCGCACCCTGGTCGTACGCTGAACCCCGTGCCGGAGCCCGCCATGCCCAGACAGATTTTTGTCAATCTCCCGGTCGCCGAGTTGCAGCGCACGATCGCCTTCTTCACCGCGCTCGGCTTCACCTTCAACCCGCAATGGACGGACGATTCCGCCACCTGCATGGTCGTCGGCGACAACATCTTTGTCATGTTGCTCAGCCGCGAACGCTTCCAGGGTTTCACCCCGAAACCGGTGGCCGACGCCGCTGCCACCACCGAAGTACTGGTGTGTCTCGCGCTCGACAGCCGGAGCGCGGTCGACGACATGGTGCGCAAGGCGGTCGCGGCAGGCGGTAGCACCTACAACGAACCGCAGGATCACGGCTTCATGTACGGCCACGCGTTTCAGGATCCCGACGGCCATCTGTGGGAACTGATCCACCTCGCGCCACAGGAAGCAGACCAAGCATGAGTAGTGCCCGACAGTCCGCCGGCGCGCCCCTCGTCCCCGCGAAGGGGGGCGATGCGCCAATTCAGCGAAGCGGTGGACCGGTTCCGCGATGAATCGCCCCGACGCGACTGCTGCCCGGACCATCGAGGCGATCTGGCGCATCGAGGCCTCCCGGCTCATCGGCCGGGTGGCGCGCATGGTGCGCGACGTCGGTCTCGCCGAGGAATTTGCCCAGGATGCCCTGGTGGCAGCGCTGGAGCACTGGCCGGCGGCCGGGGTGCCGGACAATCCCGCCGCCTGGCTGATGACCGCGGCCAAGCGCCGCGCGCTCGACCACCTGCGCCACCGCCAGCTCGCGGCCGACAAGGCGATCGAGATCGGACGCGAACTCGACTTCCACCACGAAGTCGCCAGCGACACCCATACCGAACAGATCGATGCCGGTCTCGACGACACCATCGGCGACGACACCCTGCGCCTGATCTTCACCGCCTGCCACCCGGTGCTGTCGCCCGAGGCGCGCTGCGCCCTCACCCTGCGCGTGATGGGCGGCCTCACCACCGACGAGATCGCCCGCGCCTACCTCAAGCCCGAACCCACCATCGCCCAGCGCATCGTCCGCGCCAAACGCACGCTCGCCGAAGCCCGCGTCCCCTTCGAAGTACCGCCCGCCGCCGAACTGCGTGCCCGCCTCGCACCGGTGCTGGAAGTCATCTACCTGATCTTCAACGAAGGCTATTCCGCCACCTCGGGCGCCGACTGGACCCGCCCGGCGCTGTGCGAGGAGGCGATGCGTCTGGGCCGCGTGCTCGCCGGGCTTATGCCGGAAGAAGTCGAAGTCTTCGGCCTTGTCGCGCTGATGGAGATCCAGGCCTCGCGCCTCAAGGCGCGCGTCTCACCCGGTGGCGAACCGGTGCTGCTGCTCGACCAGGACCGCGCACGCTGGGACCGCCTGCTGATCCGCCGCGGCCTCGCTGCGCTCGACCGCGCACAGGCCCTGCCCGGCCCCCTCGGCCCCTACACGCTGCAGGCCGCCATCGCCGCCTGCCACGCCCGCGCACTCACCAGGGAGCAGACCGACTGGCCCCGCATCGCCGCACTCTACGATGCCCTGGCCCAGATCGCCCCCTCGCCGGTGGTCACCCTCAACCGTGCCGTTGCCGTGTCGATGGCCTTCGGCCCCGCCGCCGCACTCGACATCGTCGACACCCTGGCCGACGAGCCCGCCCTGCAACACTACCACTTGCTGCCCAGCGTACGCGGTGACCTCCTGCGCCGCCTCGACCGCCTCGATGAGGCCCGCGCCGAATTCGAACGCGCCGCCACCCTCACCCGCAACGCCCGCGAACGCGCCCTGCTGCTCGCGCGGGCGGCCCAGTGCGGGAAGCATCCCTGAACCGACCGCCGCCGCACGACCTGTCGAGTGCTGTGACACGGTTCACACCACGCTCCCGGCGCCGGTGCGAAAGTACATCATCTCCGGACCGCAACGGGCGAAGACAGAGTCGACGGCCGGCAGCTCCGAGGATAGTTGCAGAGGTCACCATGAACAAGAACCATCTCATCCTCATCAAGGGCGACCGCCGGGGCATTGCTACGGTCCACCTGCGTGGCGTGGTCGAACACTCCGTCGCCCACGCCATCCACGCCGGCTACCACATCGGCCAGCGCGTATGGCTCGGACAGACCGCCGGCCGCGTGGTCGGCTACAACATCGGCGCGTTCGGCCGCTTCAGCGGCGCCCGCTATCCGCTGCTGGTTCGAACGGAGTTTGGGGTGATCAAATGCAGTGTGCGCGAGGTCGCTGCGGCCTGAGCGCTCGCCCCACCGCAACGCGAGCGCTGCCCAGGTCGCCGGGACACCCGCCGCGGGACAGCCCCTGCGGCGCGTTCATCACCCATGAGGGGACTCACCACACGGGTTCAGGCAGCTCGGCGAAAATCCGGCGGATGCCATCACCCCAGCTCTTGTGCAACAGGGTGAAATACGCATCGCCCTCCTCATACCGATGTCTCATCCGGACTTCGAGGCTGTCGCGCTCGTAGCAGAGGAGGTCGATCGGCATGCCCACCGACAGATTGCTGCGCATCGTCGAATCGAAAGACAGGAGCACACACTTCGCAGCGTCGGCAAACGTCGTCGAGGCGGTGATCACACGGTCGATGATCGGCTTCCCGTACTTGGTTTCACCGGTCTGGACGTACGGGGTCTCCGCTCCGAGCTCGATGAAATTGCCGACGGCGTAGATGCGGAACAGACGTGGCACCTCGCCGTGGATCTGGCCGCCGAGGATGAACGACGCGTTGAACGTCAAATCGCTCGCTTCGAGGAATGGCGCATCGCGCCGTTCGATGCCGCGCATCGCGTCCGACACCACGTTGGCCATGTCGAACATCGTGTGCGCCGTCCAGATCGTCTGTGGGCAACCAGGATCGTCGCCGCGCTGGTTCAGCAGGTTGATCACTGCCTGGGTCCCTGCAAGATTGCCCGAACTCAGCAGGACGACCACGCGGTCGCCCTTGCGTTCGAAGACCGTCATCTTGCAGAACTTCGCATAGTTATCGAGGCCCGCATTGGTTCGCGAGTCCGATGCGAAGACCAGGCCGGCATCGAGGCGCACACCCACGCAGTAAGTCATGGTCACTCCTCTCGCGTAGCCGCGTCAGGCTGACGTAGAGACTCCGCTCGATACAATACATCTTGGCAGCTTGGGCCGGGTCCGGCAACCAGCGCGGCTGGGGATTGCCGGAAGCGTGCAGCTCGGAGCGCTGGCGCACACAACGGGCGTTCCAGCCGCGACATCAGGGATGTCGGACCGTGGCCTGATTCCGGTGACGACCGTACCCGCAATTCATGCCGTGATTGAACCGCAGACGTCCGTTTACAGTGCAACGGAGTAATCTAGCTCCCAGCCCGGAGCTTCCGGCCGTGTCGCCCCCGCATTTGGTGTCGCACCGCATCATCGACGACGGCGTCCTGTCGTACGATGCCTGCGGGAACGCAGCAATGCGGTCGAGCAACCGCAGTCAGACCAAAGGAAGGGCCAGACGGTGGACATCTTCAAAGCAGACGTGGTGATCGTGGGTGCAGGCGGAGCGGGCCTGCGCGCAGCGATCGCGGTCGCCGAATCCGACCCGACACTGCAAGTCGCGCTGGTCTCCAAGGTCTACCCGATGCGCAGCCACACCGTGGCCGCCGAGGGCGGATCGGCCGGCGTGGCCCAGGCCCACGACAGTTTCGAACATCATTTCAACGACACCGTATCGGGCGGCGACTGGCTGTGCGAACAGGACGTGGTGGATTACTTCGTGGCGCAGTGCCCGGAAGAGATGGTGCAACTGGAGCACTGGGGCTGTCCGTGGAGCCGCAAGCCCGACGGACACGTCAATGTGCGCGCCTTTGGCGGCATGAAGATCGAGCGGACCTGGTTCGCCGCCGACAAGACCGGCTTCCACATGCTGCATACGCTGTTCCAAACGTCGATCAAGTACCCTTCGATCAAACGCTTCGACGAATATTTCTGTGCAGATCTGATCGTCGAGGACGGCCGCGCGCAGGGGGTGGTGGTGATCGAGATCGCCTCCGGCGAATTCACCCTGATCGAAGCGGGCGCGGTGGTGTTCGCCACCGGCGGCGCCGGGCGGGTGTTTCGCGAGAACACCAACGGCGGCATCGTCACCGGCGACGGCATGGCGCTGGCCTATCGTCACGGCGTGCCGCTGCGCGACATGGAGTTCGTGCAATACCACCCGACCTGCATGCCGGGAACCGGCTTGCTGTTTACCGAAGCCTGTCGGGGTGAAGGCGGCTTTCTGCTGAACAAGGATGGCTACCGCTATCTGCAGGACTACGGCCTCGGCCCGGCCTCGCCGGAACCGCGCAACAAGGCCATGGAACTGGGCCCGCGCGACCGACTGAGCCAGGCCTTCTGGCACGAGCAGCAAAAGGGTCGCACCATCGACGGACCGCACGGGCCGGTGGTGCATCTCGATCTGCGTCATCTGGGCAAGCAGAAACTGCGCGAACGGCTGCCGCAGATTTACGAGCTTGCAGAAGAGTTTCTGGGGGTCGATCCGGCCACGACGCCGATTCCGGTGCGACCGGCGGTGCACTACACCATGGGCGGAATCCTGGTCGATGGTCGCTGTGCGGCACCCCTGTCCGGCCTCTTTGCCGCCGGCGAATGCTCCAGCGTGGGTATCCACGGCGCCAATCGCCTGGGTTCCAACTCGCTCGCCGAACTGTGTGTGTTCGGCAAGGTGGCCGGCATCGAGGCGGCGGCTTTTGCCAGGTCGGTGGCGCCGGGCAATTCCGCCACGCTACGACTGCAGGCGGAAGCCGTCGAACAGAAGGCCCGTGCGCTGGTCACGAAAAGTGACGGCACCGAACGCATCGCCACGCTGCGCAAGGAAATGGCCACCAGCATGGAAGCCGGCTGTGGCATTTATCGCATGGGCGACACCATGCAAGCCACCTGCGACAAGCTCGACGAACTGCGCCAGCGCTTCAGGAATGTCGGGATCGAGGACAAGTCGAGCGTCTGGAACAACAACTGGTTGCTCGCCATCGAGCTTGGCTACCAACTGGACGTGGCCCAGGCCATGGCCTGTTCCGCGCTCGAGCGCAAGGAATCGCGCGGCGCCCACCAGCGTCTGGACGGCTTCGAGCAGCGCGACGACGACAACTACCTCAAGCACACCCTCGCTGCTTACGGTGGCGATGGCCCGCCACGTATCGACTATGGCGAAGTAAAGATCACCAAGTCCCGCCCGGCGGTGCGTGCCTACGGCGCGGCCGGCGAAAAGGCGGAGAAGGAGTCCAGCCATGGCTGAAAAAACGATCTCCATGGAAGTGTTGCGCTACCGGCCCGAGCAGGACGAGGCACCTTTCTTCCAGACTTACCAGGTCCCGTTCACCGATGACATGTCCGTGTTGCAGGGCCTGTTGTATATCAAAGACGACCTCGACGAAACGCTGAGTTTCCGCTGGTCGTGCCGGATGGCGATCTGCGGCAGTTGCGGGATGATGATCAACGGCACTCCGAGGTTGTCGTGCAAGACCTTCCTGCGCGACATCTACCCCGCCACCGTCCGCGTCGAGGCATTGAACTACCTCCCGATCGAGCGCGACCTGGTGGTGGTGATGGAAGACTTCATCGACAAGCTCGAACGCATCCAGCCCTACATCATTCCCGCCGAGCCGCGCACCCTGGCCCAGGGCGAATACCTGCAGACGCCCGCACAGCTGGAGAAGTACGAGCAGTTCAGCTCGTGCATCAACTGTTTGCTGTGCTATGCCGCCTGTCCGCAATACGGGTTGAATCCCGAGTTCATCGGCCCCGGTGCGCTCGCCCTGCTCCACCGTTACAACGTCGATTCGCGTGACGGCGGAGCCGTGCAGCGCATGGAGCTGGTAAGCGCCGAGGAGGGCGTGTTCAACTGCACCGCGGTGGGCTACTGCTCGGAAGTCTGTCCCAAGCATGTGGATCCGGCCAATGCAGTGAACCAGAACAAGACCACCAGCGCGAGGGATTATTTCTTGAGCTTTCTCCAGCCCAAGGGGAGTGGCAAATGAACAAGCGTCGTCCCTACACGCGCCCCATGGGGGGCTGGTGGCGCAGGAATCCGTTCTTCGTCGAATACATGGTTCATGAGGGCACGGCCTTGTTCGTGGCCGCCTATGGCTTGGTGCTGCTGGTCGGACTGGCATGCCTGGCACAGGGCGAGGCGCGCTGGAACGGCTGGCTGGAGGGCATGAAAAGCCCGCTGGCGATCGTGTTTCACCTGATCACGCTGGCAATGATTTCGTACCACAGCTGGACCTGGTTCAGGATCATGCCCAAGACCATGCCCCCGATCGTCGTTCGCGGCAAGCGCCTTCCCGCTGCGGTGATCACCGGCGGCGGGATCGCCGCGGTGGTATTGGCAAGCCTGGTCCTGCTGGGCCTGGCGTGGGGGATGACGCGATGAAGGGGTCATTGAAGCGTTCCAACGCACCGATCTTCTGGGGCCTGTTCGGCGCCGGCGGCATGCTCTCCGCGCTGCTCGGTCCGATGCTGGTGTTCATTACCGGCCTGGCGGTGCCACTGGGCTTCATCCTCGCTCCGGATGCCATGAGCTACCCGACCATGCTGGCCTTTGCGCAGCACTGGTTCGGCAAGGCCTTCCTGTTTGTCATCGTTGCGCTCTTCCTGTGGCATGCAGCGCACCGCATCTACCATAGCCTGCACGACGTCGGCATCCAGGGCGGAACAGGGGCAAAGCTCCTCACCTATGGCGTGGCCCTGCTGGGTACGGTGATCGCGGCGGTCGCGCTGCTGGCCATCGGCTTCTGAGACCGTCCAGGCGGCGCGGCCAGCCCGATCGGTGTGCTCGGACCATGCGTGTTCGGTACATCCTGGCAACGACGCGCGGGCCGGGATGAACGGACCGGGCCACGAACGTCTGCGGCAGGCTTCACCGCGACGCCCGCCGGACGCCGGTGCCTTCCGAAGTGGCAGCTCACCCTCTCGCCGAACTGTCCGATGCGGATGCTTCGCTGCGGACCTGTTCCTCGTAGGAAGACGGGCTGACCCCGCAATGGGCGAGGTGCTCGCGCAGTTGCTTGATGTCCGGCTTGCTGCAGGTACTGCCGTGGTGCGGCTGACGCAGGAAGAACTCGATCCGGTTGAGTACCACGCGAAACCGGGCGCCGTGAGCAGGCTCGACGGTAGCACCGAGATGCGCGAGCAGCGACTCGACTTCGCGCCAGTGGATGTTCGCGCTGATCGGATCCTGAAAGATGGTACGCAGCAGATTCAGATGTTTGTGGCTCATGATCGCTCTCCCCCATGTACCCGGCATCACCCCGAAGGCTCCGGGCGCTGAACGGCCGCATCCGGAGCCCGTCCTTGTCCCTCGCATTCTACGACCGGACGCGCACGGCGGCATTGCTTTGTGCCGAGGCGACGGGATTCCGGATTGTAGTAGCCCGCCAGCCAAGCATTCATGTTCGCGCGGCCGGATCGAAGAGCATCGGCCCATCGCCCGTCAGCGTATCGATCAGCGCGGCGGCGGCGGGGGAGGAGTTCCCGGCGGCGGCGGGGGTATCCGATATCCGTCGGCACGGCCGGACACATAGCGGCCCGACACCGGCACCCGATGCCCGCTCGCGTACATGCATTGCTGGTAGGCGAAGTCGTAGCGGCGCTGTGCGCCGTACGCCGAGGTCTGCGCGGTGCCTGTGCCGGCGAGGCTGCCGAACACCAGACCGGTGCCGGCCCCCACGGCCGCCCCGCGGCTGCCGTCGAAGGCGGCCCCCGCCGCCGCACCGATCGCGGTGCCCAGCAGCGCACTGCGCGCCGCGCTGTCGCTGGCAAGCTGCTCGGTGGTTTGTCCGCCGATCTGCCCCTGCGCATACTGCCGGCATGCAAGATCGTCGGCACGGAACTGGTCGAAATGCTTACCCGTCCCGGGTAGAACAAGCATGCTGGGACCACTCGGCATCGACACGCAGCCCCCCAGCACGAACAGGGCGGCCACGGGGACAATCTTCAGAAGGTCGGACATGAGCGTCGGTCTCCGCTAACGCGGCGGTGTTGGCGCAACACGCATCCAACCGCCAGAACATTCTTTCACATAGGGGTAATAGCCTTCCGGACGCTCACAGTAATACCAGTACCCCGCTTCCCGCGCAGGCGAATCCTCGTAACCACGCTCGATGTACACCGGCGGCGGCGCCGGCACGGTGACCACGGCAGGCGGATAGGCGTAGTACGGCGACGGCCAGTGCCAGTACAGGGGCATGCCGATGGAGATCCCGAGTGTGGTGCCGCGATACGAGCGACTCCCCCCCCCACGATGCACCGGAACCACACGCGCCGGATACCGGTGCCGGTCATAGCGGGGATTGATGACCGCCCGATGGTGTGAATATCCGCCGGACCGGTATTTGAACCCATCGTGACGCTGCTGGAACTGGTGGCCGTCACGACTTCGTTCTGCCCACGCGACATCGGTCGCAGCCAACCCCAGCGCGAGCGTCAGACCAATAGTGAACGCGGACCACTTCATGGCGACCTCCTCACTGATGAGCGTCCACATGGGCGCCTGCAGTGCTTGCCTTGAAGAAGACCATGATCACGGCACAGAATTCCCGCGAAATTGTGAGCTACTGTCACTCGTCCGTCGGAACGCACGCTTGCTTGTCGTGATCCGAAACAAAAAACCCGCCGGCCGGCGGGTTCTTCATGTCCGGCTTCCGGCTGGTGCCGGTACCGGGATTACTTTGCCGCGGCAGCGACACCATTGAGAATTTCCTGCCGGGCTTCCTCAACCGTACCCCAGCCCAGGATCTTGACCCACTTGCCGGGCTCGAGATCCTTGTAGTGCTCGAAGAAGTGCACGGTCTGCTTCATCAGCAGTTCGGGCAGGTCATCGGTGGATTGCACCTTATCGTACAGCGGAGTCAGCTTGGACACCGGCACCGCGACGACTTTGGCATCCATGCCACCATCATCTTCCATCTTGAGCACGCCAACCGGACGGCAACGGATGACCGCACCCGGGAACAGCGGGAAGGGGGTGACGACCAGCACGTCCACGGGGTCGCCATCGCCAGCCACGGTGTGCGGCACGTAACCGTAGTTGATCGGGTAGCGCATCGAAGTGCCCATGAAGCGGTCAACGAAAACCGCGCCGCTGTCCTTGTCCACCTCGAACTTGATCGGATCGGCTTGCGCCGGAATCTCGATGATGACGTTGATATCGTTCGGCACATCCTTGCCGGCCTTCACGTGATCCAAGCCCATATTCCCTCCCATGGCAAAAAGTTGGCGAATTATAAGAGCAAATCAGGCCGGGGAGTCGAAGCCTGCACCTTCGACCGCAAGGCGCAGGGCGCTCACCTCGATCTTCGCGGGGTCGAAACGCACCGTGGCCGAAGCCTGATCGAGCGAGACAGTGGCCTCCTCGACGCCCGGCAGGGCCTTGAGCACGCCGGTCACGTTGCGCACGCAACCGCCGCAGCTCATGCCTTCGACTTTGATCGTTACTTCAATCATGGTTTTAGTCCTCGAGTTTGTTGCCTAGTTTGAACGCCCCGGCTTCCAGCGCCGAAGCAGCAGGGAATTGCTGACCACCGAAACCGAACTCATCGCCATCGCTGCACCCGCAACCACCGGATTGAGCATGCCCATCGCCGCCAGCGGAATGCCGAGTACGTTATAGACAAAGGCAAAGAACAGATTCTGGCGAATCTTGGAGAGGGTCGCGCGCGACAGGTCGATGGCGTCGGCCACCCCGTGCAGGCTGTTGCGCACCAAGGTAATGTCGGCCGCCTCCACTGCAACATCGGCCCCGACCCCGATCGCAAACGATACGTCGGCCGCAGCCAATGCCGGGGCATCGTTGATGCCGTCTCCAGCCATGCCGGCACGCTCACCGCTGGCCCGCAGCGCGTCGATGACAGCGGCCTTGTCTGCCGGTAGCACCCCGGCGCGCCAGTCGGTAATCCCGGTCTGTGCCGCAATCGCCTGTGCAGTGGTGGGGTGATCCCCAGTCAGCATCACCACCCGCACCCCGCCGGCCTGCAGACGAGCCACTGCCGCCGCGGAGTCGGCACGCACGCGATCGGCTACCCCGATCACGCCGGCATAGGCCCCATCCACCGCGACCGCCACCAGCGTCTTGCCGGCTGCCGCAAGCGGCGCACTGACGGCTTCGGGAACCGTCACACCCTGCGCCCACAGGAAGTCGGTCGTGCCGAGGACCACACGCAGCCCTCCCAAACGCCCCTCCACCCCCCTGCCCGGTATCGCCCTGACCTCGCTGGCCGGCTCGATGGTCAATTCGTCGGCCTGGGCGGCACCCAGCACGGCGGCGGCCACCGGATGTGCGCTGGTCTGTTCGAGTGCAGCGGCCGCGGCGAGCAATGTTGCGCGCGTCCATCCGTCAGCCGGAACCACATCCGTCACCGCGGGGCTGCCCTCGGTGAGCGTGCCGGTCTTGTCCACTGCCAGTACGGTGAGGCGTTCGGCCAGTTCGAGCGCTTCTGCGTTCTTTACCAGCATACCGGCGCGCGCGCCCTGCCCGGTGCCGACCATGATCGCAGTCGGCGTGGCCAGTCCCAGGGCACAGGGGCAGGCAATCACGAGCACGGCAACCGCATTGATCAGCGCCAGTTGAAAGTCGCCCGACCACAGCCACCAGCCGATCAGGGTGAGGCTGGCGATCACGACCACCACCGGAACGAACACCGCCGCAATGCGATCGGCAAGGCGCTGAACGGGCGCTTTCGAGCCCTGCGCCTGTTCGACCAGGCGGATGATACCGGCCAGCAGCGTGCTGGCGCCCACGCCGGTTGCCCGGCAGTGCAGCACGGCATCGCCATTGACCGTGGCGGCAAACACTTTGTCCCCCGTTTGCTTGTCCACCGGCAGGCTCTCGCCGGTGAGCATCGACTCGTTGAGTGCCGAGTTCCCCGCTTCGACCACGCCATCGACCGGCACTGCATCACCCGGTCGCAGCACGAATGCTGCACCGGGCGTCAGCGTCTCCACCGGCACCTCGACCAGGACCCCGTCGCGTTCAACCCGTGCCATCTTCGGCTGCAGCCGCAGCAAGGCATCGAGCGCGGCGGTGGTACGGGCCTTGGCGCGCGCTTCGAGCAGTTTGCCGAGCAGAATCAGGGTGATGATCATCGCCGACGCTTCGAAATACACATGCAGGTCGTGGCGGTCCGCCAGGGTGACCACGAGACTGTAGAAATACGCCATCGACGTGCCGAGCACGACCAGCACATCCATGTTTGCACCGCCACCCCGCAGCGCAGCCCATGCACCGCGATAGAAACGCGCGCCGATCCAGAACTGCACCGGGGTGGCCAGCAGCATTTGCATCCAGCGCGGCACGAGGTCGTGCTGCATCTCGCCGCCCGGCCACAGGCCGAACATCGCCGGCATCTGGGCGGCAAGCGGCAGGGTCAACAGTGCGGCAATCCAGAAGTGCCGGAACTCGCCCTTCCATTCCCGCTGCTGACGGGCGCGAACTTCCTCGCGAACCACGTTTGCCGCCTCGGTCGCACTAAAGCCGGCGCGCTCGACCGCAGCCACCGCAGCGCCAACCGTCAGCGCACCCGAGGCGTAATGCAGGGTTGCGCGCTCGGTGGCGAGGTTGACACTGGCCTCGACCCCGGGCAGACGGTTGAGCACCTTCTCCAGCCGGGTGGAACAGGCTGCGCAAGTCATGCCGCCGATGGAAAGCTCGAGTGTAGCCGCGGACGCATGGCCGGCTGAGGGCGCCGTCAGACGGGATGGATTTTCTGGCATCGTGTTTCTGCCTTGCAGTATTTTGACATGAGGTGCAGTCTAAACTCCGTACCTGAGTACGGAGTCAACACATGGACCAACAAATCAGCAAGGAACTGACCATCGGTGCGTTGGCCCGAGCGGCCGAGGTCGGCGTCGAAACGATCCGCTACTACCAGCGCCGCGGCCTGCTTGCCGAGCCACAGCAGTTGCGCGGAAGCTATCGCGTATACGGGACGCCTGCACTCGCCCGCCTGCGCGCGATCCGCCGCGCCCAGCAGTTGGGCTTCTCGCTCGACGAGATCGATGGCCTGCTGGCACTCAACGAGGACACCGACCGCGAACGCGCACGGGCCCTGGCCCAGGCAAAAATCAAACTGATCGACGACCGGATCCGGCAACTGGCCGATATGCGGGCAGCCCTCGCCGAGCTCGTAAACTGCTGCCAGCACACTGATGCAACGGCGCCCTGCCCCATCTTGCGCGCACTGTCGAGCGAGCAGTAGCGGCCGCCCCCTGACGCGCCGGGATCAGATCGTGCACACCACCCCGCTCCACAACTGGCCGCCGAGGGTGGGCGCATGGAACAGCCCGAACACTCCGAAACCGAGCACCAGCAAACCCGACGCAAACCGGACCTTGCTGTTGCGGGTGAGGTCACGGAAGCGTTTGAACAGCATCCCGGCGAGCATCAGATTGGGCAAGGTGCCGAGCCCGAAGGCCAGCATCAGGCCCGCTCCGCGGGGGGCCGATCCGGTAACCAATGCCGTCGCAAGGATCGAATACACCAGACCACAGGGCAGGAACCCCCACAACAGGCCGAGTGGCAAGGCCTGCTTGACCGAACGAGCGGGCAGAAAGCGTCGGGTAAGGGGCTGGATGCGGCGCCACAGCTGATGCCCTAGCCGCTCCACCGGGGCGAGCAGCCGGGTGAAACCGGTGAGATAGAGCCCGAGCGCAATCAGCATCAGATTGGCGAGCACGTAGAGCGTGATCTGCACCGGCAGCACGCCATCGTAGAGCATGCCGACCGAACCGATTGCGCCAAGCAGGGCACCGATTGCGGTATAGGTGCCGATCCGGCCGAGATTGTAGGCCAGATGGATCGGCCACTGCCGACCGCGGTCTGTCGGCGTCTGCACCTGCACGGTCAGGGCGCCGACAATACCGCCGCACATGGACACGCAGTGGGTGCCGCCGAGCAGGCCGATCAGGAAGACGGCCAGATAACCGGTTTCGGGCATAGATTCTCAGAACTGGGCAGGGGACGCGGAGTGCGCATTCTACGCCGCTCCCCTCGCCCTCACCGTCAGATGACCCGGGAATACCGGGCGCGCTCGCGATCCGCACGCAGGTAGCGGTCGAACACCATCGCGATACCGCGTACGAGCAGACGCCCTGCAGGCTCGACACTGAGCCAGTCCCCATCCAGCTTGACCAGCCCTGCAGCCTCCATCTCCTTGAGGTCGGCCAGCTCCTCGGCAAAGTACTCGCGGAAGTTGATCAGGTGGGCGATTTCGATCGATTCGATCGACAGCTCGAAATGGCACATCAGCGCCTGGATGATGGCACGGCGCAGGAGGTCGTCGGCGGTGAGTTCGATCCCGCGCAACACGGGCAGCTGGTCACGGTCGAGTGCATCGTAGTACTCGTCGAGGGTCTTCACGTTCTGCGAGTAGACCGGACCGATCTTGCCGATGGCAGACACACCGAAGGCGAGCAGATCGCATTCCGCCTGGGTGGAATAGCCCTGGAAGTTGCGATGCAGGCGCCCCTGACGCTGGGCAACGGTGAGCTCGTCGTCGGGCTTGGCGAAGTGGTCCATGCCGATATAGACGTAACCCGATTCGGTAAGCCGCCGGATCGCCAGTTGCAGGATCTGCAGCTTGGAATCGGCCGACGGCAGATCGCTCTGGGCAATCCGGCGCTGCGGCTTGAACAGCCCGGGCAGGTGCGCATAGCTGTACAGCGAGATGCGATCCGGGGACAGTTCGAGCACCTGCTCGAGGGTGCGGTTGAAGCTGATCACGTTCTGCTTGGGCAGGCCGTAGATCAGGTCCATGCTGATCGACTTGAAGCCGGTGGCGCGCGCGGCATCCATCACCAGCTTGGTTTCCTCGACGCTCTGGACCCGGTTGGTGGCAATCTGGACGTCCTCGGCGAAATCCTGCACGCCGACGCTCATGCGGTTGAAGCCGAGATCGGCGAGCATCTCGACCGTATCGAAATCGACCTTGCGCGGATCGACCTCGATCGAGTACTCGCCGTTGGGCACGAGGTTGAAGTGCTTGCGCACCGACTCCATCAACTGGTGCATCTCGCCGTGCGACAGGAAGGTCGGGGTGCCGCCACCGAGGTGCAACTGCGTGACCTGCCTCGTTCCGCCCAGCGCAGCCACCTGCATCTCGATCTCTTTCGCCAGGTAATTCAAATACTTGGCCGAGCGCCCATGATCCTTGGTGATGATCTTGTTGCAGGCACAGTAGTAGCAGATCGTGTTACAGAACGGGATGTGGAAGTATAATGACAACGGTCGACTCACCCCACCGACGGCGCGTTTGCCAAGCCAGTCGGTCAGCGCGCGAGCGTCGAATGCCTCGACGAAACGATCTGCCGTGGGATAAGAGGTATAACGGGGCCCGTTGATGTCGAAACGACGAATCAGCTGGGGATCGAATAGAAGTTCTGTCTGGCTGGTCATGGTCGCGCTGCGTCAAGGTGTACTTAACAATGGCAGAAAGCCGGCATTTTGTGGTTGACTTGGATCAACGGCGGGAATATACCCGATCCAGACACGGAGCAAGTTTACTGTGCAAATGAAGGCAACGGTGCCGATCACCACGGCAGCACTCAAGACCGCGTGCTCCCAATGCAACCTCCTCGAATTGTGCCTGCCTTTCGGCATGTCCGATACCGAGCTCGACCGGCTCGACGAACTCGTCGGGGCCCGGCGCAAGATCAAACGCCAGCAGCCCTTGTACCGAGCGGGGGAATTGTTCGAAGCCATCTATGCGATCCGCGCCGGTTCATTCAAGACCGACGTCTTGCTCGAGGACGGTCGCGAACAGGTCACCGGTTTTCAGATGACCGGCGAGATCCTCGGCCTCGACGGTATCAGCACCGAACTCCACTCCTGCAACGCCGTGGCGCTCGAGGACAGCGAAGTCTGCGTGATTCCGTACGCCAAACTCGAAGAACTCTCGCGTGTCGTAGAGGGTCTGCAGCACCAGTTCCACAAGGTCATGAGTCGCGAGATCGTGCGCGACCATGGCGTGATGATGCTGCTTGGCTCGATGCGTGCGGAGGAACGTCTGGCTGCCTTCCTGCTCAACATGTCGCAACGCTTCACTGCGCGGGGCTTTTCTGCGGCGGAGTTTCACTTGCGGATGACGCGCGAGGAGATCGGCTCCTACCTGGGGCTGAAACTCGAGACCGTGTCGCGTGCTTTTTCCCGCTTCCAGGAAGAGGGCCTCGTTGCCGTTCAGCAGAAGCACATCCGCATCCTCAACAACGCGGGGCTCAAAAAGCTGATCCAGCACCAGCAGGGTGCGCGCTGAGCGGCATTCGACAGAACGAATCCTGCCGCAGGACATCAAACGACCTGTGCGAGCCAGCCGGCCGGGTTCTTGCTCAGCGCGACCGACACGATCCAGCCGAAAACCAGTAGTGCCGCACCATAGGCAATGGCCCGAATCCGCCGTGTGCGTCCACGCTTGAGGGCGATCGTACCGAGCACCACATACGCCACCAGGCCGATGACCTTGGCGGTAATCCAGTCGGCCTGGAACGGATACTGGCCGATCATCACTGCCATCGTGATGGCACTGCCGAGCAGTGCGGTGTCGACGACATGGGGCAAGGTTCGGGTGAGACGATGCGCGAGCAGGCGATGGTCACCGAGCATCCACCATCCGCGCAACGCGAATCCACCAACGCTCAGTATCGCGCAACTCACATGTATGTACTTGAGCGTCTGATACACGCCATATCTCCAGGAATGAAGCCTTTCGGCCAGAAACCCGACGCAGCCACGGCCTGCGCGCGGGACCCAGCCGAGGTTAGAATTCAGCCTTGACTGACGGAGCATGCAATGACTCATCCCCCTTCCGATCTCACCGCCCTGCTACGCCAGATTCCACTGTTTGGCGAACTGTCCGACCCGGAACTCGAGCGCGTCGCCCGCTTTACGCGAGAGCGCCATCTCACCAAGGGCGAGCTGCTGTTCCAGCGTGGCGATATGGCTCATGGCTTCTACTTCGTGGTATCCGGTCAGTTGAAGCTCGCATTTTCGTCCGCCCAGGGAAACGAAAAGGTTGTCGAGATCGTCGGCCCGCAACAGAGTTTCGGTGAAGCGGTGATGTTCATGGACCGCCCCTACCCGGTGTTCGCCGAGGCCCTGAGCGACATGGCACTGCTGCACATCGGCCAGAACGTGGTGTCGGAACTGGTCGATCAGGATCCCGGGTTTGCCCGCAAGCTTCTCGCCGGGATGGCCATCAGGCTGCACAACATGGTGCGCGACGTCGAGACCTACTCGCTGCGTTCGAGCACTCAACGCGTGATCGGCTATCTGCTGCAGCAAACCGGTAGCGACGACGGAAAACCCGCAGAAATTTCGCTGCCGACCAGCAAGCAGGTCATCGCCTCACGCCTCAACCTGACCCCTGAAACCCTGTCTCGAATCTTCCACGACCTCGCCGACAACGGACTGATCAGCGTGCATGGAAAACGTATCGAACTGCATGACCCCCGCGCCCTGGCACGCTACAACGGCTGAACCAAGCTCGCATTCGAAGTTTCCAACAGACGCGCCCGCGGCCACCTTGACCAGAGTCAAGCCCGCGCTTGCGCCTTGTGCAACGCGGCCACTCAGGCCGCATCCTTCGGCACCGCCTCCTTGCCCCGGCCGAGGAAACTGCCGATCAGGTCCACCGGCACCGGAAAGACCAGGGTCGAACTCTTGTCACCGGCCACTTGGGTAAGGGTCTGCAGATAGCGCAATTGCATGGCCGCCGGTTCGCGCGACAACATTGCAGCTGCTTCCATCAGCGCCTGCGCCGCCTGTTTTTCGCCTTCCGCATGAATCACTTTGGCGCGGCGCTCGCGTTCTGCCTCGGCCTGACGGGCGATCGCGCGCACCATGCTCTCGTTCAGATCGATATGCTTGATCTCGACGTTGGTCACCTTGATGCCCCATGAGTCGGTCTGCGCATCGAGAATCTGCTGTACATCAAGGTTGAGCCGCTCGCGCTCGGCCAACATCTCGTCGAGTTCGTGTTTGCCGAGCACCGCGCGCAAGGTCGTTTGTGCCAGCTGGCTGGTCGCGACCAGGAAGTTCTCGACCTGGATGATCGCCTTCTCCGGGTCGACCACACGGAAGAACACGATTGCATTCACCTTGACCGACACGTTGTCGCGCGAAATCACGTCCTGCGAAGGCACATCCATGGTCACCACGCGCAGATCCACCTTCACCATCTGCTGCACACCCGGGATCACGATCACCAGACCAGGGCCCTTTACTTTCCAGAAGCGGCCAAGCATGAAGATCACACCGCGCTCGTACTCGCGCAGGATCCTGATCGAAGCGACAACGAGAAATATGAGCAGGAGCAGGAGGGGCGCAAAGCCAAGTTGGAGATCGATCATGATGAGGCGCTCCGTAAATTTGGGGAATCGGTTACCGGTGAAACATCCACCACAAGCCCGTTGAGGCAATCGACCCGCACCCTGCTGCCAGGTTCGAGCGGGGCATTCGAGCGGGCCCGCCAGCGCTCGCCATGCACCATCACCCACCATCCGCCTTCGACCGCGGGGCCGATGACGGTACCGCATGCGCCGGCCATCTCCTCCCGCCCGCTCACCACCGGGCGCTTGAAGCTGCGGGCGGCAAAGCTGCCGATCGCCAGCAGCACCGCCGCACTGGTGAGCGCCAGGCCGATGACCAACGCCACTGGGACACCAAAACCTGGGGCCTCGGTGTCCATCAGGAACAGCCCGCCGACAATGAAGGCGATGACGCCGCCGACGCCGAGCACGCCGAAGCTCGGGATGAAGGCCTCGGCCAGCATCAAACCGGCACCGATCGCCAGCAACAGCACCCCCGCCCAATTAACCGGCAGCAACTGGAAGGCGTAGAGCGCAATCAGCAGCGAAATGGCGCCGGCCACACCCGGCACACCGAAGCCCGGCGAGGTGAACTCGAAGAACAGGCCGTAGATCCCGATCATCATCAGGATCAGCGCCACCTGCGGATGTGCCAGCGAGGCGAGGATGCGGTTGCGCCAGTCCGGCTCGTGGTGCTCAATGGTGGCGTTGGCGGTGGCGAGCACCACCTTGCCGCCGATCAGGGCAATTTCGCGGCCATCGAGCTGCGCGAGCAGTGCAGGAACGTCGGCCGCAATCATATCGATCACCTTCTGCGCCAGCGCATCCTCTGCCGACAGGCTCGCCGCCTCGCGCACCGCGCGTTCGGCAAAATCGGCGTTGCGCCCGCGCAGCTGTGCCAGGCTGCGGATGTAGGCGGTGGCATCCTCGACCGATTTGGCGGTCATCGCATCGGTACCGGCGAGCGGCTTCGATGTCGGCTTTGGCGCGGGTTGCGCGGAAGGTCTCGTGGCAGCGTCACCATTCCCGGAGGATGCGGCATCCTTTTTCTTGTTATCGGCCCCTGCAGCCTGCTCATCCTCGGCGGGTTCGGGCCGCGTTTCGGGGCCGGGTTTGCCCGGCTGGGCCCCACCGATGCCGATCGCCACCGGGGTCGCGGCACCAAGGTTGGTCGCCGGCGCCATCGCCGCGATATGACTCGCGTACAGGATGTAAGTACCGGCGCTCGCCGCCCGCGCGCCCTCTGGCGATACGAAGGTGACCACCGGCACCGGAGAGGCAAGAATATCCTTGATGATGATGCGCATCGAGGTGTCGAGGCCGCCGGGAGTATCCATTTCGATCACGACCAGCCCGGTACCGGATCGAGCGGCACGGGCAAGACCGCGATGAATGTAATCGGCCGTCGCCGGGCCGATCACGCCCTCGACACCCAATTGCAGCACGCTCGCGCTGGCTGCGGCTGCCGGCCCACCGACCATCACCAGTGCGATCAGCACCAGTGCCAGCCCGATGACGCGCCAAGACCGTGAAACCGCGCATGCTTGCATGGGGTGACCTCCGTGGCTGCCAGGTCGTCAAATCGGCGAATCTGCTCCTTGTGTGGGAGTCCGCACCCGGGCAGAAGTTCTGCCCTCCTCAACGCTCCATCACGTAAGTACCCGGGGCCGGAGCGAGTGCAGGGTACTGAGCGGTTGCAGCCGGCCGCGCTTCGACCAACTCGCCCGCGCGCGGCTTGAGCCACGCCATCCAGTCGGTCCACCAGCTCCCGTCGTGCTCGATGGCACTGGCCCGCCACTGCTCCGCCGTATCCGAACGGTGCGCTTCTGCCACCCAGAACTTGCGCTTGGCCGGCGTCACCACGGGATTGATGATGCCCAGGATATGACCCGAGCTCGACAGCACGTAACGCTTGGGGCCGGTGACATGGTTATTCACCTTGTAAGTCTGCATCCAGGGGGCGATGTGATCGTCCTCCGCTGCAACCGCGTACAGCGGCTGTGAAACGCGGGCAAGATCGAGCGGCTCGCCGGCCACCGCGAGGGCATCCGGATGCACCAGCGCGTTGTTCAGATAAAGCTCACGCAGATACCACGCATGCATCGCAAACGGCATACGGGTGGTATCCATGTTCCAGTACAGCACATCGAATGGCGGCGGCGTATCGCCGTAGAGCCAGCCGTGCACCACGTAGTGCCAGATCAGGCCATTGGAGCGCAGCAGCCGGAAGGCCGACGCCATCTCCCTGCCATCGAGGAAGCCCTTGGTCGCCATGTTGTTGGTGATGTAGCGAATGCTCGCATCGTCGATGAACACCTCGATGTCACCGGGCTTGTGGAAATCAACCAGCGTGGTGAGCAAGGTCCAGTCGGCAACGGGCACCTCCTCCGCCTTGAAATGACGGTTGGCCCAGGCCATGTACATCGCCAGTGCAGTCCCGCCGATGCAGTAACCCACGGCATGGACCTTGTGCGCACCGGTAAAACTCCGTGCCACCTCGACGATGGCGTGCACCCCGTCCACAAGATAGTCGTCGAAGCGGCAGTCACGCATCGATCCGTCCGGGTTCTTCCAGCTGGTGATGAACACATCCAGGCCCTGGTCGAGCAAGAAGCGGATCATGCTTTTCTTCGGCACCAGATCGAGAATGTAGAACTTGTTGATCCAGGGGGTGACAATGACGACCGGTTCGGCATGCACTGCGCGCTGGGTCGGCGCATAGTGAATGACTTCGAGCAGGCGATTGCGGAACACCACGGCCCCTTCGGTGGTCGCCAGATTCTCGCCGACGCGAAAATCACCGGGGTCGGTCATTCGCACATCCCCGGCCTTGAGGTCATCGAGGAAATTGCGGAAACCATTGACCAGACTCTCGCCTTGGGTCTCCGACGCCTTGCGCAGCGCCACCGGATTGGTCCACAGAAAGTTGGTCGGCGCCATCGCATTGAGCCAGTTCCGCCACCAGAACGCCGCCCTGCGCCGCTCCTTCCCCGCCAGCCCCGGGGTGTCGAAAAGCATGTTCTGCATGTGGTGTGTGAATGCGAGATACCACTCCTTGGTCAGATCCCAGGTGGGGTACTCGCTCCATACCGGGTCAGCGAAGCGGGCATCATCTGCATTCGGACGAATCGGATCGCTGCTCTGCAGTCCGAGCATGCGATTCATCGAGTGCAGTTGCAGCTTCCACAAATCGGTCGACAGTCCGGCAAGGCGCTCGGCAAGCTCCTGCGGATGTGCCGCCCACGCGAGATGGGCGTGAATGATAGGGGCACTCATGCCGAGTGGATCGACAGTACCCTCGACCCCATCATGCAGCTCACGCATTGCACGCTTGACCACCTGGCCGGGATCGAACTGCTCGACACGCCGTGGCCTGCCACCTTTGGAGGAATGATTGCCTCCGCTCCTGCTTGTTCTTGTGGTCATGACTTACTCCGGCATTACGGGCGGGAGCATGGGCTCCCGCCTCAATTCAGTGGGTAGGCGACCCGCGCTTCGGGCACGATCGACGCGGGCCAACCCGGTAGCGCATTGACCAGTTCGGCAAAGGTCGCAGTCGTTTCAGCCTCTCCATGGACAAGGAAAGTTCGTCGTGGCGGCGGTTCAATATGACGCATCCATTCGAGCAGTGCCGGCTGATCTGCATGCGCCGAGAGTCCGCCTATGGTGTAGATATCTGCCCGCACAGGAATGCGCTCGCCAAAAATTGTCACCACCCGGGCCTTGTCGACCAGCCTGCGTCCGAGCGTGCCCGCGGCCTGGAAGCCGGCGATGATGACCGAGCACTCCCGCCGTCCGAGGTTATAGCGCAAATGGAATTTGATTCGTCCGGCATCGCACATTCCGCTGGCAGAGATGATCACTAGTCCCCCGTGGTGGTGGTTCAACGCCATCGACTCTTCAACGTCGGCAACAAAACGCAATCGAAAGCGTTCGTGGTTCGACCGGGTCCAGGCCAGAAGTTCGCGCGTTTCATCATCCCACAATGCGGAATGTTGCAGCGTGAGGTCGGTGACCGCGGTGGCCATCGGCGAGTCCACAACCACCTCCAGGTTCGGCACCCGCCCCGAACGCACCAGTTGCGCCAGCACGAATACCACTTCTTGGGTGCGCCCTACCGCAAAAGCGGGAATGATGACGTTCCCCCCCTTGCGCCTCAACGTGTCGGTAAGCACATGAACGAGCTCATTCTCGGTGTCGACCATCGCTCGATGGGCACGATTGCCGTAGGTGGTCTCGATACAGAGAAGATCGGCATCCCTCACAATAAAGGGATCTCGCAACACTGGCCGCCCGGGCTGCCCAAGATCGCCGGTGAACACGATCTTGCGTGCGCTCCCGCGCTCGCTCACCTCGACCTCGATGATCGCGGAGCCCAGGATGTGACCCGCCTCGTGGAAACGGCAGACCACCCCTTTGCCCGGATGCAGCGTGGCCTCGTAGTCGACCCGGCGCAGCCGATGCAGGGTGCTGCGTGCCTGCTCCACCGTATACAGCGGCGCAACATCCCAGCCTCGTCGCGCATGCCGCGAGCGATGTCGCCGGTTGGCCAATTCGGCCTCTTTCTCCTGGATGTACGCCGAGTCGAGCAACATGACCCCGAGCAGATCGACCGTGGCCGATGTGGCATGCACCGGACCGCGATAGCCAAGTGCAAGCAAACGGGGCAAGAGCCCGGAGTGATCGAGGTGGGCATGAGTCAGCAACACGAAATCGATCTGCTCAAGATCGAAATCAAGCGCACGCAGATTCTTCAGCCCGGCTTCCTTGCCCCCCTGAAACATGCCGCAATCGACCATGAAGGCACCGCCCTCATGACGCACGACAGCACAGGATCCGGTCACCTCTCCGACTGCACCATAGAATGTGATGTCCATGTTCCCTCCGCTCTTCAGCATCACCCATACGTTCTGGTCCGGAGTTGACTGCGATCAAGCATAGGGAGGATGCTTGACTGACTATAATTGCTTATTGATGGCGTCTAAAGGAGCAGCGACATGTTCAAGCATATTCTCGTACCAACGGACGGATCTCCCCTCTCGGAGGGCACAGTAGCCCGTGCGATCACGTATGCAAAAGAGACAGGGGCGAGAATCACGTTCTTCTATGCTCAGCCCGATTTCCCCATGCCCATCTATGGCGAAGGTGCGTTGATCGATCCGACCACGCCCGAACAGTTTGCCCGCTCTGCACAACAGGAGGCCGAGCACATTCTCGAACGCGCCAAGGCGGCTGCAGATGCTGCCGGCGTACTCTCCGGCACGGATACACTGGTCAACGAAGTCCCGTATGAGGCCATCATCGACGCCGCCGATCGTCACGGCTGCGACCTGATATTCATGGCATCCCATGGGCGCAAAGGCATTGCCGGCCTGCTGCTCGGCAGCGAGACCCAAAAGGTGCTGACCCACAGCAAAACCCCGGTACTCGTCTATCGATAATGACACTCGCAGGTGTCGAAAGCAGAACGGCCCGCGTTGCGGGCCGTTCTGCTTCAATGCTGATGCAACTCCGGATGATTTATCTCGTCGGCGGTGCGCTGAAAGTAGAGGGTCGTCAGGCTCGATGCCGCACAGATCAGCCAAAAGGCAAAAAAACCGATCGAATAAGTCGCGAGTGGATCGAGATGAATCGGATCACCGAACAGATACAATTCGCGCGGGTTGATCACGGTAAAGAAAACAGCCTCCACCACTCCAGCCACCAGGAACGACGGCCAAAGCACCTGAATCAGTTTCTGCATGGAAGTACCCTCCTTACCGTGCAACAACGAACGTGGTTGAGTTACCGCTGAGCGTCTGCTTTCGCCTTCTGCTCGTCTTCGGCCATGTGGCGCATCGCGTAGCGGTAAATATACGCCCCCATGACGAGAATAAAGCCAATCGTAAACAGGCTGAGGAGACCGATGTCGGTCGTAAACAACTCCTTCCAGGCCATGATAAAACCTCCTTCGTCGACAGATTAAGAACCAAATGGATCAACCCTTATTTCCGTCTCTGTCGGAAGGTATGCGGTCCCGTTCATCCGCCAGCTGCGGGACTCGTCTTCTAGCTGAAACAACCAGCGTCCCGTGCTCAGGGGCTTGATCGCGCCCTCGAACACGCCCCCCGGCCCGCTCAGGAACAGCTCCTGATCAGACCCGCCACGGGTGGGGTGTGCAATCGTCAGCCGAATCGATTGCGGCAGATCTTCGGGCTTCGCCGCAGACAGATCGATTCGCAGGGAGTCGGTGCGGACCCTCAGTTGCGCGGACAGGCCCAATTCCTTCGCACGCTCGGTACGTCCAATCGTCTGAACGATCGCGCGGCCTTCCTTGTAGTAGTCATCGACCACCAGTCCGTCCCAGGTATTGATCGCGATGGCCAGGGTAATGAAGCCCGCAATCACCGCAGTTGCCGGCAGGGCAATCAGGAACCAGGGCCAGCCCTGCTTGTACCAGGGCTCGGCTTTCTTGTTGGACACAGTAACGCTCATTGTTCAGTCATCTCAGCGAGGAAAAAGGAAAGTGGTCTTCTCGCGCAGCCTGAGACTTGGTTCGTCCTCGGGGTACACTTCGAAGAACACCTCGTTCGCGCCGGGTTTACCCACATCATAGGGAACAAGCACCTGCAGCGTCACTGCCTGCGTGGCCGCGGCACCGACATCGATGCGGTGATCGCCGCCAATCTTTACACCTTCCAGTCCGGTGGCCTCAAAGATGAACGTCCGCGGACGTTCAGTCATGTTCATCACCTGCAGGCGATAGACGTTCTCGATCAGCCCGCCTTCCACTTCACGGGCAAGCGACATCCGGTCACGAATTACATCGACCCGTAGCGGATCACGAGTCGCGAGGCCCCAGACGAATGCCAGACTGATCAGAATCAGAACCGTACCGTATATCAGGGTACGCGGTCTGAACACATGCCCGATGATCTCCTTGCTGCCCCAGCCCCTTTTGATCGCATTCTCGGTCGAATAACGGATCAGCCCCCGCGGGTAGTCCATCTTGTCCATCACCTGATCGCATGCGTCTATGCATGCGGCACAGCCGATGCATTCGTACTGCAGCCCCTGGCGAATGTCGATGCCGGTCGGGCAAACCTGCACGCAGATTCCACAATCCACACAATCACCCTTGGCGATCGCCTTGGGTTCGACGCCTTTCTTGCGCGCTCCGCGCGGTTCTCCACGTCCTTCGTCATAAGTGATCACCAACGTGTCGGGATCGAACATGACCGCCTGGAAGCGGGCGTACGGGCACATATACTTGCACACCTGTTCTCGCATCACGCCGGCAAATAGATAGGTAAAACCGCCGTAGAACAGGATCCAGAACAGTTCCCACGGACCAAAGTCCAGTGTCCTCACCGACTGCAACAACTCTTCCAGCGGCGAGAAATACGCCACGAACGTAAATCCGGTCCACAGCGCAACCGCACCCCAGGCACCGTACTTTGCTGCCTTGATTGCGAACTTTCTCGGCCCCATCGGGGCTTTGTCGAGCTTCATCCGCTTGTTGCGGTCACCTTCGATCTTCTGCTCGATCCACATGAAGATCTCAGTGTAGACCGTCTGCGGACATGCATAGCCACACCACAGGCGTCCTGCGATCGCCGTAAAGAAGAACAGCCCGTACGCAGAAATGATCAGCAGGATGGCGAGAAAAAACACATCCTGAGGCCAGAACACCCAGCCAAAAATGTAGAACTTGCGCTCGGTCAGATGCAACAGCACGGCCTGCCGGTCATTCCACACCAACCAGGGCAAACCATAGAAAATGATCTGGGTAATCCACACCAAGGCCCATCGCCAGGTGGCGAAAAGCCCGGTTACCGCCCGCATATAGACCTTCTGTCGGACGGCGTAGAGGGTATCTTGCTCCGGGGGCGGAGACACGGAGGCTTGAGGCTTGGGGGCTGGGCTGTTCATGATCGCTTTATTAGTGGATTCTTATTTTTATGATTGAAAATAGCTCCGGGGGCGCAAGCCCCCGGAGCATTCTGCTTACTTCTTGTCCTTGTTCAGGCTAAGCACATAACCGGCTAGGATATGAACCTTGGCTTCTCCGAGGAAATCCTTGAACGCGGGCATCTGGTTCTGACGGCCATTGGTGATCGTCTCGATGATCGTCGCTTCGGAAGACCCATACAGCCACGTAGTGTTCGTCAAATCAAGAGCCCCGAGCATCGGATTGCCCTTCGCATCAGCACCGTGGCAGGCCACGCAGTTCTGGTCGAACATGTCCTTGCCGCGCTGGGCGCGCAGGGAATCATGCGCCAGGCCCGACAGGGAACGCACGTAGTTGGCCACGTCCTTGACCCCTTCACCACCCAGCGCCGGGCCAAACGGCGGCATCACACCCATACGCCCGCCGAGAATGGTGGTCTTGATGGTGTCGGCTTCGCCACCCCAGTTCCACTCGCTGTCGGTAAGGTTCGGGAAGCCCTTTGCCCCCTGAGCGGCAGAACCGTGACATTGCGCACAGTAGGTCAGGAACATGCGCTGACCCATGGCATTGGCTTCCGGATCCGCCGCCACGGCCATCAGATCCATTCCTTCGTACTTGGCGAAGATCGGTCCGTATTTCTCGTCGGCAACCTTCATCTCGGTACCGTACTGACTGAGCTGACCACGATCGGCGTTCAGGTTGCCAAAACCAGGATAGATCGAAAGATAGACGATGCCGAAGATGATGGTGATCCAGAACAGGTACAACCACCAGCGCGGCAGCGGATTGTTGTATTCCGCCAGCGTCTCGTCCCACACATGCCCATGCAGTTGCGCTTCGCCAGGCTCACGCTTGGTCATGTTCGCGACCAGCACAAAAACGCAGAACAGGATGCTCAGGGCTACAAGACCCATCACGTACATGTTCCAGAAACCGCTGATAAAGTCAGCCATTTGCTTTTCCTTCCTTGTCCAGCCGGCCGCCATGGGCCGGCAGATCGTCATCGGTCAGGGGCAGACGCGCCGCCTCGTCGAATCCATCCTTGGCATGCTTGCTGTAGGCCCAGGCGCAGATCCCCAGGAAACAGACAAACCCCAGCACAGTCACGACAGTTCTCAGATCATTGATATCCACGACGCGTCCCCAATCCTTACCTTACGTTCTGAAGCGCAGTACCCATACCCTGAAGGTAGGCCACCACCGCATCAAGCTCAGTCTTGCCTTCGAGCTCGGCAGGCGCAGCGGCGATTTCCTCGTCGCTGTACTTGTGCAGACCGACCATGTTCAGCGCACGCATCTTGGCCTGAATGTCGTCACCCTTGACCGGACGATCGAGCCACGGGAAAGCCGGCATGTTCGACTCGGGCACGACGTCGCGCGGGTTGATCAGGTGGGTACGCTGCCACTCGTCGGAGTAGCGACCGCCCACACGGGCCAGATCCGGACCGGTTCGTTTGGAACCCCACTGGAACGGATGATCGTAGATGTATTCACCCGCTACCGAATAGTGGCCATAGCGCTCGGTCTCCGCACGGAACGGCCGAATCATCTGCGAGTGGCAGTTGTAGCAGCCTTCACGGACATAGATGTCACGACCGACCAGGCGAACCGGGCTGTAAGGTTTGACGTCGAGCTGATTACCCTTCTGATCGATCGGCGTCGTGGTGGAGTGTTGAAAGAAGAGCGGAACGATTTCCACGAGACCGCCCACGCTCACGGTGAGCAGGGTGAAGACGATCATCAGGAAGACGTTACGTTCGATTTTTTCGTGGTTTGATTGAGCCATGTTCTTGTTCTCCGCTTAGGCGTGTGCAGCCGCAGGTGCAAGCACCGGCGCGTTGTAAGCCTTCTGCCCGGCAATCGTCTTGATCATGTTGTAGAACATGATCAGCATGCCGGTGAGGAAGAGCACACCGCCCACGAACCGGATGGTCCAGAACGGATAACTCGCCTTCACGCTTTCAACAAAGGAATAGGTCAGGGTGCCGTCCGTATTGGTCGCACGCCACATCAGACCCTGCATCACCCCGGCGACCCACATCGAGGCGATGTAGAGCACGATACCGATGGTGGCAATCCAGAAGTGGGTGTTGATCAGCTTGGTGCTATACATCTCGGTCCTGCCGTACAGACGCGGCAGCAGGAAGTAGACCGCGCCGATCGAGATCATCGCCACCCAGCCCAGCGCGCCGGAGTGCACATGACCGACCGTCCAGTCCGTGTAGTGCGACAGCGCATTGACCGTCTTGATCGACATCATCGGACCTTCGAAGGTCGACATGCCGTAGAAGGACAGCGAAGTGATCAGGAACTTAAGAATCGGGTCGGTACGCAGCTTATGCCAGGCACCCGACAGGGTCATGATGCCGTTGATCATGCCACCCCAGGACGGCGCCAGCAGGATCAGCGAGAACACCATGCCGACCGATTGGGTCCAGTCCGGCAGCGCCGTGTAATGCAGGTGGTGCGGGCCGGCCCACATGTAGGTGAAGATCAGCGCCCAGAAGTGCACCACCGACAGGCGATACGAGTACACCGGACGTTCGGCCTGCTTCGGAACGAAGTAGTACATCATGCCGAGGAAGCCGGCGGTCAGGAAGAAGCCGACCGCATTGTGGCCGTACCACCATTGGATCATTGCGTCCTGGACCCCGGCATAGGCCGAGTAGGACTTCATGCCCATGAACGAAACCGGAATTGCGGCACTATTGACGATGTGCAGAAGGGCAACCGTCAGGATGAACGCACCGAAAAACCAGTTTGCGACATAGATGTGGCTGACGGTGCGCTTGACGATGGTCCCGAAGAACACGACGGCGTAGGAGACCCACACGACGGCGATCAGGATGTCGATCGGCCACTCCAACTCGGCGTATTCCTTGCCTTGGGTAAAGCCGAGCGGCAGGGTGATCGCGGCGAGTACGATGACCAGCTGCCAGCCCCAGAAGGTGAAGCCTGCAAGGGCAGGCGCAAACAACTTGGTGTGACAGGTACGCTGCACGACATAGTACGACGTTGCAAACAGCGCGCAGCCACCAAAGGCAAAGATCACCGCATTGGTGTGAAGCGGACGCAGCCTGCCGAAGTGCAGGAATTCGTGAACGTTCAGTTCGGGCCACACGAGCTGTGCTGCGGCGATGACGCCGACCAGCATGCCCACGATGCCCCACACCACCGTCATGATGGCGAACTGGCGCACGACTTTATAGTTATAAGTCGCTTGCGATTGCATGTGAGTCACCTCTTTGATTGAAAATCCCTTGGTACAAGCTATCCGATCACGAAGTACGCCTCGTCATCATCCGCGGCAAGGATACCTTCGGAACGGATCTACAATTTGACACAGATCAACATTGTATTGCAGCGCAGAACCCGGGGAAAGAACGTCAGCACTGCATTGGTGCCTTTTTGCCGAGTGCGGCCGGAAGTTACACAATTGCCGGAAAGTGACCGTTGGTCCGGATGCATCAGGACGATGTACCAAAAAAAAAGGGTGCGTCTTCAACGCACCCCCAACCCCAACAGAGAGACAGAATAACCGTGTCGGACGGCTGCCACTTCCGCAGCAACCCTGAAACCATGGGCGAAGTATGGCCATATCCCCTAGGGCGCCCCTTGACGTAGATCAAACAAGGTTTACTCAGCGGAATCTGATCGATTCTTCCCGCCTGATTGTGGGTTTCCGGCGCGCGTCGCCTCATCCGTGGCCGCATCTTCGCGATCGGCAGGAAACTCGTCCTTGTCGTCGAGCAGCATGCGGTAGGCCGGTCCTTCCAGGTCGTCGTACTGACCATTGCGCAAGGACCACCAAAATAGCGCTCCGATGATGAAAACCAGCACGACAGACAGCGGAATCAGCAGATAGAGACTTTCCAATTAGTTGCCTTCGCCCTTGCGCGGCAGGCGCTGCAGCCGCATTGCGTTGAGAACCACGAGCAGTGAGCTGCCCGCCATGCCGATCCCTGCCATCCACGGGGTCACGAGCCCCGCCATCGCCAGCGGCACCGAGATGAAATTGTAGGCGAACGACCACCACAGGTTCTGGCGGATGATGCGGATCGTGCGCCGGGCCAGATCCGCACCTGCGCCCAGCCCGGCTAGGTTTTCGCTCAGCAGCACGATGTCGGCCTGATTGCGGGCAAGATCAGTCCCCCCACCCATCGCGATCGAAACATGAGCCTGTGCCAGTACCGGGGCATCATTCACTCCGTCGCCGACCATTGCGACCACGACCGAGGGCCGTGTCTGCAGATCGGCGATGAATGCCTGCTTGCCCTGGGGCGTCATGCCCCCATGCGCATCGTTGATGCCGAGGCTATGCGCAAGCGCGCTCACGACCTGCGGCGCATCGCCCGAAAGCACCGTCATCGGGGTGCGCTCCGCATTCAGTTTGCGTGTCAGCTCGGACGCCTCCCCCCGGGCGATATCGGCCAGCCGGAACAGACCGAGCCAGCCGCTGCGCCTGCCGAGCGCGACCACCGTACCGCCGCGCTGCTCGAGCACGGCGACTTCGCCCGGAACCGCCCCCCCCAGTCGCGCCGCAACGAAATCCGGACGACCGATCCAGACCTCTTCATCACCGGCGCGGCCCGACACGCCCTGGCCAGTCACCGCCACGACGTCGCTCACCGATGGCAACACGACATCACCGGCTGCACCACGTAGACCGGCAGCGATCGGATGCTCGGACCCCTGTTCGAGCGCGGCCCCGAGGCTGCACAGCTCGGCCTCGGGCAGCGACGACAGCGGCACGACCTCCTCGAGCGTCATCCGTCCCAGCGTAAGCGTGCCGGTCTTGTCGAACACGAAGTGGTTTGCGTTTGCCAAGGTCTCGATCGCATGTCCGCGAGTCACCAGCACCCCCATGCGCGCGAGGGTATCGGTCGCTACCGTCAGGGCCGTCGGTGTTGCCAGCGACAATGCGCACGGGCAGGCCACCACCAGCACCGACACGAACACCCACAGTGCGCGCTGTGAGTCGATGAAATACCACGCGATGCCGGTCATGAATGCCAGCGCGAGCAAGACGACGATGAATACGACGGCGACCCGGTCGGACTGGGTCGCCAGTTTGGGCTTCTCGGCCGACGCACGTTCCATCAGCCGACGGATGGCCGCCAGCCGGGTTTCGTCGCCGACCTGATCGACCCGGAACACCAGCGGGCTGGAGACGTTGATGCTCCCCCCGGTCAGCAGGTCGCCGCGGCGCTTGGGCACCGGCCGGCTCTCGCCGGTCAGCAAGGCCTCGTTGGCCTCGCCCTGGCCGTCGATGACCACCCCGTCGGCCGGCACCACTTCGCCCGGCCGCACCCGCACGCGGTCGCCGGGCACCAGTTGCGAAACCGGCACGCGCTCGCTTACCGGCTCGGGCCAGCCGGGCAGCCGGTCGGCGAAGGCCGGCAGCACCTTGCCCAGTTCCTCGACCCCGCGCACCGCTTTCTGGCGCGCCAGCATTTCGAGATAGCGTCCGCCCAGGAGAAAGAATACGAACATCGTCACCGAGTCGAAGTAGACCTCCGGACCGTTGGTCAAGGTCGCCCAGAGACTGGCAAGAAATGCGCTTCCGACCCCGAGCGCCACCGGCACATCCATGCCGAGGCGGCGTAGCTTGATATCCCTGAGCGCCCGTTGAAAGAAGGGCGCTGCCGAATAGAGCACCACCGGCAAGGTCAACAGCAGGCTCGCCCAGCGCATCAGCAACTCCATTTCCGGCGCCATGTCGCCCTCACCCGCCACATAGACCGGGAAGGCATACATCATGACCTGCATCATCCCGAAACCGGCGACGAACACTCGCCACAGCATCGAGCGCCGCTCCTTGGCAGCGAGCTGCTCCGAGCGAGCGGCATCGTAGGGATAGGCGCGATAGCCGATTGCCTGAACCGCCGCGAGGATATCCGAGAGCTTTATCTGGCGCTCATCCCAGCGCACCCGGGCTCGCCGGGTGGCATAGTTGATCTCGATCGCCGACACCCCGGGCTGGCGGGCCACATGCTGCTCGTTGAGCCACACGCAGGCCGCGCAAGTGATGCCTTCGAGAATCAGCGAAGCCTCGCGCTCGTGCTCGTCGACCGGGCGGACGAAGCTCTTCTGGAAATCCGGATGGTCGAACAGCCCCAGCTCCTGCAGTTCGACCGGCATGGCCTCGCGCCGGGTTTCGGGCATGGCGTCGCGGTGACGGTAGTAATCGACCAGGCCGTTATCGACGATCGATTGCGCCACTGCCTCGCAGCCGATACAGCACATGCGCCGGTTCCTGCCATCGACGCGAACGTAGTGGTTGGTATCGGACGGGATCGGCAGACCACAGTGATAGCAGTCGCGGTCTTCTTCGACGGCGACGGGAGACGGTTGGGCTGTATTCATCGAGTTGGGAGACCTCGGCAGGGACGCCGGATTTCCCGGGGCGCACGGAAAAGGGAAGCGCCGTTTTAGCACATTTGCCCGGCGCGACCAATGCGCTGGCTCAGACAATGAAGCATTAGGGATGCCGGCGGCCCGATCGCTGACGCCTGCACCCCTGCCGGCCCCAGAAACCGACCTACTTCGCCGCCATCCGGATCGCGCCGTCGAGGCGAATCACCTCGCCGTTGAGGTAGGCGTTCTCGATGATGTGGCGCACGAGGGCGGCAAACTCGGCCGGCTTGCCCATCCGCGACGGGAACGGAACCGTCTTGCCCAGCGAATCCTGTACTTCCTGCGGCATGCCCATCAGCATCGGCGTCTCCATGATCCCGGGCGCAATGGTCATCACCCGAATGCCATAGCGGGCCAACTCGCGCGCCACCGGCAGGGTCAGCCCGACCACGCCGGCCTTCGAGGCGGCGTAGCCGGCCTGGCCCACTTGGCCGTCGAACGCGGCCACCGAGGCGGTGCTGACGATCACGCCGCGCTCGCCGCCATCGTCGGGCGCGGCCTTGCTCATCACGTCGGCCGCGAGGCGCATCATGTTGAAGCTGCCGATCAGATTGATGCTCACCGTGCGCGCAAACGATTCCAGCCGGTGCGGCGCTTCGCGTCCCACCACCTTCTCGGCCGGCGCCACACCGGCGCAGTTGATCAGACCGTTCAGGCTGCCGAAGCGCAACACCGCGTGGTCGATCGCCGCCTTGGCGCTCGCCTCGTCGGTCACGTCGGTGGAGATGAAAGCCGCGGCCGAACCCAACTCTGCGGCAACGGACTCGCCGGCCTCCTTGTTGACGTCGGCCAGGATCACCCTGGCGCCGGCCTCGACCAGCATCCGCGCAGTCGCGGCCCCGAGTCCGGACCCGCCGCCGGTGACCACGAACACGCCATTTTCGATCTTCATTCTCCGCTCCTCTCAAATCGGCTTCAAACCGGAATATCCAGCCTCGAAACATAGTTCCAGTTGACGTAAACGTCAACACGACCGAGCCCCCTGCTCCGATCAGATCTGCAGGTCGTCCGGCCCGGCACCACGGTACTCGGGCCGCTGCGGCAGCGCGTCGCGCAAATGGTCGACCAGCAGCCGCACCTTGGGCGACAGATGCCGCTGTTGCGGAAACACCGCCCATACAGCCGTATGCGGCGGCTGGTGTTCCGCCATCAGCGCCTGCAGCCGCCCGTCGCGCAAGTGTTCGAGCACGTAATAGTCGGGCAGCTGGCACAGGCCGAAGCCGCGCAGGGCGGCGTCGAGCACCGCCTGTCCGCTGTTGCAGCGCCAGTTGCCGCTCACCCGCAACGTCTGCTCCTCGCCCCCGGACTGAAACACCCAGGTATCCGAGGTCCCCACCAGGCAGTCGTGGGACTCCAGGTCTGCGGGGCGTTGTGGCACGCCGCGGCGCGCGAGGTAGGACGGCGCCGCGCACAGATACATCACCCGCGGCGCCAGACGGGTCGCAACCAGGCGGGAGTCGGCCAGACGGCCGAGCCGGATGGCGAGATCGTATCCCTCCTGGACGATATCGAGCATGCGGTTGGTAAGCTCGATTTCGACCCTGACCTGCGGATAGCGCTCGATGAAGTCGTTCACCAGGGGCACAATGAAGCGCTCGCCGTAGGTCAGCGCCGAGGTCATGCGCAGCAGGCCCTTGGGGGTACCGCCCAGATCCTGCACGGCGTGCAATGCTTCATCGAAACCGTCCTGCAGCCGGCGACAGTGCAACAGGAAGGTCTGCCCCGTTTCGGTCAGGGTCACGCGCCGGGTGCTGCGATAAAACAGCCTGGACTGCAGGCGCTCCTCGAGCCGCGCCACCAATCGGCTCACATGTGAGGTCGACACTCCCAGACGTTCGGCCGCAGAGGCAAAATGGCCACTGTCAGCAACGGCAACGAAGGCGTCCACGCCCTCCCATCGATTCATCTCCGTCTCCATTTATTGCTGGAAAGCAACAATATATTGCCTTCCCGGCGATTGTCCCAGCAAGCTGTTTTCCTACAATATCAGGTTGAGCCATCCAAGGAATCCGCACCATGATCAAGTCACGCGCCGCCGTTGCCTGGGCTGCCAAGCAGCCCCTCGAAATCACCGAAGTCGACGTCGCTCCTCCCAGGGCAGGCGAGGTGCTGGTGCGCATCGTTGCTACCGGCGTATGCCACACCGATGCCTTCACCCTGTCCGGCGCCGACCCCGAGGGGATCTTCCCGTCCATTCTCGGCCATGAGGGCGGCGGCATCGTCGAGGCCGTCGGCGAAGGCGTCACCTCGGTGGCCGTCGGCGATCATGTGATTCCGCTGTACACGCCGGAATGCGGCAAGTGCAAGTTCTGCCTGTCGGGCAAGACCAACCTGTGCCAGGCGATTCGCGCCACCCAGGGCAAGGGCCTGATGCCCGACGGCAGCAGCCGGTTCAGCAAGAACGGCAAGCCGATTTTCCACTACATGGGCACCTCGACCTTTTCCGAATACACCGTGCTGCCCGAAATCTCGGTGGCCAAGATCCAGAAGGATGCCCCGCTGGAAAAAGTCTGCCTGCTCGGCTGCGGTGTCACCACGGGGATCGGCGCCGTGCTCAACACCGCCAAGGTCGAGCCGGGCTCGACGGTCGCGGTGTTCGGGCTGGGCGGGATCGGTCTCTCCGCAATCATCGGCGCCGTCATGGCCAAGGCCGCGCGCATCGTCGCGGTGGATCTCAACCCGAGCAAGTTCGAGATCGCCCGGCAGCTCGGCGCCACCGACTGCATCAACCCGCTCGACTACGACCGCCCGATCCAGGATGTCATCGTCGACCTCACCGACGGCGGCGTCGATTATTCCTTCGAGTGCATCGGCAACACCAAGGTCATGCGTTCGGCGCTGGAGTGCTGTCACAAGGGCTGGGGCGAATCGATCATCATCGGCGTGGCCGGCGCCGGCGAGGAGATCTCCACCCGCCCCTTCCAGCTGGTGACCGGCCGGGTATGGCGCGGCTCGGCCTTCGGTGGCGTGCGTGGGCGCAGCGAACTGCCCGGCTACGTCGCCCGGGCGCAGGCCGGCGAGATTCCGCTCGACACCTTCATCACCCACACCATGGGGCTGGAGGACATCAACCACGCCTTCGAGCTGATGCACGAGGGCAAGAGCATTCGCACCGTGATCCGGTTCTGATCGTGAGCACGCACATCGGACAGATCGGCGCCAACCGCAACTTCGGCGGTTGGCACAAACGTTTCCGCCATCGTTCGAGCGCCCTCGACTGCGACATGGTGTTCGCCATCTACCTGCCGCCGCAGGCGGAGCATGGGCAGGTTCCGGTGCTGTACTGGCTGTCGGGCCTGACCTGCACCGACGAGAACTTCATGCAGAAGGCCGGCGCGCAGCGCCTCGCAGCCGAACTCGGCATCGCCATCGTTGCGCCCGATACCAGTCCGCGCGGCGCCGAGGTGCCGGGCGACCCGGACGGCGCGTGGGATTTCGGCCACGGGGCCGGCTTTTACGTCAATGCCACCCAGCAACCGTACGACCGCCACTACCGGATGTACGACTACGTCGTGCACGAACTGCCGATGCTGGTCGAGGCCAATTTTCCGGTAAGCGATCGGCGTGGTATCGCCGGCCACTCGATGGGCGGACATGGCGCGCTGATCAGCGCGCTGAAAAACCCGGGCCGCTACTGCTCGGTGTCAGCGTTCGCACCGATCGCCAATCCGGCGGACTGCCCGTGGGGGCAGAAAGCCCTTTCACGCTACCTCGGCGCGGATCGTGCCGAATGGCTGGCCTGGGATAGCTGCGCCCTGCTCGCCACTGCGCACGAGCGCCTGCCGCTGCTGGTCGACCAGGGCGAAGCAGACGGCTTCCTGGACGAGCAACTCAAGCCCGAGGCACTACGCCGTGCGTGCGAGGCGGCAGGCCACCCGCTGACCCTGCGCCTGCAGCCGGGCTACGACCACAGCTATTATTTCATCGCCAGTTTCATCGATGATCATCTGCGCCATCACGCCGCCGCCCTGAAGGCCTGACATGACGACGCCGGGCGAGCCCGGCGTTTCGCTTCCTGTCCTTATGCGCGGTGCCCTCCCCCGCGCTACCGGACGGCGGGCAATCAGCCCCGACCACGCCGGATCAGGCGCGCAACAGGCCGTCGAGGATGTCGATCATGCGGTCGATCTCGGCAGTACTCACCGTCAGCGCCGGCATGAAGCGCAGCAACCCGGGGCGCGGCGAATTTAGCAACAGTGCGGTCGGTTCGGCATGGAGACCGGCCCTGACCAGATCGGGGCCACGTTCGCGATCGAGCACCAGCGCCCGCAACAGGCCCGATCCACGCTCTCCGCCCAGGCCGTGGCGCTGCGACAGTTCGTTCAGACGCCCACACAGATAATCGCCACGTGCACGCACCTCGGCCAGGAAACCGGGCGCGATGAGTCGGCGCATCACGGCCACCCCGACTGCAGCCATCAGCGGATTGCCGTTATAGGTGCCGCCCTGGTCACCGGGTTCGAAGCAGCACACCGCCTCGGTGGCCAGCAGCGCCGCCAGTGGCACGCCGCCGCCGATTCCCTTGCCCAGGGTCATGACGTCGGGCTCGATGCCGGCATGCTGATGTGCGAACAGGGTGCCAGTACGGCCCATGCCCGACTGCACCTCGTCGACGATCAGCAAGATGCCACGGGTTTGCGTCAGCTCGCGCAGCGCGCGAAGAAAGGCCGGATCGGCCGGAATCACCCCACCCTCGCCCTGCACCGGCTCGAGCATGACGGCGACCGTCTTCGGCCCGATCAAGGCCTCGACCGAGGCAAGCTCGTTGAGCACCGCCCTGGGGAAACCCGGTACCTGTGGCGCGTAGAGCGTGTCCCAGCCCGGCTTGCCCGAGGCCGACATGGTCGCCAGCGTGCGGCCATGAAAGGAATGGTCGAAGGTGATGATCTCGTAGGCGCCATCACGATGGAGCCGCCCCCATTTGCGCGCCAACTTGATCGCCCCTTCGTTGGCCTCGGCGCCGGAGTTGGCGAAGAACACGCGGTCGAACGACGAATGGGCGGTCAGCAGCCCGGCCAGTTCGATCATCGGCCCGTTGTAAAACGCCGGGCTGGGATTGATCAGCTTGGCCGCCTGGGTCGTCAGTGCCTCGCGGATCTCGATCGGGGAGTGGCCCAGACAATTCACCGCCCAGCCCTGGACAAAGTCCAGATAGGCCTTGCCCTGCGCATCGAACAGCCAGGAACCCTCGCCGCGCTCGAACAGGATCTCGGGTCGTTGGGTGATGAACATCAGCGCGTCTGAATCGAATTCACCGTACTTCATGCAGCAACTCCGGAAACACCTGCAGTTGAAGGAAAGCCGTTCGTAATCATCTCGGTCTGCTTTTTCCGGTCAATGACCCTCGCTGGCACGCAGCACCACTTCGGTCCGCAGACGAGTGACGATGCGCAGGGTCCACGCGAAGAACAGCACCAGCAGCACGCCCTCGATCAGCATCGCCGCCTGCACGCCGATGCGCGCCGCAATCAGCCCGGCCAGCAGGCCACCGATGGCGTCGAAACCGAAGCGGGTCGAACTGAAGAAGGACACCACCCGGCCGCGCAGATGATCGGGCGCCATGCCCTGCAGCAGCATGTTCACCGCCACGTTGCAGATCGAGATCCCGAAACCCACCGCCGCCATCGCCACCAGCGCCAACCACAGCATCGAATTGTGGGAGAAGGTCACGAGGCCGAGCGCGCTGATTCCGGCACCTGCCATCACCACCTTGATCAATCCCGGCAACCCTTTGCGCGTGGCCAGGAACACCGTACCGATGAACGCCCCCGCCCCCGCGGCCCCCCACAGCCAGCCCAACATGCGCGCATCGCCACCGAACACGTCCTTGGCGAACACCGGCAGCAGCACCGCATAGCTCGACGCGGTGATATTGACCGTGGCCAGCACGAAGATCAGCATCCGCACCGGATATTCGGTCCACACATAGCGCAGCCCCTCGCTGAACACCTTGCCCATCGAACCGAGTGCACGGGGCGAACCGACGACCCGAATCCGCGCCACCCCGATGGCGAGCGCCGCAAACGAGAGCGCATTGATCGCGAAGCACACCGCCTCCGAGGTCAGCCCCAGCAGCAGCCCCGCCAGCGGCGGCCCGAGGAAACGGCCCGAATTGAACAGCATCGCGTTGAGCGCAAGCGCATTGGGAAGGTCCTCGCGGCGCCCGACGAAGGCGCTGATCTGCGACTGGCGCAAGGGGGTATCGAAGGCATTGAGCACACCGAGCGTCACCGACATTGCCACGATCAGACCGGGGCCGATCGCTTCGAGTGCGGTCAACACCGCCAGCACCGCCGCCTGCAGGCCGAGCAGGCCCTGCACCACGATCAGCAGGCGGCGCTTGTCGTGGCGGTCGATCCACGCCCCCGCCAGCGGCCCCACCACCAACATCGGCAGCAGCGCGGCGAAGGTGGTCACCCCGAGCAGGGCGACCGACCCGGTCAGGCGATAGATCAGCCACGACAGCGCCACCTGCTGGACCCACGAGCCCAGAACCGACACCGCCTGACCGAAAAAGTAGAAGCGGAAGTTACGGTGACCGAGCGCACGCAGCGGCCCGGGCCAATTCCGTTTGCCGGGTAGGGGCGGAACCGCAGAGGTAGTCAAAGGCCGCCCATCGCGAGGTATTTCACTTCGAGGAATTCATCGAGGCCATGGTGCGAGCCTTCGCGTCCCAGGCCGGACTGCTTGACCCCGCCGAAGGGTGCGACCTCGGTCGAGATCAGGCCGGTGTTGATGCCGATCATGCCGTATTCGAGTCTGCCCGACACCCGCCACACGCGGCCGATGTCGCGCGCGTAGAAATAGGCCGCGAGGCCGAACTCGGTATCGTTGGCCATATCGATGGCCTCGGCCTCGGTGCGGAAGCGGAACAAGGGCGCCACCGGTCCGAAGATCTCTTCGCGCGCCAGCGCCATCACCGGGGTCACGTCGGCGAGGATGGTGGGCTCGAACCAGGTTCCGCCCAGCGCATGGCGCTTGCCGCCGTACAGCACGCGTGCGCCCTTCGCCGTCGCATCGGCGACCAAGGCCTCGACCTTGGTCGCGGCGACCTCGTCGATCAGCGGCCCCTGGGTCACGCCGTCGTCGGTGCCGCGGCCGACTTTGAGCGCCGCCACCGCCGTGACGAGTTTCGCCGCGAACGCGTCATAAACGCCGTCCTGCACCAGAATGCGATTACTGCACACGCAGGTCTGGCCGGCGTTGCGGTACTTGGAGGCGATCGCGCCGGCAACGGCGGCATCCAGATCGGCATCGTCGAACACGATGAAGGGCGCATTGCCGCCGAGTTCCAGCGACAGCTTCTTGATCGTCGGTGCGCACTGCTGCATCAGCAGACGGCCGATTTCGGTCGAGCCGGTGAAGGTGAGCTTGCGCACCACCGGGCTGGCGGTCAGCACACTTCCGATCGCCACCGCATCGCCGGTCACCACGCTGAACACGCCAGCCGGGACCCCGGCCTGCTCGGCCAGTACCGCCAGCGCCAGCGCGGACAGCGGGGTCTGCTCGGCCGGCTTGAGCACCATCACGCAACCGGCCGCGAGCGCCGGCCCGGCCTTGCGGGTGATCATCGCCGAGGGAAAATTCCACGGAGTGATGGCCGCGCACACGCCGACCGGCTCCTTGACCACCACGATGCGACGATCGTTCGACGGCGACGGAATCACTTCGCCATAGGCCCGTTTGCCCTCCTCCGCGAACCACTCGAGAAAGGAGGCCGCATAGGCGATCTCACCTTTTGCCTCGGCCAGTGGTTTGCCCTGCTCCGCGGTCATGATGCGGGCCAGATCCTCCTGGTTCTCCATCATCAGTTCGAACCAGCGGCGCAGTATCCGGGAGCGTTCGCCAGCAGTTTTTCCGCGCCACGCGGGCAGCGCACGCGAGGCCGCATCCACCGCGCGCCGGGTTTCGGTAGCCGCGCAATCGGGCACCTGCGCCAGCACCTCGCCGGTGGCCGGATCGGTCACCGGAAAGGTCGCGCCACCTTCGGCGCTCACCCATTGGCCATCGATATAGCAGGACTGCCTGAGCAGTTCGGGATAATTCAGTTCTAACATGGTGAATCCTTGATGGAGACGTCGACAGGCGCACGACTTGGCTGCCGCCCGTCGTCACCGTATGGGGCTAAACGCTCGGTGTTCAAATTCAACAAGAACGGCGACCGGCCGGTTGCCATTCTTGCCTTCCTACCCGCTGGCAGCAAGGGGAAACCCTGGCTACCAGGGCCCGTTCCGCACATTGCATGCTGTAATGGGCACATCTGTGGCTGGCATTCGGGCGACACCCTGCGTGCAACCTGACCGCCCGCCTTTGAGTGGCACGCGTGGCCGGTTCGGCCACAGCAGCTCCATGTCCACGCGGGCACTATGTTATACACTTGGTCATACTTCCACAGCCCGCCGCTACCCCATGAAAACACAAGAAAATGCCGCCGTAATCGGGACCGAAGATATCCTGCGGAGCCTATGCGATTCGGTATCCAGGGTCATGACCGCGGCCACCCGGAGCCAGATTCGCTATTCCAGCATGGTCCAGCGGATCACCAAGACCTGCCTCAAGCCCGATATCGGCTGCTTTGTCCTGTTCGACGGCGGCTTTTCCGGTCTGGTGGTCATCAACTTCTCGGCCCAGGCCGCCATGGAGCTGTATGAAAGCTACATGGTGAATATGGGTATGTCGAAGGATGAACTGGCCACTTCCTACACATCGGACGAGGTCAGCAATGTCATGGGCGAGCTGATGAACCAGATCGTCGGCGACTTCACCGGCAAGGTCGCGCGCGAGCTGCAGACCCATATCACCCAGAATCAACCCAAGATGCTCGCGCTCAACAAGCAGGTGATGCTGAGCGTGGACACCAATCTCGACCAGCCCGAGTCCCGCCGCGTGACCTTCCACACCGGTCGCAACAACATCTTCTACCTGGAACTCGCCATGGACCGGACCGAGTTCATCAAGCTCAATGACTTCGAGCCCCAGGAGGCCCCCGACCCGGACGAGTTGATTGCGCAGGCCAGGGCAGAATCCGTGTCGCCCCCCCACGCCGCCGAGTCCGACGACCACGACGAACTCCTGAAGTCGCTTGGAATGTAGCGCAACAACGGAACAAGGGCTTAGAGAAAAATCCCTAAGCCCTTGATTTCTGGTGCTGCTGACCGGAATCGAACTGGTGACCTACTGATTACGAATCAGTTGCTCTACCGACTGAGCTACAGCAGCGAAGAGGGCGGAATATACAACAGGCCGCCGCCGCGTTCAAGCATCCCGACAGGGCGGGCGCTGTCGCTCAGTGGGCCAGCGCAGGCGAACCCGGCTGTTGCCGGCGGTAACCCCAGATGGACTGCCAGTCGTATGGCGGCAGGCGCGGCTGGTCGTCGTGCGCGTAACCCTGGATGCGGCAATCGCGCGGGCCGATACGACGCGGGCGCGGGCTGTGCTGCGGTCGGCCATGGACATCGAGAAAGGCGAGCACCTCGCGCGGGATTCCACCCGGCTCGGACGTACGCCGGCTGATGATCGCCATCTCACCGTTGGACAGGCGCACGACGCTGCCCGGCGGGAAGCTGCCCAGGCGCCCCATCAGCAGGCGCGCCAGGGTCAGATCGAGAGATGCCAGATCCAGCCCGAACACATGCTGGAGCAGGCGTTCGGCGTCGCGCGCCTGATGGATGCTCCAGAACAGCGGGCCGCGCCGCCGGCGCTCGCTCAGACGCGCGGCGAGCACGTCGGCCACACGCAGCATGCGGGCCTGCAGGACGATCTCGCCACGCATCAGGCCAGCGGGGTAGCCGCTGCCGTCGAAGTTCTCGTGGTGCTGGGCGACGGCGAGCCGCCAGGCTTCCGGCAGACCTTCGGTGGCAGAAAGCAGCCGTTCGGCATGAGCCGGATGCGCGACAAGCGCTTCCCGATCTGCGGACGATGGCGCACCGACCAGTGCGAACATCTCGTCGTGCAGGCGCATGCTGCCCAGGTTCATGGTCAATGCCGCGCCGATGAGTTCGATCAGTTCGGGCTTCGCAAACCCGTGTGCGCAGCCGAGCTCCGCGGCGAACAGCGCGGCCAGGATTGCATGGCAGACGCTCGGCCGGTCGAACGGCACCATGCGCGCGAAGCCGATGCAGGCGTCGGCATCCAGCGACCAGACCGCGTGCGTTTCGCCGGCGAGCGAGCGCAACTCCGCGGCCGTTGCGGCGCGGCCGCCGCTTGCGAGTTCGTCGAGCGTCGACAGGGCTTCGCCGATGTCGTGCAGCGTCCGCAGCGGATCGGCCGAAGACACATGCGCCGCCTGCGAGGCACGGCAGTACAGACGGCGACTGCCGGGCACGAAATCCATCGCGGCGCTGATCGCCGCCCCCTCGCGCAACAGCAAGGTACCGCGGACATCGAAGAAATCGCAGGGCGCAGGCTGCCCGACCCATCCGGGGGGGAGCGCAACGGGGCGCAGGATCGAATCGGACATCTCTAACCTCCGGATCATGCCGGCAAGCACTTGGCAGCTTGCCGGCTACGCTCCCTCAGCGAGTTTCATGCCAAGGGACAGAGGGCAACAGGGATCGTCCGGCCGCTTGCCCTCAAGCGCGCAATGGCGCCATCCGCGGTGGAAAGGCAGGCTACGCGAGATGGCGGCCGGCGCGCGCATCTGCCATTGCCCGCTCATGCGCACAGATTGCCGGCAATTCTTGCCGCACGTCGCCCCCGGTTGCCGGAGCACAGAGCGGAGTGCCCGCTATCGCGCCGAAGCGCGATCGGCCGGTTCCACTCAGGCCGTGTGGATGCTGCGACCGCAGTCGCTCAACATCCGCCGCAGCCAGCGGTGCCCTGGCGAATTGTGATTGCGCTCGTGCCACAGTTGGTAGAAGCGCATCGGCGGAAAGGCGATCGGTGACGGAATGATCGCAAGCGGGAGGAGTTTCGCGTAGAAGGTGGCGAAATGTCGTGTGGTGGTGAACACCAGATCGGTGTTCTGCAGCAAGTAGGGCGCCGCGGTGAAGGACTGGACCACGATCCGTTCGTCGCGATTGATGCGCTGCGACGCCAGCACGCTGTCGATCACGCCGCGCTGGCTGATCGAGTAAGGCATCGGCACGACATGCACTGCGCGCAGATAGTCTTCGGCGCTCAAGCCCTTGCGCGCCAGCGGGTGATGCGCCGATACGAGGCAGACGATCTCGTCTTCGAGCAGCATCGACAGGTGCATCCGGTCGGGTGGCTCGGGCCAGTTGCCGATCACCACATCGAGATCGCCCTCGGCGAGCGAGCGCTCGAAATCGACGCTGGGCCCGAGCGCATGCAGGGTCAGCCGCGCCTGCGGCGCCTCGCGCCTGAACCGCTCGACCACGCTGGAGACGAACACCGGCGCCAGATAGTCGGGCGAACCGATGCGGAATTCCTGGCGCGATACCTGCGGCTCGAAGGACTCGGCGCCTGCGGTCATGCGATCGATCTCGGCCAGTGCGCCCTTTGCATGCGACACCAGCGCCAGCGCACGCTCGGTGGGCACCATGCCGCCCTTTTCGCGCACCAGCAACGGGTCGCCCAGAATCTCGCGCAGGCGCTTGAGCGCCGCGCTGATCGCCGGCTGCGACTGATTCAGCTTCAGCGCCGTTCGCGACACGCTGCGCTCGTTGATCAGCAGGCAGAATATCCGCAACAGATAGGTATCGAGTGGATCGTCGCCACGCCGGATCACCATGGTTTGCGCTCCTTGTCTCCGTATCCTGTCCGCGCGGGACAGCCGCCATGAAAATAAGCGAGAGCATATATCACTTATAACGACATCAAGATTTCCATAAGAGCCAGGCGTCGTAGACTGCAACGCATCAGCCGCAAGAATTTCAAGGACCGGGAGACAGCACCATGGGACGACTCACCACACACGTACTCGACACCGCAAGGGGCAAGCCGGGCACCGGCATTGCCGTCAGCGTCTACCGGCTCGATGGCGAGCGTCGCCAGGTCGCCAGCACCGTCACCAATCACGACGGGCGCTGCGATCAGCCACTGCTCGAAGGTCCGGCGCTGCAAGCCGGCCGCTACGAAATCGTGTTCGCCGCCGGCGACTACTTCCGCGCCCTCGACGACGCCCTGCCCGAGCCGCTGTTCGTCGATGAGGTCGTGCTGCGCTTCGGTGTCGCCGCGCCCGACCAGCACTACCACGTACCGCTTCTCGTGTCTCCGTGGAGCTATTCCACCTATCGCGGCAGCTGACGCGGCCTCCCGCACACAGAGAGCAAACAACGATGGAAACCTACCTCCTCGACTGGGCCAACCTGCTGTTGCGCTGGGTCCATCTGATCACCGGGATCGCCTGGATCGGGGCCTCGTTCTACTTCGTGATGCTGGACACCTCGCTCAAGGCGCCACAGAGGCCCCAGGATGCAGCGCGTGGCGTGTCCGGCGAACTGTGGGCGGTGCACGGCGGCGGCTTCTATTGCAGCCAGAAATATCTCGTCGGCCCCAAGGGCGAACCGCTGTCCAGCGACCTGCACTGGTCGAAGTGGGAGGCCTACAGTACCTGGCTGTCGGGCTTCGCGCTGCTGGTGCTGATCTACTGGGTCGGTGCGTCGAGCTACCTGATCGACAATCAGGTGATGACCTTGGCCCCGGCTGCCGCGATCGGCATTTCGGTCGCTGTCCTCGTTGCCGGATGGGTGGTGTACGACGTGCTGTGCCGCAAGCTGATCGGCCGCGACACCGTGCTGGCGGCGATCGTGTTCGTGTTCGTCATGGTCTGCAACTGGCTGCTGTATCAGCTGTTCTCGGCCCGTGGCGCCTACATCCACGTCGGCGCAATGCTGGGCACGATGATGGCGGCGAACGTGTTCTTCCACATCATTCCCGGCCAGAAACGCATGGTCGAACAGATCCGCAGCGGCAAGGAGGTCGACACCCTGCCCGGTATCGTCGGCAAGCAACGTTCGGTGCACAACACCTACTTCACCCTGCCGGTGCTGTTCATCATGATCAGCAACCACTACCCGATGACCTACGCCAACAAGCACGGGTGGCTGGTGCTCGCGGTGCTGATGCTCGCCGGCGTGCTGATCCGCCAGTTCTTCGTGCTGCGTCATCGCGGCCAGGTGAGCTGGTCCCTGCCTGCCGCCGGCGTGGCGCTGATTGCGCTGCTGGTGGTGGCGATGGCGCCCAGCCCGGTCGATGCCGGTGGCGACAAGGTGAGCTTCTCGGCAGTCAAGCAGGCCATGGCACAGCGTTGCATCGCCTGCCACGCCACCCAGCCCACCTGGGAGGGCTTTGCCCAGGCGCCCAAGGGCGTGATTCTCGAAACCCCCGAACAGATCGGCCAGCACGCCGCCAAGATCGCCGAAACCGTGGCCAGCGGCTACATGCCGCTCGGCAACCTGACCCACATCACCACCGAGGAACGCGCGCTGATCGCCACCTGGTTCGCCCAGGGCGCAAGGCTCGCCGACTGAATCCCCGCCGCCCATCCGCCGCGAGACCGCCATGACCCGAAGCATGTCCCCACCCATCTCCCTGCCTGCGCTGTCGGCACTGCCGCGCGAGGCGTTCACTGCCTGCCTCGGCGAGATATTCGAGCATTCGCCATGGATCGCCGAACGAACCTGGACGGCCCGCCCCTTCGACGACGTCGATGCCCTGCACGCAGCCATGGTCGCGGTGGTCGAGGGTGCCAGCGAAGCCGAGCAACTGGCGCTGATCCGCGCCCACCCGGAACTCGCCGGCAAGGAAGCCGCCACCGGCACGCTCACCGAAGCCTCCACCGGCGAGCAACGCGGCGCCGGCCTCGACCAGTGCGGCGCCGAAGAACTGTGTCGCCTGCGTGGTCTCAACAGCCGCTACCGGGAGCGCTTCGGTTTCCCCTTCGTGATCGCGGTAAAGGGACTGACCCGCTACCAGATCATGGATGCGATCGAGGCCCGGCTGAACAACGACCGCGCCACCGAGTTCCGCGCCTGCCTCCACGAGATCGCCAGGATCACCCGCTTCCGCCTCGACGCCCTTTTTGCCCGACCCCGCCTCAAACCTTAGCCCAACGGAGACCCGACATGAAAAGCGCAAACGCATTCTTCTCCCCCGCCCGCCGCCAGTTCATCGCCGCCGCTGGCGGCATCGGCGCCCTTGCCCTGATCGGTACACCGCGCACCGGCTTTGCCGCCGACACCCCACTCTCGATCGGCGCACTCTTCGCCGGCAAGATCGACGACCGCGGTTTCATGGAGGCCGGCTACCGGGGGCTCGAACGCGCCCGTACCGAACTCGGTGTACAGACTCGCTACATCGACAACATCCTTCCCCAAAAGGACATGCTCGCCGCGGCGCTGCGCGACTTGGCCGGCAGCGGTGCCAATTTGGTGGTGGCCCATGGCGGTCAAAACAACGAGGCGGCCACCCAGGTGGCGAGCGAATTTCCCGATGTCCGCTTCGTTGTCACCCAGGGCGCGGTGACCGCGGCCAATTTGTCCAGCTACGACGTGCTGCAGGAGCAGTCGGCCTACCTCGGCGGCGTTCTCGCCGGCCTGAGCACCCGCAGCGGCGTGGTCGGCCATATGTCCGGTATCCGGGTGAAACCGGGCCTCAAGGGGCGGGCCGCCTATGTCGCCGGCGTTCTCGCGGCCAACCCGAAAGCCCGCGTGTTGACCAACTTCTCCGGCAACCAGGACGACAACGCGCTGTCAAAGCGGATCGCCGAAGCGCAAATCGCGGCCGGCGCGGACATCATCTTCACCATGCTCAACGCCGGTCGCAACGGGGTCAGCGAGGCCTGCCGAGCGTCGGGCGCGAAGCAGATCGGCAACGTCATCGACTGGGTGAAGGCCGACCCCGAGGTCTTCGTCGCCTCCGCGATCGCCGATGTCAGCATCGGGGTCTTCCAAGCGGTACGCGACCTGCGCGCAGGCAGTTTCAAGGCCGGCGAGATCCGCAAGATCGGACTCGACGACACCAACGCCGTCCGTCTGTCGATACATCCGTCGGTACCGGCTGCAGTTTCTGCGAAAATTGCCGAGTACGCCGAAGGCATCCGCAGCGGACGCATCGCGGTGCCGGAGACCTATGACGGTCCCGAATTTACGGTCAACACCTGAGTCTTAGCCAGACACCGAGAACAAGGAATCAAACCATGGCCAGCCACACCCCCGGCGCCCCCGTCTTCGCCCCGCCCGCCGAACTGCCCGACTGGGCCCTGCGTTCGGTCGATCTCGCCAGCCTCCGCCTGGGTGCCCGCGCGCTCTACGCCTCCGACGACTTCTTCGCCGAGGTCGGCCGCATGCTCAACCCCGAACCGGCCCAGTTCGTCCCTGGCAAGTTCGACACCAACGGCAAGTGGATGGACGGCTGGGAGTCGCGCCGCAAGCGCGTCGCCGGTCACGACTGGGCCCTGGTCAGGCTCGGCTGCAAGGGCGTGATCCGCGGCTTCGATGTCGACACCAGCCACTTCACCGGCAACTATCCGCCCGCGGTCTCGATCGAGGCCTGCGTGTCCGCCTCCGACGAGATCGACGAACTCAAGGCCGCGACCTGGACCGAGATCCTCCCCGCCACCGCGCTCGGCCCGAGCAGCCACCACCTGATCGCGTGCACGAGCCAGGCGGCGTGGACCCATCTGCGGGTCAATATCTTCCCCGACGGCGGCATCGCCCGGCTGCGCGTCTATGGCCGCCCGGTGGGCGGACTGGAGACGGCCGGCCCCGATGCGCTGGTCGATCTGGTGGCGATGGAGAACGGCGGGCGCGC
>NZ_JBDGKX010000017.1:0-91738 GCF_057656155.1 Azoarcus sp. Soil_N_20 | reverse complement strand
GCCAATACACCCTGGACCGCAAGCAGTTCGGCCGCCCGCTCGCGGCGAACCAGCTGATCCAGAAGAAGCTCGCCGACCTGCTGACCGAGATCACCCTGGGGCTGCAGAGCTGCCTGCGGGTGGGGCGCCTGAAGGACGAGGGCAACGCGGCGGTCGAGCTCACCTCGATCATCAAGCGCAACTCCTGCGGCAAGTCGCTCGACATCGCCCGCATGGCGCGCGACATGCTCGGTGGCAACGGCATCTCGGACGAGTTCTGCGTGGCGCGTCATCTGGTGAACCTGGAGGTGGTCAACACCTACGAGGGCACCCACGACGTGCATGCGCTGATCCTCGGCCGCGCCATCACCGGCATCGCCGCGTTCGCCAACTGAAACCGGACGATGCCCCGATGAGCGCAAACCACAGACCGGACGAGCACGGGATCGGCTTTGGCGCCGAGTTCGTCGTCGACCGCAAGATCCGTTTCGAGGATTGCGATCCCGCGGGCATCGTGTTCTTTCCCAACTACCTGCGCATGCTCAACAGCGTGGTCGAGGACTGGCTGGAACACATCGGCTACCCGTGGTCCGAGATCGTCGGCGTGCGCCGCATGGGCACCCCCACCGCCCAGCTCGACACCTCCTTTCTCAGCCCCTCGCAGTTCGGCGAGACGCTGAGCTTTCACCTTAGCGTCGAGAAGCTCGGAAACTCGTCGCTGATCCTGCGCCATGTCGCGCAGGGCAAGGACAGGGTGCGCCTGCGGGCGTACCAGGTCATCGTCGCCACCTCGCTCGACACCCACGGTGCGATCGCCTGGCCGCAGGACATCCGCCACGCGATCACCCGCTTCATGGAGAACCAATGATGAACAACATCCTGCAACCCGAAGGCTGGGCCAAGCCCCGCGGCTACTCCAACGGCATCGAGGCGCGCGGTCGCCAGATCTTCGTCGGCGGCCAGATCGGCTGGAACGCCGAATGCAAGTTCGAGAGCGACGACCTGGTGCAGCAGATCTACCTCGCGCTGAAGAATTCGGTCGACGTGGTGCGCGTGGCCGGCGGCGGCCCGGAGCACGTCGTGCGTATGACTTGGTATCTGGAGGACAAGAAGGAATACGTCGCCCGGCTCAAGGAGATCGGCGCGGTCTATCGCGAAGTCATGGGCAGGAACTACCCGGCGATGACTGCGATCCAGGTCGCCGACCTGGTCGAGGACGAGGCCAAGGTCGAGATCGAAGTCACCGCGGTGATTCCGGACTGACGGTTTGTGGAAGAATGGACGCCCCCTGGCGGGTGCCGTCCGGTGCTGCGCCATCCCCGATGACGCGGCGCGGGGCACCCGACCCGAATTCCATCCTTTCATGAATCTGGAGCTTGAGCATGAGCGAAGCGAAGTCCCTGGCGCCCGAAGGGCTGCTGGTCAATGGGCCCGAGGCGGGCGTGCTGGAGATCCGGCTGAACCGGCCGGAGGCGCGTAACGCGTTGTCCACCCCGCTGTTGCGCGGCATCGTCGGCCTGCTTGAACAGGCCGAGGGTGATGACGCGGTGCGTTGTGTGGTCCTGACCGGTGGCGACAGCGTATTCGCCGCCGGTGCCGACCTGGCCGAAATGGCGGCCAAGGACATGCAGGCGGTACTGCTCGAGGAGCGTCCGCGCCTGTTCGCCGCGATCGGCCGCTTCCCCAAGCCGGTGGTCGGTGCGGTGTGCGGCTATGCGCTGGGCGGTGGCTGCGAACTGGTCATGCACGCCGACCTCATCGTCGCCGGCGAATCGGCCCAGTTCGGCCAGCCCGAGATCAATCTCGGCATCATCCCCGGCGCCGGCGGCACCCAGCGCCTGACCCGCGCGGTGGGCAAGTCGCTGGCAATGAAGATGGTGCTGGCGGGCGAGTTCATCTCTGCCCGTGAGGCACAGGCGGCCGGGCTGGTGGCCGAAGTCGCAGCCGACGATGCCTGCCTCGGGCGCGCGCACGAACTGGCGCGCAAGATCGCCGCCAAGGCGCCGCTCGCGGTGCGCCTGGCCAAGGACGCGGTGCTGCAGGCCTTCGAGACCCCGCTTGGCGCCGGCATGGCGCTGGAGCGGCGCAACTTCGTCGTGCTCGCCGGCACCGAGGACCGTAACGAGGGCGTGCGCGCCTTCCTCGAAAAACGCAAACCGGTGTGGAAGGGACGCTGAGCGTCCGCCGCCGCGCCGGGTGGAGCCCCTAATTGAATCCTGATCTCCCCGTTCGTACCCTTGGCATCGTCGGCGCCGGCCTGATGGGCCGCGGCATTGCCCAGATCGCCGCCATTGGCGGCATCGAGGTGCGGCTGTTCGATGCGCGGCCTGCTGCGCCCGCCGAGGCCATCGCCGCGGTTGGCGACATGATCGACAAGCTCGTCGTCAAGGGGCGCGTGGCCGAGGCCGACGGCACCGCAGCGCGCGCACGGCTGAAGCCGGTCGGATCGCTGGCCGAACTGGCCTGGTGCGACGCCGTGGTCGAGGCCATCGTCGAGGATCTCGAAGCCAAGCGCGGCCTGCTGCGCGAACTCGAAGGCGTGGTGCACGTCGACTGCATCCTGGCGACCAACACCTCGTCGCTGTCCGTTACATCCATCGCCGCGGCGTGCGCTCACCCCGAGCGGGTGGCCGGTTTCCACTTCTTCAGCCCGGTGCCGCTGATGAAGATCGTCGAAGTCATCGACGGTGCGCGCACCGATCCCGCAGTCTGCGAGCGCCTGAGCGCGCTGGCGGAGAGCATGGGGCACACCCCGGTGCGTGCGCAGGACACCCCCGGCTTCATCGTCAATCATGCCGGGCGGGCCTATCTGACCGAAGGGCTGCGCATCCTCGGCGAGGGCATTGCCGACGCCGTGACGCTCGATCGCGTGCTGCGCGAGGCCGCGGGTTTTCGCATGGGGCCGTGCGAGCTGCTCGACCTTACCGGGCTCGACGTGTCGCACCCGGTGATGGAGTCGATCTTCGGCCAGTATTATCAGGAGCCGCGCTATCGACCGTCACCGATCACCCGCCAGCGCCTTGCCGCCGGGCTGCTCGGGCGCAAGAGCGGCGAGGGCTTCTATTTCTATCGGGATGGCGTGGCTGCGGTCTCTCCCGAACAATCACCGCCGGATGCACGCCCGCCACGGGTGTTCATTGCCGTTGAGGATGAAGGCGACCGGGCCGCCTTGCGCGCCTGCGTGACCGGGCTGGGCGGGGTGATCGACGACGGCCCGCAGCCCGCGGCCGACGCCCTGTGCCTGGTCGCACCGTGGGGCGAGGACGCGACGACCTTGTGCCTGCGTCATGGTCTCGACCCCCGACGCACGGTGGCGATCGACCTGCTGCCCGACCTCGGGCGTCGCCGTACGCTGATGACCACGCCGCTGACCGACCCCGCGATGCGCGACGCGGCTCACGGCCTGTTCGCGGCCGACGGGGTGCCGGTGTCGGTGATCCACGATAGCCCGGGCTTCATCACCCAACGCGTGCTGGCGATGATCGTCAACCTCGGCTGCGACATCGCCCAGCAGCGCATCGCCAGTCCACAGGACATCGACACCGCGGTGCGTCTCGGGCTCGGCTATCCGGGCGGACCGCTGGAACTGGGTGACCGCCTCGGCGCGGCGCGAGTGCTCGCCATTCTCGATGCCCTGCAGGCCTACACCCGCGACCAGCGCTATCGTCCCAGCCCGTGGCTGATCCGCCGTGCGCGGCTGGGGGTGTCGCTGCTCACCCCCGAGGGCTGATCCGGATCGGGCGCGGATTGCCCGATTGATCTGGCAGATTCGCGTCTGGCATGCTTGAATCCGGAGGGAACACGGCCATCCCCGGTCGCGCTGCGGGGGCCCTCGATGCCAATCTTCTTCATCTCCTATCGGCGTGACGACAGCGCAGGCTATGCCGGTCGGCTGTCCGACGCGCTCGAGCGTCGTTTCGGTGACGGAGCGGTGTTCCGCGATGTGGATGACATTCCCCCCGGCGCCGATTTCGAGCAGTTCATTGTCGAGCGTCTTGCTCAGGTCAGCGCTGTGCTGGTGCTGATCGGCCCGCGCTGGCTCGATGCCACGGATGGCCAGGTGCGACGTCTCGATCGGAAGGACGATCTCGTGCGCCGCGAGATCGAACTCGCCCTGCAATCCGGCAAACCGGTGATCCCTGTCCTGGTTGCCGGTGCGCAGATGATGTCGGCGACGGATCTGCCGCCATCCTTGCGCCCGTTTGCCGGGCGGCATGCCCTCGAGTTGCGGGATGCGGCCTGGAAGTCGGATGTGCGAAGGCTCGAGCAGGCGCTTGCCGATCTGGCCGGGCTGCTGCTTGCCGATGCCGCGGCCGGGGCGGGCGAACGGGCCGCTCAGGAGGCGGTCGACGTCGCGGTTGGCTGGCGGTCCGGGCGCAGGCTCGGCCGCTGGCTGGGGGGCGCGATTGCGATGGCGATACTGCTGGCGGCGGTTTCGTTGTGGATGACGGGGCGCGGTTCGATCGACCCGGACACCGTGACCGGCGTATGGAGCGGGAGGATCGACTACCCATGGGGCGTGTCGATGGACGAGCGTTTCGAGTTCATCCTGGCCGGTGACGAGATCCTGGGTAGCGCGGGCTATCTCGGGTTGCCGCGGGCGATCGAGCAGGGCCGGCTGGTCGATGGCCGGCTGCAGTTCATCTCGCGCACCGAAGTCGTTTCCGGCGACGCGCCGCCGCGCGAACTCACCCATCGCTATGTGGGCACGCCGGCGGTGGGGCAGATTTCATTCAGCCTGCATACCAGCGGCGCCGGCAGCGCCGAGCCGCTGGTGCGCTTCACCTTGCGCCGGCCCTGAGCGGAGCGGCCTGCGGCCGTGGGTTGGTCGTGCGCGATCTGCGTTGATGTGCCGCTACAGCGTGCGGGTGTCGATCCAGCTGACCTTGCCGGTTCGGCGTTTCACTTCCCGGTACATGTGCGCGGTGCCGCCGGGGCCGTCGCCGCCGCCGCCGTCCCACAGACAGATGAAATGCACCTTGTCGATCCCCCACGCGAGCGCCGTACACAGCAGCCACCGGTTACAGCGTTCGAACGGGTTTTCGCTGTCGTCGCCCACGGATTGCGGGGGCGGCCCGAGCTCGTCCGGGAGAATGCGCGGGGCATCGGCCAGCCCGGCCTTGAGGCGGAAGTAGCGTTCGCGCCATTCGCTGCCACCGTTTGCGGGGAGCAGGGAGCGATCGACGAACTCCGCCTCGGCCAGCGGGAGCATCAGGTGCAGGCGCACCCCGCGGGCCGCGCAGGCTTCGAGGAAGAGAATGTCACCACCGCTCGCGCCCTGGGTCAGCGCGAGGTCGCCGGGGCCTGCGCCGAGGGTGTCGAGGGTGGATGCGATCCGCTGCGCGGCGGCGCGCTCTTTGCTGCGCGGAAAGCGCGGGGTGCCGCGCTCGGGGGCGTCGGCCATGTGACCGCTGAACAGAAAGACCCGACGCGGCATGTAGGGCGGAGTGCTGCGTGCGATCCCGTCGGCCACGAGGTCGAGCGCGGCCGCCGTCTCGGCCGGCCGGTACGCAAGGGCGCGCAGCAGGCACAGCGCCCGGCGGATGGCGTCGAGCGCGAGCCAGTCCCCCGTGGCCGCCGTCACCGCGCAGCGATAGGCGCGGATCACCTCATCCGCATCGTCGACCAGCAGGCTCAGCGCAGCACAGCTGGCGTGAGCCTGGTAATCCTGTTGATTGCGTGCCTGCGCGCTGAGGCCCGCCCAGCGCACGCCGCCCGCGAGCTGCGCGATCGCTCCGGGCGCGGTTTCGCCGCCGAGATGCCCGCGCAGGCGTTCCAGGGTGAGCGCGTTGAGGCCGGCGCGATGGTGCGCGGGGTCGGCGACGAAGGCCCGCCGATAGCACCCGATCGCTACGCCGAGCACGGCGTCCTCTTGGCGCGCACGCTCGCGCGGCGCGCCGGGGTTGTCACCGTCCTGCCACCAACGCCCGATCCAGTCGTGCTTCTCGACCCCGCCGGCAAGCGCCCACGCTTCGGCGTCGTCCGGATGATCAGCGATCAGATTGCGGGCAGCTGTCCGTGCCTGGTCGTAACGGCCGAGACCGCCGAGACAGACGATCCGCCCGGCGCGTGCCGCGCGGTGATCCGGCGCCATGGCGAGGACGGTGTCGAACTGCTCGAGGGCGAACTCGTGGTGCCGCAACGCGAGCAGCGTGTCGCCAGCCGCCATCCGGCCCTCGACGTGCAGGGCGATGTTGGGTGTTTCCTCGGCCAGCACTAGGATGTCGCCCGGACGCAGGAGTCGCCGTGCAGTCTCCACGTGCGCTGCCCACGCCTCGTAAGCCGTAGTGAACGGGTTGCGTGGGGTGAGCAACGTTTTCCAGTCGGCTTCCCGGAGGTGTGGTAGCAGGCTGAAGACCGGGCTCGCCTTGCGCCCGTGCGATGCCGCCAATGTGGCGCGCGCCAGGGCGGTCAGGCGCCGGCAGTCGATGGCGAGGGCGGAGGGGTCGGGGATGCCGTTCTTGAGGTGGTAGCGCAGCCTGCGGTCGGCGCCGATGTCGAAAGGCGGGTCGGAGCGCGATCCCTGCACCAGAATCGCGTCCCGCGTGCGCAGCGCATGGCGGATGCCGAGTTCGTACCACTCCCTGGGATGGTCGAGGGTGAGGTCGGCGACCACCACGTCGGCCATCAGCAGTTCCTGGAGCATGTCGGCGCCGATGCCGCCGGCCCCCATGTCCTCGTCGGCACGAAACACCGCGAGGCCGGCCGCGACCAGTGACGGCCGGATATAGTCCGTATAGACGCGGTTGAAGTCGATCGACGTCCCGTCGTGTCCGGGCTGGGTGCCGAAGGGCATCGCAACGAAGGCGTGAGGCTTCATGCACCGATCCTGTCGCAGCGGTTTGCGGATGGCCGGCAGGTGGTGCCGGGCACTGGTCGTTTTGCACATTATAGGGATGCGGGCTCACGACCGCCTCCACGTCATGAGTGCCTGCCGCTCTGCGGTCCGAGAGAGCGGGGCGGCGATCAGGGCAGCGTGATGGTGAGATGAGGTGGCTTGCGCGAATAGGTGATCAGCTCGGTGTAGGGCGCCATGTCCTGGGCGGTGAGGGCATCGGCATGGGCTTTGAGCCCCAGGTAGCCCAGTAGTCCGGCGAGCGTCAGGATTGCGGCCAGTACCCAGGCCGGCAACTCGCGCCGGAGCGTGTGGACAATGTTGTCCGGGGCCTTCCAGTGCGGCGCGAATCCGGCATGCCTGCCCTTGATGTGGGCGATCTGGGCGCCAAGCTGGGCGGTCAGGTAGTTGACCTTCTCCGAGCCTTCGATCAGGTACTTGCCCTTGAAGCCGAGCAGCAGGCACATGTGGAAGACTTCCAGGGTGGCGAGACGCTGGCTGCCGCTGTTCCTGGCGATCTCCAGCTTGTCGAAGAAGTGCTCGCCGGCGAGCTGGTCGCCGAACAGGGTCAGCTGAAGCGGCTGGCGCTCCCACTCATCGCGGATGCCCATTCGCGATGACAGTACCGCCTCGTCGACCATGGCGCTGAAGGCGTATTTGGCGTCGTAGACCTCTTCGGGCTCGAAATTCCGCCGCTTCGCTTCGCGTTCGAATTCGCCCAGGAACTGCGTGACCCGAGCGGAGAAATCGCTGCTGCTCCTCGGGGTTTTGCCGTTGCCGAGCAGGAAGACCATGTAGAAACCTTCGTAGAGCAGGTCGACCAGGGTGGTGCCGGGTCCGGGCGTGGCGGCGATGTCGGACGGTAGCGAGGCGGAACTGCCGAACAGGGAAGGCGGGGCGGAGGTCATGAGGTGAGGGCGATCAGTTCGAGCTTGAGATCCCGGTAACTGGCGGGAGCATAGATGGTGACGGTCCGGGCCTTGAGCATGCGCTCGTACAGGGCGCCACCGGGATCGATGGTGAAGTAGCAGGTTCCCGGGCGAACGGGGATCGCATGCGGGACCTGGGCGGCATGGGTGAGGCGCGCACCGCTCAGTGCGGAGAGCACGAGCTTGTCGACGTCGTCCGGTGCACCGATCTTCATCCGCAGCGGGACCGACTCGATGATCTCGGAGAGCGGGTGCGAACTGTTCACCGCAAGGTAGAAGGCGGTCTCGGCGGTGATCTTTCCGGAGTCGAGGCGACCACTGTGGAAAGCGGGTTTGGTCTCGGTGAGCGCGATGTTGAAGTAGCGCGTCGAGATCACCGTATCGAGCAGGGTGCGAAGCACCTGATCCAGGCGGATGAAGACCGGCCCCGGGCTGGCGTGATCGTAGGCCGGCAGATCGGCCAGTTCATGCAGTTTCGAAAAGGTCATCAGGCCGCCTGCCAGCCGGAGCAGTTCCTGGAAGAAGCGCTCGGGGTGAACGAGCGGCGCATGCTTGAGATGCGTCAGCGCGGCAAAGGCGCTGTTGACCGTGTGCAAGAGCCAGAACGATGCGACATCCCCCGAACGGAACTCGACGACGCTCCGCGACGGTTCCCGATGCAGCCCGCACAGTGCCTGCGCCTTCGCCTGCAACGCGTCGAGCAGTCGCTGCAACTGATTGACCAGCAGGTCTGATCCATGAATCTGCAGCGTTGGCGGCATGAAATCGGGATCACATTCGTAGCCGCCGGTTGCCGTTCTGCGGATGCGGACGACCGGCATGCATGCATAGGCGTCGACTGGCTCCTGAGCGGACTTGAACAGTCCGCGCTTCAACAGGGTGGTAATTTCCGCTTCGACCGCACCGGTATAACGGTCGGGAATCGTGATCGCGTCAATCGCGAAACGGGTCGACCCGACCGGCGTGTCCACGGCGGCACAGTTGCTGCCATGGTCCTGCAGGTGACGGACCGCGAGATGGAACTCCGCAATGCCGTCGGTGAAGGAGGCGCGATTGAGGGCCACTGGTTCGGGCAGGAGGTCGTTGCCCGGAGCGCAGTAGGATTCGCCGTCGGCGAATATGAGTTCGGCGCGGTGGAGCCGGAGCACGCCGCTGCCCAGTGCATCGCGGTCGATGTCGAGCGTCCGGATCCCCCAGCAGTAGGGCTGTGCGCTCAGCATTGCGTGGCGAACGAGTGCCTCGAGATGGGCGTCCTGTTGCTGGAAATGTTGCGGACGAAGAAAGAGCCCTTCGCCCCAGAGTATCTTGGCCTTGCTCACGATCATCGGACTCCCTGGCGGATGCCGCATCTGCTGCCGGCGAAGGTCGATAGGCTGCTTCCCGCCCCGGAGGATGCGATCTTGCCGCCGACAACGCTCATGGCGCAGGCATGGAGCACGATGGCAATCCCGCTGTCGGCCAGCCCCTCGCGCGCGAACGCGACTTTCCATTGCCCGGGCGCCGCGGTGTGGAACAGTGCGACCAGGCCGATGAAGCGTGCCGCGCCGTCGAGGTGTTCCTGGAGGCGGTAGGTTCGGCCGGGAAGGACCGTGATCTCGCGGACCGTCACGAGTTCGTCCCCCAGCGCGGCGAGTCCGGCGCGTTCGTCTTCTGCCTGGATCTGCGACATCGCCGAAAAGCCGGTTTCGCTGCGCAGCTGGTAGAGCCGGACGACGACCGAAAGTGCTTCGCCCGAGTCCGACGTGTTGAGTGCGTCGCCACCGTGGATGGTGATGGCAATCGGCTGTCGGGGCGCTGCATCGGCGCCCCCCGCCGGCGACTTGATGCCGGTCGATTCGAGCACCGCGGTCATTGCTCCGCCGACCGCGATGCCAGCCAGCTGGAGTGCGCCCGGCGTTGCGCAGCCCCCGACCCCGAATGCGATCGCAGTACCGTACAGGAGGGGCTTCAGTGCAGGCGCAAGGAAGGACGCAGCGAGGATGCGGATCGAACTGTCGGATGGAGCTTGCAGGGCGAGGGTTCCCGTGGCGGCGCTCATGGAAATCTGTTTGTCATTAAAAGAATGTCAATGTACTATGCCGTTAGGTTCTTTTCAATGCCGTGGATAACACGACAGATGGACGACAAACCATGATCAATGCGCAGTTCGGCCGAATCCGCAGCTGTATGTCGGGCGCACTCATCCTGATTCTGACCGGATGCGCCTCGGTGCCGCAGCCCATGACCGATGCAGATTTGCTCCGGCGGCTCGAGGCAACGGCTGAAACCGTTGACCGCCTGCTTGCCGAATCGAAGGGTGATGAAGCCATCCGGCTCCTGCGCCAGACCGCAGCCGAATCCCCCGCCCGCAAGGAACCGTGGGGTCGTCTGGCAAAGCTCTATTTCGATGCCGGCGACTATGGCAATGCAATCGTTGCCGCCGACGAAGTTCTGCGACGGGATCCGCAAGAGCGTCTCGCACTGAGTCTCCGGGCGGTCGGAGGCCTGCGCGTGGCAACCGAATCGCTGGTCGGATTACGGGGTGATGCGGAGCTGTCCGGGTCGGCCCGCGCGGACGCGAGCAGCCTCGCAAAGGTGCTCCGCGAAACGCTGGGTGAAGAGGTGCTCGTCCTGCCGGTCGTCGCTCCGTCGCCGCGGGTCAGGAGGGCCACGGCAAAACCCGCCGGACGGGAATCGACTCGGGGTCCCGTATCGACGGCAGCGACCTCGCGACGTGGCACGCAGCGCCCGGACGGGCAGGCAGCGGCAGTCGGCGGGGACCCTTTCAGTGTCCTGAAGTAAGTGGGAAAGGAGGTCCTCCCCCGCAGGGTGGGCACCTCCTTTCCTGGTTTTTGGCGAGAATAGGAGGATCCGAATGTCGAAGAAAGAGAGTGTGCAGAAGCGGCTGCAACGCGTGCGTCCCCCCCGTGTGCAGCTCACCTATGACGTCGAGCGTGGCGATGCGATCGAGCTCAAGGAACTTCCTTTTGTCGTTGGTGCGATCGGTGACTTTGCCGCCCAGAGCGAGCAGGCGCAGGTGCGGCTGCGCGATCGCAAGTTTGTCAACATCGATCTGGACAGCTTCGATGACGTGATGGGCGGCCTCGCGCCACGAACCGCATTCCGGGTGGCGAATCGCCTCACCGACGACGGTGGCGAGCTGGCCGTGGATCTTACCTTCGGGAAGTTCGAGGATTTTCGCCCCGAGGCCGTGGTGGAGCGGGTCGAGCCGTTGCGCAAGTTGATGGAAGTGCGTTCCCGCCTTGCCGACCTGCGCAACAAGCTCGCCGGCAACGAGAAACTCGAAGACCTGCTGGCCGATGTCGTTGCGCAGACCGAGAAGCTGGAAGCCCTCCGGCGCGGCGGGCTGCCGGAAACCGACGGGGAGGTCCAATGAATACCGTGCACGGTCCACAGATGGTGGTGGCGTCGGCTGAACCCAGCCTGCTCGACCGCATCATCGAAGAGAGTCGGGTTGCCCGCTCCGACACGGAGCGTGTTCGCGCGCGCGACATCATTGGCGAGCTCGCCGCGCAGGTGCTCGAGGGGGAGGTGGTCGTATCGGACAACCTCGCCGCATCGCTCGATGCGCGAATTGCGGAACTGGATCGGCTGATCTCCGCCCAGCTCAGCGAGATCATGCACGCGCCCGCGTTCCAGCGCCTCGAGAGCACCTGGACTGGTTTGCACTACCTCGCCCGCCAGACCACCACCGGTACGCGCTTGAAGATCAAGCTCATGAATGCCACCCGGCGGGAGCTGGTCAAGGACTTCAAGGCGGCGATCGAGTTCGATCAGAGCGCGATCTTCAAAAAGGTCTACGAGGAGGAGTTCGGCACCTTCGGTGGCGCTCCGTTCGGCGCCCTGGTCGGTGACTTCGAACTGACCCGTCAGCCCGAGGACCTCTATCTGCTGGAGCAGTTGTCCCACGTCGCGGCCGCGTCCCATGCTCCTTTCATTACAGCCTCCTCGCCCGAAATGTTCGGTCTCGAGTCGTTCGCCGATCTGGGCAAGCCGCGTGATCTCGCGAAGGTGTTCGATACCGTCGAATATGCCAAATGGCGATCGTTTCGCGAGTCGGAGGATGCGCGTTACGTCGGTCTGGCGCTGCCGAGATTTCTCGGCCGACTTCCGTACAACCCGAGGGACGGGCTGGTGACCGAAGGCTTCGATTTTGTCGAGGACGTGGATGGGACAGACCACTCGAAATACCTGTGGTGCAACGCCTCCTATGCGTTCGGCGCACGCCTGACTGACGCGTTCGAAAAATACGGCTGGTGTGCCGCAATCCGTGGAGTGGAAGGCGGTGGACTGGTGGAGGATCTGCCCACGCACCTGTTCCATACCGACGAGGGCGAAGTCGCCCTGAAATGCCCTACCGAGATCTCGATCACCGATCGGCGCGAGAAGGAGTTGAGCGACCTCGGCTTCATGCCGCTGGTGCATTGCAAGAACACGGATTACGCCGCCTTCTTCGGCGCGCAGTCGGCTCAGCGGCCCAAGAAATACGACACCGATTCCGCCAACGCCAATGCGAGCCTGTCCGCGCAGCTGCAATACATCTTTGCCGTGTGCCGGATCGCGCATTACATGAAGGCAATGATGCGCGAGAAGATCGGCAGTTTCGCGTCGGCCGCGAATGTCGAGACCTATCTGCAGCGCTGGATCGATCGCTATGTGACCGCCGACGACTCCGCTTCGCAGGAGACCAAGGCGCAGTTCCCGTTGCGCGAGGCCTCGATCGAGGTCAGCGAGGTTGCGGGCCGTCCCGGTGTCTATCGGGCGGTGTCGTTCATCCGCCCACATTTTCAGCTCGATGAGCTCTCGGTTTCCTTGCGTCTGGTCGCGGAGCTGCCGCAGACCCGCAAGGTTTGACGCAGGCCCGTTCAATCACTCAGGAGCAATGTGCAATGAAGGATATCTATGTCGAGTTCAAGGGCAGTGACATCAAGGGAGATTCCCGCGACGCCAAGCACAAGGACCAGGTCGAGGTCTACACCTGGGCACACTCCATCATGCAGCCCAAGTCGGCCACCGCATCGAGTTCCGGAGGGCATACCGCCGAGAGATGCGAGCACGGAGACATGGTGTTTACCAAGGATATCGACGGTTCGAGCCCGAAGTTCTATCAGGCTTGCTCGTCTGGGCTGGTGATCAACGATGTGGCGATCTATTTCTATCGCGCGCACGGCGGAAAGAATTCCACCGGCAACCCGGGCAATGCGCAGAATCGCCACCAGTATCTGAAAATCGAGCTGAAAAATGTGCTGATTGCCGCGATTTCGCCGAATGTCTCCAGCGAGGGCATCCCGATGGAAACCTTCGCGCTGAAGTACTCGGCGGTCAAGTGGACCTATGACGAACTCAATATCGACGGCAACAAGTCGGGCAAGGTCAATATCCAGGGGGCCTGGAATCTTGCAAACAACACGCCGAGCCTGAGCTGAACGTGTCCCTGATCGTGCAGGTGACGGCAGATACCGTCACCTGTCCCGGAGTTTGCCCGCATGAAAGAATTTGGGTCTGCATTGTTCGACAAGCTGTTCGACGATGGTCCGGCGATAGCGGAGATGCGCCGGTTTTCGGTCGATGAGCTCAAGGGGGCGCTGGCCCGTGACCTCGAGTCGCTGTTGAACACCCGGATGGTGATGGACGGTGTGCTGCTCGTCGACTATCCCGAGGCCCGGTGTTCGATCATCAATTATGGGCTGACCGACTTCTCGAGCATGAGCCTGAGCAGCGTCCACGATTGCAAGCTCATATGCGCGGCAATCCGTCAGGCGATTGCAGCGAACGAGCCGCGACTGCATAACGTGGAGGTGTGGTTGGACCCGGACCGCCGATCGACGAACCAGCTGATGTTCTCGATCAAGGCTTGGTTGGTGCTCGATCGTGCCGGCGAGCCGGTCGGCTTCGATGCCATGTTGCAGTCGACCACACTGCAGTACTCGGTGGCTTCCAGTGGCCGGGTCGGCACGGCGACCTGATATGAAGGATCTGCTGCCCTATTACGAGCGGGAACTCTCGTTCCTGCGCAAGCACTCCCAGGAGTTTGCCGAACGCTATCCAAAGATCGCGTCACGACTGCTGATGTCGGGCGATGGTTGCGAGGATCCTCATGTCGAACGGATGATCGAATCCTTTGCGCTGCTCAGCGCACGAGTGAGCAAGCGCCTTGAGGACTCCTATCCCGAATTTGCCGAAGCCCTGTTGAACGTGGTCTATCCACACTACCTGAGGCCTTTTCCGTCGTGTTCCATCGCCCAGCTCGACGATGAGTGGGGTGACCGCGGGCCGGCAACGGCGATGTCGATTCCGCGCGGTACCGAACTCCATTCAAGGCCGGTCAGGGGCGCGCCGTGTACATTCAGGACGGCATGGGCACTGGAGGTCTTGCCGGTCCGGATCGTGCATTTTTCCTTCAGTGCCGCTCCACAGGCCCCGGTCGGGGTACGACTGCCACCTGCATCCAGTGCGATGCTCAGCCTCGGACTGCAACCGACGGGTGAGGGGCCGGATTGCGCAGCGAACCGCGTCTCTTCATTGCGGTTCTTCATCGATGCCGAGCCTTCCGTCGTGGCCGCGTTGCGCGACGCACTGTTCCGCTCCGTGATCGCTGTGCACGTCGAGAGCGACGCGGGTTGGCACGCCCTTGATGATTCCTTGATCGAGCCGGTCGGCTTTGCCGACGATGAGGCGCTGATCGATTTTCCGGACAGTGCGCACGATGCCTACCGCCATCTGACCGAGTTCTTCGCATTTCCGGAAAAATTCAACTTCTTCGATCTTCAGCTCGGGCGACTGCCGGCCGGATCCTGGCACCGGGGGGGGCTCACCTTGCATTTCATCCTGAGCGGCCTGCCTGCGGAGAGTGATCCTGCGCGATTGTTGAAGACGCTGCGAACCGGAAATCTGCGTCTTGGCTGCGTGCCGGTGGTCAATCTGTTTTCGAAGCGGGGTGACCCGATTCGGGTCACCGGCCGCAAGGCGACTTACCCGGTGGTCGCCGACGGGCGGCGGGCTTTTGCCTACGAGGTCTATTCGATCGATTCGGTGCGTCGGGTCAGGCAGACCGAGCAGGGGGAAAGCACCACCGAGTTTCGCCCCTTCTTTTCGCTCCATCACGGCGAGAGCCCGGCCCGGGAGGGAAACTACTGGATCTCGTCTCGCGACGAGCTTGTCGCCGCCAAGAGCCCCGGTTACGAGACCGGAATTTCGCTTGTCGAAGCCGATTTCGACCCTTTCAAACCGGGAACCGATGTGCTGAGCGTCGTACTGACGTGTACCAACCGCGACTTGCCGACCCTGTTGTCGATCGGCCTTCCCGGGGGTGACCTGTTCATCGACGGGGGGACGATCAGGGGGGCGTTCCGTCTGTTGCGCAGGCCTTCCACGCCGTCCCGTTTCGAGCATCGACGAGAGGGTGTGTGGCGATTGATCTCGCACCTGTCGCTGAATCAGCTGTCGATCTCCGGCAGCGGCGTGCATGCATTTCGCGAAATCCTCGGTCTCTACGACCTGCCCCGTACAGCGCTTTCGCGGCGCCAGATCGACGGGATCAAGCACATCGAGCAGTCCGGAAAGACGGTCTGGCTGGCCGGCAAGCCCTTCGCCAGCTTTGTCCGTGGCATCGAGGTCCGGATCGTGATCGACGCAGAGGCGTTCGTCGGCTCCGGCGTGGATGTGTTTGCGCGCGTCATTGACCGCTTTCTCGGCCTCTACGTCCATATCAACAGCTTTGTCCAGCTGGTACTGCTGTCGAGCCGCAGTGGCGAGGAGCTGATTCGGTGCGAACCACACAGCGGCGCGTCGATCCTGGGCTGATCGAGCAATTGCTCGACACCCCTTGGAGATTCGAATTCTTCCAGTCGGTGAGGTTGCTCGAGCGCTGTTTCGACAGCGGGTCGCCAAATACCGCCGCGTTGCCGGCGCAGCTTCGCTTTCGCAATACCGTCAGCCTCGGCTTCGCGCCCAGTCAGATCGAATCAATCTCCGCGGTCGGAGAGGGAGCGCACGCCCCGACGGGGCGCGCGACCCTGAGTGCGGTCGACATCACCCCGAGCTTCATCGGCTTGCTCGGCGGCCAGGGCGCGCTGCCGGTTCATTACACCGAACGCGTCGTCGACCAGGAGCGCTCGCGGCGCAACTCCGCGCCGCGAGCATTTTTCGATCTGTTCTCCAACCGCTCGGTTGCACAGTTCTACCTGGCCTGGCGAAAGTACAAGCCTGCACTGTTGTACGAACGTGACCGTCGCAACCACTTTCTTCCCCAGGTATTGGCTCTTTGTGGCTTTGGGCACGAGGGGGTACGTGATCGCCTTGCTGACGATGCGGGTGCCATCGACGATGAGGTGCTGGCCTACTTTGCCGGACTGTTGCGGCAACGGCCGGTATCTGCGTGCGCCATGGAGCACGTGCTTGCGACCTATTTCCGGGTACCGGTCCGGCTCGAGCAGTTCGTTGGCAAGTGGTATCGCTTGTCCGAGGTGCAGTACTCCGCCCTGGGATGCTCGAATACGGGTCTCGGAACGGGTGCCTTGCTTGGCGGCCGGGTGTGGCAGTGCAACCTGCGGGTGCGGGTCTTTATCGGGCCGTTGGCGGACAGGCAATACCAGTCCTTTCTGCCTGGTAGCGGGCAGGCGGCCGCGCTAGGCAAACTGCTCGGTCTGTTGACCGGCCCCGAGTTCGAGTATGAGATCCGTCCGATCCTGCGTGCCGCGGATGTTCGCGGCTATCGGCTGGAGTCGAATCCACGGAGCCGGCTGGGCTTCGATTCCTTCCTGTGCTCGCAGCCGGCGGCGACCGATCGCAGCGACCCGGCGTTCGAGATCCCTCCATCCCACTGATGGCTTGCCGATTTGGGGTGGTGCGGAGAGACGGGCGCGGCACGACAGCCCCGCGGAAGCGGGGCCGGTGGCATCCGGTCTCAGCTCTGCAGCCTGTCGTTGCGGTAAGACTGGATGACGGGCAGCAACTGGCCGAATACCTTGGGGGTGCCAGCAACCACGTTGCCGGTGGCCATGAAGTTGCTTTCGCCCGCGAGATCGGAGACCAGACCGCCTGCTTCCTGAATCATGAGCACACCGGCGGCCATGTCCCACGGCGCCAGGCCCATTTCCCAGAAACCGTCGAGACGACCGGCCGCGACGTAGGCGAGATCGAGCGAGGCCGCACCGGGGCGACGGATGCCGGCGGTCTTCTGCGTGAGCTCGCGGAACATGGCGAGATAGGCGTCCACGTTGTCGAACTGACGGTAGGGGAAGCCGGTGCCGATCAGCGAGTCGGCAAGGCGAACCCGGCGCGACACCCGGATCCGGCGATCGTTGAGATAAGCGCCACTACCGCGCGAGGCGGTGTAGAGCTCATTGCTGGTCGGGTCGTAGATGACGCCGTGTTCGAGCACGCCGTTCTTGGTCAGCGCAATCGAGACCGCGTACTGCGGGAAGCCGTGGATGAAGTTGGTGGTGCCATCGAGCGGATCGATGATCCACACGAATTCGCTGTCGGCGCCGGACTCGCCGGACTCCTCTGCTAGAATCCCGTGCCCCGGGTAGGCATCGCGCAGGACGTCGATGATGGCCTTCTCGGCGGCGCGATCGACTTCGGTCACGAAATCGTTGGGCGACTTCGATTCGACGGTAAGCAGTTCGAGCTGGGTCGAGGCCCGGTTGATGACGGTGGCGGCGCGGCGGGCGGCCTTTACGGCGATATTCAGGAAGGGATGCATGCGGATCGGTCTCGGCAGATGGAGCGGTCCAGGGCAGTGCGCCCCGTAACGATCAAATACGTAAAACGACGAATTTTAATATGAACCGCGCCTTTGCGCTTGACCGCGTCCGTATCGTGCTTTCGCGACCCAGCCATCCGGGCAATATCGGTGCGGCCGCGCGAGCCATGAAGACGATGGGCCTGACCCGGCTGTGGCTGGTCTCGCCGGCCGTATTCCCCGATCCGGTGGCGGATGCGCGTGCTTCCGGTGCGGGCGATGTGCTGGCTTCTGCCCAGGTGGTGACGACGCTCGAGGAGGCGCTCGCCGGCACGGTGATGGCCGCGGCCGTCACCGCGCGACGGCGCGAGCTGTCCTTGCCCCGGCTCAATGCACGCGCTGCGGCGGCGGTGCTGGTGCAATGGGCCGAGCGCGGTGAGGTCGCACTGGTGTTCGGTAACGAGACCAGCGGCTTGACCAACGAAGAGGTTGCCTTGTGCGGCATGCCGGTGACGATCCCGAGCAGTCCGGATTTCTCCTCGCTCAATCTCGGGGCGGCGGTTCAGTTGCTGTGCTACGAGCTGCGAATGGAAGTGCTGCAGCCGGCGGCGGTGTACGCCGGCGATCCGCAGCCGCAGCCGGCTACGCACGACGAGGTGGAGGGCTTTCTGGCCCATCTCGAACAGGCGGTGACCGAGAGCGGTTTTCACGAGCCGCACAATCCGCGCCGGCTGATGCCGCGTTTTCGGCGGCTGTTCGGCAGGGTACGGCTCGAAAAGGAGGAGGTCGGCATTCTGCGCGGGATGCTGTCCAGCTTTCAGCGTAAAAGTTGAGTAAAATAGTGGGAAATAGGATTCCGGCTTGCCGCAATCCACATTGCACCGACCTGTGACCGTATCCGGAGACTGCACCAAATGTTCGAGCACCTGCGTGAAGACCTGGCCAGCGTTCGCGAGCGCGATCCCGCAGCCCGCTCGACGTTCGAGGTGTTGACCTGTTATCCGGGCGTTCATGCGCTGATCTTTCATCGCCTTGCGCATGCCGCATGGCGGCGGGATCTGTTCTGGCTCGGGCGTTTCGTTAGTCATGTCGGCCGTTTTCTGACCGGTATCGAGATCCATCCGGGGGCCGTCATCGGTCGCCGCGTGTTCATCGACCACGGCATGGGGGTGGTGATCGGCGAAACTGCGGAGATCGGTGATGATTGCACCATCTATCAGGCGGTGACGCTCGGCGGGACTTCGCTTTACCGTGGCACCAAGCGCCACCCGACCCTCGGCAGGGGGGTGGTGGTCGGGGCCGGTGCCAAGGTGCTCGGCGGCTTCGAGGTGGGTGAGGGGGCGAAGATCGGTTCCAACGCCGTGGTGGTCAAGCCGGTACCTGCAGGTGCCACCGCGGTGGGCAATCCGGCGCGGATTCTCGATCCGGAACGGGATGCCGAGCGTGCTCAGAAGGCCGAGCAGATGGGCTTCTCTGCCTATGGCGTGACGCGTGACATGGACGACCCTGTCGCCAAGACGTTACACGGCCTCCTTGATCATGCGGTGGAAACGGACCGCCGTTTCCAGGTCATCGTGGAACGGCTCGAAGCCGCCGGCTTCAAGCTCGATCCGGCGGTCGAGTCGAAAGATGATTTTGATGCCTCGCGGCTATCGAAGATGGTTGATTAGAGAGCCCTTCCGGGCCTTGGTTGACCGTTTTTGTCGGGATCCGTATAGTTGAGTGAAACGTTCGGGTATTCGACCGGGCGCCTTCTATTCTGCTGCGAGGATGCATCATGAGACTGACGACCAAGGGACGGTTCGCTGTGACTGCGATGATTGATCTGGCTTCGCGGCAGGGTGACGGGCCGGTTACGCTGGCCGGCATTGCCGAACGCCAGAAAATTTCGCTGTCCTACCTGGAGCAGCTGTTCGGCAAGTTGCGGCGGCACAAACTGGTGACCAGCGTGCGCGGTCCCGGCGGTGGTTACCGTCTGGCGCGCGACATGCGCTCGATCACGGTGACCGATATCATCATCGCGGTGGATGAGCCGCTCGACGCGACCCTTTGTGGTGGCAAGCAGAATTGCCATGACGAGCACCGCTGCATGACCCACGACTTGTGGACCAATCTGAACAAGCGGATGTATTCCTATCTCGACTCGGTTTCGCTGGGAGCACTGGTCGCGCGCGAGATTCAGCCGGACCCCGATGTCAATGTGCTCAAGGAAGTGCGCCGTCGAGCCTTGACCCCGTTGCGTGAGGCGGCGTCCGCCTGACTCGGGTGAATATCGTGTTTGCACCTGCCTATCTCGACTGGAATGCGAGTACGCCGCTCGATCCGGTGGCTCGGGAAGCGATGTTGCCCTGGCTCGACGGGCGTTTCGGCAATGCGTCGAGTCGTCATGAGTACGGGCGGCAGGCGCGGGCCGCGATCGATGACGCGCGCGGGCGGGTGGCCGCAGCAGTCGGAGCGCATCCGACCGAAGTCGTGTTCACCAGTGGTGGATCGGAGGCAAACAACCTGTTCATCAAGGGTGCTGCCGCGCTGATGAAACCGGGACTGATCGCGGTCAGTGCGATCGAGCATCCGTGCGTCCGTGAGCCGGCCCGGCAATTGCGGCGCTTGGGCTGGGTGATGCGCGAGATTGCGGTCGATGGCAATGGGCTGATCAAGGCGGAAGAGTGGCGTTCGACGCTGGAAGCGCGTCCGTCGCTGGTTTCGGTCATGCTCGCCAACAATGAGACCGGCGTCGTGCAGAATGTGGCCGCGCTTGCGGCCGAGGCACGGGGTGGCGGCGCTTTCGTGCACACCGATGCGGTACAGGTGCTGGGCAAGATTCCAATCGATTTTCGTGCGCTCGAAGTCAATGCCCTGACGCTTTCGGCGCACAAGATCGGTGGGCCGGTCGGCGCAGGGGCGCTGGTGGTGGATAAGCGGGTCGAGTTGGCCCCGCTCATCGCAGGCGGCGGTCAGGAGCGCGGTCTTCGCTCGGGTACCGAGAACGTGGCGGCGATCGTGGGTTTCGGACATGCGTGCGAAGCTGCAGTGGCACGTCAGGCGGGCGAGTCGGTGCGGCTGTCGGCGTTGCGCGAGTCGCTCGAGCAAGGGCTGTTTGCTGCCGGGGCCCATATTTTTGCGGCCGGGGCGATGCGCCTGCCGAACACGACGTTTTTTGCGTTCGATGGTATCGACGGGGAAACACTTGTGGGTAAACTCGATCGTGCCGGCTTTGCCTGTGCCAGTGGTTCGGCGTGTTCCAGTGCCAATCCGGAGCCGTCGCACACGCTGCTGGCGATGGGAGTCGAGCCCCAGTTTGCGCGCGGTGCGGTGCGAGTCAGTCTCGGGCGCGATACAACGCCGCAACAGGTGACCGATTTTGCGGCCACGCTGGTGCGTATCATCAACGAATTGAAGAATCTCGCTGCAATGGCAGCGTGAACAGATCAGATACAACGAATCCGCGGAGAATACGCAATGCTCAAGTTTCCCATCTATCTCGACTATTCTGCGACCACACCGGTAGACCCGCGTGTGGCAGCGGCCATGATCCCGTGGCTTACCGAGCACTTCGGTAATCCCGCCAGCCGCTCGCATGCGTTCGGCTGGGAGGCGGAGAAGGCAGTCGAGGATGCACGGGAACAGGTCGCTGCGCTGGTGAACGCCGACCCCAAGGAGATTGTGTGGACGTCGGGCGCGACCGAGTCCAACAATCTGGCAATCAAGGGCGCCGCGCACTTCTACAAGGGCAAGGGCAAACACGTCATCACCCTCAAGACCGAGCACAAGGCCGTGCTCGACACCGTTCGCGAGCTGGAGCGCGAAGGTTTCGAGGCGACCTATCTCGACGTGCAGGAAAACGGGCTGGTCGATCTCGACGCGTTCCGTGCGGCACTGCGTCCCGATACCATTGTCGTGTCGATGATGTTCGTGAATAACGAGATCGGCGTGGTGCAGCCAATCGCCGCGATCGGCGAGATCTGTCGCGACAAGGGCATCATTTTCCACGTCGATGCGGCCCAGGCCACGGGCAAGGTCGATATCGACCTGGAAAAGCTCAAGGTCGACCTGATGAGCTTCTCCGCGCACAAGACTTACGGGCCGAAGGGTGTCGGTGCGCTGTATGTGCGCCGCAAACCGCGCGTCCGCATCGAGGCGCAGATGCACGGCGGTGGCCATGAGCGCGGCCTGCGCTCGGGTACGCTTGCGCCCCATCAGATCGTCGGCATGGGCGAGGCCTTTCGTCTCGCTCGTGAGGAAATGGCGACCGAAAATGCCCGCGTTCGCCGCCTGCGCGACAAGTTGCTTGCGGGGCTCACCGACATCGAGGCGACCTACGTCAATGGCGACCTCGAGCAGCGCGTGCCGCACAACCTGAACATCTCGTTCGCCTACGTCGAGGGCGAATCCCTGATCATGGCGATCAAGGATATTGCGGTCTCTTCCGGTTCGGCGTGCACGTCGGCCAGCCTGGAGCCGTCCTACGTGCTGCGGGCCCTGGGGCGCAACGACGAACTGGCGCACAGTTCGATCCGGTTCTCCATCGGTCGCTTCACCACCGAGGAAGAGATCGATTTCACCATCGACCTGCTGCACAGGAAGATCGGCAAGCTGCGCGAACTCTCCCCGCTGTGGGAGATGTTCCAGGACGGCATCGATCTCGACACCGTGCAGTGGGCGGCGCACTAACACTTCAGCAGGAGCAGGAAAATGGCATATAGCGAAAAGGTTCTGGACCACTACGAGAATCCCCGTAATGTGGGTTCTTTCGCCCGGGACGACGACAGCGTCGCGACCGGCATGGTGGGGGCACCGGCCTGTGGTGATGTGATGAAGCTGCAGATCAAGGTGGGCAAGGACGGTGTGATCGAGGACGCCAAGTTCAAGACCTACGGCTGTGGTTCGGCCATTGCCTCCAGTTCGCTGGTGACCGAGTGGGTCAAGGGCAAGACGCTGGATCAGGCACTCGAGATCAAGAACACCCAGATCGCCGAGGAACTGGCGTTGCCGCCGGTCAAGATTCATTGCTCCATCCTCGCCGAGGATGCGATCAAGGCGGCAGTCGCCGATTACAAGAAGAAGCACGAAGTCTGAACGGGAGAATGATGATGGGCGTCACCCTTTCTGAAAGCGCGGCCAGGCATGTGGCGAACTTCATCGCCAAGCGTGGCAAGGGCGTTGGTATCCGGCTCGGGGTGAGAACGTCGGGCTGTTCCGGCATGGCTTACAAGCTCGAGTTCGTCGATGAGACGCATGACGAGGATCTGGTTTTCGATAGCCACGGGGTCAAGGTGATTGTGGACCCGAAGAGCCTTGCCTACCTCGAAGGTACCGAACTGGACTTCGTGCGCGAGGGTCTGAACGAGGGATTCAAGTTCAATAATCCCAACGTCAAGGATTCCTGCGGTTGCGGCGAGAGCTTCAACGTCTGATTGCCTGAACGGAAACGCAAGAGCGCATGAGCATCGACCTGACGCAGGATTTTTTCGCCCTATTCGAGTTGCCGCGCACGTTTGCACTGGATGAGTCCGTGCTGGATCACGCCTGGCATGAATTGCAGTCGCAGGTTCATCCCGATCGTCATGCGCACCTCTCCGACCTCGAGAAGCGGCGTTCGATGCAGTGGGCGACCCGGGTCAACGAGGCCTATCGCACGCTCAAGAAGCCCTTGCCACGCGCTCAATACCTGCTTGAGCTTGCCGGGGTGGATGCCGACCTGGAAACCAACACCGCGATGTCGGCCGAGTTCCTGATGGAGCAGATGGAGTGGCGCGAGGCGGTGGAGGAGGCGCGGGCAGCGGGTGACGTGGACGAGCTCGAGCAACTCCACCAGCGCCTGCGTGTCCATTCCCGCGAGGTCATGGACGGCCTTGGCCGTGAGCTGGACGATGCGCATGATTATCCGGCCGCAGCGGATACCGTGCGTCGCCTGATGTTTATCGAAAAACTCCAACACGAGATCGATGACGCCCTCGAGGCGCTCGAAACCTGACCCCTGGAATCTCCCGATGGCCCTGTTGCAGATCGCAGAACCCGGAATGTCCGCCGAGCCGCACAAGCACAGGCTCGCGGTAGGCATCGACCTCGGTACGACGAATTCGCTGGTGGCAACGGTACGCAATGGCATTGCGGTCTGCCTTCAGGATGAGACCGGCCGCGCGATGCTGCCCTCGATCGTGCGTTATCGTCCCGATGGCACGATCGATGTTGGCCACGCGGCGGTGACCGCTCAGGCCACCGACCCGCGGAACACGATCGTCTCGGCCAAGCGCTTCATGGGGCGCGGACTCAAGGATGTCGCCCATGTCGAGACCATGCCCTACGACTTTGAAGAGAGCCCCGGCATGGTTCGGCTGCGCACCGTTCAGGGCGTCAAGAGTCCGGTCGAGATCTCGGCCGAGGTTCTGCGCGCGCTGCGCCTGCGTGCCGAGGCCAGTCTTGGCGGCGAGTTGACTGGCGCCGTGATCACGGTTCCCGCCTACTTCGACGACGCGCAACGGCAGGCCACCAAGGATGCGGCCCGGCTCGCCGGTATCGAAGTGTTGCGCCTGCTCAACGAGCCGACCGCCGCTGCGGTTGCCTACGGTCTGGATAACGCCGCCGAGGGCGTGTACGCGGTGTTCGACCTTGGCGGCGGAACCTTCGACCTGTCGATCCTCAAGTTGTCGCGGGGTGTGTTCGAGGTGCTGTCCACGAACGGCGATGCCGCGCTCGGGGGCGATGATTTCGACCATCGTTTGTTCTGCTGGATGCTCGACCAGGCACGGATCGATCCGCCCTCGTCGGAGGATGCGCGTCGGCTGCAGATGAAGGCGCGCGAGGCCAAGGAGTTGCTGACCTCGTTCGAGGAGGCGCCGGTACACCTGCAGCTTGGATCAGGTGAAGAGGTCGATCTGGTCATCAGCCGCGACCAGTTCGTCGACCTGACCCGTCATCTGGTACAGAAGACGCTCGGGCCGGTGCGCAAGGCGCTGCGGGACGCCGGGCTTGCCCCCGAAGACATCAAGGGCGTGGTGATGGTCGGTGGGGCAACCCGCATGCCTCACATCCAGCGCGCCGTGGCCGAATACTTTGGCCAGGAGCCGCTGACCAACCTCGATCCGGACAAGGTCGTGGCGCTTGGCGCCGCGATGCAGGCCAATGCGCTGGTCGGCAACCGCAAGGCCGACGACGAAGACTGGCTGCTCCTCGACGTGATCCCGCTGTCGCTCGGTCTCGAGACCATGGGCGGGCTGGTGGAGAAGGTGATACCGCGTAACTCGACGCTACCGATCGCGCGCGCGCAGGAGTTCACCACCTTCAAGGATGGCCAGACCGCGATGGCCTTCCATGTGGTTCAGGGCGAACGTGAACTGGTGTCCGATTGCCGTTCACTGGCGCGCTTCGAACTGCGTGGCATTCCGCCGATGGTGGCCGGCGCGGCGCGGATCCGGGTCGCCTTCCAGGTCGATGCAGACGGTCTGCTGTCGGTGTCGGCTCGCGAGATGTCGTCCGGCGTGGAAGCCAGCGTACTGGTCAAGCCGTCGTACGGACTGTCCGACGACGAGATTACCGGCATGCTCAGAGCGGGTGTTGACCGGGCCGGCGACGACATGCTTGCGCGTGCGCTACGGGAGCAGCAGGTGGAAGCCGATCGGGTGATCGAGGCGACGGTTCAGGCGCTGGCCAAGGATGGGGCCTTGCTCGACGCGAAGGAGCGTGAGCAGATCGACATCGTGCTTGCTCACCTTCGCGAGCTACGGGCAGGATACGATCACCGTGCCATCAAGACCGGCATCGAGGCGCTTGCCCGGGCCACCGACGAATTCGCCGCGCGGCGCATGGACAGTAGCATTCGTTCGGCGCTGACTGGCCACAAGATAGACGAGATTTCCGTATGACCCAGATCATTGTGCTGCCCCATGTCGAACTCTGTCCCGAGGGCACCGTGATCGAGGCCGGAGAAGGCTCGACGGTCTGCGATGCGCTGCTCGCCAACGGGATCGAGATCGAACACGCCTGTGAGCGATCCTGCGCCTGTACCACCTGTCACGTCGTCGTGCGGGAGGGGTTTTCGTCGCTCGGCACGGCGGACGAAGAGGAAGAGGATCTGCTCGACAAGGCCTGGGGCCTGGAGCCGCTTTCCCGGCTGTCGTGCCAGGCGGTCGTCGGCAAGACGCCGCTGGTGATCGAGATTCCCCGCTATACGATCAACATGGCCCGGGAGGGCAAACACTGATGAAATGGACGGAAGTGCAGGAGATCGGCATCCAGCTGGCAGACGCGCATCCCGAGGTGGATCCCGCCCGCCTGAACTTTGTCGATTTGATGAGCTGGGTCATCGCGTTGCCGGAGTTCGACGACGACCCCAAACACTGTGGCGAGCGTGTCCTCGAGGCGATTCAGCAGGCCTGGATCGACGAACTCGCCTGAACCGCCTTTACGAGGAACGGAGCAGGGCCGGGGCGAATCCCGGCCCTTTTTTCAGTACGGGCTGTTCGCTGCGCTTTCGGCGGTTTCGTTCAGAGTCAGCCAATAGACCGCAATCTGGCCGACCGCCTGAATGAAACGTTCGTAATCGACCGGTTTGCGGATGTAGCTGTTCGCCCCCAGCCGGTAGGCCTGTTCGATATCCTGGGTTTCGCGCGACGTCGTCAGTACGACCACCGGCAGCATCGCGGTGTGTTCGCCGGCGCGGATACGGCGCAATACCTCGAGTCCATCGATCCTTGGCAGTTTGAGATCGAGCAGGATGAGCACCGGCATGCTGCTGAGGTCACGACCTGCATGGCTGCCCGTGCCCGCAAGGTAGTCGATCGCCTCCACTCCGTCGCGGGCGACGACCACCGGATTACCGATCTGGTTTTTGCTGAATGCCCTGAGCGTGAGCGCCTCGTCGTCAGGGTTGTCTTCGATCAGCAGGATCGGGCGTTCCATCGCCATGGGCAATCTCCATATACATCGTCGTGCGGTCTGCTTACATCAACACTGGCAGATGAATTCAGTCCTGTCCACCAGGCAGTTCTTCTCGTTTCAGCAAGAAAACCATGTCGTCACCGCCGCGTGTCGATAGCCAGCTGAACGGCAGTTCGGGGAAGGCGCTTTCCACGATGTCGCGATTATGTCCGACTTCCACTGCCAGTATGCCTTCAGGGTGGAGATGGCGGGCCGATTGTGCAATCAGTTTGCGCACGATATCCAGCCCGTCCTCGCCTGCGGCCAGCGCCATCGTCGGTTCGTGAAGGTACTCGGGCGGTAGGGCGGCCATGGCATCGGCGGTGACATAGGGCGGATTGCTCAGGATCAGGTCGAACCGGCGCTCGCCGAGTGCGCCGAACACGTCGCTATGGACCAGTTCGATCTGCCCGCCGAGGCCGTAGTCATCCACATTGCGTCGTGCCACCTCGAGCGCGTCGTCGGACAGATCGGCGGCAACGATGTCGGCGTTGGGAAAGGCATGGGCCATCAGGATCGCAAGGCAGCCGGAACCGGTACACAGGTCGAGTGCGCTGGTGACGGTGTCCGGATCCTCCACCCACGGGGCGAAGCCGTTTTCGAGGAGCTCAGCGAAAAACGAGCGTGGGATGATGACCCGTTCGTCGACATGAAAACGGAACTCGCCCAGCCAGGCTTCACCGGCGATATAGGCGGTCGGCACCCGTTCCACCGTGCGGCGCTCGATATTGTCGAACAGCGCGACGCGCTCGTCGGATGGAATGCAGGCGTCCAGGAACGGTTCCAGCCGGTCCAGCGGCAGGGCGAGCGTGGACAGCACCAGCCAGGCCGCTTCGTCGAACGTGTCGGTGACCCCGTGGCCGCAGAAGATCTGCGCGCGATTGAAACGGGTCACTGAATAGCGCAGCCAGTCGCGGACGGTGACGAGTTCGGCCAGCGGACCACTCTCGTGTTCATGGTCGTGTTCGTGTTCGTGGTCCAGATCGTCGGTATGGTCGGTCATGTCAGGTACTCAGGCGGCCAGAAGGGTGCGCAAGGTGCGCAGGTAAACGGCGGAAAGCGGTGCGACCGCGTCGACAGCGACGCATTCGTTCACCTTGTGGATGCTGGCATTGACCGGACCGAACTCGACCACTTCGGTGCAGATGTCGGCAATGAAGCGGCCGTCGGAGGTGCCGCCGGTGGTGGACAGCTCGGTGTCGATGCCGAGACAGTCGTGAATCGCCGCGGAGAGCGCCGCCACCAGTTTGCCACGACCGGTGATGAAGGGCTTGCCCGACAGGTGCCAGGCGATGCTGTAGTCGAGCCCATGCCGGTCCAGGATCTCGTGGGTGCGCGCCTTCAGACTCTCGGCGGTCGACACCGACGCGAAGCGGAAGTTGAACATCAACTCGCATTCGCCCGGAATCACGTTGTTGGCACCGGTGCCGGCGTGGATGTTGGAAACCTGCCAGGTGGTGGGCGGAAAAAATTCGTTGCCTTCGTCCCACAGAATGGCGGTCAGTTCGGCGAGGGCGGGAGCGAGTTCGTGGATCGGATTGCGCGCCAGGTGCGGATAGGCCACATGACCCTGCTGGCCCCTGACCCGCAGCGTGCCCGACAGCGAGCCGCGCCGTCCGTTCTTGATCATGTCGCCGAGCGTGCCGACCGACGTGGGTTCGCCGACGATGCAGTAGTCGAGGCGCTCGCCGCGCGCGGCGAGCGCCTCGACGACCTTGACCGTGCCGTGGGTCGCAATGCCTTCCTCATCCGAGGTCAGGAGCAGGGCAATGCTGCCGGCGTGGTCGGGATGCTCGGCCACGAAGCGCTCGATCGAGGTCACGAAGGCGGCCAGCGAGGTCTTCATGTCGGCGGCCCCGCGTCCGTAGAGCATGCCTTCACGGATCGTGGGTTCAAACGGCGGCGTGTTCCAGTTTTCCAGCGGTCCGGTGGGGACGACGTCGGTATGCCCGGCAAAACACAGCACCGGCGACCGATCGCCGCGCCGCGCCCACAGGTTGCACACGCCGCCGACATCGATACGCTCGAGCATGAATCCGAGGGGGGCGAGCCGTGCCGCGATCAACTCGAGGCAGCCGGCGTCGTCAGGCGTTTCGGATGGGCGGGAAATCAGGTCACAGGCGAGGGTCAGGGTCGGGTTGTCGGGGAAGTGCATGCTTATCTTTTTTTGTTTGGGTCGAATTTACGTTTGGTCGTCGAGGTGCAGGGTGAACTCGCGGAACGACGCGCCGTCGGGCTGGGTGCGCTCGAAATCCGGAATCTGCGGGGTTGCGACCTCCTGCACACCTTTGGGTGCGCCGCCGAACTGGGCATTGTTGATCAGCCACGACAGGTTGGTGGGTGAATCGGCGTTGGCGAGGGCTTCGTCGAGGGCGATGACCTTCTCGTGGTAGAGCCGGAACAGATCCTGTTCGAAAGTCTGCGAGCCGGGGGCGAGGCTCTGTTCCATGGCTTCCTTGACCTCGTTGAGCTCACCGCGTTCGATCAGTTCGGACACGTGCCGGGTGTTCATCAGTGTTTCGACGGCGGGAATCCGCTTGCCATCGGGCTTGCGCACCAGGCGTTGCGAGATGATGCTGCGCAGTGCCACCGAGAGGTCGAGGTAGAGCAGCGGGCGATTTTCCAGCGGGAAGAAGTTCACGATCCGGTTCAGCGCGTGATACGCGTTGTTGGCATGCAGCGTGGACAAACACAGATGGCCGGTCTGCGAGTAGGCCAGCGCGGCCTGCATGGTTTCGCGGTCGCGGATTTCGCCGATCAGGATGCAGTCGGGCGCCTGGCGCATCGCGTTGCGCAGGGCGTCGTGCCAGCTGTGGGTGTCGATTCCGACCTCGCGCTGGTTGACGATCGACTTGCGGTGCTTGAACAGGTATTCGATCGGATCCTCGACCGTGAGGATATGGCCGGAGCGGCTGCGAATACGATGATCGATCATCGACGCCAGGGTGGTCGATTTTCCGGATCCGGTGGCGCCGACGACCAGCACCAGCCCGCGTTTCTCCATCACGATGTCGGCGAGCGAGGACGGCAGGCCGAGGCTCTCGACCGTCGGGATGTCGCCCTGGATGTAGCGCACCACGACCGCAACCGAATTACGCTGCCAGAAAACGTTGACGCGGAAATTGCCCAGATCCCGGCGGCCGAAGGACAGGTTCAGTTCCTTGTCGCGTTCGAAGTGCTCGATCTGCTCCGGTGCCATCATCTCGTAGATCATCTTCTGGATCATGGCCGGCTCCATGATCTGCTGATTGATCGGCATGGTGTGGCCCTGGATCTTGATGTGGATCGGGGCACCTGCGGTGATGAAGATGTCCGAGGCCTGCTTTTCGGCCATGAGCTGGAACAGCTTGTCGAAAATCATCGGTTCGGACTCCGTCGGCGAGATGATGACGCGGGGCCGCAGCCCCGCAGGATTGCAAGGTGGATCAGGCGCGCAGCAGGTCGTTGATCGCGGTCTTGGCGCGGGTCTGCGCGTCGACCTTCTTCACGATCACGGCGCAATACAGGCTGTATTTGCCGTCGGCCGAGGGCAGGCTGCCGGGCACCACCACCGAGCCGGCCGGCACGCGGCCGTAGTGCACCTCACCGGTCTCGCGGTCGTAGATCTTGGTGCTCATGCCGATGTACACCCCCATCGAAAGCACCGCGTTCTCCTCGATGATCACCCCTTCCACCACTTCGGAGCGGGCGCCGACGAAGACGTTGTCTTCGATGATCACCGGTCCGGCCTGGACCGGCTCGAGCACGCCGCCGATACCGACGCCGCCCGACAGGTGCACGTTCTTGCCGATCTGCGCGCAGGAGCCGACCGTGGCCCAGGTGTCGACCATGGTGCCTTCGTCGACGTAGGCGCCGATGTTCACATAGGACGGCATCAGCACCACGTTCTTGCCGATGAAGCTGCCCCGGCGCGCGACCGCCGGCGGCACCACGCGGAAGCCGCCTTCGCGGAACTGCTCCGGAGTGTAGTCCCCGAACTTGGTCGGGACCTTGTCGAAGTAGTTCAGGCTGCCGGCGGGCATGACCTCGTTGTCGCGCAGGCGGAAGGAGATCAGTACCGCCTTCTTGATCCACTGATTGACCATCCATTGGCCGTCCTTCTTCTCGGCCACGCGCAGGGTGCCGGCGTCCAGGCCGGCGATCACGGTTTCCACTGCAGCGCGCACTTCGGCCGGTGCGGTGGTGGGTGACAGGCTGGCACGGTTGTCGAAGGCGGTGTCGATGATGGCTTGCAAAGCTTGCATTGGGGAACTCTCTTACAGGGTTTGACAGAAGGCAACGATGCGCTCGGCCGCTTCCACGCATTCCGCAGTGTCGGCGACCAGTGCAATGCGCACGAAACCGGCGCCGGGGTTGATGCCGTCGGCCTCGCGGGCGAGATAGCTGCCGGGAAGGACGGTCACATTATATTCAGCCTGCAGACGGCGGGCGAACTCGGTGTCGGGAATGGGGGTGCGCGCCCACAGGTAGAAGCCGGCGTCGGGCAATTCGACCTGCAGCCACGGTGCGAGCATCGGGGTGACGCGGGCGAACTTCTCGCGGTACAAGCGGCGGTTCTCGGCGACGTGGGTTTCGTCGTTCCAGGCCGCGATCGAGGCGACCTGCACCGTGTTGCTCATGGCACAGCCGTGATAAGTGCGGTAGCGCAAAAAATTCTTGAGGATTTTCGCGTCGCCGGCGACGAAGCCGGAGCGCAAGCCGGGAACGTTGGAGCGTTTGGACAGGCTGGAGAACATCACCACATTGCGGAAATCGCTGCGACCGAGGCGGTGGGCGGCTTCGAGGGCGCCGATCGGGAGCGCGTCGTCGTCGAAATAGATCTCGGAATAACATTCGTCGGCTGCAATCACGAAGTCGTGCCGATCGGACAGCGCGAACAGGCGCTGCCATTCGTCGAGGCTCAACACGCGGCCGGTCGGATTGCCTGGCGAGCACACGAACACGAGTTGCACATCGCGCCACACGGTGTCCGGGATGCTGGCGAAATCGGAGCCGAAACCGTTCTCCGGCAGATTGTTCAGAAATAGCGGCTCGGCCCCGGCGAGCAGGGCTGCGCCTTCGTAGATCTGGTAGAAGGGGTTGGGGCACAACACTCTGGCACCGGGGCGGCTGCCGTCGATGATGCACTGGCCGAAGGCGAACAGCGCTTCGCGCGAACCGTTGACCGGCAACACCTGGGTGGCGGCGTCCACCGCCGGCAGTGCGTAGCGGCGTTGCAGCCAGCCTGCGATCGCCCCCCGCAGTGCCTCCGAGCCCTGCGTGGTCGGGTAGGCCGCCAGTCCGTCGAGATTGTCCGCGACCGCCTGGCGGATGAAGTCCGGGGTGGCATGCTGCGGTTCGCCAATCGACAGGCGGATCGGTTTCAGGCCGGCGGGCGGAGTGATGCCCTCGAACAGATGGCGCAGTTTCTCGAACGGATAGGAGTGGAGTCGGGAAAGATTCGGATTCACTTTGGAACACTTTTCGCCCGTCGCGGAAGGCGGACGGAGCAGGTCGTAAAGGCCGAAGATGTTATCATGCGGCGCCTTGCCGGCGTTCCCGAATCCGGGTGCCGCCTCCCTTGCTCACTATGCCTGCGCCCTGACGTGCGTCTTTCCAAGCTCAAACTTGCCGGATTCAAGACCTTCGTCGATCCGACCACGGTGCTGATGCCGGGCAACCTGGTCGGCGTGGTCGGCCCCAATGGTTGCGGCAAGTCCAATATCATCGATGCGGTGCGCTGGGTGCTGGGGGAAACGCGCGCCTCGGCCTTGCGTGGCGAGTCGATGCAGGACGTGATTTTCAACGGCTCGACGACGCGCAAGCCGGTATCGCGGGCCAGCGTCGAACTCGTGTTCGACAACAACGAGGGTCGAGCAGCCGGGCAGTGGTCGCGCTATGCCGAGATCTCGGTGAAGCGGGTGCTCGATCGCAGCGGCGACTCGAGCTACTACATCAACAACACCCACGTCCGGCGCAAGGACGTGATCGATCTGTTCCTCGGTACCGGGCTCGGGCCGCGCGCCTACGCCATCATCGAGCAGGGCATGATCTCGCGCATCATCGAGGCGCGGCCGGAGGAAATCCGCGGCTTCCTCGAGGAGGCGGCCGGGGTCACCAAATATCGCGAGCGGCGCCGCGAAACCGAGGGGCGCCTGTCCGACGCGCGTGACAACCTGGCCCGGCTCGACGATATCCGGACCGAGCTCGGCGAACGCATCGGTCATCTCGAAGGTCAGGCGGTGGTTGCGGAGCGATATCACACGCTCAGCAGTGCCCACGTCGAAAAGCAGCAACTGCTGTGGCTGATCAAGCGCAACGAGGCACGTGCCGAACATCAGCGCCTGAACGACGAACTCAATCTGAACACCCGCCGCATCGAGACCGACAGCGCCCGTCTGCAGGAACTCGAAGCCATGATCGAGGCTGCGCGCGACGCGCATTTCGCCGCGTCCGAAACCGTGCACGTCGCGCAGAGCGAGCTGTTCGCGGTCAGTTCGGAAGTGACCCGGCTCGAAACCGAATTGCAGCATCTGGCCGAAGCGCGCAAGCGACTGGAAGCCCGTCTCGCCCAGCTCGAACTGGATCACGGACACTGGACTGCACGGCGCGAGGCGCTGGCTGCAGACCGGACGCGCTGGCAGGACCTTGCCGACAACGCGGCGATGCGGGCCGAACAGGCCGAAGGGCGCCATGCGGAGATCGGCGATCGGGTGCCGGACGCCGAATCGGCCCGCATTGCAGCAGACACCACGGTCGGTGCGGCCCGGCGCGAGCTGGCCCAGACCGAGCAGCAACTGCGGGTCGAGGAGGCCAACCGTGCCAGCGCCACCCGCGCGCTGGAGGCCTTGCAGCAGCGACGTACCCGACTCGAGGCCGAGCGTGGCGGGATCCAGGGGCCCGATGCAAGGGTGCTGGCCGAACGCGAGGCGCGGGTCGAGGCCCTGCAGGAGGCCCTGGACGATCAGCAGCAGGAGGTGGCCGGTTTGCAGGCACGAGTGCCGGCCGCCCAGGCTGCACTGAAAGCGGCGCTGGACGGCGAACGTGCAGTGCAGCGCCGGGTCACCGAGCTGCGTGCGCGCCGTGACGCGTTGGTGCAGTTGCAGGCCAAGGTACAGTCGCAAGGCAAGCTCGGCGACTGGCTCAAGCGTCGTGGCTATGCCGAATTGCCACCGTTGTGGCGCGCGTTGCGGGTTGCCGCAGGATGGGAGGCGGCGATCGAGGCGGTGTTGCGCGAGCGGCTCGCTGCGTTGACCCTGGATGAGGGCGCGGCCGAGTCCGTGGCACGCGGGATGCTCGACGAGTTGCCGCCCGAGTCGCTCGCACTCGGTTTTGGCGGCGCCGCGGCTCCCGCCACCAGCCCGGTCGTACCGGTCGGGGCCGTGCCCCTGATCGATCGCGTCGAGCATGTCGACCACCCGCTGCGCCCCTTGCTCGAAGACTGGCTGCACGCGTGTTTCGCCGTCGACCGGATCGAGGACTGGCTGCCGCAGCGGACGCTGCTCGCGCCGGGGGTGTGCGTGGTCGGGATGCGCGGCCAGGTACTGACCCGCCATGCGCTGATCCACTTCGTGCCCGACAGCCGCACCCACGGCGTGATCGAACGTCAGCGCGAGATCGATCAGCTTGCCGGCCAGCAGGCGGTGCTCGAAGACGAAACGCGCGCCGCGCATGATGCGCTGCTTGCGGCCGAGGCTGCGGCGGCCGATCTGCAGGACCGTATCAACACGCTGCGACGTGAGCTGCAGTCGGCGCAGGCCGGGCTCCATGCCGAGCAGGTCGAGGTCCTCAAGCTTGCGCAGGCGCGTAGCCGGGCCGATGAGCGCCGCACCCAGATCGAACGCGATCTAGGCGATCTGGTGCATCAGGAGGTGACCGAACGCGAGCATTTCGCCCGTGCCGACCTCGAGTATGCCCGTGCGGCCGAACTTGCCGAACTGCAGCACCAGCGGCTCGATACCGCAACCGAGGTGTTGCGCGAGCGCGAGCAGAGCCTGCGCGAGTTGCGTGCGCTGGAGCAGACCTGCGCCCGCGAACTGCAGGAAGCGCGCTTCTCGGAGCGGGAGTGCGCGGGCAAGCTGGAGGATATCGCACGCAACCTGCAGCTCGCCGCCGAACAGCTCGAGCGTGTCGTCGTCGAACAGGGCACGCGCGAACGTGAACTCGAGGTCACCGACGACCTGCGCAGTCGAGATGCCCTGCAGACTGCGCTCGGCCTGCGTGGCAGCCGCGAGGCCGCACTGGCGGCACGGCGTGACGCGCTGGAGCAGGCCACCGCCACGCTGCGCCAGACCGAGGAGCTGCGCATGCGTACCGAGCAGGAGGCGGCGCCGATCCGTAGCCGGGTGGCCGAGTTGCGACTTGCGGTGCAGGCCGCGGAACTGGCGTCGGCCCAGTTCGACGAGCGCCTGATCGAAGCCGGTGCGGACGAGACCGCACTTGCGCCGTTGCTGGCCTCCGATCCCAAGGAAGGCACGCTGCAGCGCGAAGTGGCCAGGCTGGCGCGGGAGATTGCCGAGCTGGGTGCGGTCAACCTGGCTGCGCTCGATGAGCTCAGGTCGGCGTCCGAACGCAAGGGCTATCTCGATGCCCAGACCGACGATCTGACGCAGGCGATCGGCACCCTCGAGGACGCGATCCGGCGGATCGACCGCGAAACCCGCGAGCAGCTGCAGGAGACCTACAATACGGTCAATCGCCAGTTTGCCGCGCTGTTTCCGCAATTGTTCGGCGGCGGCCGGGCGGAGTTGGTGCTCACCGGCGACGAGATTCTGGATGCGGGCATCCAGATCATCGCTCAGCCGCCGGGCAAGAAGAACACCTCCATCCAGCTGCTGTCAGGCGGTGAAAAGGCGCTCACCGCGATTGCGCTGGTGTTTGCGATGTTCCAGCTGAATCCGGCCCCGTTCTGCATGCTTGACGAGGTGGATGCGCCACTGGACGATACGAACACCGAGCGCTATGGGCAGATGGTGAAGCGCATGTCATCGCACACACAGTTCATTTTCATCAGCCACAACCGGATTACGATGGAAATTGCCCAGCAGCTGGTCGGCGTGACCATGCAGGAGCAGGGTGTGTCGCGGGTGGTGGAGGTTGATATCGAAGAGGCGCTGCGTCTGGCCGAGTCGGTCGCAGCGTGACAACAGGAACCAATATGGACAGTGAACTGCAGATTGGATTGATCGGGTTGGGCGTGGCTGCGTTTGTGGTCATCGTCGCCTACAACAAGTGGCAGGAACGCAAGCATCGCCGGCAGGCCGAGGATGCCTTCCGCTCCGACCATCGGGACGTGTTGCTCGAGCCCGGCGAAGTACGCGAGGTGCACGATGGGGATGCCCGCCGCGAGCCGGTTGTCGATGAGCCGGTCGGCGATGCGGCGGCCGAGCGTGCCTTCAGACAGGCCGCGCCCAAGCGCGTGCTGCCCGAACTGCCGAGCGTGCTTGACCCGCGCGCGGACTGCATCATCCGCATCGAGGCGATCGAGCCGCTCGATGCACCGCGGCTGTGGGCGGCGCAGTACGAGGCGCTCAATGGCCTGAGCAAAGGGGTGCGCTGGTTTGCCTTCGACGATGCCGACAACCTGTGGCACGAACTGTCCGCCCATACCGCCGGCGCACATCACTGGTTCTGTGCGGCGATGCAGTTGGTGGATCGTCGCGGGCCGATCGGGGAGGGGGACTACATCCGCTTCTCCGGTGGCGTGCAGCGCGTGGCCGAGCAGTTCCTCGCGGTGCCGGCCGGCCTGCCCTCGCGTGCCGAGGCGCTGGGCAGCGCGACCGAGCTCGACCGTTTCTGCGCCGACGTCGATGTCCAGATCGGGATCAATGTCGTGTCGGCCAATGGTCAGCCGTTCCACGGGACCAAGATTCGCGGGCTGGCCGAGGCGGAAGGCATGGTCCTGCGCGGGGACGGCAGTTTCCATGCGCTTGACGACACCGGCGGCACCCTTTTCACGCTGTGCAATCACGAGCCGGCGCTGTTCGCCGCGGACGACATGCGGACCCTCCAGACCGGCGGCATCACGCTGGTGATCGACGTTCCGTGCGTGGCCAACGGGGCGCTGGTATTCGAGCACATGATGCGCTTCGCCAGTCATCTTGCCGCCGCGCTCAACGGTGTGGTGGTCGATGACAACAAGGCGCCGTTCGGTGCCGAGGCGGCGGGCTTGATCCGCGCCCAGATCCTGCAGTTCCAGGAGCATATGGCGAGCCAGCAGATCCCGGCCGGCGGCGCTCTGGCCAAGCGACTGTTCTCTGCATGATGGAGGCGGAACCTTCGTTGATCGAGCGCGCGGCCTGGCTGCGCGCCGAACTGGCCCGGCACGACCATGCCTACTACGTGCTCGACGCGCCGAGCATTCCGGATGCCGAATACGATCGGTTGTTCCGCGAGCTGGAGGCGATCGAGCTGGCGCATCCGGAGCTGCGCAGCGCGGATTCGCCCACCTGCCGGGTGGGTGGCAAGCCGCTGGCGCAGTTCCCGCCGGTCCGCCACCGGGTTCCGATGCTGTCGATCCGTACCGAGACGGATACCGGTCCGAGCGGCGCCCAGGCGTTCGACGCCCGGGTGCGGCGCGAACTCGGACTGGGCGAAACGGACCCGCCGATCGAGTATGCGGCCGAACTCAAGTTCGACGGGCTGGCGATCAACCTGCGTTACGAGCGTGGCGTACTGGTCCAGGCGGCGACCCGTGGCGATGGCGAGCGTGGCGAGGACGTGACCGGCAATGTGCGTACGGTACGTGCCATTCCGCTTCGCCTGCACGGCGACGCCCCGCCGGTGCTGGAGGTGCGTGGCGAGATCTACATGCGGCGCGACGACTTCGAAGCCCTCAACGCGCGCCAGCTGGCGACCGGCGAAAAACTGTTCATCAATCCGCGCAATGCCGCGGCCGGCGCGATCCGCCAGCTCGACCCGGGTATCGCCGCACGGCGTCCGCTGTCGTTCTTCGCCTACGGCCTGGGCGAAACCGAAGGCTGGGCGCTGCCCGACACCCACGCGGGCATTCTCGATGCGCTCGCCGTCTTCGGCCTGCCGGTGGCGTCGCTCCGAACGGTGACGAGGGGGGCCGACGGATTGATGGCGTTTCACGGGCGGATCGCCTCCGTGCGCGACACTCTGCCGTTCGACATCGACGGCGTCGTGTACAAGGTCAATTCGCTGGCGCTGCAGCGGCAACTGGGTTTCGTGACCCGCGAGCCGCGTTGGGCGGTGGCACACAAGTACCCGGCGCAGGAGGCGGTAACCCTGTTGCGCGACATCGAAGTACAGGTCGGTCGTACCGGCGCGATCACGCCGGTGGGCAGGCTCGAGCCGGTGTTCGTCGGCGGGGTGACCGTGACCAATGCGACCCTGCACAATCAGGACGAGATCGACCGCAAGGATGTACGCATCGGCGACTGGGTGATCGTGCGCCGGGCCGGCGATGTCATTCCCGAGATCGTGGGGCCCGTGGTCGAGCGTCGCACCGGTGACCTGCCGCGTTTCAACCTGCTCGAACGTTTTTCGACCTGTCCGGTGTGCGGTTCGCACGTGGTGCGGGGCGAAGACGAGGCGGTGGCGCGCTGTACCGGCGGCCTGTACTGCCCTGCCCAGCGCAAGCAGGCGCTACTGCACTTCGCCGGGCGCCGGGCGATGGACATCGACGGCCTGGGCGACAAGCTGGTGGACCAGCTGGTCGACGCCGCCATCGTCAAGACGCCGGTCGACATCTACCGCTTGGGCATCCTCGCGCTGGCCAACCTCGAGCGCATGGGCGACAAGTCGGCGCAGAACCTGTTGGCGGCGATCGACAGGAGCCGTAGCACAACGTTGGGAAGATTCATTTTCGCCCTCGGTATCCGCAATGTCGGCGAGACGACCGCGCGCGATCTCGCGCGTCATTTCGGCAATCTGGATGCGTTGATGGCCGCCGACGAGGCCCGCCTGATGCAGGTGCCGGATGTGGGCCCCACCGTTGCACGGTGCGTCGCCGAGTTCTTTGCCGAAACGCACAATCGCGAAGTCATCGAGCAACTTCGGGCTGCCGGCGTGCGCTGGGAGGAGGGCGAGCCCGCTGCCGTGCCTGTCGGTGCGCTGCAGGGGAAGATCTTCGTGTTGACGGGGACGCTGCCGACGATGAGCCGGGATGAGGCCAAGGCCCTGATCGAGGCGCAGGGCGGCAAGGTCGCGGGCTCGGTGTCGAGGAAGACCGACTATGTCGTTGCCGGTGCCGAAGCCGGATCCAAGCTGGTCAAGGCGCAGGAACTGGGGATCGATATCGTCGACGAGCAGGCCCTGCTGGCCCTGCTCGGCGCTACCGCGTGATCGCCGCTTCGGCACCGTTGGAAACGGATTTACACAGACACTTATCAGGATAGTTCCGGAGTCGGACACAATGAAAAAAGTAACCAAGGCCGTATTTCCCGTTGCCGGGATGGGCACCCGCTTCCTGCCGGCGACCAAGGCAAGCCCCAAGGAAATGCTGCCGATCGTCGACAAGCCGTTGATCCAGTACGCCGTCGAGGAAGCCGTTGCGGCCGGCATCACCGACATGATCTTCATCACCGGCCGCACCAAGCGCTCGATCGAGGATCACTTCGACAAGGCTTACGAACTCGAGACCGAGCTCGAGGCGCGGGGCAAGAACGAACTGCTGGAGATCGTCAAGAAAACGGTACCGAAGGGCGTGAACTGCATCTACATCCGCCAGTCCGAAGCGCTCGGGCTGGGCCATGCCGTGCTGTGCGCCAGTCATGTGGTCAGCGACGAGGCCTTCGCCGTGATCCTGGCCGACGACCTGCTCGACAACCATGATGCGGCCCCGATCATGGAGCAGATGGTGGGCGTCTACAACTATCACCGTTGTTCGGTGCTGGGTACGATGAACGTGCCGCGCGAAGAGACCCGACAGTACGGCATCGTCAGTACCGAGAGCCAGGTCGGTGACGTGCAGCGGGTGACCGGCATCGTCGAGAAGCCGAAGCCCGAAGACGCGCCCACCACCCAGGCAGTGGTCGGCCGCTACATCCTGACCCCACGCATCTTCGATCACATTCGTGCGCTCAAGCCGGGCGCCGGCGGCGAACTGCAGCTTACCGACGCGATTGCCTCGCTGCTCAAGGAAGAGGCGGTGCTGTCCTACCAGTTTCAGGGCGTGCGCTACGATTGCGGCTCCAAGCTCGGCTATCTGAAGGCCACCGTGGAACTCGGTCTGCGCCACCACGAGATCGGCGAGGAGTTTTCGGCCTATCTGAACGCGCGTTTTGGCGTCGGCGCGGGCACGAAGAAGGAAAAGTAGTCCGGACGGTCAGCCGGTTCGCCGGCGACCCACTGTCCGCCCCCTGACCGACGGCGCCGATGCATCCGGCGCATGTCGTAGTTGGCTACCGGCGTCCGCCAGGCCGCGGTTGCCAAACCCCTCACTGGAGTTTCACCTGCATGATCGTTCTTAAAGGCGTCACCCTGCGCCGCAGCGCCAAGGTGTTGCTCGATAACGCCTCCGTCACCCTGAACCCGGGCGAAAAGGTCGGTCTGGTCGGGCGCAACGGCGCCGGCAAATCGACCCTGTTCGCCCTGCTCAACGGTACGCTGCACGAAGACGCCGGCGATTTCAGCCTCCCGGCACAGTGGCGGATGGCGCAGGTCGCGCAGGACATGCCGGAAACGGAGCAGTCGGCCACCGATTTCGTGATCGAAGGCGACACCGCGCTGCTCGCCGCCCAGAACGAAGTTCACGCCGCCGAGGCCAGTGGCGACGGCGAGCGCATGGCCTATGCGTACATGGCGCTGCACGATGCGGGTGCACACGATGCCCAGGCAAGGTCGCAGGCGCTGATCCTCGGGCTCGGATTCAAGACCACCGAGCTGTGCAATCCGGTCAACAGCTTCTCCGGCGGCTGGCGGATGCGTCTGCAGCTGGCGCGTGCGCTGATGTGTCCGTCGGATCTGCTGCTGCTCGACGAACCGACCAACCACCTCGATCTCGATGCGCTGGTATGGCTCGAAGCGTGGCTGAAGCGCTACGCCGGCACGATGGTGGTGATCAGCCACGATCGGGAGTTCCTCGATGCGATCACCAACGTGACCCTGCATATCGACAATGCCAAACTGACGCGCTATGGCGGCAACTACAGCACCTTCGAGGACACCCGCGCGCAGCAGATGGAGTTGCAGCAGAACGCGTACTCCAAGCAGCAGGACAAGATCGCCCACCTGCAGAAGTTCATCGCCCGCTTCAAGGCCAAGGCGAGCAAGGCCAAGCAGGCGCAGAGCCGGGTGAAGGCGCTGGATCGCATGGAAAAGCTCGCGCCGGTACTGGCCAGCGCGGACTTCACCTTCGAATTCAAGGAACCGGCCAGCCTGCCCAACCCGATGCTGGCGATGGAGCATGCCTGCTTCGGTTATCCGCCTGCTGAAGATGCCGCTGCGGGTACGCCGTCGACAGTGATCGTGCGCGACGTGAGCAAGTCGGTGATGGCCGGCCAGCGCATCGGCATTCTCGGTGCCAACGGCCAGGGCAAGTCGACCGTGGTCAAGACCGTGGCGCGGGCGCTGAAGCCGATCAGCGGGATTCTCACCGAAGGCAAGGGACTCAAGATCGGCTACTTTGCACAGCAGGAACTCGACGTGCTGCGGCCGCTCGACAATCCGCTCGAGCACATGGTGAGGCTGGCCAGGGAAGGTCTGCCTGCGGGTCAGAGCGGTCGCGAACAGGATCTTCGTACTTTTCTCGGCACCTTCAACTTCAGCGGCGACATGGTGAAACAGCCGGTCGGCACCATGAGCGGCGGCGAGAAGGCGCGTCTGGTGCTGTGCATGATCGTGTGGCAGCGTCCGAACCTGTTGCTGCTCGACGAACCGACCAACCACCTCGATCTCGCCACCCGTGAAGCCTTGGCGATGGCGCTCAACGAGTTCGAAGGCACGGTGATGCTGGTCAGCCACGACCGCTCGCTGCTGCGCTCGGTGTGCGACGAATTCTGGCTGGTATCGCATGGTGGCATCGAGCCCTTCGACGGTGACCTCGACGACTATCAGCGCTATTTGCTCGATGAAGCCAAGCGCGCGCGAGAAAGCCTGAAAGCATCGCTCAAGAGCCCGAAGGAAGCCGCCGCCCCGGCGGCGGCCCCGGTAACGGTCCGCCGGACATCGCCCGAGGAGCTGAAGCGACTCAAGCGCGACCTGGGCAAGCTCGAACAGACCATCCTCGATCTGCAGACCGCCAGACATGCGCTCGAAGCACGTCTGGCCACGTCCCTGCCGCCGCAATTGATCGGCGAACTCGGGCTGGAGTTGCAGAAGCTCAACGATGAGCTAGATGTACATGAAGAGAACTGGCTGCTGATCTCGGAGCAGATCGAAACCGCGGAAAGTTGCGGGTAGGATGGTCGAAGCGGGGTGCCGGCGGCGCCCGGAGCCGGGGCCGGCTGCCGGTTGAATGGAGGTCTGACGAGCTCGTGGGTGAGGAAGCCATGAAGAAGATCGATCACGCCAAACTGGATCGCATCGTCGCCGATGCCCGACTCGCATCGGATGCGCGCGAGCAGGGTTATCGCGAACGGGCGCTGAAGCTCTATCCCTGGATCTGCGGACGGTGCGCGCGCGAGTTCACCTACGCCAACCTGCGCGAACTCACCGTGCACCACCGCGATCACAATCATGACAACAATCCGCCCGACGGGAGCAACTGGGAGTTGTTGTGCATCTATTGCCACGACAACGAACATCAGCGTCAACTCGAAATGCACGCCGGCGGGAGTATGGCTGCCGGTGACGGGGGCAGCATTGCGACGCATTCGCCCTTCGCGAACCTGAGGACCCTGATCGGGGGCGGAAAGCCCTCGACATGAGCGCAGAACAGAAAGAACGCATCAAGGTGCTCGGCGCGGGCATCTTCAGCCTCATTCTGGTGATGGGGGTGGCGCGCTTTTCCTATACGCCCTTGTTGCCATTGATGCAGCAGCAGGCCGGCCTGGGCGTTGCCGAGGCCGGCTGGCTGGCTGCCATCAACTACGCCGGCTATCTGAGCGGCGCCGTGATTGCTTCGCTGATCAGCGACCTGGTGCTCAAGGATCGCCTCTACCGGATCGGCCTGATCCTTGCGATTCTCAGTACCGTTGTGATGGGCATGAGTACCGATGTGGTCGTCTGGGCCTTATCGCGCTTCGTCGCCGGGCTGAGCAGTGCCGCCGGCATGCTGCTGGGCACCGGGCTCATCCTCAACTGGTTGATCCGGCACCATCATCGCAGCGAACTGGGTATCCATTTTTCCGGGATCGGACTCGGCATCGTCGTCTGTGCGGCGGCGGTGGCGCTGATGACCCAGTGGCTGGACTGGCGCGAACAGTGGTTCGCTTTTACCGCCATCGCTTGCCTGCTTCTGGTGCCGGCCTTGCGCTGGTTGCCGCCACCCGATCGCAGCGGACTGACCAAGAGCGGACAGAAGATGGAGGACCGGCCGCCGAGCGCGCTGTTCATGCGCATATTCATGGCTGCCTATTTCTGCGCCGGTGTCGGCTATGTCGTCAGCGCCACCTTCATCGTGGCCATCGTCGATCGCCTGCCGGGGCTGGCGGGGCAGGGAACCCTGGTCTTCCTCGCGATCGGCGTTGCGGCGGCACCGGCTTGCATGATCTGGGATCTCATCGCCCGGCGCAGTGGCGATCTCAATGCACTGATCCTGGCGGCGGTGCTGCAGATCGTCGGCATCCTGCTGCCGGTGATGGCCGGCGGACTGCTCGCGGCGGTGGCCGGTGCCTTGCTGTTCGGGGGTACCTTCATCGGCATGGTGAGCCTGGTGCTCACCATGGCCGGCCGTTACTATCCGACGCGCCCGGCCAAGATGATGGGCAAGATGACGCTTTCCTATGGCACTGCGCAGATCATCGGCCCCGCCATTACCGGCTGGTTGGGTGCGCTGTGGGGCAGCTATGCCGCGGGGCTCTACCTCGCCGCCGGCGTGATGGTGATCGGTACGCTGCTGCTGTTGATACTCAAGCTGGTGGAGCGGCGCGACTCGATCCCAGCCACGCTGGTGGGGGAACGCTCGGGGGCGGGCGGGCCCTAGGAGGCGGTCGGATTTGAGGCTGATCTACTGCGCCAGTGGGCGTGAACGCAACTGAGGCGGTCCACATCGGCCCGTACTTTTGTTGCATGGAATGACCATGCGCCTCAAAAACGGCCGAATCTGTCGTCGCGTTCCCACTCGGCTCGTGACGACTACTCGAGTCCGACAGCCTCCCAGAAAAAACGCCCCGTCTGCACGAGCAGGCGGGGCGTCTTGCGATGCGCTTGCAACAATCAGGCGGCGTTGGCCTTGGTTGCACGCTTGCGATCGGTTTCCTTCAGGTGACGTTTGCGCAGGCGGATGTTCTTGGGCGTGATCTCGACCAGTTCGTCGTCGGCAATGAACTCGATCGCGGACTCGAGCGAGAGCCCGATCGGCGGAATCAGGCGAACCGCTTCGTCGGTGCCGGAAGAACGCACGTTGGTGAGTTGTTTGCCCTTGATCGGGTTCACCACGAGATCGTTGTCGCGGGTGTGGATACCGATGATCATGCCTTCGTAGAGGGCCTCGCCCGGGCTGACGAACATGCGGCCGCGGTCCTGCAGATTCCACAGCGCGTACGCCACGGCGTCGCCGTCGTTCTGCGAGATCAGCACGCCATTGCGGCGCTCGGCCATGGCACTGGCCATCGGGCCGTAATCGTCGAATACGTGGCTGGCCAGACCGGTTCCGCGGGTCATGGTCAGGAACTCGCCCTGGAAACCGATCAGGCCACGGGCCGGAATGCGGTACTCGAGGCGGACACGACCCTTGCCGTCCGGTTGCATGTCCTGCAGTTCGCCGCGCCGGCGGCCGAGCTCCTCCATGACACCGCCCTGATGGTCTTCCTCGACGTCGACGGTGAGCATTTCGTACGGCTCGCACTTGACGCCGTCGATTTCCTTGAACACCACGCGCGGACGACCCACGGCCAGTTCATAGCCTTCGCGACGCATGTTCTCGAGCAGGATGGTGAGGTGAAGCTCGCCACGGCCCGAGACTTCGAACACGTCCGAATCGTCGGTGTAGTTCACCCGCAGGGCGACGTTCTTGAGCAGCTCCTTTTCGAGGCGCTCGCGAATCTGGCGGCTGGTGACGAACTTGCCTTCGCGGCCGGCAAGCGGCGACGAATTGACCATGAAGTTCATCGTCAGTGTGGGCTCATCGACGGCGATCGGGGTCATGCCTTCGAGACAGTCGGGATCGCACAGGGTCACGCCAATATTGACTTGCGGCAGACCCGCGATCAGCACGATGTCGCCGGCCTCGGCAGATTCGGCCGCCGAGCGCTCCAGCCCCTTGAAGGTGAGAATCTGGCTGACCTTGCCTTTGCCGCGGTTCTCGTCGCCGTACATGACGACCACTTCCTGGTTGGGGCGGACGCGGCCGCGCTTGATCCGGCCGATGCCCATCTGTCCCATGTAGGTCGAGTAGTCGAGCGAGCAGACCTGCATCTGCAGCGGGCCTTCGGGGTCGACTTCGGGCTGCTTCACGTGGGTGAGGATGGCCTCGAACAGCGGGCGCATGTCGACGCGCTCGTCGTCCTCTTTTTCCACCGCGAAACCATTCAGGCCGGAGGCGTAGATGACCGGGAAGTCGAGTTGCTCGTCGGTGGCGCCGAGTTTGTCGAACAGGTCGAAGGTGTGGTTGATCACCCAGTCGGTACGCGCACCCGGGCGGTCGATCTTGTTGACCACGACGATGGGCTTGAGCCCCAGCGCCAGTGCCTTGCGGGTGACGAAACGGGTCTGCGGCATCGGGCCTTCGACGGCATCGACCAGCAGCAGCACGCTGTCGACCATGGACAGCACGCGCTCGACTTCGCCGCCGAAGTCGGCGTGGCCCGGGGTGTCGACGATGTTGATATGGGTGTCGCCGTACTGGATGGCACAGTTCTTGGAAAGAATCGTGATCCCACGTTCTTTCTCGATATCGTTCGAGTCCATGATCCGCTCGCCCATCTGCTGGTTCTCGCGGAAGGTGCCGGATTGGCGCAGGAGCTGGTCTACCAGGGTGGTCTTGCCGTGGTCGACGTGAGCGATGATGGCGATGTTGCGGATGGAACGGGACATGGAGGCGGGAAGTCTTTGAAAAGACGATAATTCTAACACGTGCTGCTGCGGCGGCGCAGCATGATTTATCCTGGTCCTGCCGTCGACGGTTCTCCGGCGGGTGGCGGGCGCGGACCGGATCGCACGCCATGCTAGAATCCGCGCCCTTTCCACTGGAGAATCGCCATGCTCGCCATCATCGGTGGTACCGGATTGACGCAGTTGTCGACGCTTGAGATCACTCGGCGCGAGATTGCGCGGACGCCCTATGGCGAGCCTTCGGGGGCGCTCACTTTCGGCACCCTGTGTGGTCAGCCGGTGGTGTTTCTGGCGCGCCATGGCTATGGACACACCATTCCGCCGCACCAGGTGAACTATCGTGCCAATATCTGGGCGCTCAAGGAGGCGAAGGCGGCGGCGATCGTCTCGGTGGCCTCGGTAGGTGGAATCAGGGCCGATCTCGGGCCCGGCGTGCTGGCGGTGCCCGACCAGATCATCGATTACACCTGGGGACGGGCCAGCACCTTCTTCGACGGTGGTGACACGCCGGTAAGACACGTCGATTTCACCCGGCCCTACGACGAGACCTTGCGTCGGCGCCTGGTCGAGGCGGCCGGTGCGGCAGGGGAGCCGGTCGTCGACGGCGGCGTGTATGCGGCCACGCAGGGCCCGCGCCTCGAGACCGCGGCCGAGATCGACCGGATGGAGCGCGACGGCGCCGATCTGGTCGGCATGACCGGGATGCCGGAGGCGGTACTCGCGCGCGAGCTCGGCATTCCGTATGCGGCAATCAATGTGGTGGTCAATAGCGCGGCCGGTCGGGCATCCAGCGCACAGGGCATTCAGTTCGACAGCATCGAACAGGTGCTGCAGGAGGCCATGGTGCGGGTGCGCAAGGTGCTGGAGCACCTCTGTCGTGACTGAGGGCAATGCGATGGTGCACTGCTACAATCGTGTCTTTCCGAGCGCGGATCCTGGATGCTTATGAAACGAATCGAAAGCGGCTTCGAACACCTTCTCTTCTCCAGCCGCTGGCTGATGGCACCGATCTACCTGGGTCTGGTGCTGGCGATGGTGGTGCTGCTGATCAAGTTCGTCAAAGAGATCTGGCATATCTTTGCGCAGATCCTGACCGCCTCGGGCGGCGATCTGATCATCGGCGTACTGACCCTGGTGGATATCGCGCTGATCATGAATCTGCTGATCATCATCATGTTCAGCGGGTACGAGAACTTCGTGTCCAAAATGGAAGACTTGCATAGCCATCAGGATCGCCCCGACTGGATGGGGCACATCGGCTTCTCCGATCTGAAGATCAAGCTGATCGGGTCTATCGTGGCGATCTCCGGGATCGAGTTGCTGAAAGGGTTCATGAATGTTGCCAATATGTCCGACCGGGAGCTGGGCTGGATGGTCGGCATTCATGTCACCTTCCTGTTCTCCGGAGTGCTCTACGCGTTGATGGATCGGCTGCACGGCAGCAAGGGACATTGATCGCAGACGTGCGGGTGCGGCCGCAGTGACCGCTCCCGAGCCCTGCTCATACCTGCTGCAGACGTTCGATCAGCTCACGCTCGACACGCAGCACCTCGGCGTCCTGGGACAATCCGCCTCCGGTCAGGAGGAAGGTGTCTTCCACCCGCTCGCCCAAAGTCGCGATCTTTGCCGCCTGCACCGAAATTCCATGCTTGGCCAGCACCTCCGCGACATCGAACAGCAGGCCGGGGCGGTCTGCAGCGGTCAGTGACAGGATGTAGTGCCGGCCGGCCTCGTCGGCGCGCAGACTGACTTGCGGCGTGACCGGAAAATGCCTGACCTGACGCGAGATCCGCCCGCTTGCGGGGCGTTGAGGTTCTCCCGGATTGAGTAGCAGGGCGCCGAGTTCATGCTCGATCAGGGCGACAATGTCGCGATAGCGCGCGCTGTTGCTGGTGTCCTGGAGCATGAAGCTGTCGAGTGCATAGCCGTGCCGGGTGGTATGGACCTTCGCATCGAGAATGGAAAAGCCCATGCGTCCGAAGAAGCCGGTGAGACGCACGAACAGATCCTTCTGGTCGACCGCGAACACCATCACCTGCACGCCTTCCTCTTCGTCGGATACCCTGGCCTTCACCACCGGTTCGTCGGCGTCCGGGCGATAGTAGAGCACCCGGGTGTGCCAGGCGATTTCTTCGGCCGAGTGGCGCATGAAATACACCGCGTCGAGCTGTGCCCAAAGGGCGTCCTCCACGCCCTGGCGAAGGCCGTGATAGCGCAGCAGGTGACGGGCGATCTCCTGGCGGTCGTCGAGGCCCAGCGCCTGCTGGGGCGTGGCGCCGCGCAGCAGGCGCTGGGTGGCGAAGAACAGGTCCTCGAGCAGCTTGCCTTTCCAGCCGTTCCAAACCTTGGGGCTGGTGCCGCGGATGTCGGCATGGGTGAGCAGGTAGAGCGCGGTCAGCCGGCGCTCGGTGCCGACGACACCGGCGAAACGCTGGATGATCTCGGGGTCGGAGGTGTCCTCCTTCTGGGCGACCTGGGACATGGTCAGATGATGGCGAACCAGCCAGACCACGAGCGCGGTGTCTTCGGCGTCCACTTCGTGATCTTCGCAAAAGTCGCGGGCGTCGGCCATGCCCAGCGTGGAGTGGTCGCCGCCGCGGCCCTTGGCGATGTCGTGGAACAGGGCTGCGATATAGAGCAGCCAGTAACGGTCGAAACTGAGGATGAGGCGGCTCATCAGCGGGTACTCGTGCGCGTGTTCGCCCATGGTGAAGCGGCGGACGTTGCGCAGCACCATCAGGATGTGCTGGTCGACGGTGTAGGCGTGGAACAGGTCATGCTGCATCTGGCACAGGATCTTGCGCCAGGGCGGCAGGTAGCGCGACAGGATGCCGTACTGGTTCATGCGTCGGAAGGCATGCACGATGCCGCGCTTCTGTTTGAGGATCTCGAGAAAAAGCGCACGGTTCTCCGGCTCGGCACGGAATGCGGCGTTGATCCGGTTGCGGTTGAGCCATAGCGCGCGCAGCGTGCGAGCGGTCATGCCCTTGAGTTCGGAGCGCTGTTGCAAGAGCAGGAAGCATTCGAGCAGGGCCGCGGGATGGCGCTCGAAGATGTCCTCGCTGCGCAGGTCGAGCAGCTCGCGCACGGCCTGGAAGCGGGCGTTGATCACGATGGCCGGCGAGCTGCGCCCGGGGAAGATCTCGGTGCCGTAGTTCTGCAGCAGGATGCCGTTGATCTGGGTGACCTTCTTCGCGGTCAGGTAATAGCGCTGCATCAGCGTTTCGGACGCACGCCGGCCGGCAGCGGCCTCGATCCCCATGATGCGGGCAAGTCTTTCCTGGTGATCGAACAGCAAACGATCCTCCGCGCGACCGGTAAGGTAGTGCAGACGAATGCGGACGTGCTGGAGAAAGCGTTCGACACTGCGCAGGTCGCTGGCTTCATCGCCGGTGATCAGCCGTCGGCGCGCGAGTTCGCGCCAGTTGCGGCCGAGGCCGGCGGCACGGGCAATCCAGCCCAGCATCTGCAGGTCGCGCAGCCCGCCCGGGCTTTCCTTGCAGTTGGGCTCGAGCGCATACGGGGTGTCGTGGTAACGCGCGTAACGTTGTTCCTGCTCGAGTTGCTTGGCCTTGAAGAACGTCCGCACGTCGAGTTGCTCGCGGTAGCGTGCGGCAAATTCGTCGAACAGGGCCGCGTCGCCGGTCAGACGCCTGGCTTCGAGCAGATTGGTCTGCACGGTGATGTCGGCGAGCGCCGCATCGAGGCATTGCTCGATGGTGCGCACACTGTGGCCGATATCCAGGCCTACGTCCCACAGCGCGCTGACCAGGGTCGAAAGCTGCACCTGCAGGTCCTCGTCCGGCGATGCCGGAAGCAGGATGAGCAAGTCCACGTCCGAGCACGGGAACAGCTCGCCGCGACCATAGCCGCCGACTGCGATCAATGCCGCTTCTGTCGGCATCCGGGCGGCTTTCCACAAGCGGATGATCGCTCCGTCGACCAGTTTCGCCCGGCCGTGAAGCAGGGTGGCGGTGAGCGGGTGTGCTTCATAGGCGGCACGCAGGTCGGCGCTGCCTTCGGCAAGGTATCGCCGCTCGTCGATGATGGCTTGCTGGAGCGGAGGGCTTTCGGTCAAGGTGCGGAGATCCGGGGTGGTCGGTCAGGCAAAGCGATCGGCAACGAGGGCCGGTGGGGGCGGGCAATTCGCCGACAGGGTGAGGACCTCGACCCCGGTTTCGGTGACCACGATGGTGTGCTCCCATTGGGCTGACAGGCTGCGATCCTTGGTCACGATGGTCCAGCCGTCGGGGAGTTCGGAAATCGCGGCCTTGCCGGCATTGATCATCGGTTCGATGGTGAAGATCATGCCGGGCAGCAGTTCCACCCCGGTGCCAGCCTTGCCGTAGTGAAGGACTTGCGGTTCTTCGTGGAACTTGCGGCCGATGCCGTGGCCGCAGAATTCGCGCACCACGGAGAATCCGTTGGCTTCGGCGTGGCGCTGGATCGCCTGGCCGATGTCGCCGAGGCGGGCGCCCGGACGTACCGCGGCGATCCCTAGCCACAGACATTCATAGGTGACGTGGCACAGTCGCTTGGCAAGGATCGATACGTCGTTGCCGACCATGAACATGCGGCTGGTGTCGCCGTGGAAGCCCGCGGGTGTGATCACGGTGATGTCGAGGTTGACGATGTCGCCCTTCTTCAGCGCCTTTTCGCCCGGTACGCCGTGACAGACCTGATGATTCACCGAGGTGCAGATCGACTTCGGGTACGGAGTGTAGCCCGGGGGTGCATAGTTGAGCGGTGCCGGCACGGTGTTCTGGACCTCGACCATGTACACATGGCACAGGCGGTCGAGTTCGGCTGTGGTGACGCCCGACTTCACGTAGGGCGTTATGTAGTCGAGCACTTCTGCCGCAAGGCGGCAGGCGACGCGCATCTCTTGTATTTCTTCTGGGGTCTTGAGAGTGATGCTCATTGTTCCGGGGCAGGCTGTCAAAGAACGCTAGGCTAGCGCATGAGGCTCCTGCGGGCAAACCCGGCCTTCGATCCGGCCTTGAGCGGCGCGTCAGGTCAGTGCTATCATCACCGGCTTGTCTGTTCATGCAGGCAAAATCCACACGCCGAATCAATCGGGGTCCGCGTGCAGGCTCACTGCCTGTGGCGGCGCAGGTGCGGAGAAGTTGTCGGGACGAATGTCCGGCACTGATCTGCGCCCGGTTCGGCGGAGGCTAACCCTAGATCTGGAGTTTCACATGTCGGTAACAATGCGTCAGATGCTCGAAGCGGGCGTTCACTTTGGTCACCAGACCCGTTTCTGGAACCCGCGTATGGCCCCGTATATCTTCGGCCATCGCAACAAGATTCACATCGTCAACCTCGAAAAGACGATGGTCAAGTACAACGAAGCCATGGACTACGCGCGCAAGCTGGCAGCGAACAAGGGCAACATCCTGTTCGTCAGCACCAAGCGTCAGGCCCGCGAAATCCTGGCCGAGGAAGCACGCCGTGCCGGCATGCCCTATGTTGACGAGCGCTGGCTCGGCGGCATGCTGACCAACTTCAAGACCGTCAAGCAGTCGATCAAGCGCCTGAAGGAAATGGAAGGCATGGTCGAGGACGGCTCGATGGAGCGCCTTTCCAAGCGCGAAGCGCTGATGGCCAAGCGCGAAATGGAAAAGCTGCAGAAGAGCATCGGCGGCATCAAGGATATGGGCGGCCTGCCCGATGCGCTTTTCATCATCGACGTCGGCTACCACAAGATCGCCATCACCGAAGCCCGCAAGCTCGGTATTCCGGTCATCGCCGTGGTCGACACCAACCATTCGCCCGAAGGCGTGGATTACGTGATCCCGGGTAACGACGACTCGTCCCGCGCGATCCGACTGTACGCCCGCGGCGTCGCCGATGCCGTGTTGCAGGGGCGCAGCCAGGTGCTGCAGGAAATCGTTTCCGCCGGTGGCGACGAGTTCGTCGAGGTTGAAGAAGAGAACAATCCCGAACAGGCTTGATCCTGTTTCGGGTCGAATGGATTGTTTGGTCGCGGCGGGCTGGTGCCCGCCGTGTGCTGTAGACGAATATTCAGGAGTTAGCATGGCCGAAATCACCGCAAGCATGGTCAAGGAACTGCGCGAGAAGACCGACGCGCCGATGATGGAATGCAAGAAGGCATTGACCGAAGCCAGTGGCGACCTGGTAAAGGCTGAAGAGATCCTGCGCATCAAGCTGGGTAACAAGGCCTCCAAGGCGGCCTCGCGCGTGACCGCCGAGGGCATCGTCGGGACATTCCTGGCGGCGGATGGCAAGCTGGCCGCAATGGTCGAGCTCAACTGCGAAACCGACTTCGTGGCCAAGAACGATGATTTCATCGCGCTGGCGGCTTCGCTGGCGACGCTCGTTGCCGAGAAGAACCCGGCCGATGTGGAGGCGCTCGCTGCGCTCGAGTTCGGTGGTCAGACGGTGGAGCAGTTCCGTACCGCGCTGGTCGGCAAGATCGGCGAGAACATCAGCGTGCGTCGCTTCGCCCGCATCGAGGCCAAGGGCCAGGTTGCGAGCTACATCCATGCCGGCGCAAAGATCGGCGTGCTGATCGACGTGGTCGGTGGCGACGAGCAACTGGGCAAGGATCTGGCGATGCACATCGCCGCCTCCAAGCCGAAGTCGCTCGATTCCACCGGCGTGTCCGCCGACCTGATCGATGCCGAGCGTCGGATCGCGATCGAAAAGGCCCGTGAGGCCGGCAAGCCCGAAGCGATGCTGGACAAGATCGCCGAAGGTACGGTGCAGAAGTTCCTCAAGGAAGTGACGCTGCTCGGCCAGGTCTTCGTGAAGGCCGAGGACGGCAAGCAGACGATCGAGCAACTGCTCAAGGCCAAGGGCGCATCGGTTGCCGGATTCACGCTGTTCATCGTCGGCGAAGGCATCGAGAAGAAGGTGACGGACTTTGCCGCCGAAGTGGCAGAACAAGCGGCTGCCGCTGCTGCTGCCGCGCAGAAGTAAGGAGCTGCACGATGACCGCTGCCGCTTATTCACGCATCCTGCTCAAGCTTTCGGGCGAGGCGCTGATGGGTGATGACGCCTATGGCATCAACGAAGAGGTGGTCAGTCGCATCGTCTCCGAGATTGCCGAGGTGTCCCGCCTGGGCGTGCAGGTTGGGGTGGTCATCGGTGGCGGCAACATCTTTCGCGGCATGAAGGGCGCTGCGTCGGGCATGGACCGCGCCACCGCCGACTACATGGGCATGCTGGCAACGGTGATGAACGCGATGGCGCTGGCCGATGCCATGCGCCGTTTCGACCTGCCGGCGCGGGTCCTGTCCGCGCTGCGGATCGACCAGGTTGTCGAGCCCTACGTTCGTGGTCGGGCCATCCGCCATCTGGAAGAAGGACGGGTGGTAATCTTCGCTGCCGGCACCGGTAATCCGTTTTTCACCACGGACACCGCTGCGGCATTGCGCGGCGCCGAAATCGGTGCACAGATCGTGCTCAAGGCGACCAAGGTCGATGGCGTCTATACCGCCGATCCGAAGAAGGATCCGGGGGCCCAGCGTTATCACCGCATCAGTTTTGATGAGGCAATCGGGCGCAACCTTGCGGTGCTCGATTCGACCGCGTTTGCGTTGTGCCGCGATCAGAAACTGCCGATCAACGTGTTTTCGATCTTCAAGCCCGGTGCGCTCAAGCGTGTCGTGCTGGGTGAAGACGAAGGTACGCTGGTCCATTCCTGAGTCATTCGAGGACAAGTCGATGATTTCCGATCTCAAGAAGACGACCGAGCAGAAGATGCAGAAATCGGTCGAAGCCCTGAAGACCGATCTGGCCAAGGTGCGTACCGGTCGTGCGCATACCGGGCTGCTCGATCACATCATGGTGGACTATTACGGCAGCATGGTGCCGGTCAATCAGGTCGCCAACATCACTCTGATCGACGCCCGCACCATCGGCGTGCAGACGTGGGAAAAGCCGATGCTGGGCAAGGTCGAGCGCGCCATTCGCGACTCCGATCTCGGTCTGAATCCGGCCAATATGGGCGAACTGCTGCGCGTGCCGATGCCGGCGCTGACCGAAGAGCGTCGTCGTGATCTGACCAAGGTGGTGCGTCAGGAGGGCGAGAGTGCGAAGATCGCCATCCGCAATCTGCGCCGTGACGCCAACCAGCAGCTCAAGGATGCGGTCAAGGACAAGCTGATCTCGGAAGACGATGAACGGCGGACCGAGGAAGACATCCAGAAGCTCACCGATCGGCACGTGGCCGAAATCGACAAGCTGCTCGCCCAGAAAGAGCAAGAGCTGATGCAGATCTGATCTGCCGGAACCGAATGGCCCGCACCCGGGCCATGCGTGGAGGCCTTTGATGGCGGATTCAGGCTTTACCAGTTCCACCCAGGCTGTCCCTGCCGTCGGAGCAGTGCCGCGCCACATCGCCATCATCATGGATGGCAACGGGCGCTGGGCGAAGAAGCGCTTCATGCCCCGGGTCGCCGGACATAGCCGCGGTGTGGATTCGGTTCGTGCAACCATCCGCTCGTGCATGGAACGCGGGGTCGAATATCTGACCCTGTTCGCCTTCAGTTCCGAAAACTGGCGTCGACCCGCGGACGAGGTGTCCTTCCTGATGCAGCTGTTCATCAAGTCGCTGCACAAGGAAGTCGCCCGTCTGCACCAGAACGGCATCCGCTTCCGCGTCATTGGTGACCTGTCCCGTTTCGACGCCGGGCTGGTCGAGGTGATCCAGGCCGCAGAAGCGCTGACCGCGGGCAATACCCGCTTCAATCTTACGATCGCAGCAAACTATGGCGGACGCTGGGACATCCTGCAGGCCGTCTCGCGCGTGCTCGCCCATCGTCCCGACGGACCTGCGGAAGTCTCCGAGGAGGCGCTGGCCGCGGAATTGTCGATGAGCTTTGCGCCCGAACCCGATCTGTTCATCCGTACCGGGGGGGAGCAGCGCATCAGCAACTTCCTGCTGTGGCAGCTTGCATACACCGAGCTGTACTTCACCGATACCTTATGGCCGGATTTCGATGGCGGGGCGCTGGATCTTGCAATCGCTTCCTATCAGGGCCGAGAGCGTCGGTTCGGGCGAACCAGCGATCAGGTGAGCATGGCGGCGGGCGCCGCCAATGCGGGGCGCCATGCTTAAAGTGCGGATCATCACCGCGTTGATACTGCTGTTCGGTCTGCTTGCCGCACTATTCATGTTGCCGGCTTCGTTGTGGCTGGTGTTCTGTTCCGTGGTCTGCGCCGGGGCTGCTTGGGAGTGGGGTGGGCTGGCGCGGTTCGCCGGTTTCAGCCGGGTCGTTTTTGCGCTGTTGACCGCACTTGCCTGTCTCTTGCTCGGGGCCTATGCGGGGCTCGGGAGTGACGGTGCGCCGGTCGCGGCAGCGCTGATTCCGCTCTACCTGATCAGTGCCTTGTTCTGGCTGTGCGCGATTCCGTTCTGGTTGCGGCGCAAATGGCAGTTGTCCTCGGTGGGCGCCGGGGTTGCGGTCGGCTTGATCGTGATGGTCCCGCCGGCGCTCGCGCTCGCCCATCTGCGCCAGCTTGGCCCCTGGCTGCTGCTCGGCATCATGGCCATGGTGTGGGTGGCGGATATCGCCGCTTATTTCAGCGGGCGCGCCTTTGGCCGGCGCAAGCTTGCCCCCGCAATCAGTCCGGGCAAGACCTGGGAGGGGGCCCTCGGCGCAGCATCGGGTGTGCTCGTGGTCGGATACGCCGCCCTGTTTGCCTTTGGCGGTGACCGGGTGCCGCTCTGGGTTTTCGGCATCGCGCTGCCGCTGCTGGCCGGCTTTACCGCGGTGAGCATCATCGGCGATCTGTTCGAGTCCCTGCTCAAGCGCCAGGCCGGCGTCAAGGATAGTGGAACGCTGTTGCCGGGCCATGGTGGCATTCTCGATCGCATCGACAGTCTGACCTCCACCCTGCCGCTGGCAGGGCTGCTGGCGTTCTGGGTCACCCGCTGAGCGCGCCTTTTCCAATGTCCGACTTCCTTCCGCAGCAAATCACCATCCTCGGCGCGACCGGCTCGATCGGCGTCAGTACGCTCGATGTCATTGCCCGCCATCCCGAGCGTTACTCGGTATTCGCACTCACGGCCAGCCGGCAGGTAGACAAGCTGGCCGAGCAGTGCCTCCGCTTTGCCCCGCGCTTCGCGGTGATGGTCGATCACGCGGCGGCGGCGCAACTGCAACGGATCTTGCGGACGGCGGCCTGCCGTACCGAAGTCCTCGCCGGAGCACAGGCGCTGATCGACGTTGCGTCCGCGCCCGACGTGGATGCGGTGATGGCCGCCATCGTCGGCGCAGCGGGACTCGAACCGTCGCTCGCCGCGGCGCGCGCGGGCAAGAAGGTATTGCTCGCCAACAAGGAGGCGCTGGTCCTGTCCGGGCAGTTGTTCATGGATGCGGTGGCCGCATCGGGGGCCTGCCTGCTGCCGATCGACAGCGAGCACAACGCGGTGTTCCAGTCCCTGCCCGCGGGCTACCGGCGCGATCCGGTTGCCGCCGGCGTGCGCCGCGTGCTGCTCACGGCCTCGGGCGGGCCATTTCGCACCACCCCGATCGAGGTGCTCGAGTCGGTGACACCCGATCAGGCCTGTGCCCATCCGAACTGGGTCATGGGTCGCAAGATCTCGGTCGACTCCGCCACGATGATGAACAAGGGGCTCGAAGTGATCGAGGCGCACTGGCTGTTTGGTGTGCCGGCGGAACAGATCGAGGTCGTGGTGCACCCGCAGAGTGTGATTCACTCGATGGTCGATTACGTCGATGGTTCAGTCGTGGCGCAGCTTGGCAATCCCGACATGCGGACGCCGATCGCCTATGCGCTCGGCTGGCCCGAGCGCATCGAGTCGGGTGTGGGCGCGCTCGACCTGATCGGGATATCGAAGCTCAGCTTCGAGCGTCCGGACTTCGAACGTTTCCCATGTCTGTCGCTCGCTTACCAGGCGCTGCGCGCGGGTGGGGTCGCGCCTGCCGCACTCAATGCGGCCAACGAGGAAGCAGTCGCTGCCTTCCTCGCGGGCCGTCTCGGTTTTCGACGAATCGCCGATATCATCGCTGCAACACTTGAACGGATCGGTCACATGGCGGTCGATTCCCTCGATGCGGTGCTGGCGGCAGACGAGCGCGCGCGGGAGATTGCCCGAAATGAAATCAGGAAACGTACGCTGACCCGATGAACCTGTTCGATTACCTTGTCCCCTTTGCTGCCGCCCTCGGCCTGCTGATTCTCGTACACGAACTGGGTCACTACCTGGTCGCACGGTGGTGCGGCGTGAAAGTGCTTCGCTTCTCGATCGGGTTTGGCAAGCCGCTCGTGGTCAGGCGTGCCGGCGCGGATCGTACCGAGTGGGCGCTAGCTGCGTTTCCGCTCGGGGGCTACGTCAAGATGCTCGACGAGCGCGAAGGCGAGGTGGCCGCCCACGAACTGCATCGGGCTTTCAACAGGCAAAGCGTCTGGCGCCGATTCGCCATCGTGGCTGCCGGCCCGCTGGCCAATTTCCTGCTCGCGATCGTCCTCTACTGGGGCGTCTTCGTCGTCGGTACCGATGAACTGCGTCCGCGGGTCGCGCTGACCGAAGTCACCAGTCCGGCGCAGGCCGCAGGCTTGCGCGAGGGCGACCTGGTACTGGCGGTCGACGATGAGCCGGTGAAGAGTTGGCAGGATCTGCGCTGGGTACTTTTGCGGCACGCGCTCGATAACCGCCGGGTCGTGCTTCGCGTGCGCACCGTGGACGACGTCGAGACCTTGCGCACGCTCGATCTGACCGATATCAAGATCGACGACGGCAAGGCCGACCTGGTTGCACGGATAGGATTACGGCCGTGGCGTCCGCTGATTCCGGCGGTGGTCGGCAAGTTGGTGGAGAGCGGCGTAGCCGCCCGCGCGGGGCTGTTACCGGGCGACGAGATCGTTGCGATTGACGACGAGCCGGTTGCGTCATGGACCGAGATGGTGGCGCAGGTTCGCAAATCGGCCGGGCGCGAGCGGGTTTTTTCGATCCGGCGTGATGGCGCGCTGTTGTCGATCGGAATGGTGCCGGAGGCGACATCGGAAAACGGCGAGCCGATCGGCAGGATAGGAATTGCGGTGGCCGAGCCGGCCCTGGGCGGGGTTTCGATGTTCGGTGAGGTGCGCTATGGCGTCGGCGCCGGTCTGGTGAAGGCGGGACGCCAGACCTGGGAAACCAGTGTCCTGAGCCTGCAGATGATCGGCCGCATGTTCACCGGCGAAGTGTCGTGGAAAAACCTCTCGGGACCGGTCACGATCGCCGACTATGCCGGGCAGACTGCACAGCTCGGATGGAGCCATTACATCAAGTTCCTGGCCCTGATCAGCATCAGTCTGGGCGTGCTGAACCTGCTGCCCATCCCGGTGCTGGATGGGGGGCATTTACTGTATTATGTGATCGAAATCATCAAGGGTGGCCCCATTTCGGAGCGTGTCATGGAGATCGGCCAGCAGATCGGCCTGGCTCTGCTTGTAATGCTCATGGCGTTCGCCTTCTATAACGACATCAATCGTCTCATCTCCGGCTGAATATCCGAATGAATCGCAAGCGCCTCTCAGGGCTGATCATGGCTCTCTTTGCCTCCGTACCCGCGTTCGCCTTCGAACCTTTCGTGGTCAAGGACATCAGGGTGGAGGGTATCCAGCGCACCGAGGCTGGCACCGTATTCAACTACCTGCCGGTCCGCGTCGGCGATACCTTTGACGAAGGCCAGGCGGCGGAGGCCATCCGTGCCCTGTTCGCCACCGGGTTTTTCCGTGATGTCCGTATCGAAACCGAAAACGATGTTCTGGTGGTGCTTCTCGACGAGCGTCCTGCGATCGCCCAGATCGATCTGGTCGGCGTCAAGGAATTCGACAAGGACGTGCTGAAGAAAGGTCTGCGCGAGGTGGGACTTGCGGAGTCGCGCATTTTCGATCGCGCGCTGCTCGATCGCGCCGAGCAGGAACTCAAGCGTCAATACCTGAGCCGCGGCAAGTATGCGGCCGAGATCACGACCACGGTGACGCCACTCGAACGCAATCGCGTCGGCATCAACTTTGCGGTGGACGAGGGTGACGTTGCCAAGATCGCCCAGATCAACATCGTCGGCGCCAAGGTGTTCGAGTCCGATGATCTGGTCGACCTGTTCCAGCTCACCACCCCCGGGTGGCTGACCTGGTACACCAAGAACGACCAGTACTCGCGCCAGAAGTTGTCCGCCGACCTGGAAAACCTGCGCTCGTACTACCTTGACCGCGGCTATCTGGATTTCAATATCGACTCCACCCAGGTTTCGATCACGCCGGACAAGAAAGAGATCTACATCACGGTCAACGTTACCGAGGGTGAGCAGTACACGGTCACCGGGGTGCGTTTCACCGGTGATCTGGTGCTGCCCGAATCCGAGTATCTGGCGCTGAGCACAATCCGGCCGGGCGAGATCTTTTCCCGCGAAAGACTCACCGAAACCACCAAGGCGGTCACCGACCGGCTCGGGAACGAAGGCTATGCGTTTGCCAACGTGAATGCGGCACCGGAAGTCGACAAGGAAAAACGCGAAGTGGCGTTTACCGTATTCGTCGATCCCGGTCGGCGTGTCTATGTGCGCCGGATCAACGTGGGCGGCAATACCAAGACCCGTGACGAGGTCGTGCGCCGCGAGATGCGGCAGATGGAAGGTGCCTGGTACGACGCGGCCGCAATCAACCGTTCGCGCGAGCGCGTCGACAAGCTCGGGTTCTTCGATGAAGTCACGGTGGAAACGCCGGCGGTTCCGGCCACCACCGACCAGGTCGATGTCAATTTCGGGGTCAAGGAGCGTGCGACCGGAAACCTGATGCTCGGTGCCGGTTTCTCGAGTTCCGAGAATATCGTGCTGTCTGCGTCGATTTCGCAGCAGAACCTGTTCGGCAGCGGCAACGCGCTGACGCTGGGGCTCAATACCAGCAAGGCGAGCCGGACCTATGCGCTGTCCTTCACCAATCCATACTACACGCCGGACGGGGTCAGTCTCGGCTGGGATGTCTATCACCGTACCTACGATCCGACCGAGTCCTACTCGATCGCGCGCTACAAGACCGTTTCCACCGGCGGCGGTCTGCGGCTGGGATATCCCATTGGCGAGGATGACAGCATCAGTTTCGGCCTCGGTGTGGACCGTACGCGGATCACGACCTTCGACGAAAGTCCTCAGCAATACAAGGACTTCTGCATCGATTTCGGATGTAGCGACGACACGACAGGGATCGGCGAGGTCAGTGTAAACAGCCTGCTGCTGACCGCCGGCTGGGCGCGTGACAGTCGCGACAGCTTCCTGTACCCGCGCAAAGGGGTCTATCAGCGCGTCTACGGTGAAATGGCGCTGCCGCCGGGCGACCTGAAGTACACCAAGCTGAACTATCAATACCAGCACTGGTTCCCGCTCGGTCGCGAGTATGCCTTGATGCTCAACGGCGACATCGGCTGGGCGAACGGCTACGGTGGCAAGCCGGTGCCGTTCTACAAGAATTTCTACGTGGGTGGTATCGGTTCGGTGCGCGGTTTCGATCAGAGCTCGCTGGGGCCCAAGGACGCCGAGGGCGACGCCACCGGCGGTACGCGCAAGATCGTCGGCAACGCCGAGTTCTTCTTCCCGATGCCGGGTTCGGGCAAGGATCGCTCTTTCCGCATCTCCGCCTTCTTTGATGCCGGCTATGTCTGGGGCGAGGATCCGCTGACCGGCAAGGAGCAGCGTATCACCTTCGGGGACGTGCGCTACAGTACCGGCCTGGCATTTGCGTGGAGTTCGCCGATCGGTCCGCTCAAGTTCAGCCTCGGTTTCCCGCTGAAGAAGGAGAGCGACGACGAGGTGCAGCGCTTCCAGTTCCAGCTCGGCAGCGTGTTCTGATCACGCCAGCGCCCCGTTTATCGTGGAGACACATGTGAAAATCAGTACCCTCTCCGTTATTGCCCTTGCCCTGATCGGGATGGCGCAGACCGCGGCAGCGGAAACCAAGATCGGCTTCGTCAATTCGGATCGTGTGATGCGCGAGGCGGGTCCTGCCGTTCGTGCGCAGCAGCGGCTGGAGAAGGAGTTCGAGAAGCGCGATCAGGAAATGCAGCGCATGGCCAAGGACCTGCAGACCCTGCAGGAAGATCTCGAGCGCAACAGCGTGACCATGGCCGAGCCCGATCGGCGCAACAAGGAGCGTGCGTTCAACGATCTGAACCGCGATTTCCAGCGCAAGCAGCGCGAGTTCCGTGAAGACCTCAACCAGCGCCGCAACGAGGAGCTCGCGTCGGTTCTGGACAAGGCCAACCGCGCCGTCAAGCAGATTGCCGAGGCCGAGAAATACGACATCATCCTGCAGGAGGCGGTGTACGCCAGCCCCCGTATCGACATTACGGACAAGGTGGTGAAGGCCCTGTCCGAAGGCAAGTAGGGAAGCCGCACTGCGATGATGCGTCTCGACGAGCTGGTCGCTCGCCTCGGTGGCGAGCTGGTCGGCGACGGCAATATTGCGGTGCGCCGGGTGGCAACCCTCGATCAGGCGGGTGAGGGTGACCTATCCTTCCTCGCCAATCCGAAATATCTCTCCAGGCTGAAATCGAGCCGCGCCGCGGCGGTGATCGTCGGGCGCGATGCCCGGGATGCGGTCACCGACCGGCCGCGCATCGTCACCGATGATCCGTATCTCTATTTTGCACGCGTTGCGCGCCTGTTCAATCCGCCGCCGGAGATGATCCCGGGGGTCCATCCGCTTGCTGCGGTGTCCTGCCCGATACCGTCCTCGGCCGTCGTCGAGGCGAGCGCGGTGGTCGAGGAGGGCGCCGAGCTCGGCGAGGGCGTGGTGATCGGGGCCGGCTCCTTTGTCGGGCGCGGGGTGCGGATCGGAGCGCGCACGCGGCTGGCCCCGCGGGTGACGATTTACGCGAACTGCATGATCGGTGCGGACGGCATTATCCATGCCGGAGTGGTGATCGGCTCGGACGGTTTCGGCTTCGCCCGCGAGCGCAGCGGCGCGTGGGTGAAGATTCCGCAATCGGGACGGGTCGTCGTCGGTGACGATGTCGAGATCGGTGCGAACACCACCATCGATCGCGGCGCGCTCGACGACACCGTGATCGGCAACGGGGTCAAGCTCGACAACCAGATCCAGATCGGCCACAACGTGCGCATCGGCGAGTACACCGCGATTGCGGGCTGCGTCGGCATCGCCGGCAGCACGCAGATCGGCGCACGGTGCATGATCGGCGGCCAGGCGGGCATCATCGGACATCTGACCATCGCCGACGACGTGGTGGTTTCGGCCGGTACGCTGGTGACCAAGTCAATCCGCAAGCGCGGGGTGTACACGGCGAACCTTCCGGTGCAGGGGCATGCTGACTGGGTCAGGAATTTTGCGCATCTTCGCCACCTCGACGCGTTGGTGGATAGAATACGCGCCCTCGAACAACGCCTGGAAGAACGGGATTCAAGCTGAATATCATGGACATCAACGAAATACTCCAATACCTGCCACACCGTTACCCCTTCTTGCTGGTCGATCGGGTGCTGGAGCTCGAGCCGAACAAGCGCATTCTCGCGCTCAAGAACGTGACCATGAACGAGCCTTTCTTTCCCGGCCACTTTCCGCATCATCCGGTGATGCCGGGGGTGTTGATCGTCGAGGCGATGGCGCAGGCGGCGGCCCTGCTGTCGTTCAAGAGCATGGGGGTCAAGCCGGACGAAAACTCGGTGGTCTACTTCGCCGGCATCGACAACGTACGATTCAAGCGTCCGGTGGTGCCCGGCGACCAGCTGATGTTCGATGTCGAGATTACCCAGAGCAAACGCAATATCTACAAGTACAAAGGGGTTGCCCGGGTCGATGGCCAGATCGCGACCGAGGCCGAACTGATGTGTGCGCTCAAGACCCTGCCATGATTCATCCGACCGCTATTGTTCATCCCGGTGCGAAGATCGGCGCGAATGTTGCGATCGGGGCGTATTCACTGGTCGGCGAACACGTCGAGATCGGTGACGGCACCCGTATCGGACCGCATGTGGTGGTCGAGGGACACACCCGCATCGGGCGCGACAACGAGATTTTCCAGTTCTGTTCGATCGGTGCCCAGCCGCAGGACAAGAAGTACGACGACGAAGCAACCCGGCTCGAGATCGGCGATCGCAACACCATACGCGAGTTCTGCTCGTTCAACGTCGGTACCAGTCAGGATGCCCACGTGACCCGCCTCGGCAGCGACAACTGGATCATGGCCTACGTGCATATTGCCCATGACTGCCAGGTGGGCGATCACACGATTTTCGCCAACAACGCGACCCTGGCTGGCCATGTACATGTCGGTGACTGGGCCATCCTGGGTGGTTTTACCGGGGTGCATCAGTTCGTCCGCGTCGGCGCGCACAGCTTCTGCGGGGTCGGCACCGTGCTGCTGCAGGACCTGCCGCCGTGCGTGACGGTTGCCGGCAACCCCGCGGCACCGCACGGTATCAATAGCGAGGGCCTGCGCCGGCGCGGCTTCTCGGCCGAAGGCATCGGTGCGATCAAGCGCGCCTATCGGATTCTTTATCGCTCCGGGCTCAAGCTGGACGAGGCACGTGCACAGATTGGAGCGCTTGCCGCCGAACACGCCGAGTTGCAGCCCTTCGCCGACTTCATCAGTCAGTCTGGCCGCGGTCTGGTGCGTTGAAACCATGGCAATCAGAATCGCCATGGTGGCCGGAGAAGCCTCCGGCGATTTGCTCGCCAGCCACCTGATCCGGGCCATCCGCCAGAACCTGCCCGATGTCGAGTTCTATGGCATCGGCGGCCCGAAGATGGAAGCCGAGGGCTTCAAGGCACGCTGGCCATCCGAACTGCTGGCGGTGCATGGCTATGTGGACGCGCTCAAGCGTTACCGCCAGTTGTCGGCGATCCGCAAGAAGTTGCTTGCCGACATTCGCCGTGAGCGGCCCGCGGCTTTCATCGGCGTGGATGCACCGGACTTCAATCTCTGGCTCGAGGCGCGGGTGAAGGCGGCCGGTATGCCGTCGATCCACTTCGTCAGCCCTTCGATCTGGGCCTGGCGCGGAGGGCGGATCAAGACCATCGCCCGCTCCGTGAGCCGGATGTTGTGCCTGTTTCCGTTCGAAACCCCGCTCTATGACAAGGCCGGGGTCGCCGCGACCTACGTCGGCCACCCGCTGGCGGACGTGTTTCCGCTCAAGCCGGATCGGGCCGCGGCACGCGAACGCCTGGGGCTCCCGGCCAGTGGCAAGGTGGTTGCACTGCTGCCCGGGAGCCGTCAGTCGGAGGTCCGCAATCTGGCCGACACCTTTATCGGAACCGCCGCGCTCCTTGCCCAGCGGCACCCGGAAACGATTTTCCTGGTCCCGTTGGCAACGCGCGAAACTCGCACCCTGTTCGAAGAGGCCCTGTACCGCAATGTCGCCGACAAACTGCACATCCGCATGCTGTTCGGACATGCGGTCGATGCGATGACGGCAGCCGACGCGGTGTTGGTGGCCAGCGGCACGGCCGCGCTCGAAGCGGCGCTGCTCAAACGCCCGATGGTCATCAGCTACCGGATGGGCAAGTGGCAGTACCGCTTGATGAAACGAATGGCCTATCTGCCGTGGGTGGGGCTGCCGAATATCCTGTGCAATGAAACGGTGGTACCCGAACTGCTGCAGGACGATGCGACGCCGGAGAAACTGGCCAATGCACTCGAGCACTGGTTGCTCGATCCGGTGGGCTGCCGGGCGCTCGAGGAGCGCTTCACCGAACTCCACCTGAGCTTGCGGCAAAACACCGCAGAGAAGGCGGCGGCAGCGATCCTGCCGTATCTGCAGACCGCCGTGGCGTTGACCCCGTGAGCGGGATGGAGATGATGCGGCGAATCTGCGGCGTAGACGAGGCGGGACGCGGTCCGCTGTGCGGCTCGGTGGTCGCGGCCGCGGTCATTCTCGACCCGGCGCGACCGATCGTGGGGCTGGCCGACTCGAAGAAGCTAACCGAGAAGGCCCGCGAACGACTCGCCCCACTGATTCGGGAGCGGGCACTGGCATGGGCGATCGCGGAAGCCTCGGTGGACGAGATCGACCGGCTCAATATCCTGCACGCGACCATGCTGGCGATGAAACGTGCGGTCGAAGCGCTCGATACGGTGCCGCACGAGGTGCTGGTCGACGGTAACCGTTGTCCGCTCCTGAGCCTGCCGGTGCGTGCCATCGTGCAGGGCGACGCGAGCGAGGCGGCCATTTCGGCGGCGTCCATTCTCGCCAAGACCTTTCGGGACGAGCAGATGCGGGTGCTCGATCGGCAGTTCCCGCAATATGGTCTGGCGGCGCACAAGGGCTATCCGACTGCGGCCCACCTCGCTGCGATCCGCAAGCATGGGGTCCGCGATTTCCATCGGCGCAGTTTTGCCCCGGTCCGTCTTGTCCTCGAGAATCCGCCTTTATGGCTGGAGGGAGACCCAGCATGACCCTGCACCATCTGATGCTTTTCCTCCATGTCGCCGGGGTCGTGGTGTGGGTCGGCGGCATGGCGTTCGCATGGCTTTGCCTGCGTCCGGCTGCCATGCAGCTACCGCCGGACCGGCGGCTGACGCTCTGGGCCGGGGTACTGCAGGGCTTCTTTCCGCTGGTGTGGATCTCCATCGTGCTGATCGTGTTGTCGGGAGTGGCCATGTTGATCGAGGTCGGATTCGGCGGGGCGCCCGGCGCCTGGCACGTAATGACCCTGACCGGACTGGTGATGATCGGCGTATTCGTATCGATCTGGTTCGGACCGTGGATGGCGATGCGCAAAGCCGTGGCCGTGGACGACTGGGCCCGTGCGGCGGTCGAGATGAACCGGATCCGCCAGCGGGTCGGCGTCAATCTCGGTCTCGGTCTGATCACCATCGCGGTGGCGACGCTCGGCCTGGGACTGTAAGCCGATGCAGGGCCTCAATACCCTGTCCTCGCGTGACAACCCGCGGATCAAGCATCTTCATGGGCTTGCCAACAACGCCCGCGACCGCCGCAAGCACGGTGAAACCCTGCTCGACGGTGTGCACCTGATACAGGCTGCCCTGCAAGCCGGGCAGGCATTGAAGGGGATTTTCGTATCGGTGTCGGGACTCGGACAGGCAGAGATCATTGCCGTACTCGACCAGGTGTCGGGCCGGGCGGCGGTGACGCAGTTGCCCGATGCACTGTTCGCCCATGTCAGCCCGGTCGACACGCCGTCAGGCATCCTCGCGCTGATGGATGTGCCTGCCGAATCGGCGAAACCGGTCGCCAACGGCTCGCTGGTGATTCTCGACGCGGTGCAGGATCCGGGTAACCTCGGTACGATCCTGCGCACGGCCGCCGCGGCCGGAATCGGCTCGGCGCTGCTGACACCCGGATGTGCCCAGGCGTGGTCACCGCGCGTGTTGCGTTCCGGGATGGGTGCCCATTTCCTGTTGGCGATACGCGAGCAGGTCGACGTCCTTGCGACGCTCGCGGACTATCCGGGCCGCGTGCTCGCCACCGGCCTGACCGACACTGCGCGCTCACTGTACACGCTGGACCTGTCGGGTGCGATCGCATGGCTGTTCGGCGCCGAGGGGCAGGGCGTGTCGCCCGCGCTGCTGGCACGGGCGGACGATATCGTCACCATCCCGATGGCGGCCGGCATCGAATCGCTCAATGTCGGTGCCGCTGCTGCCGTCTGTCTGTTCGAGCAGGTCCGGCAGCGCCGCAATCCGGGTTTTTCTCCGCCTGTCAAGGGCGTGCTTCCTTGACAGCGCTGTGGCAGTGCCACGATCCTGTCGTCCGCAATAGTCGATTCGCTTAAGCGGCAGGCAGGATCGCGAGAGCGCAGTCGAACTGGCAGCACATCCCCCAACATCGAGGAGACAGAACCGATGTCGTTCTTCACCAAGACCCGCAAAGGGCTGGAAGAAATCGATAGCCGCAGTGGCGGCCTTCATCCGCGCGTGCGTCGTTTGCTGATCCTGATCGACGGCCGCCGGTCGACGGACGAACTCGCGACCCTGCTGAACGATCCCCGCTTCGAGGAAACGCTCGCGGTCCTGCGCGACGGGGGCTATGTCGATATCGAACTGGCAGCGGAGCCGGCACCGGCGCCGGCAGCGGTGTTGCCGCCTCCCGCAGGGGTTGCCGGCGCTGCCAGTGGTGGGGCACAGCTCGAAGTCGCGCGCAATTTCATGATGAACACCCTCAAGACCTTCAATGGCCCCTACAGCAAACTGAGCCTGATGCAGCGCATCCATGCCTGCAGCAGTCGCGAGGAATTGCAGGCCCTGTTCGACGACTGGTTGCGCTCGATCAGCGAGACCCGTTCCGGACGTCAGCGCGCGGACGAACTGAGCGCGCGGCTACGCGCGGTGATCTAGTCAGGCGAAGACCGTGAACCGGTCGGGGGCCACTGCCCGACCGAAATGGAAACCCTGCGCAAGGTCGCACCCGGTGGTGGCGAGAATGTCGAGCTGGGTGACCGTTTCCACGCCTTCGGCGACGACCTGCAGGCCGAGGCTGTGAGCGAGGGTCACGATGGCGGCGGCGATCGCGGCATCGCGCGGGTTGCCGTCGATGTCGCGGATGAACAGGCGATCCATTTTCAGTTCGTCGATGGGGAAGTTCTTCAGGTAGCCGAGCGACGAGTAGCCGGTGCCGAAATCGTCGATGGCGATACGCACCCCCAGTGCGCGCAGGTGCTGAAGCAACTGGACGCTGTGCCCGCTGTCGTCCATCAGGATGCCCTCGGTAATTTCCAGGGTCAGGCGTTGTGGCGGCATCCCGGTTTCGGCGAGAACCCGGCTCACCATGGCGGCAAAATTCTGGTCGCGGAACTGCGATACCGAGATGTTCACCATCATCTGCAATGATGGCGACCCGGCCTCGACCCACAGCCGATGCTGGCAACAGGCAGTGCGCAGCACCCATTCACCGATCGGCAGGATGAGGCCGGTTTCTTCCGCGACCGGAATGAACTGCAGCGGAGGGACGAGGCCGAGATCGGGGTGTTGCCAGCGCAGCAGTGCCTCGGCGGCGACCGTTCGACCGTCGGTCACCCGCACCACCGGTTGGTAGTGGAGCACCAGCTCATTTCTGGACAGGGCCTGGTGCAGCGCGCTCTCCATCGACAGGTGGGCCATCGACTGCGCGTTCATCGTCGGCTGATAGAGGTGGAAGCGGTTGCGCCCCTCGTCCTTGGCGCGGTACATGGCCACATCCGCGTGTTTGATCAGGAGGCCGGAGTCGCGGCCGTCGTCCGGATAGAGGCTGACACCAATGCTGGTGGTGACGACCAGTTCATGGCCGCCGACGACGATGGGCTGGCGCAATGAATCGATGATGCGGGTCGCGACGTGAGCTGCATCGTCCGGGGTGTCGAGCTGGCTCAGCACGATCAGGAATTCGTCGCCCCCCATCCGCGCCACGGTGTCGTCCTCGCGCAGACAGGCGCCGAGGCGCCGCGACACCTCCACCAGCAGCTGATCGCCGATCTCATGGCCGAGGGTGTCGTTGATGCGCTTGAAACGATCGAGGTCGACGAACATCACACCGACCCGGACGTTGTGGCGATGGGCGTGGGCGAGGGCCACCCGCAGCCGGTCTTCGAGCAGGCGCCGGTTCGGCAGCCCGGTCAGCGGATCGAAATAGGCGAGATCGCGGATGCGGGCTTCACTTTCCTTGAGCTGGCTGATGTCGCTGAACAGGGCGGCGTAGTTGGTGAGCTTGCCGGCCTGATCGGTGATGGTGGTGATGGTCAGCAGCTCGGGGTAGATTTCGCCGTTCTTGCGCCGGTTCCACACCTCGCCCTGCCATTGCCCGTCCTGTGCCAGTCGTGCCCACATGTCGCGGTAGAAGGCGGCGTCGTGGCGTCCGGAGCCGAGCAGCGCGGGCGTGCGGCCGATCGCCTCCTCGGCGGTGTAGCCGGTCAGGCGGGTGAAAGCCGGATTCACCGAGATGATCCGGTTGTGCTCGTCGGTGATCAGGATGCCGTCGAGCGAACTCTCGATGACCTTCCCGGCCAGATGCAGGTCATGCCGCGAGACGCTCAGTGCCAGGTCGCGTTCCCGCAGTGCGTGCTGCAGATCGCGCACGTAGGCCAGTTCCATGCCGGAAAGGATGTCGCTGAAACTGACCAGATCGGCAAGCGTACCGTCGTCGCGCAGCACACCGATGTGGCGGATGTGATGATCGACCAGCAGGCAGCGCACGCGGTACAGGCTGGTGTGCTCGTTCACGGTCAGCAGTGGGCGGTTGGCAAGCTCGCCCACCGGCCGTTCGCCGGCGCGGGTGGCCACCAGGCGGGCGATGTCGCGCTCGGTGAGAATGCCGTAGTCGCCGTCGCCGTAGTCGATCGCGAGTGCGTCGACCCCGTCCGTGCGCATTCGCCGGGTTGCCTCGGCCAAGGGGGCATGCGCGGCCAGCGGATGCAAACCGCACTTGATCACGGAGTCGAGTTTGCGCAGCTTGAGGTAGTGCTCGACCCCCTGGTTCAGGACGACGTCGGTCTGGGAAACGATTCCATAGTGGCGACCGTCGTCATCCAGGACGATGTAGTGCCGAACATGATCGTCGCGGAAACGTATCGCCAGCTCCCGCAACGCGAGGTGTCGCGACACCGTGCGCACCGGCGTGCTCATGACGCGGCTGATCGGCAGACTGAAGCAGTCGGGGTTGACAAAATCGACGCTCAGCGTGTCGCGCTCGGTCCAGATCCCGACCGCCTGTTCGCCGTCGACGACGAGGATCGAACTGACCCCGGCCTCGGTCATGCGGCGCGCGGTTTCGTGTATCGGGAGTTCCGGCGCACAGGCAAGGATGGGGGTGTGGGCAATGTCGCCCACCGAGACTTCGGTGGTGCCGAGCATGTCCAGTTCAGCGTGTTCGGTGATCCGGGAGGGGGCAATGGGCTGGTGCATAGACATCCGGTTTGGCGCCGACAGGAAAACCCGTGCCGATGGCGGGTGGTCGCCCCTCGTTCGTTGCCGTCAGGCCGGGAACGATAGCAACTTCGCCCGGGCGAGGCCAGCCTTCCGGTATTGTGGAGATCCGCAGGGACCCCGCCGGGCGAGGGCTCAGTCCGGGAGCGTAAGACGGTCGGCAACGCTGGACGGGCTGGCGTCGCGGACGTAGGGCAGCGTTCCCAGCAGCGGAGCGTCGATGCGCTCGCGCAGGGCCCCGACGTTTTCCTGCTGACGCAGCATCGCCGGGTCGATGTGATTGGCGATCCAGCCGGCAAGCCGCAAGCCGCGCGTCCGGATGGCCTCGGTGGTGAGCAGGGCGTGGTTGATGCAGCCTAAGCGCATGCCGACCACAAGGATGACCGGCAGGCCGAGGTCGCGCGCAAGGTCGGCGGTATCGTAGTCCGGCCCCAGCGGCACGCGGAATCCGCCCACCCCTTCCACGAACACGCGGTCGGCGCGTCCGGCCAGATGGTCGAAGGCCGCGCGTATGCGCGCGCCGTCGAGGACGATCCCTTCGTCGGCGGCGGCGATATGCGGCGCGACCGGCGACTTCAGGCAGTAGGGATTCAGGAAGGCGAGCCCCGGGTCGAAACTGCCGGCCGCACGCAGGCGGGCCGCGTCCTCGTTGATCAGTTCGCCGTCCACCCGTTCGGCGCCGGCCGCCACCGGTTTCATGCCGAGTGCGCTGAGGCCCCGGTTTCGCGCGGCGTGAATCAGGGCGCAGGTGGCGAAGGTCTTGCCGATCTCGGTGTCGGTGCCGGCAACGAACCAGGCGCGGGTGGAGGTCATGCCGGTTTCCTCAGGGCGAGCAGTATCAGGTCGTAGGTGGCCGGCAGTAGGCCGTCGGGGCGGCGCGCCGGTTCATAGGCCCGCTGCAGCGTGGCCCACGCCTGCCTGCCGAGCGGTTTGCGGCGGCGGCCATCGCCCACCGTATGGGCGCCGATGGTCTTGATGTCGGCAAGCAGGGTGCGCAGGTCGGGCGCAAGTGCGGCAAGCGCGCTGCGCTCAGCGGCCACCTGCTCGAGTCCGGCGCGGCCGGCGCACCGGGTCCAGTCGTCCGCGGTGGTGAAATCGAGCACATGGACCGCATCGTCTACCGCGGCAAAGGCGGTGCGCAACTCGTGCAGCGTATGCGGGCCGAGGGTGGCGATCCAGGCCAGACCGCCAGGCGCGAGCACCCGTGCCGCCTCGTTCAGGACCACCTGCGGGTCGCACCACTGCATCGCGAGGCTGGACCACAGCAGGTCGATGCTCGCGCTCTGCAGCGGCAGGTGCTCGAGATCGGCGCACAGCGGCCGAACTGCAGCCGGTGACAGCGCACACGCCCGGTTCAGCATCGCCGGCGAAAAATCGAGTGCGATGTGGACGGCGTCTGGGAACAGGCTGCGCAAGGTGTCGAGCGCATGGCCGGTGCCGCAGCCGGCGTCGACCACCCGCCGCACCGGTCCGCGGGCCGGGTTCGCCGCCGCCAGTGCAAACAGGCGGGCGCAGCATTCGCGCTGAACGATCGCCGCGCGGTCGTAGCCGGCAGCGGCACGATCGAAAGCCGATCGCACGGCGCGCTTGTGGGCGGCACGCTCAGTCATCGGCCCGGCTCCGGATCAGGCGGGTGCAGGCGTCGGCGTGCGACAGCAAAGGCACGTGGCCGCAGTCGTCGAGTACGGTCAGCTCGGCGTCCGCGAGTGCACCGGCCAGCCAGCGGGCAGCCGCGACCGGCATCAGCGCGTCGCCTGCGCCGTGCACCAGTGCGACCGGCTGGGTGACGGTGGCGATCTGCGAACGCAGGTCGCTGTCGGCAAGAATGCGGAGCCCGTCCGCGAGGGCCGCGATGGCGGCGGCGCCGGGATGGGGCTGGCGCGCCGCATCGAGCGTCGGCAGCAGACCGCGACGCGCGCGGTCGCCGAGGGTCTGCAGCGCTAAAAACCGACGCAGGGTCGCTTCCGGCGCAGCGGCATAGCCCGACAGGAAGGCGGCGACGGTGTCCGCGGGCAGGCCGTGTGCCCAGTCGGCAGCAGTGACGAATTTCGGGGTGGCGGCGATCAGGACCAGGCTCGATACCTTGTGCGGATGGCGGGCGGCGAGATCGAGCGCGAGCATCGCCCCGAGCGACCAGCCCACCACCGTGCTGCGTTCGGGAATCGCGTCCGCCATGGCGTCGGTCCACGCGGCCAGGGTGGTATCGCGCGCGGCAGGCGCGCCGTGGTGACCGGGCAGCGCAGGTGCGAGCACGGTACAGTCATGTTCCAGTGCGCTTCGCAACGGTTGCCAGACGGCGGGTGTCATCGCCCAGCCATGGAGCAGCACGACCGGACTCACAGGGTGGCTTCCAGCCGGTTCAGGGTCGCGCTGAGGCGATCCACGTCGGGCCCGGTATGGGCCGCAGTCAGCGAAATGCGCAGCCGTGCCGTACCCACCGGCACCGTCGGCGGGCGGATCGCCGGCACCCACAGCCCCTCGTTCCACAGTGCACGGGCAAGCGCGAGGGTTTCCGCATTGTCACCGACCTGCACCGGCTGGATCGCGGTGCGCGACGGCAGCAGGATCCAGCGCCGCAAGTCCAGGCCGGTGCGCAGGCGGTCGATCAGCTGCGCGAGCCGGCTTCGTCGCTCGTCCCCCTGTTCGATCAACTCGAGGCTGGTCAGCAGGGCCTGCGCAAGTGCGGGGGGCGCGCCGGTGGTGAAGATGTAGGTGCGGGCCTTCTGCATCAACCATTCGATCACGTCGGCGTGGCCGGCGGCGAAGGCGCCCGACACCCCGGCGGCCTTGCCCAGCGTGCCGATCTGGATCAGGCGCCAGGACGCGATCCCGGCTTCGGACGCGGTACCGCGTCCCTGCGGGCCGAGGACGCCGAAGCCGTGGGCGTCGTCGATCAGCAACCAGGCGTCGAACCGTTCGGCCAGGGCGAGCAGGTCGGCCAGCGGCGCGACGTCGCCATCCATGCTGAACACCGCATCGCTGACGATCAGCTTGCGCGGGGCCGTGCTCGCCGACAGCATGCGCTCGAGCGCGCCGAGGTCGAGGTGCGGATAGCGCTGCATGGTGGCGCGCGACAGCAACATGCCGTCGACCAGCGACGCATGATTGAGACGATCGGCGAACACCGCGTCGCCACGGCCGACGAGGGCCGGAATCACGCCGCTGTTGGCCATGTAGCCGGTGGCGAAGTAGAGCGCGCGTTCGCAGCCGACGAAGGCGGCGAGGCGCGCCTCGAGCTGCTGCTGCACCTCGTAGTGGCCACTCACCAGGTGCGAGGCGCCGGCGCCGGTGCCCCAGCGTGCCGCGCCTTCGGCCAGCGCGCTGGCGAGGGCCGGTTCGCTGGCGAGCCCGAGGTAGTCGTTGCTGCAGAAGGCGAGCAGGTCGCGGCCGTCGATGCGCGCATGCGGCGCGCACGGCAGGGCGTTGTTGCGCCGGCTGCGGCGCAGAAAGGCGGTGTCGAGCACCTTCAGTTCGGCGCGCAGGGAGTCGAGCTGGTTCATGGCGTCAGGCCAGTGCGGCGTCGAGTGCCGCGGCAGCGCCATCGAGCAGGTGCCGCATCTGGGGCGCATCGACGACATAGGGCGGCATGAAGTACACCGTGTTGCCGATCGGACGCAGCAGCACGCCATGATCGAGTCCGGCCGCGAAGAAGCGGCGAGCAAAGTCGGGGTGGGCATCCTTGACGTCGAACGCGAGGATCATGCCGCGCTGACGCAGGTGTTCGACTTCGGCGCGGGAGCCGAAGCGCTCCGCAGCGAGGCCACCGAGCACCCGCGCACGCTCGCGGTTGGCGGCGATCACGTCGTCCTCGGCAAAGATGTCGAGGGTGGCCAGTGCCGCCCGGCAGGCAAGCGGATTCCCGGTATAGGAGTGCGAGTGGAGGAAGCCGCGCGCGCTGGCGTCGTCGTAGAAGCTGGCATAGACGTCATCGGTGCTCAATACCAGCGACAGCGGCAGATAGCCGCCCGAAATGCCTTTCGACAGGCACAGGAAATCCGGCCAGCCTGCACCGGGCTCGGCTGCCGGCCCGGCCACTTGCTCCCAGGCGAAGAAGCTGCCGGTGCGCCCGCAGCCGACCGCGATTTCGTCGGCGATCAGGTGGATCTCGTAGCGGTCGCACAGGGCGCGCGCGAGGCGCAGGTATTCGGGGTCGTACATCACCATGCCGGCCGCGCCCTGGACCAGCGGTTCGACGATCAGCGCCGCGGTCTCGCCGTGGTGTGCGGCAAGGTGGGCTTCGAGTACGGCCGCCGCCTGGCGGGCGACGTCGACCGCCGATTCGCCGGGCTTTGCCAGCCGCGCATCCGGCGTCGGCACGGTGGAACCGGTGCGCACCAGTGGCGCATAGGCGTCGCGGAAGATCGCCACATCGGTGACCGCGAGCGCCCCCACGGTCTCGCCGTGGTAGCTGCCGGCGAGGCTGATGAAGCGGTTCTTGTGCGGACAACCGCGGTTGCGCCAGCTGTGGGCGCTCATCTTGAGCGCGATTTCGGTCGCCGACGCGCCGTCCGACGCGTAGAACGCGTGCCCGAGGCGGTGACCGGTGAGCGCCGCCAACCGTTCGGAAAGCTCGACCACCGGAGCATGGGTGAAGCCCGCGAGCATCACGTGCTCGAGCTGTTCGAGCTGGTCGCGCAACGCGGCATTGATGCGCGGATTGCAATGCCCGAACAGGTTCACCCACCACGAGCTGATGCCATCGAGCAGCTTGCGGCCGTCGGCGTCGTACAGCCACGGGCCCTCGCCGCGCACCACCGGGACGAGGGGCAGCGTTTCATGGTGCTTCATCTGGGTACAGGGGTGCCAGACGGCAGCCAGCGAGCGCTGGAGGAGGAGGGGGGCTGTGGACATCGGAACTCTGCAGATAGCGAAACCGGTCAATGGTGCGGAATCGGGGAGTGCGTGTCAAACCGCCCGAGTTTGCTAACATCGGGAAAACTGATCAACCCGGGCCGTTCCATGATTCTAGTCATCTCTCCCGCCAAGGCGCTCGATTTCGAGACCCCGCCGACGATTCCGACCCATAGCCAGCCGGACTTTCTCGACCAGTCCGCCGAACTCATCGAAATTCTGCGCCAGCGTACGCCCGCTGAGGTTTCGGCGCTGATGAACTTGTCGGACCAGCTTGCCGCGCTCAATGTCGCCCGCTACGCGAGCTGGTCGCGCCCCTTTTCACCCGATAACGCCAAGCAGGCGGTGCTCGCCTTCAATGGCGATGTATACGATGGACTGAACGCGAAGACCCTGTCGCCGGCCGAACTCGACTGGGCGCAGGCACATCTGCGCATCCTGTCCGGGCTCTACGGGGTATTGCGCCCGCTGGATCTGATGCAGCCCTACCGGCTGGAGATGGGAACCCGGCTCGCCAATGCGCGCGGCAAGGATCTTTACGCCTTCTGGGGCGAGCGCATCACGGCCGAGCTCAACGGCCTGCTGGCGCGCGAGGAGGCATCCGGGCGCGAGCCGGTGCTGCTCAATCTCGCCTCCGAAGAGTATTTCAAGTCGGTGATGCGCAAGCAGTTGCACGGCCGGCTGGTCACGCCGGTGTTCGAGGACTGGAAGAACGGGCGTTACAAGATCATCAGCTTCTACGCCAAGCGTGCCCGTGGCCTGATGAGCCGGTACGTGATCGTCAATCGCGTGGAGGAGGTGGACGCCTTGCGCGGTTTCGACAGCGATGGCTACCTATTTGCCGCCGACGCATCCGACGGCGATACGATGGTGTTCCGCCGCCGCCTGGACTGACGCCGCGACCATGCCGGGCGGCCGAACGGCATCGTTGCCCCCCGGTTGCCGACGAACAAATCTGCTGGAGCCAACATGAAGATCAGTTCGGGATTCGATTCGGGTTCGATCGAGGTCGTGCGCATCGACGATGCCCACGACATCCGCCTGCGCCTGCGTGCGGACAATGCGGCGGCGTTCTGCCAGTGGTTTCATTTCCGCCTTCACGATGCCGCCGGCACACCCGTGCGCATGGTGTTCGAGAACGCCGCGCAGGCAGCCTATCCCGACGGCTGGACGGACTACCGCTGCGTCGCCTCCTACGACCGGCGCAACTGGTTCCGGATCTCGGGTACCCGCTACGATAACGGCGAGCTGATCGTCGAGCATGTGCCCGAACGGGACCTTGTCTATTACGCCTACTTCGAACCCTATTCCCACGAGCGTCACCTCGACCTGATCAGTTGGGCGGAGATGTCGCCCTTCGCCCAGGTTCGCAGCCTGGGCACTACGGTCGAGGGGCGGGATCTCGACATGGTGGTGGTGGGGCGCCCATCGCCGACGCGGCAACCGGTCTGGATCATTGCCCGCCAGCATCCGGGCGAGACGATGGCGGAATGGTTCGTCGAGGGCATGCTCAAGCGTCTGCTCGACGGCGCCGATCCGGTGGCGCGCAGGGTGCGCGAACATGCGGTGCTCTACATCGTGCCCAACATGAATCCGGACGGCGGGGTACGGGGCAACCTGCGCACCAATGCGGCCGGACGCAATCTCAACCGCGAATGGCTGTCGCCCGACCCGGTTGCCAGCCCGGAGGTGTTTCTCGTGCGCGCCGCGATGGAGCAGACCGGCTGCCGGCTGTTCCTCGATATCCACGGTGACGAATCGTTGCCCTACGTGTTCTTCTCCACCGCCGAGGAAGTGCCCGGTTTCAGCGCGGACACGGCTCAGCAGCAGGCTCGCTTCGTCGACTGTCTGCAGGGGGTGAGCCCCGATTTCCAGACCGAGCAGGGCTATGTCGCCGGCCGTTTCGGCGAGGAGTTGCTGTCACTCGCGAGCAAATGGGTGGCGCACCGCTTCGGCTGCGTGTCGCTGACCCTGGAGATGCCGTTCAAGGACAATGCCAACCTGCCCGACGGCCAGACCGGCTGGAATGGTGCGCGCAGCGAACGCCTCGGCGCGGCAATGCTGAACCCGATCCTCCGGCATGTTGCCGGCACCTGAGTCCGGCGTCCCGAGTCCGGCCGATCGGGTTCACGAGAACAAGGTCAGGATGCCATCCAGGCCGACGTGGTCGAGACTGCAGTCGGCCTCGGCGCGCAGCACCGGTTTGGCGCGGTAGGCAACGCCGAAGCCGGCGGCCCGGAACATCGGGATGTCGTTGGCGCCATCGCCGGCACAGATCACCTGCTCCGGACGCAGGCCGAGGGCATCCCGGGCCTGTCGCAGGTGATCGGCCTTCGCCTCGCCGTCGACGATGGCGCCGGTCACGCGCCCGGTCAGGTGCCCGTCCACGATCTCGAGTTCGTTCGCCCACGCCTGATCGAAACCGAGGCGTGCCTTCAGCCGCTGGGTGAAATAGGTGAAGCCGCCGGACACCAGCACGGTACGGATCCCCGCCTGCTTCAGGCCGCGCATCAGTCGTTCGGCGCCGGGGTTCAGCGCCAGGCGCTGTTCATAGACCTCGGCCAGGGCCTGTTCCGGCAGGCCCTCGAGCAGCGCCACCCGGCGGGTGAGCGACTCGCGAAAATCGATCTCGCCGCGCATCGCCGCTTCGGTAATCGCCGCGACTTCGGTCTTGAGGCCTTGCATGTCGGCGATCTCGTCGATGCACTCGATGTTGATCAGGGTCGAGTCCATGTCGGTCACGAACAGCCCGAAGTCGGCCAGTCGGCGACCGTCGGCAATCCATGCCCAGTCGAGATCGGCCTGGGCGCAGTGGGTCGGAACGCCGGGGTGGTGCTGGGCCCCCCGCAGCCGGAACGCCTGCGGGGTGATCTGCTCGATCGACTGCGCACCGGTGAGCTTCGCAAGCGTCTTCAGGGCGACGGTGTCGACGTCGATACCCTGCACGACCAGACTCATACGGCGCGTTCCCGGCCAGCGAGCGCTTCACGCAACACGGCATCCGCACCCTTGATCATGTCGAGGGTGGTCTCCCAGCCCACGCAGGCGTCGGTGACCGAACAGCCATACTTAAGCTGGGTGAGATCGACCGGGATCGGCTGGTTGCCGGCGACCAGATTGCTTTCGATCATCAGCCCGATCACCGAGCGGTTGCCCTCGCGGATCTGATGAATCACGTCCTTCATCACCAGCGGTTGCAGCTCCGGCTTCTTCCACGAATTCGCGTGCGAACAGTCGACCACGATGTTGACCGGCAGCTTGGCCTTGACCAGCGCCTGTTCGGCGAGCGAGATCGACACCGTGTCGTAGTTCGGGCGTCCGCCGCCGCCACGCAGCACCGCGTGGCCGTACTTGTTGCCGCGCGTGCGCAGCACCGCCGACTGGCCCTTGCCGTTGACGCCGAGGAAGCTGTGCGGGCTCGCCGCGGAGATGATGGCGTTGATCGCCACGTCCATGTCGCCGTCGGTGGCGTTCTTGAACCCGACCGGGGTCGACAGGCCGGACGCCATCTCGCGGTGGGTCTGCGACTCCGAGGTGCGGGCGCCGATCGCGGTCCACGAGATCAGGTCGCCATAGTATTGCGGCGCGATCGGGTCGAGCGCCTCGGTGGCGATCGGCAGGCCGGTTTCGGCGACATCGAGCAGGAAGCGGCGGGCCTTCTCCATGCCCTCGTCGATGCGGAAGGAGTCGTTCATGTAGGGGTCGTTGATGTAACCCTTCCAGCCGGTGGCGGTGCGCGGCTTCTCGAAGTACACCCGCATCACCAGCACCATGGTGTCGGCGACTTCGTCGGCCAGTTCGCGCAGGCGCCAGGCGTAGTCCATGCCGGCCACCGGATCGTGGATCGAGCATGGACCGACGACCACGAACAGACGCTTGTCCTTGCGGTCGAGAATGTCCATCAGCGCCCGGCGTCCGGCCAGGACCGAGGCGGCAGCCTTGTCGGTGAGCGGCACGCGGGCCTTGATCTCTTCCGGCGACGGCATGTGATCGACGGCGAGGATGTTGAGATTTTCCGTTTGGGCGACTGGCATCTGGGCGCTCCGCAATGCACCATGAAAGCGCGGAATTGTAACCCGAAGGCTCGCCGCGTCAGTCGGATTGCCGTTTTATTTGACCTGGGCGAGGGGTTTTTCACGCATGACGCGGCGAGCCGTCAGTTACAATTCGCCGTTTGCCTCCCTCCCGAACCTGCCGATGCCCGCCTGTCGATTGTTGTCGATCCAGTTTGCCTTGCACCGGTTCGGTCGTGCGTGCCGCTCGTGGTCCGGCCCGTCGGGTGCCACCTGCGAGGCGGCGCCGGGGGCGGTGACGGCCGGGGGCGCCGTGCAGGATCGGCACGACGACCGGACCGTGCTCATGCAGGAATCGGGTCTCCGCCTGCGCCGGGTGTGGTGGGTGAATCGGATCGAGGTGCTTGAACAGTGAGCGTCATGTACGGGTTCGTCCTGCGTGCATTGCGCATGCCCTTGTATCTGGCTTCGGCACTCGTCATTCTGGTCGCGGCCGGTGGCGTCCACCAGCTGTGGAGCAATGTGTCGCGGATCGAGTCCGCGTTGCCGCTCGATTCACTGTATCGCGAACGCGATATCTCCGCGCTGCTGCATGACGTCGGCCGGCTGGAGACGGCGCTGCAGGTGGCGCATTCGCGACCGACCATGGTTCATCGGACACAGCTCGAACTTGCGCTCGATGTTGCGTTCATCCGCTATCGCGACAAGCTTGCCGCGCGTCACGGCGACATGCTGCCGGACGGGGGCGAGTTTGCCGGCTCGGTCGAGGACATGCTGAATGCGCTCGACGCCACGCTGCAGCGCGAGCCGCTGACCTCGGCAGCCCTGAGCGCGCATCTGGAAGGGATCTCGAACCTGCGCCAGCGTCTCAAGACGCTCAGCGACAGCGTGTTCCAGCGTTCGATGGAGCAGGCCGCGGTGCAGCGCGAAGAGCTGCGTACGCTGCAGCAGAGCACCTCGGCGATGATCTTCCTGCTCGCTGCCTTCGGCCTCGGCCTGGTTGCGCTGCTGCTGCGTCAGCAGTCGATCATTCAGGATCTCGAGGGCCGCGACCGGGCGCTGCAGCACAGTGAACGGATCGAGCGCGAACTGCGCGAACGGCAGGAGAGAATTGCCGACAATGTGCCCGGGGTCATCTTCCAGTTGCGCCTCGAGGGCGACGGCGAACACCGAAAATATCGCTTTGCCTATGCGAGCGGGGGGCTGACGAAGTACTTCGGGGTCAGCCCGGACGCGGCCGCCGAAGACGGTGCGCGCGTTGCCGCTGCGATCCATCCGGATGACCGCCGCCAGTTGCGCAGCAGCCTGGAGCGCTCCGCAATGACGCTGTTGCCGTGGGCGGTCGAGTGCCGGGTGATTCGACCCGACGGCCGGACGGTGTGGATGAGCACTTTCGCCACCCCGCAGCGCAAGCCCGACGGCAGTCTGGTGTGGCATGGGCACTGCCATGACATCAGCCGCTACAAGGCGGCCGAGGACGAGATCCGCCATCTGGCCTTCTTCGATCCCCTGACCGGGCTGCCCAACCGCCGCCTGCTCACCGACCGGCTCAGCCATGCCTTGGCCACCCATGCGCGCAAGCTGCAGCACGGGGCCTTGCTGTTCATCGATCTCGACAACTTCAAGACCCTGAACGATACCCAGGGCCATCAGTATGGCGACCAGCTGTTGTGTCAGGTTGCGGGGCGGCTTTCTGCGTGCGTGCGTGAAGCCGACACCGTGGCACGGCTCGGCGGGGACGAGTTCGTGGTGATGATCGAAGAGCTCGGTGCCAGCGTCGACGAAGCGGCCAGCCGGGCCGAAACGGCGGGGGAGAAGATCCTCGCCGCGCTCAATGGCGCCTATGTGCTGGACGGTCAGGAGGTTGACAGCACGCCGAGCATCGGCATCACCCTGTTCGATGCGCGTGACAGCCGGGTGGACGAACTGCTCAAGCGGGCCGATCTGGCGATGTACGAGGCCAAGGAGGCCGGCCGCAACACCCTGCGTTTCTTCGACCCGGTGATGCAGGCCACGGTCGCGGCCAGTTCGGCGCTCGAGTCCGATCTGCGGCGCAGCCTGCGCGATGCGCATTTCTCGCTGCACTATCAACCGCAACTCGACCGCGACGGCAGGGCCACCGGCGCCGAGGCGCTGGTGCGCTGGCAGCATCCCGAGCGCGGCATGATTTCGCCTGCCGAGTTCATTCCGCTGGCCGAGCGTACCGGCCTGATCCTGCCGTTGGGGCGCTGGGTGCTGGATGAGGCCTGCCGGCAGCTGGCCCGGTGGCAGACTTCATCCGCGACGCGCGATCTGACCCTGGCAGTGAACGTGAGCGTGCGCCAGTTCCATCACCCGGATTTCGCCGACGAAGTCGAAGACGTGTTGCGTGCGACCGGAGCGAACCCGGCGCGGCTCAAGCTCGAGCTGACCGAGAGCCTGCTGCTCGACGACGTGGAGGCGGTGGTGGACAAGATGGAACGGCTCAAGCGTCTGGGCGTGTGCTTCTCGCTCGACGATTTCGGCACCGGCTATTCCTCGCTGTCCTACCTCAAGCGCTTGCCGCTGGACCAGCTCAAGATCGACCGCTCCTTCGTCCGCGACGTGCTCACCGATCCGAACGACGCGGTGATCGCGCGCACCATCATTGCGCTCGGCCACAGCCTTGGCCTGAACGTGCTCGCCGAAGGGGTCGAGACCGACGCCCAGCACGACTTCCTGCTCGAGCACGGCTGCCACCATTTCCAGGGCTTCCTGTTCGGTCGGCCGCAGGCCGAATGGTCCGATGGTCCCTACCGCGTCGACGGCGTCGCCGTCTGAACGCAGGATCTCCGGCCGTTCCCCAAAGGAATGCCGACCAACGCTCTCCGGCGTCCCGTATTCCCCTGAAGATCCGGCTCCGGGCTGCCCGCTCACCGCAGCTCGGCGTTCTCCGCGACGCATTCCGTGTCGCCCGCGAGTTCGCGCACGAAGTCCTCGGCGCGTGGCCACTCGCCGAAACCGGCCGCCGGGTTGAGGTGGCCGACCGCACCGACATTCTCGATGCGGCTGCCCCACGCGGCTGCGAGTTCGCTGATCCGCTCCAGCTTGCCGAGTGGATCGTTGGTGCTCGCGGCGACGATGCTCGGGAAGGGTAGGCGATGGCGCGGGATCGGCAGCCAGCCGTGGTCGCGCAGCGCTTCGGTGGTCGGATAGCCGGGCGGGAAGGGGGATTCCAGATCGGCCGGCGCGGCGAGCAGGGCGCCCCGGATCGGCCGGCTGTGCCGCTGCGCCCAATGCACGGCGATCATCACGCCGGCGCTGTGCGCGACCAGCACGACGGGGCCGTCGATCTCGGCGAGCGCCCGATCGAGCGCCGCGACACGGGCGTCCCGGCTCAGTTTGTCGTGCTCCAGCGGCGGCACAGTGCGCGCGTTCGGAAGCTTCGTCGCGAGGAGCGTCTGCCAGTGATCCTCGACATGGTCGCGGAGCCCGGGAACGATCAGCACGGTGGGCGAGGCGGGGGAATGCATGGGGCTGACTCCGGATTCCGTCATTGGGTTTGGGCCTTGGCGGCGGCGATACGCGCCAGGTCGCCCGCGTAGTAGCGGCGGCCGATGAAGAAGGCGGTGGCAGCACCGATCGCGAGCACCGGGGCGAATTGCATGGCCCCGAGGAGCCCGATCCGGTCCGCGACCACGCCGGTCACGAACGGGCCGGGGGCGAGGCCGAGGAGATTGTTCGCCAGCGTCAGCGTGGCAAAGGCGGTGGCGTGGATCGACGGATGGGTGAGGTTGGCGACCATCGCCCCGGCGGGACCCGAGGTGCCGGCCACGAGCAGCATGCCGCAGCCGATCACGACCAGCTGCAGGGGCCCGGCCGGGAGTAGGTAGGCGATCGTCAGCAGGGCGAAGGAGGTCAGCGAATAGACGATCGCGATCGTCCATTTGCGCTCCGGATCCTTGCGGCTCAGGCGGTCGGTGACGATGCCGCAGAGCACCATGCCGATGGCGCCGATCAGCACGAAAATCGCGGCGAGCATGCCCGCCTTGTCGGGCGGCATGGCGTAATAGCGGTTCACATAGCTCGGCATCCACGCCAGCACCGAGGCCATGATGAACAGCTGCAGTCCGCTGCCGACATAGGCGCAGACCACCGCCCTCGACGAAAACAGGCCGGACAGCAGCGCGCGCAGGCCCAGGCGTCCGAGGCCTTTCCCGCTCTCTGCGCCTGCGACCGCCCGGCGCCCGCAGGCGAGCCGCGATTCGGTGACGATGAAGAAATACACCACGACCAGCGCCATGCCGAACAGCGCCATCGTCGCGAACGACCAGCGCCAGCCCAGATGGACCGCGACCACGCCGCCGAGCGCCATGCCGACCACCGAGCCGAAGGCGCCGCCGGCCATGAACGCGCCGGTGAGCGTCGAACGCAGGTGTGCGGGAAAGATGCTCAGGATCAGCGCGATGCCGACGCTGCCGTAGGCGGCTTCGCCGACGCCGACCATGAAGCGCGCGGCGAACATCTGGCCGTAGTTCTGCGCGAGCGCGCAGGCGAGCGTCGCCAGGCTCCACAGCGTGGCCATCAGCACGATGCTCTTCACCCGGCCCCAGCGGTCGGCGATCACCGACAGCGGAAAGGTCAGCAGCCCCACGAGCAGGGCGACCACGCCGCTGAGCGAGCCGAGCTGGGTGTCCGACAGGTTCCACTCGGCCTTGAGGATGGGAAAGACGGCGTTGAGGACCTGGCGCGACATGTAGTCGGACAGCAGCAGTCCGAAAGTCAGCGCGAACACGATCCACGCGTAGGTGCGCGAGACATTGGGCTCAGCCGGCGGCGCGCCGGACATCGCCTCTGCAAAATGGAGTCCCACGAGTGTCTCCTCAGGGGGATGGAAGGTCGTGGCGGACGTCGATCGTCCGCCACGCATTCCTGTTATGGGCGGAAGGGGCCGTTGTGGCTCTCCTTCCGGTGATGCGAGGACGCGCGGCTGTCGCCGCGATTATGCCGCGTGCTGCAGGAAACCGACCTGGCCCGGCTTGCGGTTCGGCGCGAAGCCGTTCTTCGCCAGGGTGTCGTCGGCGCCTTCGTAGAACGTGCCGATCTTGTAGATCTCGCGCGCTTCCTTGCCGTTGGCGACTTCGCGTCCGAACTCGCGCGCGATGCGCACCAACTGTTCGATCTGCTCCACCGAACCCATCTTGCGCTCGCGGCGCTGGGTCCAGATGTTGTCCTCGATGCCGCAGCGCACGTGCAGACCCATCGCGATCGCCATCATGTTGAGCGGCAGCACGTTAAGCATCGAGGTTTCCAGCGTCAGCACTGCGCCGTCCGGGCAGGCGCGGACGAAATTCGCCAGGTTGTAGATGTTCGGTGCGTCGAAACCGCCGCCGATCGCGACCCAGGTCAGAATCAGCGGCACGTTGCAGACGTTGCGGCGCATCATGCGCTCGACGGTTTCGAGCTGGGTGATGTTGGCGAGCTGGAAGTGGGTCTGGATGCCCTTCGACGACAGGCGGCGGATGTGCTCTTCCACCCAGTCCGGGCCGGCCGGGATCGTCATCTCGCGGTAGGCGTGATACATCGCCGGCTCGCCCAGGGACGTGCCGGCCACGTCGGCGGCGCACATCTGCTCGACCACGTTCATCTGGTTGGTGTTGATCGCGATCGTCACCTGGTCGGGCGCAGGCGTCAGCTCGGCAAGCATGTGGCGGGTGTCGTCGGACAGCCATCTTGCCGCGTCGCCTTCGCCTTCGGGGGCGAAGGAGATCGAGCCGCCGACCTGCAGGATCATGTCCGGCACGCGGGCGCGGATGCCGGCCAGCAGTTCGTTGAACTTGGACAGGCGCTTCGAGCCCTTGCCGTCGAGTTCGCGCACATGCAGGTGGAGCACGGTGGCGCCGGCGTTGTAGCAGTCGACCGCCTTCTGGATCTGCTCCTCCATCGTCACCGGGATGTCCTCAGGGAAGTCGGAGGGCATCCACTCGGGGCCGTAAGGGGCGGCGGTGATGACCAGTTTCTGCTGGTTTTCGGGGAACAGCGAGCCGTCGAGAAAATTCATTGAGGTACTCCTTGCAGGGTTGCGATCGGGGGATTCGAGTCGGATGCTTCAGGCGCCCGCGCCTTCCGGACCGTAGGGCTTGTCGCCGACGATTCCGGCGCGCTCCATCTTGCGGTGGCAGGGCGCGTAGTCCATGACAGCGTAATGCTGGGTGCTGCGGTTGTCCCAGATCGCCATGCTGTTGGGGCTCCAGCGCCAGCGCACCTGGTATTCGGGAATGAAGGCCTGGCTGATCAGGTACTGCAGCAGGTCGGCCGCGCCCGGCGCGTAGTCCTGGCCGAAGCGCACCCGCGCCGGGGTGTGGAAATTGGTGAAGTGGGTGGTGAAGGCATTGACGAACAGCACCTTCTCGCCGGTTTCGGGATGCACCCGCACCACCGGATGCTCGGCATCGGGGAACTGCTCCTTCAGCGCGAGGCGCTTCTCGATCGGCATCGCGGCGCCGAAGCTCGCCTCGATGCTGTGGCGCGCGCGCAGATCGGAGATCTTGGCCTTGATGTCAGCGGGCAGCCGCTCGTAGGCGAGCACCATGTTGGCCCACATCGTGTCGCCGCCCACCGGCGGGCACTCCACGCAGCGCAGCACGCAGCCCATCGGCGGCGCCTCGCGCCAAGTGGCGTCGGTGTGCCAGGCGTTCTCGTAGCGGTCCATCGGCTGCTCGGGCGACTTGTATATCTGCACCAGCCCCGGATGCTCGGGATGGCTGCCGGCCACCGGATGGTCTTCGAGTCTGCCGAAGCGCTCGGCGAAGGCAACATGCTCGGCGCGGGTGATGTCCTGATCGCGCACGAACAGCACCTTGTACTCGAGCAGCAGGGCCTTGATCTCGGCGAAAAGGGCCGGGTCGCGCGCGGCGTCGCCGAGGTTGACGTTGAGCAGTTCGGCGCCGATGCTGGCGGTGAGCGGCTCGAACTTGACCGAGCCATTCAATGCGCTCGATCGCACGATGGCGGGCGCCGCGGGTTTGTCGTGAGTCGTCTGGTTCATCAAGCTGTCTCCTGTGTCCTTGGGTTCTGGTTTTCTCTCTGCGGGACGCTTTTCGTTCTGTCGATCAAACGATGAAGATCGACGAGCCGGTCGTGTTGCCCGCCTCCAGGTCGCGATGCGCATGCACGGCGTCCTTCAGCGCGTAGCGCTGGTTGATCTCGATCCTGATCCGGCCGGCGGCGACGTGGTCGAAGAGCTCGCCGGCCAGGGCGTCGCGTTCGGCCGGGGCGGCGATGAAGTCGGCAAGCGCCGGGCGGGTCAGGTAGAGCGAGCCCTTCATCGCCAGCAGCTGCGGGTTGAAGGCCTCGATCTGGCCGGAGGCGGTGCCGAAGCACACCATCAGGCCGTGGCGCTTGAGCGAGTCGAGCGAGCCGGCGAAGGTGGTCTTGCCGACGCTGTCGAACACCACGGACACGCCGACCCCGTTGGTGATCTCGTGCACCCGCGCCGCGACATCCTCGCGCCGATAGAAGATCACGTGGTCGCAGCCGTGGGCGCGGGCAATCGCCGCCTTCGCCTCGGACGACACGGTGCCGATCACGGTCAGCCCGAGCAGCTTCGCCCACTGGCACACGATCAGGCCGACCCCGCCCGCCGCGGCGTGCAGCAGGATGGTGTCGCCGGCCAGCAGCGGCCAGATGCGGCGCATCAGGTAGGCTGAGGTCAGCCCGCGCATCGTCATCGCCGCGGCGGTATCGAAGGAAATCGCGTCGGGCAGCCTGATCAGGGGCGCGGCGGGGATGATGCGCGCGGTGCTGTAGGCGCCGAGCGTGTTGAGGAATCCGGTGTAGGTCACGCGGTCGCCTTCGGCCACGTTGGTCACGCCGTCGCCGACCGCCTCCACAACCCCTGCGGCCTCCACCCCGAGGCCGTTCGGCAGCGGCACCGGATACAGTCCGGAGCGGAAATAGGTATCGGCGAAGTTGAGGCCGACCGCCTCGTGGCGCAGGCGGACCTGACCCGGGCCGGGGGCGCCGACTTCGACGGACTCCCAGCGCATCACGTCGGGTGCGCCGGTCTGGTGGATTCGAATGGCGTGGGCCATGGTGTGCTCCTTGCTGCGGCGCGCAGTGCGGCCGCGGTTTGATTGAAGTAAAGCGCCTTATCGCGAGGTTTGCGAGGGCGCGAGATTGACGATGCGCGAGAACAGCCGCTTGAACTCGGCATCGGTGTCGCCACCGAAGCGCGGGTCGCAGTTCTCGGAAAAAGCCAGGTTGATCTCGTCCCAGTCCGCCGGGGTCAGGTAGCGCTGGGCCGCGGGCAGGATCACCCCTTCCTCGCGCCCCATGTGCTCCCAGATGAAGAGTGCGTAGCGGCTCACCGCCTCCTTCACCGAGGCAAGGTCGGCCGCGCCCGCGGCATGGCGCTCGACCGCGTCGGCGAGTGCATCCACCAGTTGCAGGTCGCGCTCGTGCTGGCGTTCGAGTTCGTCCAGTTCGGCGTTGCACTTGGAGGTGCGCTCGCGCAGCTTGCGGAACAGGTATTCCTCTTCCTTCGGGTGGTGCAGCTCGACGGGGAAGGCTTTGATGTACCGGACCATCGCCCGCATCAGCTCGTCGCGGGACAGTTGCTCGGGGGCGCGACCGGATTCCAGCATGTGCAGCCAGGCGTGCAGCACGGCGGCGAGCGAGCGGTGTTCGTCGCGGATGATGTCGATTGCCAGCGAGGTCGCCGGCGGATTCGAGGTCGCCGCGACCAGCACCGGAATCCCGGCATTGACGAGCACCTTCAGCGTCTGCGAGCCCAGCATCATGCCGAGGCTGCTGCGCCGGCCGTGCGAGGCCATGTAGATCAGGTCGCAGCCCGCGGCGCGTGCCGCGTCGATGATCGCGCGGTAGGGCGAGTCACCCACCGAGGCCGAGGAGTCGCAGGGCACGCCCAGCGCCCGCGCTGCCGATTCGGCCTTCGCCAGCAGCTCGCGCGCACGGCCCTGGTAGGCATAGGCGTAGTCGGCGGGCGAGGCCAGACGCACCACCTCGGCATCGCCGCGGAACGCTGCCGCGTGGTTCGGCTGGGCGTGGAAGAAGGTGATGCGGGCGCCGAGCGTACGGGCGAATTCGGCGGCGTTGCTCACCGTTTCGGTCGAGAGATCGGTGCCGTCGATGGGTACGAGCAGGTGGTGGTACATGGCGACTCCTAGCGGGAAATCGAACGGATGGTCATGCGGCGTCGCCGGTTGCGACGCGCACTCTGCCGTCGCGGATCTCGACTGGAAAGGTCCGCACCGCCAGGCCGGGTGCCACCGCGAGCGCGCCGCTGGTGACGTCGTATTTCCAGCCGTGCGCGGGGCAGGTCACCGTCCGGCCGCAGCGCTTGCCGCCGACGAGGGCCGCGCCGGCGTGGCGGCAGGCGTTCTCGATCGCATGGACGGCGCCGTCCACCTCGAACAGCGCCAGGTCGCAACCGCTGGCGCGCACGGCCAGGGCACCGCCGGGGGCGATGCTCTCCAGTGCGCAAACGTCGACAAACTGCATGGGGTGCTCCTTGCGTCGGGGGTAACTTGCAACCGATGGTAGGGAGGCGGGAGGGGAGCGACCCCCCTCGTGTAAGGGGGGGTGGCCCCCACGGGGGGCTTCCGATAATTCCGCTCCCCTCTACCGATCACGCGTTTACACTAGGGCGACGCACGGCGCGGCGCGCTCGGCCCCCCGGGCGTACGACCGCCGCGGCGCGTGTGCTGGATCCACCCTTCGGGATGTCTATGACCTCTGAGATCGGCGCTGCTGCGCTGCCGGAACTCGTGCTCAAGACCACGCCGCCCCGTGCGCCGCGACATCTGTTGTCGCGCCCGCGGCTCAGTCTGGACGAGGCGCAGTTCAGCGATCGCCAGGTGATCGTCGTGCAGGCGCCGGCGGGCTACGGCAAGACCTCGCTGCTCGCGCAGTGGCGGCGCGAGGTCCTCGCCCACGGTGCGGCGGTCGCATGGATCTCGGTCGACGAGCACACCGACCCGCAGCGCCTGGTGCAAAGCCTCGTCCAGGCCGTGCGCTCGGGCTGCGGCCGTCCCGCGTTCGGGCGCAGCCTGATCGAAGGGGCGGGCGCGTCGGCCGGCGAATTCGAAGGCGTCACCGCCTGGCTCGCCGAGGTCGCCCACACCTCGCTCGACCTCGTTCTGATGGTGGACGAAGCCGAGCGCCTGCCCGAGGCCGCGTTCGCGGTGCTGTCCTACCTGCTGCACAACGCGCCGCCCAACCTGCGCCTCGTGATCGCCGCGCGCAGCGGCCTCGACCGCGAGGTCGCCGATCTGTGCTCCTACGGCTATTGCGTGCTGGTCGGCGCCGAAGCGCTGCGCTTTCGCCTCGACGAAACGCTGAGCCTGGTGCGCAACCGCTTCGCCGCCAGGGTCGATGCGGACACCTGCGCGCGCATCCACGAGATCGTCGAAGGCTGGCCGCTGGGCCTGCAACTCGCGCTCGCGGCGCTGGAGCGCGGCGGCGACCCGCGCGCCGTGGTCGACGGCCTGTCGGCGCGCGCCGGCAACCAGGAGCAGCTGCTCGGCGGCCTGCTGGCGAAGCTCGCTCCGGAGGACGCCGCCTTCCTCACCCGCATCTCCACCGCGGACATGTTGCACCCCGAGCTGTGCGGCGCGCTCACCGGCGCCGGCGACGCCGCCGAACGCATGGCGCGGCTGATGCGCGACATCCCGGTTTTCGTCGTCGGTGACGACGGCGAATGGTGCCGATTGCACACGCTCGCCCGCGACGTGCTGCGCGCACGCCTCGCCGAACTGCCTGCCGCCGAGCAGGCGGAGCTGCATTCGCGCGCGGCGCGCTGGCTCGAAGACCACGGCCTGCTCGAGGAAGCCGCGCGCCATGCGCTCGCCGCCGGCAAGCGCGAGCTCGCGTTCGACCTTGCCGAGCAGTGCCTGTACGACGCCGCGATGCAGGGCCATGTCGGCATGGTGCTCGACTGGGTCGAGCTCCTGCCCGAGGCCGAGCTCGACCTGCGCCCCCGGCTGCGCCTCGCGGCGGCCTGGGTGCTGGCGCTGAGCGAACGCCACGGCGAGGCCGAGCGCCTGGTCGCGCAGATCCTCGCCGCGCCGGACGTGGACCTCGGCCTGCGCTACGAGTGCGCGCTGATCGGTAGCGGCGCCGCCTATTACGGCGACGAACCGGACCGCTGCATCGCGCTGTTCGAGCCCTGGGCCGATGCGCCCCCCGCGCGCGAGCCGCGCCTGCTGCAGATGCACGCCAACCGCCTGTCGGTGCTCGCGATCCTGCGCGGCGACCCGGCACTCGCGCGCCGCCACCAGCAACAGGTGCCGCGCGGCGAATACGGCGTCGCTTACGCCTATTCGGCGCGCTGGGGCGAATTCATCACCGGCCTGAGCTACCTGTGGGAAGGGCAGGTGCAGCTCGTCGAAGAGGTGCTGAGCCCGGTGCTGGCGCACGCCGACGAGGCCCTCGGCCGCCGCCATCCCTTGTCGTGCATGTTCGCCGCGCTGCTCGCCGCCGCGGCCTACGAGCGCGACCGCGTCGACGAAGCCGCCGCGCTGCTCGCCAACCGCCTGGACGTGCTCGAACGCACCGGCACCCCCGAAACCGCGCTGCTCGCCTACCGCACCGCCGCCCGGGTCGCCGCCGCGCAAGGCGCCGAGCACCGCGCGCTCGACCTGCTCGAGACTCTGTTCACCATCGGCGCCGCGCGCCACATGCCGCGCCTGTGCGTCGTCAGCCTCGCCGAACAGTCGCGCATGCACGCCGGCCGCTTCCGCGCCGAAACCTGCCGCGCGCTCGCGCAGCGCATCGACGACATCCTCGCGCGGGAGGAGGGCGGCCACGGCCCGGTGTGGCAGCGCATGGTCGAGTACCAGCGCGCCATGGCGCACGCCAACGCCGCCATCGCCGCGCAGGACTGGCGCGCCGCCCGCAGCGCCCTCGAACGCGGCGCCCCCTTCGCCGAAGGCCTCAAGCTCGGCCGCGCCTGCATCGAGAACATGGCGCTACGCGCCTACGCCCTCGACCGCGACAGCGAACACGGCCGCGAACTTCTGCGCGAGGCGATGGACCTCGCCCGCACCTACGGCCTCGTCCGCGTCTTCGTCGACGCCCATCCCGCCATCGCCGACTGGGCCCGCAGCCTCTCGGTGGACGATGCCGGCTACCCCGAACGCAGCCGATCGATCGCCGTCGCCCGCGTCCTGCGCCCGGCCGCCCCGCTGCCCCCGCGCGACGCCGCCGGCCCGCGCGCGCTTCCGTGCATGGTGCTCACCCCCAAGGAGCGCGAAGTCCTCGAACTCCTTGCCCGCAACCTCACCAACAAGGAAGCCGCGCAGGCGATGGGGGTAGGGGAGGAGACGGTGAAGTGGCACCTCAAGAACCTGTTCGGCAAGCTCGATGCCGCGAACCGGAAGCACGTGGTGAGACGGGCGCAGTTGTTGGGGTTGCTGGAAGGGAACGAGTAACGGGCGACGGGGGAACGGCCTCCTGCGGGGTGGGCGTTTGCCCGGCACTGACCGCCATTCACCTAGCCCGCCCGGTTATGCCCCGTCGGTGGTGACGTTTTTCGTGGGACGGGTTTCAACCCGCCACGGACAGCTGATCGGCCAATGCTGACCTTGGGCCTGACGTCGGTGTCGGGCGGCAATCCGTCGGTCACCTGCCGCTCGCCTGCTTGTGGCGGCCAATGACTGCTTGTCACTTCACGCTATAGCCGGACCCGACCCGAAGCCGACCGACGTTCTGGCTCGAAGCTGACGCTCAACGATCAGCATCATCCACGCTGCGGAGCGCCGTCCGCTGCATGCTGTTGTCAGACACCGGGCTCCTGCGCCAATATGCCGTGGGCATTCGACGATTTTCAGGCTCTCCCGGACGGCGGCTGCAAGCGATTGAGAACTTCCACCATTGCTGGGGCCAGGTCCGCGTGGTGATGCGTAATCTTCCACGCTCCGGCTTCTCGCTGATAGATGTTCGTCACGCGAAGCTGGCCGGCGATATTCTGTCCTCCCAGCTTGAACTCCGCATGCTCAACGCCGACTTCGCAGGCGACGTCCCCGGCGACGCGGATAAGTTGGTCCTTCAGTTCGACCTTCCCGTCTGAGGCCACTTGGGCTACTTGTTCCCAGGATTCCAGAACTTCGTTCCATCCCACCTGCCGACCACCGATCGGATGCATCGTGGTGACGGCCGAGTCGTGTGACCAGATATCCGACAGGGGCCGAGCGTCACCATTGAGCATGCGGTTAAGCGCAGCGTAGAACTGAGTTGATGCCTTGCGGACTTCCTCTTGTGTTGACATGAGATCACCTCCTTTTGTGGCGGCATTTGAAGGCGTACCGCACTCGCTTCAAGGTGTCGGAGACGTCATGGCCGCTGTGTATTCGAGCTCCCCGCTGTGCAAGCCGGGAGGAGGCCGCAACGATCTCACCATAGTTATGCCGCAGCCAGATGTCCAATGGACCTCGGGCGCAAGAGTCTGGATCTGATGCGACATCGGCTTGACATGACTTTGTCCGGGGGAGAGGAGTGACCGCTTTCGGTCGCGAACATGACAGACCGCTCTTGGCCGACACCCCCCTTCCAGCACCGCCTCCGCAAGCGACCATCAGTTCTCGATCTGCTCAATGATCTCCAAGGCCG
>NZ_JBDGKX010000016.1:0-109978 GCF_057656155.1 Azoarcus sp. Soil_N_20 | reverse complement strand
AACGGGTTCATGCTCATCTTCACGTTGGCGATGTCCACCCCGCTGCCGTCCGCCTTCACGCGGACCTTCACGTTGTAATCCACCACGCGTTTGACCGGGACCAGAATCTTCATTGCTTCACTCATCTCGATGTCAGCTTCTCATCCGGGCAGCGGAGGCGACGCGAGCGCGCCGTCCCGCCAGCCCCCCACGGATCACTTTTCGACGAAGGCGCGCTCGATGACGTAGTCGCCCCGCTCGCCCTGGCGCGGACTGATGCGGAAACCGCGCGCGTCGAGCAGTTTGCAGGTATCGGTCAGCATGCTCGGACTGCCGCAGATCATCGCCCGGTCGTGCTTCGCGTCGAGCGCCGGCAGGCCAAGATCGGCGCACAGCTTGCCCGAGGCCAGCAAGTCGGTCAGCCGCCCCTGGTTGCGGAAGGGCTCGCGGGTCACGGTAGGGTAGTAGCACAATTTTTCCGCCACCACGTCGCCGATGAACTCGTTGGCAGGGAGTTCGCGCTCGATGAAATCGGCATAGGCCAGCTCGCTGACATGGCGAACACCGTGCACCAGCACCACACGCTCGAAGCGCTCGTAGGTGTCGGGGTCGCGGATGATGCTCATGAACGGCGCCAGCCCGGTCCCGGTCGCCAGCAGGTAGAGGTTGCGCCCATCATGGAGATCGTCGATCACCAGGGTGCCGACCGGCTTGCGGCCGACGATGAGTTCGTCGCCGGGCTGCAGGTGCTGCAGGCGCGAGGTCAGCGGGCCGTCGGGCACCTTGATGCTGAAGAACTCGAGATGCTCCTCGTAGTTCGCGCTGGCGATGCTGTAGGCACGCATCAGCGGACGGTCCTCGGCATGCAGGCCGATCATGACGAAGTGGCCGTTGTGAAAGCGCAGGCCCGGATTGCGCGAGGTCCGGAAGCTGAACAGCGAATCGTTCCAGTGATGGACCTCGAGCACACGCTCTATCGATTGATTACTCATCTTCATCCTCGCTCATGGTCTTGCGCTCGTCGCCGAGCGCGCGCAGATAGCTCCAGGGGTAGATGCCGCGATCGTGACCGTCGGCAAAAACCAGGTTCAGACCGGTCTCGGCCAGCGGACGGATAGCGCTCAGGACGGCACCCGGTGGCGGCTCGCGGCCCTCGCGGGCACCTTGGGTGCAGGCGGCGCAACGACAGCGCTGACGCAGCCAGCCGTGCGGCAAGGCACTGCTGGCGCCGTCCGCCCATTCGACGAAAAGCACCCCCGACAGCCGATGATCGGTCACCCCCACCGGCGTGCAGCCACGCACATCGACGCTCATAACGCGGCCCTCACGCCTTCGCTGCCGAGGTGCCAGTCCTGGCCGAGGCCGCCATCCACGAGTTCGCCCCCCATCGCGGCGAGGCTCTCTTCACGGATCAGCGCCTTCAACTGCTGCTGGATGGCCACAAAGGCCGGGGACGAGGTCATCTCCGCGGTCCGCGGGCGCGGCAGCGGAACCGGAATCTCGGCCTTGATACGGCCCGGTCGGGCGGTCATCACATAGACCTTGTCGGACAGGAAGATCGACTCCTCGATGTCGTGGGTGATGAACAACACCGACAGCCGCAGTTGCTGCCACATGTTGGTGAGGATTTCCTGCATCACCACCCGCGTCTGCGCATCGAGCGCGCCGAACGGCTCGTCCATCAGCAGCACTTGCGGTCCGGTCGCCAGCGCGCGCACGATGCCCACGCGCTGCTTCATGCCGCCCGACAGCTGATCCGGATAGTGGTTCTCGAACGACAGCAGACCGGCGAGGCCGAGCAGGGTGCGTGCCCTCGATTGCCGTTCGCTGCTGCACACGCCCTGCATCTTCAGCCCGAACTCGACGTTCTCGCGTACCCGCAACCACGGAAACAGCGAATACTGCTGGAACACGACGCCGCGATCGGCACCCGGGCCACGGATCGCGGTGCCGTCCACGCTGGCCTCGCCGAGAGTCGGCTTCAGAAACCCGGCAACGAGGTTCAGCAGCGTCGACTTGCCACAGCCGGAAGGGCCGACGATGGAAACGAACTCGCCCGGCTCGACTTTCAACGAGATGCCGCTGACCGCATCGAGCGTGCTGCCGTTCTGGGTAAAACTGACGGTCACGTCACGGATGTCGATGCATCCGTGCGACGGGGTATGGACACTGGCCATCATGCATTCTCCTTGCCGCCGGCGCCCTGCCAGGGCATGACGAGCTTCGCCAACAGGCGGATCGCACCGCTGCACAGCAGGCCGAGCACGCCGATGACCAGCATGCCGATGACGATGTGCGGGTATTCGATCAGCGAGTAGGCCTCCCAGGTGAAGTAACCCACACCGAACTGCCCCGAGATCATCTCCGCGGCGATCAGCGACACCCACGCCACCCCCATGCCCACCGCCAGGCCGGTGAAGATATGCGGCAGAGCGCCGCGCAACACGACCTGGGTCATCAGCGCGAACTCGCTCGCGCCCAGGCAGCGCGCCGCCCGGATCAGCACCCGATCCACCGCCCCGACCCCGTGCAGGGTGTTGAGCAGGATCGGAAAGAAGGCACCGATGAAGGTGATGAACACGATGCTGGTCTCGGTGGTCGGCCACAACATGATCGAGATCGGCACCCACGCGATCGCAGGGATCGGCCGGATCACCTCCAGCGCCGGGAACATCAGCCCCTTGAGCAGGGCATAGCGTCCGCACAGCAGGCCCAGCCCGACCCCGAGCACGGTGGCGATGCAGAACCCGACCATGATCCGCCACAGGCTGATGCCGATGTTGGTGAGGAATTTCGGATCACCGAACAACACCACGGCATCGCGATACACCTCGCCCGGTGTGGGCACGTTGGTGAAGCGGATGTAGAAATTCCAGCGGTAAGCGGTTGCCAGATACCAGAAGCCGATCAGCAGACCGATGGAAACCACTGCCAGCAACAGCGATGGGAGCTGAGCGCCCGCCATCGCCAGCACCCGCCCGGACCACGGCAGCGTCCTGCCCGGATCCGCGACGGCCGCCTGGGGCACCGGGCGGGTCGCGGGTTCGGCACGGACCGGTTCGGCGGGCGGCAGCACCGCGGCGTGCAGCGCAGCCACCGCGTGCCCCGCCGCGGGGGGGCTCCCCCCCGCGCCCAGGGTCTCCGTGTCACGCACGGAGCGCATCCTTATCGCGCTGGCCATCGCTCACCTCCCGGCGGCGGCGAGCGCTTCGGCGTACAGACCGACGCGCCCGCCATTGGCCGCGGCATAGGCCTCGGCATCCTTCTTGAGCAGGAAAGGCGTCACCGCAGTCGCCCCGGCCTTGCCCCCCAGCGCGTAGAACGCCTTGTCCGCGAACAGCTTGATCTTCGTGCTCTGATCGAACACGAACGCGACGCCGACCTTCTTGCCCTCCTCGCCGGCCTTGTTCACCGCGGCGAGCGTGCATGCTGCGGACTTGTACGCGCTGATCCCGACGCCGTCGATCCAGACCTCGCCCGCCTCGCGCGGCTTGTCGATCGCGCCGCCGCACAGCGGGTCGGTGCCGGCGATCTCGTAGTTGGCCAGGCTCGCCTTCTGCTTGTCGTAGTCGAGACCGAGCTCCTTGAACGCCTGCTTGACGTAGGTCTCGTCGACCCAGGCATCGGCGTCGAAGTCCTTGACCCGGCCCATGCGCTGCAGCACGCCGTGGTCGTACTTCACGGTTTCGATCCACTTCGGCTTGATCGTCGGATCGAGGGTGTGGACACCGCCCGGGCCGATGAACATGTAGGCGACTTCCTTCTCGACCCGGGTCCATTCCTCGACCTTCGCAGCCGCCTGTACCGGGTTCTTGCGCACCCAGTCATTGGCCTCCATCAGGGCCTTGATGTAGGCAACGACGAATTCCGGGTACTTCTGCGCAAAGTCCTCGCGCACCACCACGCCGTGGAAGGTGGGTACCTTGGTCTCGACGCCGTCGAAGATCTTGCGCGCGAAACCGCGGTAGGGCAGCAGCTCGGCGAAGGGCACGAAATCGGCGTGGCCGTCGATGCGCTGCTCCTGCAGGCTGGAGGTGCCGACCTCGGGGCTCTGGCTGGAGAGTTCGAAATCCTCTGCCTTCCAGCCCTTGTCTTCCATTGCCTTCAGCAGCATGCCGTGCGCCGCGGAGCCGAAGGGCACCGAGACCTTCTTGCCCTTCAGGTCGGACAACTCGTAGTAGGGCGAGTCCTTGTGCACCACGACGCCGTTGCCGGCGCCGTCGGCGTTGTAGGCAATGAGGGCGATCAGGCGGCTCTTGGTCTCTTTGCCGGCCTGGAAGGTGGCGCCGTTCACCAGCAGCGGGTAGTCGCCCATCATTCCGATCTGCAGCGTGTTGGCGACCATGCCGTTGGTGACCGGGGGACCCGAGGTGAAGTTCTGCCATTCGAGCTTGAACTCGATGTCCTTGTACTTGCCGGTCTTCGGCAGATGCTTGTCGAGCAGGCCGAGTTCCTTGATGACGATGCCGCCGGTCACCGTATTGGTGGTGGTGTTCTGGGTGCCGATCCCGACCGTGACCACCTCGGCCATGGCAGGGAAGGCACAGCAGCCGGCGAGCGCCGCTGCGGCCATGAGTTTGCGTGCGATGTTGTTGTTATTGTCTCGAGCCGTGTTTCTGGAACGTGCATTCATGATTTGCGTCCTTGTCCAGTTGATCTGTTGGCGATGCGTTCGAGCGCTACTGTTTTTTATGAGACTGCGGGGTTGGGGCAGGGTGAAGCGGGCTGAGGTTGAAGGAAGAAGGTTGAGTTGAAGGGAAAACGGGGGCCGGTCAGGTCACTGCGGCAGGATCGAGGAACTGACGCTTGTCCTTGATCGCGGCCCACTGTTCGGCGTCGGGCAACGGTTCGCGCGCGGCGTCGATCACCGGCCAGTCGAGGGCCAGCCGGGCATTGATCTCGATGAACGCGTGCTGGTCGGGCGCCAGATCGGCCTCGGCGAAGATCGCCCCGATCGGGCATTCGGGCACGCACACGCCGCAGTCGATGCAGCCGTCCGGATCGATCACGAGGAAGTTCGGTCCCTCGTGAAAGCAATCCACCGGGCACACCGCGACACAGTCGGTGTACTTGCAGCGCACGCAGGCTTCGGTAACGACGAAAGTCATGTCAGCATCCTTATTTCTGGGCCAGGCCGATCGCGGTCAGGGCAAGGCGCGAGAGCTTGCGCACGTCCGGATCGGCGTCGTCGAGTGCCTTTTCGAGCGCGGGGATGGCGCGCGGGTCGGCAATCTCGCCGAGCGCGACCGCCGCTTCCTTGCGCAGGTTGCCGATCGGGTGGGCGAGCGCCTCGACCAGCGCCGGCAAGCCGGCCACCGCCTTCAGCAGCCCGAGGCTGCGTGCGGCCTTGACCCGCACCTGCCAGTACTCGTCCTGCATCGCCCGCACCAGGTCCGGGATCGCCGGCCCCATGCGCAGCTTGCCGATGGTCTGGGCGGCCTCGTCGCGCACCATCCACGCGCTGTCGCCCAGCGCGCGGGTCAGGGCCGGCAGCACGCTGATCTCGGTGGCGTAGCCGAGCGCGCCGACCGCGATCCGGCGCACGTCGGGGTCCGGATCGTGGGCGGCGACTTCGGCCAGATCGCCGATCGCCTCGGGCCGGCGCAGATAGCCCAGCACGCCCACGGCCTCGCGCCGGACGCCCGGATCGGGATCGCGCAGCGCGGCCATCGCAGGTGCGAACACTTCGGGCACGCGCAGCGCACGCAGGGCGCGGAATGCGAGCATGCGGACCTCGGCATCCGGCTCCGGCAACAGCGCGAGCAGGGGCCCGGCGGAAGCGGCGTGTTTCAGTTCGGCGAGCACCAGACCGGCGGCCTCGCGCACGCCGGGGTCGGTATCGAGCAGCATCGGCGCCAGTGCGGCCACGACTTCCGGCTCCTCGAAGCCTTCGAGCGCGCGCACCGCTTCGGTCCGCACGTTGGCTTCGCGGTCGGCCAGGCGCGGCAGCACCAGCGGCACGATGTCGTCCTCGTCGCTGTAGGGCAGGTCGATGACCGCCAGGCGGCGGACCTCGGCGTCGTCGCTGATGAGGCGTTCGGCGATGGACAGGGCAATGATCGTCATAGCCTCACCTCAGCGCAGCAGATAGGGGATGCTGACGTGCACCGCGCCGGTCGGGCAGTCGGTCTCGCACGGCAGGCAGTACCAGCATTCATCGAACTTCATGAACGCCTTCTTGGTGAGCATGTCGATGGCCAGCACGTCGAGCGGGCAGACATCGACACAGACGGTGCAGCCCTTCTCGGCGATGCACTTGCCCTCGTCGACGACGACGGGGACCTGGGTCAGGGTGGTGGCGATACTCATGATGGGTTCCTCGCGCTATCTCGTGATCAGGCGGCTTCGGCGCTGCGCGCGACGCGCAGGCGCTGGTAGGCGGTACGTTCTTCCTCGTCGATGGCGACGAGGTAGGGCTCGACCGCCTTCTTGCGCAGCTGCATCCGGCCCTCGGCGTTCTTGCTCAGCAAGGTGTGGCAGAACCAGTTGGCGTCGTCGCGCTCGGGGTGGTCGACGTTGTAGTGGTACAGGCCCCAGCGGCTCTCGGTGCGGAACAGCGAGGCACGCGCCGCCATCTCGGCGCAGTCGAGGATGGAATGCGCTTCCATCGCCCGCATCAGCTCGTGCGGATTGGTGGCGACCATGGCCACGGCGTCCTCGCGCACCTCATCGAAGCGGCGCAGGCCGATCTCGTACTTGCGCGTGATCTTGGGCGGCTGCAGGTAGTCGTTCACCAGGCGGCGGGTCTTGTACTCGATCTGGAACGGGGTGAGGCCATCGGTCCGTTCGAGCGGTGCGCGGATGCGTGCCTCTTCGGCCGCGATCGCGCCGTCGTCGACCCGGCCCTTGGCAGTGTCGGCGCAGTAGGCGGCCGCGCTCTGACCGCACAGGCGACCATAGACGAAGGCGCCGAGCATGTAGTTGTGCGGCACGCTGGCGCAGTCGCCGGCGGCATACAGGCCGGGCACCGAGGTCTCGCCGCGGGCATTGGTCCAGATCCCGGAGGCGCTGTGGCCGCTGCAGAAGCCGATCTCGGAGATGTGCATCTCGATCATCTGCTTGCGGTAGTCGTTGCCGCGCTTCTCGTGGAAGCGGCCGCGGCTGGGGCGCTCGTTGGTGTGCAGGATGTGCTCGATCTCGCCGATGGTTTCCTCGGCGAGATGGTCGAGCTTGAGGAACACCGGGCCGTTGCCGCCTTCGAGTTCGTTGTAGAACTCCATCATCATCTGCCCGCTCCAGTAGTCGCACTCGATGAAGCGCTCGCCCTTGGAGTTGGCGGTGAAGCCGCCGAAGGGGCCGGTGACGTAGGCACAGGCGGGGCCGTTGTAGTCCTTGATCAGCGGGTTGATCTGGAAGCACTCGAGATTTGCGAGGTCGGCGCCGGCGTGGAAGGCCATGGCGTGGCCGTCGCCGCAGTTGGTCGGATTCTCGTAGGTGCCCATCAGGTAGCCCGAGGCCGGCAGCCCGATGCGTCCCGCCGCCCCGGTGCTGATCACCGCGGCCTTGCAGCGGATCACGTAGAAGTCCGCGGTGCGGCAGTCGAAACCCATGACGCCGACGACTTCGCCGCTGGCGCCGGTCAGCAGCCGGGTGACGACGACGCGGTTGGTGATCTCGACCCGGGCGCGCTTGAGCTGGCGGTAGAGAATCTTTTTCATGTGGTGGCCTTCGGGCATCGGCAGCACATAGCTGCCGAGGTGATGGACCTTGCGCACCGCGTAGTCGCCGGTCTCGTCCTTCTCGAACTTGACGCCCCAGCGGTCGAGCTCCTGGATCATGTCGAAGCTGTTGGCGGCGTAGGCCATCACCGCCTCCTGATCGACGATGCCGTCGTTGGCGATGGTGATTTCCTTGACGTACTGCTCGGGGGTGGCGTGACCGGGAATGACGGCATTGTTGAGCCCGTCCATGCCCATCGAGATCGCGCCGCTGCGTTTCACATGCGCCTTGTCGATCAGCAGCACCTTCAATTGCGGGTTCTGCTCCTTGGCCTTGACCGCGGCCATCGGCCCGCCGGTGCCGCCGCCGATGACGACGAGGTCGAACTCGAGATCTATGCGTTTCATGATTGCTCCTGGGGTTGGGAGTGCGTTGCTACGCTTGCTGCATGGACTGGAACCGGTTCTGTGCCGGGTCTCAGGTCCGGTCGATACGCAGGCGATACTGGAAGGCATCGCCGCGGTAATAGAGGAACTCGAAATCGATCGGTATGTCTCCGGCGTAGGTCAGACGCTCGATGCGCAACAGTGGCAGGCCTTCTGCCATGCCCAGATGGCGCGCGAGCGATTCGTCGGCAGAGATGGCCTCGATCTGCACGTCGGCATGGGTGAGGTCGTGGCCAAAATCGTTTTCGAGAATGACGAAGATGTCGCGCGCGGCCAGATCCTCCTGGACCAGGCGGCGGCCGATCTCGAGCGGGAAGTAGCTCACGTCGACCGAAATCGGTTCGCGGTTGAGATAGCGCAGGCGCTGGATCTCGAATACCGCAGCGCCCTCCTTCAGCGCGAGGCGCTGCGCGACCAGCAGGCTGGCCTCGACCTCGCGCGCACTGAGCAGCATCGAGTAGGTCTCGTAGCCCGACGGCGACATCGCCTCGCCGAAACCCTGCAGCCGCGACAGGCTCTGGAAAGCCTTGGGCTTGGCGACGAAACTGCCCTTGCCCATGACCTTGAAGATCAGCCCTTCCTTTTGCAGATCGCCAAGCGCCTGGCGGATGGTGATGCGGCTGACGCTGAAGCTCTCCATCATCTGGCTCTCCGATGGCATCTGCGAATGCGGGGCGTAACTGCCGTCCAGAATCCGGCGGCGCAGGACCTCGCGGATCTGGGTGTGCAGCGGCACCGGGGACACCGCGGTCACGGCGTTGTCGCCCGCATCGGGCGCGGTTGAGGCGCTTCTTTTTCGGATCAGAGACATGTCTTGCACTCCTGAAACACAGCCTGTTATGACGAGTTCTAACTAGCAAATACGGTGCCAAGTTCTCCGCACCGCAACAATATCTATTAACTACTTGTTTTAACTTGATTTAGAGCGTGCTTGCAGGGCGTCGCGCGGCGCCCACCGTGCGTGGCGCCGCACCCGTCCGGTGCGCCCTGCACCAACATCGAAAGCCGATCACTCCTACCGTTCGCATCGCTGCCGACACCCCCGCCAACGGGCCGGGCGGGGAGCTCGCGCGGCCACGCCGCCATCACCCCGGCCACCATCAGCAGCACCAGCACGAACGGCCTGAAATGACGCTTGCCGACACGCCGATACAGGCGCGTGCCGGCCACGCCGCCGGCATGAAACAGGGGCGCGAGCAGTACGCCGAGCGCCAGGTCTCGCCACGACAGCATGCCCAACAGCGCGATGACGGCGAGCGCCACCGGATACAGCACGGCGAAGAACAGGATGAAGTTGGCGCGCGCACGATGGGTGTCGGGCTCGACGCCGAACAGGTAAAGAATGGCCGGCGGTCCGCCGACCCCGCCGAAGCCGGTCAGCACGCCGCTCACCAGTCCGACCGCGAGCGACAGTTGTGGTGAGCGACCGCCGATCAGGGTGATCCCGGACATCAGCGCCAATGCACTGGCCACCACTGCCAGCCCGATCACCATCCCGAAGGCCTGGGCCGGCAGCGCGCCGACCAGTGCGATTCCGCACGGCACGCCGACGAAGGCGGCAACGCTCATCGGCAGCATCACGCCGCGGTCGATCACCCGGCTGGCGGACAGCAGGGTCGCCCGCCCGATCGGCAAGGCATTGAGCAAGGTCACGACGCACATCGTTTCACGCGCCGACAGCACCAGCGACAGCAGCGGCGCCATCAGCAGCGCGGCGCCAAATCCGGTCAGGCCGCGCAGCGCCCCGCCGGCGAGCGCCGCCAGCACCACGACAGTCCAGGTGAGTGCATCGCGCGCCCCGAGAAACTGGGAAATCTCGTTCAAGATCGGCTTCGTCCTGTGAGTCGGCGATCCCTCGCGTTCGGCCGTTCGCCGTGGGGAGATGCCGGCCGGGGCACCATGCCCCAACTTGTTATAACAAGTTATTAGAAGCAAATTGCACGCCATCTGCCAGCACACCGGCGTCATGAGTTAGAGGCTTGTTATTACAGGAGTAACTTGATGCCGCCGGGGCGGAATCGGGAATCGCCGTGCCCCGTGTCGGTGCGGTTGCCCCAACGACGCCGGGTCCTGGTGCAAAGACGACATCGCGGTCTCAACCCAGCCAGGTCAGAGTGCTCACCATCCACAGCCCGGCAAGAAGCAGGTAGGCCCACAGCAGGGCCGCCAGCAGCCACACCCGGGCGCCCGCGGCACGGACATCGGTAAACCGGGTCGCCGCGCCGAGCGCCGCCAGGCCGACGGCGAGCAGGACTTGCGCCAGCTCCGCACCGGCAGCCAGCACCGCCGCGGGCAGCCATCCACTGGCGTTGAGCGCGATCGCGGCGAAAAAGGCCCACAGGAAGAACGGGACACGCAGCCGGCGGCCCCCCGGGGTGGCGCGCCCGTCGATAAACGCGATCCATACCACCGCGGGGGCAAGCAGCATCACCCGCATCATCTTCTCGATCAGCGCGGCGGTGGCTGCCTCCGGTCCGACCGCACTCGCGGCGGCGACGACATGGCCGAGTTCGTGCACGGTCAGCCCGATCCACAGCCCGAACGCGGCATCCGACAGCCCCAGCAGGGGGCGCAGCAAAGGCAGCAGATACATCCCCAGCGTCCCGAACAACACCACCGCGGCAACCGCGGCGGACACCTGACGCGCACGGGCGCCGAGTACGCCGTCGGCCGCGGCGACCGCCGCCGCACCGCAGATCGCGCTGCCGGCACCGATCAGCAGCGCACTGTGGGGATCGAGCCCGAGCCGCCGCCCGAGCGCCTGTGCCAGCAGCAGCGTCGAGGCCACGATCGTCAGCGCCATCAGCACACCGACCCAGCCCACGCTGGCAAATTCGTCGATTCCGATCCGCAGCCCGTAGAGCGCGATCCCGACGCGCATCAGCGGCCCGCGTGCCACCGCCAGTCCCGCACGACCGCGCTCCGGCAGCGCCGGCCACAGGTTGCCCACGACCATGCCGAGCGCGACCGCCAGCGGCAGCCACCCCAGTCCGTTGCGACTCAGGGCCGGGATCGCCGACAGCACCGCGGCCGTCATCGTGATGGCGGTACAGGCATAGAGCCCGAGCCGGACGCCGGGAGCTGGCAGGACTGCGCTTATATTCATGTTCGCATATCGATAGTCGTGATCTGGAATAAGGATAGAGGGCGCGCTAGTATTCGTATATGGCATCAAAGTTAGCCATCGATTACCTGAGCTCATACATGAACCTTCACCTGCTTCGAATTTTCGTCACCGTGGTCGACGCCAACAGCTTCTCGCGCGCCGCCGAGCAGCTCGGCATCAGTCAGCCGGCCACCTCCAAGGCGGTCAAGGAGCTCGAGGCCCAGCTCGACACCGTGCTCCTCGACCGCCGCGGGCGCAGCTTCCGCACCAGCGAGCCGGGGCAGGCCCTGTATGCGCACGCACGGGCGATCTTTGCGCTGGAGCGCGAAGCCGACGAAGCGATCCGCTCGTTCTACGCGCTGGAGCGAGGCCGGCTCGTGATCGGCGCCAGCACCACCATCGCCACCTACTGGCTGCCGCCCTTTCTGAAGACCTTCCATGTCCGCCACCCGCGGATCGACCTCCGTATCGTCGGCGCCAACACCCAGCGGATCACCGAGCTGCTGCTCGACTGCGAGGTCGATGTCGCGTTGGTCGAAGGTACGGTGAGCGATGCCAGGATCGACGTCCGACCGTGGCGCAAGGAGGAGATGATCGTGATTGCACCGCGTACGCAGGGGGAAGACGGGCGCCCGGGGGAGGACGCGGCGGAACCGCCCGCCAGCCGGACGTGGATTCTGCGCGAACGCGGCTCGGGCAGCCGGGATGCCGCCGAGCGCCTGCTGGAACAGGCCGGCATCCACACACCGCGGACGATGGAAGTGTTCAGCAACGAGGCCATCGTCCAGGCGGTGGCCTCGGGCATCGGCCTCGGGGTGGTGCCGCGGATATGTGCGCGCGATCAGCTCGCGCTCGGACGGGTGCGCAAGTTCAATGTCGGCACCGGCCCGATCAGCCGTCAGTTGTACCGGATGCGCCTGCCGCACCGCCCGGTCAGCCAGAGCGCCCTCGTCTTCGAGGGTTTGCTGGCGGCCTCTGCCGACGCCGCGGCGCCCGATCGGCACGACTGAAGGAAACCCCCCGCGCCACCCTCAGGTGCACACTCGCCTCCCCGGACGGACGTGCGTCCAGCGACGTCGCGACCGGCCCCCGCCCCCTCAGCGCGCCAGGAAGCGCAAATCGCCGAACAGCGTGGTGACGGCCTCGCCGGTGTTGTCGGTATCGGCACTGACCGCGAGTCCGACCACCGGCGGGATGTCCTCCCCGAACACGGCGCGGAAATCGGCGGCGAGGTCGCGCTCGACGTCGCGCCACTGCCCTGCCTCGGCCGGGCCACTGTCGACCACGATCATCCGTACCCGGTCAGTGTAGGGATTGGGTCCGGTCGCACCTGCGGGCTGGGCCGTGCCCCACACATAGGCGATCGCCGCCGAAGGCAGGCTGGCGCCGTACAGCGTCCGTCCGAGCGCGATCTTGACCCGGTCGCCCAGTGCCAGCCGGTCCATCGGGTAGTCGAACAACACATAGACCCGCGCCGCGTAATCGTCACCGGCCTTGCGGGTGAAGTCCGAACCGGCGAGCGCCCTCGACACCTTCCAGCGCCACGCCAGGCGGGGGGTTTGCGCTGGATCGACCGCGAGCGGATGGGTCATGGTCGAGGCCGCGGCCTCCGAACGCACCCGCAACACCGTGCGACCGCCCTCTTCGACCAGGTCGAAGCGGTTTTCGCGTTCGACCCGCGGCAAGGTCTGGTGCTGCCAGGGCGCGCCGATCGCTCCGCCTGGCGCCATCGCCGAGAACGCGCTGACCTGACTCGGCAGGCGGCCTTCGGCGCCGCCACCCCCTGCGAGCAGGCCACATCCCAGCGTCACCACACCCTTCGCCATCACCCGGCGCAGCGCCCGCCTCCCCGTCGTCCAGCCCATCCCTGCTGCCATCGCGCCCGCTCCCATCGATTGTCCGCCTGGTGGTCGCGCGCGGCCGCGAAATCCTTACACCCCGACCTCCGGCTCCGCGGGAACGCCACCGATGCTGAACATCAGATTGGTGACCTCGTCCCGCGGCAGGTCACGAACGATGAACACGAGTCGGCTCTTGCGGTCAGCGAAGGGCGGCGTGTCCGGCCATGCCGGCAGGCTGGTCGGCGGATACACCGAATGTTGCACGCATTGCACGATGCGCGGCTGCGGGTCGCCGATCACGTTGAGCATGCCCTTGATGCGCAGGATGCGCTCGCCATAGACCTGCAGCAGCAGCCCCAGCGCATCGGAAAAACCGAACCAGTTGAGCGGCTCGGCAAAGGTCAGCACATAGCTGGTGACGCCGTCATCGTGCCGCGCCGGTATCGCGACCGACGCCACGCGGCCCCCCGGCTTGCGCCAGGCGGGCGCGGCGGCACGTGCGGCATCGACCGCCTGCTGCTTCCGCACCCGTTCCTCGCCCAGCCAGGCGGCCACGTCCGGCATCTTGCCGGCAGCGTCGTAGAGCCCGCAGCCGAACACCGCGTCGACCGCGATCACGCCCCCCTCGACCCGAATCTGCGCGGCGCCCGGATTGAGCATCCGCAGTCGCGCCGCCACCGCCTCGCGCGCGCCCGCGTCGGCGAGGTCACATTTGGTCAGCAGCAGGCGGTCTGCCATCGCCACCTGGCGCACCGCCTCGCGGTGGGCGCCGAGCTGCTGCAGCGCATGGGTGACATCGACCGCGGTGATCACGCCGTCACAACGGTAGCGCTCGGCGATGAACGGCTCCTCCATCACGGTATGGACCACCGGCACCGGGTCGGCCAGCCCGGTAGTCTCGATCAGCACCCGGCGCAGCGGCGGAATTTCACGGCGCAGGGCGCGCATGAAGAGGTTCTTCAACGCCTTCACCAGATCGCCCTGCACGCTGCAGCAGATGCAGCCCGAATCGAGCAGCACTACCGACTCGTCGACCTTCTCGACCAGCAGATGATCGACGCCGACCTCGCCGAACTCGTTGATCAGCACCGCTGCGCCGTCCATCTCCGGCTGGCGCAGCAGATGGTTGAGCAGCGTGGTCTTGCCGGCGCCCAGAAAGCCGGTGAGCACGGTGACCGGAATGCGCCGATCCGCCTCGGGTGGCTGCATGACACCGGGTAGCGCGGATTCATTCATGACACTGCGTGTTCCTTTGTTGTAATGGAGGCGCCCAGGATCGCGCAGCGCTGTTCAGCGGCGACCCCGTCCACAGACCAGGGTGCGGAAACTCCATTCATTGGCAAACCGTTGGACCGACAGCCACCAAGGATAACCGAGCCCGCGTTGTCGCAGGCTATCGGCGCACCCGGTGCAGGCCCGACCACGATGCCCGGACGGGCGACCCCGCTGCAGGAAGGCTCCCGATTCCCTCCGCAGCCCACAAGCGACGATAATTGGCGACAGTCCCCAGACCGAGGCCCGACATGAACGCTTCCGACCCCCTCCGCAAGCCGCTCCCGCAAGCTTTCATCGACGCCCTCGCCGCCCGCTTCGGCAGCCGTTTCTCCACCTCCGCAGGGGTGTGCGCCCACCACGGCCACGACGAATCGCACTTCCCCGACGCACTCCCCGATGCCGTGGTCTTCGCGCACGACACCGACGAGGTCGTCGCCATCGTCGAAGCCTGCCGCGAGCACGGCGTACCGATCATTCCGTACGGCGTCGGCAGCTCGCTCGAAGGGCATATCCTTGCCATCCACGGCGGGATCAGCATCGACTTCTCGGAGATGAAGCGGGTGCTCGCGATCAACGCCGAGGACATGAACGTCGTCGTCCAGCCCGGCGTCACCCGCAAGCAGCTCAATGCCGAACTGCATGGCAGCGGGCTGTTCTTCCCGATCGACCCCGGCGCCGACGCCAGCCTCGGCGGCATGGCCGCCACCCGTGCCTCGGGCACCAATGCCGTGCGCTACGGCACCATGCGCGAAAACGTGCTCGGCCTCACCGCGGTGATGGCCGACGGCCGCGTGATCCGCACCGGCGGCAAGGCGCGCAAGTCCTCGGCGGGCTACGACCTCACCCACCTGCTGGTGGGCTCGGAAGGCACCCTGGCCATCATCACCGAACTCATCGTGCGCCTGCACCCGCTCCCCGAGGCGGTGTCGGCGGCCACCTGCGCCTTTCCCGATGTGGTCAGCGCGGTCAATACGGTGATCCAGACCATCCAGCTCGGCATCCCGGTGGCGCGCATCGAACTGGTCGACGCCCTCACCGTGCAGGCGATCAACCGTTACAGCAAGACCATGTTGCACGAATCGCCGATGCTGTTCTTCGAGTTCCACGGCTCGCCGGCCAGCGTCGAGGAACAGGCGCAGACCGTCCAGGAGATCGCCCGTGAGCACGGCGGTCTCGACTTCGAATGGGCGAGCCGGCCGGAAGACCGCAGCAAGCTGTGGGCCGCACGCCACGACGTGTACTTCGCCAGCCTCAACCTGCGCCCCGGGAGCCGTGGGGTGACCACCGACGTCTGCGTGCCGATCTCGAAGCTGGCCGAATGCGTGGCCGGCGTGCGCGACGACATCGAGGCCTCGGGCTTCATCGCCCCCATCGTCGGCCACGTCGGCGACGGCAACTTCCACACCATCATCCTGGTCGATCCGGACAGCGCGGACGAGATCGCCCGCGCCGAGGAGCTGAACCACCGTATCGTGCACCGCGCGCTCGCGCTCGGCGGCACCTGCACCGGCGAACACGGTATCGGCATCGGCAAGCAGGCCTTTTTGCTCGCGGAGCACGGCGCCCCGGCGATCGACGCGATGCGCATGATCAAGCGCGCGCTCGACCCGGACAATCTGCTCAATCCGGGCAAGATCCTGCCGCCGGGCTGAGCCCCTGGGGACGGGCGCCATTGGCGGCCGCCCGCAACCTTCGGCCGCTTAGGGTATCCAAGGATGGTGCCGCCCGCTCCACGCGGCTAACCTGCTTGCCAGCTTCGGCACCCCGCTCACGAGGCGGGCTCGAGGCCACGCGCAAGACTCCAAGAACACGATTTTTGGCAGGAGAGTCCCATGGCGGAAGCCGACCCGCGGGTGCCCCTTGCGGTGCCCAGCCTCGAAGACAAGTACACCCTCGTGTCCGGCCGCGTCTATCTGACCGGCTACCAGGCACTGGTACGTCTGCTGATGATCCAGAAGGAGCGCGACCGCGACGCCGGGCTCAACACCGCGGGCTTCGTGTCCGGCTATCGCGGCTCACCGCTGGGCGGGCTCGATCAGACGCTGTGGAAGGCGAAGCCGCATCTCGCCAGTCACGACATCGTGTTCCAGCCCGGGATCAACGAAGACCTCGCCGCCACCGCAGTGTGGGGCTCGCAACAGGTCAATCTGTCGCCGCAGGCGAAATACGACGGCGTGTTCGCGATGTGGTACGGCAAGGGGCCCGGGGTGGACCGCAGCGGCGACGTGTTCCGACACGCCAACGCCGCCGGCAGCTCGAAACACGGCGGCGTGCTGGTGATCGCCGGCGACGACCACGCGGCCAAGTCGTCGACGCTGCCGCACCAGACCGACCACTTCTTCAAGTCGATGATGATGCCGGTGCTCACGCCCGCCGGGGTGCAGGAGTACATCGACTTCGGCGTGCATGGCTATGCGCTGTCGCGCTACTCCGGTTGCTGGGTGGCGTTCAAGGCGCTCGCCGACACGGTGGAAACCTCGGCCTCGGTCGATGTCGACCCGCGGCGGGTGCAGGTCGCGATCCCCACCGATTTCGCCCTGCCCGCCGACGGCCTCAACATCCGCTGGCCCGACCCGCCGCTGGTGCAGGAAAAGCGTTTGCTGCACTTCAAGCTGTATGCGGCGCTCGCCTACGCGCGCGCCAACGGACTGAACCGCGTGATCATCGACTCTCCGCAGCCGCGGCTGGGCATCATCACCTGTGGCAAGAGCTACCTCGACGTGCGCCAGGCCCTCGACGATCTCGGCATCGACGAGGCGCTTGCCGCCGAGATCGGCATCCGCTTGTACAAGGTCGGCATGGTGTGGCCGCTGGAGGCCGACGGCGTGCGCCAGTTCGCCGCGGGACTGGACGAGATCCTGGTGATCGAGGAAAAGCGCCAGCTGCTCGAATACCAGTTGAAGGAGGAGCTCTACAACTGGCGCGAGGATGTGCGCCCGCGCGTGGTCGGCAAGTTCGACGAGAAGGGCGAGTGGGCGCACGTGCTGCGCGCCGACGGCAGCATCGATCACGGCGACTGGCTGCTGCCGGCGGCCGGCGAGCTCACCCCGGCGATGATCGCGCGGGTGATCGCGGCGCGCATCGGCCGCTTCTTCACCTCGGATCGGATCCAGGCCCGGCTGGCCTTCCTCGAGGCCAAGGAACAGGCGCTGTCGGGACGGGTGTTCGCGATCGACAGGGTACCGACCTTCTGCTCCGGCTGCCCGCACAACACCTCCACCAACGTGCCCGAGGGCAGTCGCGCGCTGGCCGGCATCGGCTGCCACTACATGGCGACCTGGATGCCCGAGCGGCGCACCGGCACCTTCACCCAGATGGGCGGCGAGGGCGTGCCCTGGGTCGGCCAGGCACCGTTCACCAGCGAGCCGCACATCTTCGCCAACCTCGGCGACGGCACCTACTTCCACTCCGGCCTGCTCGCCATCCGCCAGGCGGTGGCGGCCAAGGTGAACATCACCTACAAGATCCTGTACAACGACGCGGTGGCGATGACCGGCGGCCAGCCGCACGACGGCGCGCTGTCGGTCCCGCTGATCGTCCGCCAGATCCAGGCCGAGGGCGTGCACAACATCGTCGTGGTCACCGACGGCACCGCGCGCGCCTATGGCCCGTCCGACCTCCCCCACGTGCCGATCCGCCACCGCGACGAACTCGACAGCATCCAGCGCGAGCTGCGGGCCTCGGGCGGCGTCACCGCACTGATCTACGACCAGACCTGCGCCGCCGAGAAGCGCCGGCGCCGCAAACGCGGCACCTTCCCCGACCCGGCGCGCCGGGTATTCATCAACGAGGCGGTGTGCGAGGGCTGCGGCGACTGCGGGGTCCAGTCGAACTGCATGTCCATCGTGCCGGTGGAGACCGAGTTCGGGCGCAAGCGCGCGATCGACCAGTCTTCATGCAACAAGGACTACTCCTGCCTCAACGGCTTCTGCCCCAGCTTCATCACCATCGAGGGCGGCCGGCTGCGCAAGGGCAGCGCACGGCAGGCGGACGAATCGCACTTTGCCGACCTGCCGATGCCGGCGCTGCCGGATATCGCCCGCCCCTTCGGCATCATGGTCACCGGGGTCGGCGGCACCGGCGTGGTCACCATCGGTGCGCTGATCGGCATGGCCGCCCACCTCGACGGCAAGGGCGTGACCGTGCTCGACATGACCGGCCTGGCGCAGAAGGGCGGCTCGGTGTTCAGCCACATCCGCCTCGCCGAGCGGCCGGAACAGCTGCACGCAGTGCGCATCGCCGCCGGCGAGGCCGACGCCGTGATCGGCGGCGACGTGGTGGTGAGCGCGAGCGTCGAGGCCCTGGCCAAGATGGCCGCGGGCAAGACCCGCGCGGTGATCAACGTGGCCGAAACGCCGACCTCGGAGTTCACCCACAACCCGGACTGGCAGTTCCCGCTCGACAAGATGCAGGCGGCCGTACAGGAGGCGACCGGCCCCGGCCACGCCGACTTCCTCGACGCCCAGGGCCTGGCCACCGCGCTGATGGGCGATGCAATCGCGACCAACCTGTTCCTGCTCGGCTACGCCTGGCAGAAAGGCATGGTGCCGGTGTCGCACGGGGCACTGATGCAGGCGATCGAGCTCAACGGGGTCGCCCTGGACATGAACCGCAAGGCCTTCCTGTGGGGTCGGCGCGCGGCCCACGACCTGGCCGCGGTGGAGCGCTACGCCCGGCCGGCTGAGGCCGTCCCGATCCGGGCGCCGACGCTGGACGAGGTGGTCGCGCGCCGGGTCGAGTTCCTCACCGCCTACCAGGATGCGGCCTACGCCGAACGTTACCGACAGCTGGTCGCCCGCGTGCGCGAGACCGAGACCAGCCGGGTCGGCAGCGCCAGCATTCGGCTGACGGAGACCGTGGCACACAACTACTTCAAACTGCTCGCCTACAAGGACGAGTACGAGGTGGCCCGGCTGTACACCGACCCGGCCTTCTGGGACAAGGTCGATGCTGCTTTCGAGGGCGACTTCGAGGTGCGCTTCCACCTCGCGCCGCCGCTGGTGTCGCGCCTCGATCCGGCCACCGGACGCATCCCGAAGAAGGCCTTCGGGCCGGGCATGCGCCGGGTGTTCCGCCTGCTGGCAAGACTCAAGGGCCTGCGCGGCACGCGCTGGGACGTGTTCGGCCGCAGCGCGGAGCGCCGCGCCGAGCGCGCCCTGATCGACCAGTACGAACGCGATCTCGCCGAGCTGCTTGCCACCCTGAGCTACACCCGGCTGGCGCTGGCAGTCGACATCGCCGCACTGCCGCAGGGCATCCGCGGCTTCGGCCATGTGAAACTGCAGAACATGGAAGCGGCCGCACGCCAGCGCGACGCCCTGCTCGCACGCTGGCGCCGGGTCGAGCAGACGACGCGCGCAGCCTGAGGGCGCGGGGTGGGGGCGGGCGGCGCGCCGGGGCAGGGCCGGAGTGGGCTGTCGAGAGCGCCGTTGCCTTCGGTCAGGCGGCCGGAAAAGGGTGGCGCATGTCTGAGGGCGCGCCGCGCCCGAGTTTGCGCCACCCCCGCCGCGTGGCCGAAGGCAACGGGAAGCCGAAGGCCGCGAACGTCTGCCCGCCCCAGCCCTGCCCCGGATCAGCGCCGTCTGCCCCCACCCCGCACCGCCGTCCGGCTATCATCCGCCCTGCCCCAATCGACCCGGCCCCGATGCCCCCAGCCCTCAAAGCCCTTCTCGCCCAGTTCGCCGGCTGGCTGCTCGCCTACCTCCTCGGCCGCAGCGGACTGCTCGCCGCCGGGCTGTGGCCACTGGTGATCGCCCAGGCCGTCGGCGCCACCGTGGCTGCCGCCGCACTGCGCAGCGCACGCTGGTGGCTGCCGATCCACCTCCTGTTCACCCCGCTTGCCATCACCGCCCTGCAGCTCAGGCTCGCACCCGGCTGGTACCTGGCCGCCTTCGTGGCGCTCGCGCTGATCTACTGGAGCAGCTTTCGCACCCAGGTCCCGCTCTACCTGACCAACCGCAAGACCGCCGCGGCAGTGGCGGCGCTGCTGCCCGCGGCACGGGCCGCACGCTTGCTCGACATTGGTGCCGGTACCGGCTCGCTGCTCCGGATGCTCGCCCACCTGCGCCCAGACAGTCGGTTTGCCGGGATCGAAACCGCCCCCGCCCCATGGGCGCTGGGGTGGCTGCTCGGTCGCGGACTGCCCGGCCTCGAATGGCGCCGCGGCGACTTCTTCACCGCATCGTGGGCCGGCTACGACATCGTCTATGCCTTCCTGTCGCCGGTGCCGATGGCCGCGGTATGGGACAAGGCCCGGGAGGAAATGGCCCCGGGCAGTCTGCTGGTCAGCAACAGTTTCGCCATCCCCGGCCGCGAGCCGGAGCGTATCATCGACATCGACGACCGCCGTCACACCCGCCTGCTGGTGTATCGCATTCCGCCCGCACAAGCGCGGAAATAGGCCGACGAAACGGCCCTTTTCTGCGTCTGCCGACACCTGCTCCGGCGCAATAATGCAAGCGTACGGCAACCCTTGCCACGAGCTGAGGAATGGATTCATGGCTGAGATCATCTGCGTGATCGGCAACAAGGGCGGCACCGGCAAGACCACCCTCTCGCACATGCTGTGCCAGGGGCTCGGCCTGCTCGGACATCGCTCCGCCTGCGTGCTGACCGACGTATCCCGCGAACCGCTCTCGCCCGACGGGCGGCGCTACATCACCGCCGACGCCCGCACCCGCGACGCGCTGACCAAGGTCGTCGACAAGCTGCGCACGCTCAACGACTGGATCGGCGTCATCGACGGCGGCGGCAACCGCACCGAGATGGATCGCAAGCTGTATGCGCTGTCGGACATCGTCCTGCTGCCCTTTCGCGAGTCGCACGAAGACATCCGTACCGTGGTCCGCGACCTCGAGATGTTTCCGCGCGCCTACGCGGTGCCTTCGCAATGGCCGAGCAACTCCTGGCAACGTGACGCCGCCGACCGCAACGTGGCCCAACTGATGGGCGCCTATCGCCACCGTATCCTGAACCCGGTCGGTGCGCTGTCGGCCTCCAAGCTGCTGCTGCAAAGGCAGGTGCCGGAGCAGTTGCCCACGCCACTGGCGAACGCCTGTCGCGCGTTCGGGCGTCAGGTGCTCGAAGTGCTGGAAATCGATGTCGCGGACGTTGGCGCTGCGCACGGACTGACCATAGGCGGCGACGAACGCCTGTCGCCAGCCGAAATGCCGCTACGCTTCAACCCACCCTCGCGCCGACCGCACTGACGGAGCCGCGACGACGCGGGATGCAGATGGAGCCCGCAGCGGCCGGTTAACTGCCGGAGTAACTCAGAGCCGAGTGCCGTGGCGGGAGATGACGACCAGCGCCTGCGATCGGTTGGAAACGCCCATTGCGCGGAAGATCGCGGACATGTGTACCTTGACCGTGCCTTCGGACAAGCCAAGCAGATCGGCGATCTCGCGGTTCGTCTTGCCTTGGGCGAGCAGCTCCAGCACACGGGTCTGGGCCGCAGTCAGGCCGAAGCGCTCGCTCACCGGAGCCCCGGAACGACGGCCCGGTGCGCGGTCCTTGGTGTCGGGTGTGGACACCCCACCTTCGAGCACGATCTTGACCGCCTGCAGCATCTCTTCACCCGAACTGGACTTGGAAACGAAGCCGGAGGCGCCACCCTTGATTGCGCGTCGAACCGAGGCATCGTCATCCATCGCCGACACCACGATCGCCGGCACATCGGGGAAGCGCTTTGCCAGCACGGCGAGCAGGGAGAACCCGTTCATGTCGGGCAACATCAGATCAATCACGGCAAGATCCCAGTCGGACGACGCTTCGAGTTTGGCGAGCGCATCGTCGGCGCCCTTGGCCTCGATGCACTCCACTCCGTCGTCGAGTCGTGCCAGCGTATGCGCCATGGCCTCTCGCACCAAGGCATGGTCTTCAACGATCAGAATCTTGATCACAACCGACTCCACTATAACTTCCACCCGGACGCAAAATGCGTGAAGCATAGCACGGAGCGCTAGCACTTCCTTTCGCACCCTCTATCAGGCAGGCAAAAAACCAGCCAGAATCGGGGGGCGATCCATCATGTGCCATTGCGGGTCCATGACCTACCGAGTGACTCACTTCCTGCCAAACACCACCCATCGCCGTACGACCACGCCTTGTTGCTTGTTGACGCACGCAATGATGCCCGTATGGGCCGCGGATGGCGAGCGCCAGGACGCAGACGATCGCGACACCCTTCCGCCGACGACCTGGCGGATGCCGGCCGACGACGCGGTCCGGACGATGCCGGTACGGCGCAACTTCGAGTCCGAGCATATTGTCGATCACCGCGCGGACTCCTGAGCGCCATGGCTCGCATGCGTCTCCTCTGTCACTGTCTGCTCATGCTGTGCCTGCTGCTGGGCAAGGCCGCTGCCGGCACCGACGACCAGGTTGCGATCGTCACCAGCGCAACCGACGGCGCGCAGGCCGAGGCCGCGGCAGCCTTGCGCGCGGGGCTGCTGCTCGCGATGCCGACGGTGCGCATCCACGAACTGGACTCGTCGAACCTGACCAGGGAGGCGCTGGCGACCAGCAGCGTCATCGTCACCGTGGGGTCCCAGGCCGCGCGCATCACGGCCAGCCTGGCGCCGCCCCGACCGGTGATCCATACGCTGATACCCGCCACCACCTACCACAATCTGCCCGCCGGGCCCGGGGGCGCGAATGGCGGCTCTGCCATCCTGCTCGACCAGCCTGCCGAGCGCCAGATGGCCCTCCTGCGTCTCGCCCTGCCCGAATGGCGCCGCGTGGCCCTGCTCGCCGGCCACGGCGCGGACCCCCGCGTCCGTCGCCTCGCCGACGCGGCGCGGGAACGGCAGTTCGACGTACGCGAATCGCTGGTCGGCTCCGAGCGCGAACTCTATCCGGCCTTGCAGAAGGTGCTCACCGAGCCTGCCATTCTCATTGCGACGCCCGACGCACAGATCTTCAGCAGCCTCACCATCCAGAATGTCCTGCTCACCGCCTACCGCAACCGCTCGCCCGTTCTCGGCTTTACCGCGGCCTATGTCCGCGCCGGCGCATTACTGAGCCTGTACTCGACCCCGGCCCAGATCGGCCAGCAGGCCTCCGAACTCGCCATCCGGGCGCTGCGGGGCAGCCCCCTGCCTCCCGTCCTGCCCCCCAGCCTGTTCGAGGTGGCGGTCAATACCAATGTCGCCCGCTCGCTCGGCATCGAACTCGATAGCGCCGAGAACCTGACTGCCGCGCTGATCAGCCACGAGGATGGCAAGCCATGATCCGCAACTGGGGGATCCGCTCGCGGGTGATGCTGGCAGCCGTGCTGCCGATGCTGGCGCTGGCACTGGTTCTGACCGTGTCCTACACGCGCTCGCGACTGGCCGATCTGGACGATGCACTGAGCGCACGGGGTCGCGCCGTCGCCCGCCAACTCGCGGCCGCCAGTGAATACGCGGTGTTCTCCGGCAATCGGGACGCGCTGCGACAGATCACCAGCGCGGTATTGTCCGAGGACGACATCGCCGGCATCAGCATCGTGGACAACCGTGGCGAGACGCTCGCCCGCAGTGGCATGCTCGACGGCATGCTGCCGCCGCTGCCGGCCAGTGCCGTCACCACCCCGATGCAGCTCGTGCAGGGTCCGACCCTGCGCCTGATCGAACCGATCCGCCCAAGCCGGCTGGAGCTCGATGACGGCTTCACCTCGATCACCATGGGCGCGGCGGCCCAACTCGAAGAGCCTCCGCTGGGCAGCGTAGTGGTGGAAATGTCGTTGCGCCGCCTGCAGCGTCAGCGGGACGAATTGCTATGGACCAGCGCGGGCTCGGTGCTGCTGGTGCTGATCGGCACCCTGCTGCTCGCGTCCCGACTGAGCCGGGGGGTCAGCGGTCCGATCAGGGTCGTTGCAGAGACCGTGACCCGCATCGGTCAGGGACAACTCAACGAACGTGTGCCGATGCTCGGTGGTGGCAGCCTCGCGACCCTGACCGACGGCGTCAACGAGATGGCCGAACGGCTCGCCGGTGCGCATGAGGAGATGGTGCGCAAGATCGCGGAGGCGACGGCGGAGCTGCGCGCGCGCAAGGAAGAGGCCGAACGCGCCAATCTGTCCAAATCGCGCTTTCTGGCGGCCGCCAGTCACGACCTGCGCCAGCCGATGCACGCGCTCGGCCTGTTCATTTCGGAGCTCACCCAGCAGGCGCACAGTCCGGAAAGCCGCCGTCTGGTGCAACGTATCGCCGCCGCGGCGGAGGCGATGGACAATCTGCTCGACAGCCTGCTCGACATCTCCAAGCTCGATGCCGGCGTCCTGCACCCCAACCCCCGCGCCTTCGCCCTGCAACCGGTCCTCGAACGGATCGCCACCGAACAGCGCGCAGCGGCCGAAGAGCGCGAGCTCGAACTCAGGGTGCGCCCGACCCCATGCTGGACATACAGTGATCCGGTGCTGTTCGAGCGCATCGTCACCAATCTGGTGAGCAATGCGATTCGCTATACCACCGCCGGACGTATCCTGATCGCGTGTCGGAAACGGGGTGGCACGCTCAGGGTCGAGGTGCGCGACAGTGGGATCGGCATTCCCCCCGAGTCGCAGGAAATCATCTTCCAGGAGTTCATCCAGCTCGACAACGCCGAACGTGCCCGCGACAAGGGGCTGGGGCTGGGGCTCGCGATCGTGCGTCGTCTTGCCATCCTGCTCGGACATCAGCTCGAATTGCGTTCCGCACCCGGACGCGGCTCGGTCTTCGCCATCGGCATGGCCGCCGCCGCCGCTCACCCGGAGCGGACGCTGGAGCCGGAGCGCCCACCGGGCGACCTCAACGGCCTGCACGTCGCCCTGGTCGATGACGACCCGCTGGCCCGTTCCGGCATGGAGAGTCTGCTGCGCTCGTGGGGATGCGAGATGATGTCGGCCGAATCGCCGGAGGTCCTGCTCGACATGATTGCCCTCAGCAGAGCCAAACCCAGCCTGCTGATCAGCGACTTCCGCATGCACGGTCCGCACAACGGTATCGACATCATCCACGCGGTACGCGGCAATCTCGACCCGATCCTGCCCGCGATCCTGATCAGTGGAGACACCGGCGCCGAGACCCTGAATCTTGCGCAGCAGGCCGGGCTGCCATTGCTGCACAAGCCGGTCCGTCCCGCCCGCCTGCGTGCGCTCATCCACCGCCTGGTCGATGCCCCCTGAAGCCCGGCACGCGTGTTGCGGCGCGCAATGTGCTTTGGCATACGGTTCGGTTAAGATGAAGCCACTACACAACCACCCGGGAGAACGACAGTGTCAAACGATCAATCCGCCAAGGATCCGCTCGATTTCGTTCGCGGGATGTGGAGCAATATGGGTTTTTCGCTGCCCGGCATGGTGACGCCGACCCTGGATGTGGAAGAACTCGACAAGCGCATTGCCGACATGAAGGCGGTCGAGGGCTGGCTCAAGATGAACCTGAACATGCTGCAGATGACGATACAGGGCCTGGACATGCAGCGCGCAACCATTGCCACCGTCAGCGCCATGTGCCAGCAGATCCGGGAAAGCGGTGAAAATACCGACACCGGCGACCAAGCCGAGACCGGCGAAGCGAATCCCTTCGCAGCGGCAGCGTCGATGTGGCCATGGAACATGATCAGCCCGGGCCAGGGCGGCGCCACTCCGGCCGCTCCAGCCACCCCGGAACCCGTCGCCGACAGCAAGCCGCGCGCCGGCCATCAGAGCACGGAAAAGATGTGGCCATGGAACATGATGACCCCCGAGCAGAGCGCTCCCACTCCGGCCAAGCCGAAACCCGCTGCCAGCGCCAAGCCGCGCGCCAGGCGCAAGAGCACGGAAAAATAGGCCTCGCCCCGGCGACCGCTACGTCAGGTTGCCTTGCGTCAGATCACCCCCATTGCGTGCAGACGCCTGATTTCGGCGGCGTCGACACCCAGGGCGGCGAGCACTTCGTCCGTGTCCGCACCGGCGGCCGGCGCCGGCGTCGGGGCATCGGGTGTATAGCCCGACAGCCGGACCGGCGGGCCGAACTGGCGTACGCCGCCGACCTCCTGCACCATGGCACGCGCCAGCAGCTGCGGGTTCTCCAGGCTCTCCTCCAGCCGTAGCACCGGGGTCACGCAGCAATCGACGCGGTCGAAAAGCGCGGTCCACTCGTGCTGGCTATGGCGACGAAAGATCGTGACCAGCGCCTCCCGTGCGCGGGCGCCCGCGGCGCCGGTGTCGAGGTGTGCCGGCTTGAGCTCGGCGCAGCCGAGGGTGTCGCACAGCAGGAACCAGAACTTCTCCTCCAGCGCCCCGACCGCCATGTGCCTGCCGTCGGCGGTTTCGTACACGCCGTAGCAGGGCACCCCGCCTGTCAGCAGATCCTCCCCGCGCGGGCGCACGCCGCCGCGTGCCAACACCTCGACCAGCGGAAAAATGGCATGCGCAAGGGCAGCGTCGGTCATCGCCACGTCGACATGGCGACCCCGTCCGCTGGCGCGCGCCTCGAACAGGGCCACCAGAACGCCGACCACCGCCGCCATCGTGCCGCCGAGCAGGTCACCGATCTGCAGATTGGGCAGCGCCGGCGCGCCGCCCGCGGTACCGATCTGGTCGAGCACGCCGGCATAGCCGATGTAGTTGATGTCGTGACCCGCACGCTGCGCGTAGGGTCCGGTCTGGCCGTAGCCGGTGATGCTGCACACGACCAGCCGCGGATTGATCCCCGCCAGCACGGCGTAGCCCAACCCGAGCTTGTCCATCACGCCGGGGCGAAAGCCCTCGATCACCGCATCGGCCGATTCGATCAGGCGCAGGAAGAGCGCACGCCCCTCCGCATGCTTCAGGTCGAGGCGCAGGCTCTTCTTGTTGCGATTCACCACCTGGTAGAAATAGCTCGTATCGCCTGCCATCGCCCCCATGCTGCGGGCATAGTCGCCCGCGCCGGTATCTTCGATCTTGATCACCTCGGCACCGTAGTCCGCCAGGTGCTGGGTGGCCAGCGGCCCGGGCAGCAGGCGGGTTAGATCGAGGATGCGCAGGCCGGAAAGCGGTTTGGGTTGCATGGCTGAACTCGGCGGATTGGACACGGGGTGAGCGCTCGGGCGGTGGCGCAGACGCCGGAAAAAACCGGCCCGGCAAGGCCGGGCCGAACACTGCCCACACACAACCCGGAGTGCAGTACTAATCGTACGTGCGAATGTCGTCGATGATCCTGCCGTCGTTGGCGAGGCTGCCCGGCGGGCAGAAACGGATCTCGGCACGCAGCTTGGTGAGCTCGCGGATCGTGGCCGCGATCGCGCCCGCCAGTCCCTCGGTGCCGCTCCCGGTCTCGCAGTGCAGGGTCATCCGGTCGACCAGACCGGGATTGTCCACCACCAGCCGGCTACGCCCGATTTCCGGATGGCGACGCACGACATCGGCGACCTGACCGGGGTGTACGAACATGCCCTTGACCTTGGTGGTCTGATCGGCGCGCCCCATCCAGCCCTTGATGCGCAGATTGGTGCGCCCGCACGGCGAGGCCCCGGGCAGGATCGCCGACAGGTCGCCGGTGCCGAAGCGGATCAGCGGATAGTCCGGATTGAACGTCGTCACCACCACCTCGCCCACCTCCCCCGGGGCGACCGGATCACCGGTGCCGGGACGAACGATCTCGAGCACGATGTCCTCATCCACCACCATGCCTTCACCCGCCGGCGTCTCGTAGGCGATCAGGCCGATGTCGGCAGTGGCATAGGCCTGACTGGCGCGGATGCCGCGCGCAGCGAAGGCATCGCGCACGCTCGGCGGGAAGGCCTCGCCGGAGACAAAGGCCTTGGTGAATGCGGGAGTGACCCCGAGCTCGTCGGCCTTGTCGAGCAGAATGCGCAGAAAGGATGGCGTACCCACATAGGCATTGGGCTGCAGGTCGGCGATCGCGCCGAGTTGCAGCTCGGTCTGACCCACCCCGGCCGGGAATACCGTGCACCCGAGCGCATGCGCAGCGGTTTCCATCATCGACCCCGCCGGGGTGAAATGATAGGAGAAGGTGTTGTGCACCAGATCGCCGGCACGAAAGCCCGCCGCGTACAGCGCTCGCGCCAGCCGGTAGTAATCGGCGCGCGCACCTTCCGGTTCGTAGAGCGGCCCCGGCGAGGCAAACACCCGTCTGCAGGCTTCACCCCAGCGCACCGCCGCAAAGCCACCGAAGGGACGCGCCAGCTTCTGCTGCTCGAGCAGCTCGTACTTGCGGATCACCGGCAGCCGGGACAGCGCCTCGCGACTGGTCACCTGGGCCGGATCAATCCCTTCCAGCAAGCGCGCGAAAGCCGGCGCATTGGCCTGGGCGTGGGCAATCTGCGCGGGGAGTCGGGCGCACAACTCGCGTTCGCGCTCGGCCGGATCACGGGATTCTCTGTCGTCGTAAAAGCTCATGCTTTCATCCTGATTGGGGGGCGAACGCGTTCACCCGCGGCACTGCGCTTGGCACCCAAGCGCGCCGGGACGCCGCAGCGGGTGCGACGGCGCCATTGTCCTGCGCTCAGCTCAGCCAGCGCTTGCGCCGGCGATAGTGCTTGACCTCGCGGAAGCTCTTGCGGCCCTCGCCGGCGAGGCCGAGGTAGAACTCCTTCACATCCTCGTTGGTGGCCAGCTCGCTGGCCGCGCCCTCCATGACGATGCGACCGTTCTCCATGATGTAGCCGAAGTCGGCGTAGCGCAGCGCCACCATGGTGTTCTGTTCGGCGAGCAGGAAGCTGACCTGCTCCTTGGTGTTCAGATCCTTCACGATCTCGAAGATCTCCTCGACGATCTGCGGCGCCAGGCCCATCGACGGCTCGTCGAGCAGGATCATCTCGGGCTTGGCCATCAAGGCGCGTCCGATCGCACACATCTGCTGCTCGCCACCGGAGGTGTAGCCCGCCTGCGAAGTACGGCGCGTCTTGAGGCGTGGAAAGTAGTGATAGACCTTCTCGAGGCTGTCCCTGAGCTCGCTGCGCGAAATGCTGCGGGTGTAGGCGCCGGTCAGCAGGTTCTCCTCGATGGTCAGGTGGCCGAAGCAATGCCGCCCTTCCATCACCTGGATCACGCCGCGCCGGACCAGATCGTTCGGCGTCATCTGGTCGATGCGCTGGCCCTTGAATTCGATGTTGCCCTTGGTCACGTCGCCGCGCTCGGCACCGAGCAGGTTCGAAATCGACTTCAGCGTGGTGGACTTTCCCGCGCCGTTGGCGCCGAGCAGGGCAACGATGCTGCCCTTCGCGACCTGCAGGGACACGCCCTTGAGCACGAGAATGACGTGATCGTAGATCACCTCGACGTTGTTGATGCTGAGGTAGGGCGCCGCGCTGGCGGCGGCGTTCGCGGTGGCTGTACTGGTCATGGTTCTCGCCTCGTTTCTCCGTCCCACCTCCCCGGCTTTTGCCGGCTGAGGGTCTGCGGGGTGTTCGCGGGCGTTTGAAAACAAGCGCCGCAAGCACTCCGCAGACCCCCGCTTGCGCGGGGAGCCTGCGCCGACGACCCGGAGGCCGCCGGCATTTGATTGCACCCGGACGCGTACTGCCGTCCGGGTCCGGCTGCGACTTACATTTCCTTGGAGCAGTCGCGCGGGGTGATGCCCTTTTCCTTGGCGTAAGCCGCCGCAGACTCTTCGATCATGCCGCGTACCAGCGCCTTGTCGGCTTCGATCCAGTCGCTCACGGCCTTCCAGCTGGAGCCATCCCACTGCTGGAACTTGACCTTGCCCGAGCCTTCGTGATCGGTGCAGCTGATCTTCAGATCGGGCATGAATCCCGCCGCTCCCAACGCGGCCAGACGCTTCTCGTCGAGGTCGAGGTTCTCGAAGCCCCAGCGCACCTGCTCGCCGGTCATCGACTTGCCCTTGCCATACTTCTCCTGCGCCTTGCGGATTGCCTCCACGGTGATGATGCCGTGCACCACACCGCGGTTGTAGAGCACGCTGCCGACCCGGGCCTTGTCTTCCAGGTTGCCGTTGTTCTTGGCATAGACGTTGGTCTGGATGTCCTTGATCACCGGATAGTTGGCGCCGGCAACATTGAATCCGGCGGCCACATAACCCTTGGCGGCATCACCGGCCGGAATCGTGTCCTCTTCCGACCCCGACCACCACACGCCGATGATCTTGTCGCGGGAATAGCCGGTCTTGGCCGCGGTGCGCAGGGCGGTGGCGTTCATCACCCCCCAGCCCCACAGGATCACATAGTCGGGCTTGGCCTGGCGGACTTGCAGCCACTGCGCCTGCTGCTCGTTGCCGGGGTGAGCGACGGCAATCTTCTGCACCTCGAAGCCGTGCTTCTCGGCGAGCTTGTCGAGAATCGCATGCGACTCCTTGCCATAGGCGGAATCGTGATACAGCAGGCCGATCTTCTTGCCCTTGAGCTTGTCCATGCCGCCGGACTTCTGGCCGATGTAGTTCACGATCGCCGACGCCTGCGACCAGTAGGTGGTGATCATCGGGAACACCCACGGGAACACGCGGCCATCCGCTGCGTCGGTGCGCCCGTAGCCGATGGTGACCAGCGGAATCTTGTCCTGCGCGACCTTCTCCAGCACCGAGTAGGTGATGCCGGTCGACAGCGGCTGGAACACGGTATTGCCGGTCGGCCCCTTGCCCTTCAGGCGCTCGTAGCATTCGACACCGCGAGCATTGTTGTATTCGGTCTCGCACTCTTCCCAGGTCAGCTTGACGCCGTTGATACCGCCGTCACGGGCGTTGACCATCGCCATGTAGTCGATCCAGCCGCCATAGAGCGATGCGCCGTTGGAGCCATAAGGCCCGACGCGATAGCTCGCAAGACCGATGAACTGCTCCTGCGCAGCGGCATAACCCGAGGCCAGCAGGCCCGCGATGGCGGCGCCGATTAGAGCGGTTTGCTTCAGCTTCATGAGTGTCTCCTCTCTTTGTGTGTGGTACTGCGTCTTACTGCTTTGAAACCGGCGGGCAGCGGAGTGCCCGCCTGATGCTCGATCAAGGGTTAATGGGGGAAGGGCCACAAGCGCAGCTTGTCCTTGGCCAGCGTCCATAGACGGGCCAGCCCGTGCGGCTCGACGATCAGGAAAAAGATGATCAGTCCGCCGAAGATGATCAGTTCGAGATTGGAGCCCAGCCCCGCCGGCATCGAATTGCCGAATACGGTGTGCATGGCCACGTTGAGGAAGATCGGCAGCAACACGATGAATGCGGCCCCCAGGAAGGAGCCGAGTATGGACCCCACCCCGCCGATGATGATCATGAACAGGATCTTGAACGACAGATCGAGGTTGAAGCCTTCCGGTTCGACCGTGCCGAGATAGGTGTAGGCATAGAGGGCCCCGGCCACGCCGCAGTAGAAGGACGATACCGCGAACGCCGACAGCTTGGCCCGCATCGGACGGATGCCGATCACCTCCGCGGCCACATCCATGTCGCGCACCGCCATCCAGCGTCGCCCGGTCGTGCTGCGCACCAGATTCTTCGCCACCAGCGCCAGCACCACGACGACCGCCAGCGTCAGCAGATATTTCGACACCGGGGTATTGAACACGAAGCCGAGGATCTCGACCTGCTGCGCGGAGATCACCCCGGAACTGGAATAGTTGGAGAACCAGGGAAACTTGACCAGCGCCCAGACGATGAAGAACTGTGCCGCCAGCGTCGCCACTGCGAGATAGAAGCCCTTGATGCGCAGCGATGGCAGACCGAAGGCCACCCCGACCAGCGCGGCACATGCACCGCCGAGCACGATGCCTACGAGGAAGGGCATGCCGTCGATGCGCAGCATGAAATTGTAGGCACCGAACGCGCCGACCGCCATGAACGCGGCCGAGCCGAGCGAGAGCTGGCCCGCATAGCCGGTGAGAATGTTGAGACCGATCGCGGCGAGCGAGAAGATCAACACCGGGGTGAGGATCGCCTGCAGCCAGTACTCGCTGGCGAGCAGCGGCACCGCGAGAAAGACGATGGCGAGGATCACCGCCATCCCGATCCGGTCCTGCCGGATCGGAAAGATCTGCTGATCTTCCTGGTAACTGGCCTTGAACTGGCCTGCTTCACGATAGAGCATCTGTTGTCTCCGTTATCCTTGTCGTTGCAAGCGGTACTTGCACGCGATCGATGTACTTTTGGCTGCGCCGAAAACGCGTCGATTGGTCAGACCCGATCGATGTGTTTTTCGCCGAACAGGCCCTCGGGCCGCACCAGCAGGAAGAGCAGCGCCAGCATGTACGGGAACCAGCCCTCGATGCCGCCACCGACGAAGGGGCCGAGATAGACCTCGGCCAGCTTCTCGGATGCGCCGATGATCAGCCCGCCGACGATGGCCCCCGGCACCGAGGTAAACCCGCCCAGGATCAGCACCGGCAACGCCTTCAGCGCGGTGAAGGTGAGCGCGAACTGGACGCCGCTGCGCGCGCCCCAGATCAGACCCGCAACCAGCGCCACGAAACCGGCGACCGACCATACGATCGCCCAGATGTGCTGCAGCGGAATCCCGATCGACAGCGCCGCTTGGTGATCGTCCGCCACCGCGCGCAGGGCGCGGCCGACCTTGGTGTATTGGAAGAAGAGCGCGAGCGAGGCCACCAGAATGCCGGCCAGGGTCGCGGCGAACACGTCGAACTTGGACACGATCATGTCGGCACTTTCCATGATCCACTCGATCGGCGCGTCGTCGATGCCGAGATCCAGCCCGCGCACGTTGGCCCCCCAGATCGCCTGGGCGATGCCTTCGATCAGGAAGGTGAGGCCGATCGTGGCCATGAACAGGGTGATGTGGGGCTGGTTGACCAGCGGTCGCAACACCACTTTCTCGGTCACGATGCCCAGCACCACCATCGACGCCAGCGCGAGCACGAACGCCATCCAGAACACCGCGGTGCTGCCGGACTCCAGCCCGGTCCAGCCCGGCAGCACCTCCTGGAAGCCGACGAAGGTCAGCGCGGCAAAGAACACCATCGCCCCCTGGGCGAAGTTGAACACGCCCGAAGCCTTGTAGATCAGCACGAAACCCAGGGCGACCAGGGCGTAGAGCACGCCCGACAACAGGCCGCCGATCAGCACTTCGAAAAAGAAACCCATCGTTGTCTCCTTGTCCTTACCGGCGGGTTCAGTGGGCCGCGCCGAGGTAGGCGGCGATCACATCCGGGTTGTTCTTCACTTCGTCGGGGGTGCCGTCGCCGATCTTCTTGCCGTAGTCGAGCACGACGACGCGGTCGGAGATGTCCATCACCACGCCCATGTCGTGCTCGATCAGTACGATGGTGGTGCCGAACTGGTCGTTCACGTCGAGGATGAAGCGGCACATGTCCTGCTTTTCCTCGACGTTCATGCCTGCCATCGGCTCGTCGAGCAGCAGCAGAGTCGGCTCGGCGGCGAGCGCACGGGCGAGTTCGACCCGCTTCTGCAGGCCGTAGGGGAGACGCCCGACCGGGGTCTTGCGGATGCTCTGGATCTCGAGAAAGTCGATCACCTCTTCGACTTTCTTGCGGTGTTCGATCTCTTCGCGCTGCGCCGCCCCCCAGAACAGGGCGTGCTGGAAGATGTTGGTGGTCATCTTCAGGTTGCGCCCGGTCATGATGTTGTCGAGGACGGTCATGCCCTTGAACAGCGCGATGTTCTGGAAGGTGCGCGCGATGCCCTGCGCCGCCGCCATGTGCGGGTCCATCTTGTGGCGGGGTTCGCCGCGGAACAGGATGGTGCCCTCCTGGGGGTGATAGACGCCGTTCATCACGTTCAGCATCGAACTCTTGCCGGCACCGTTGGGGCCGATGATCGCGCGGATCTCGTGCTCCCGGACATTGAAGCTTATGTCGGTCAGCGCATTGACGCCGCCAAAGCGCAACGAGATGTTCTGCAGATCGAGGATCACTTCGCCGATGTGGCGACCGCTTTCCTGGAGGCCGGCGGTCTGGGGCATTTCATTCATCATCATCATCGGGGTCTCCTTATGCAGCCCGTTTCGCGGCCTGCGGGGCGAAGGTTCTGACCTCCTCGATCCGCAGGTCGGCACTGATCTTGCCCGTGCGACCGTCTTCGTATTTCACCTGGGTCTCGATGAACTGACTCTTGCGTCCTTCGTACAGCCCGTCGATCAGCACCTGATAGCGCTCGGCGACGAAGTTGCGCCGCACCTTGCGGGTGCGGGTCAGCTCGCCATCGTCGGCATCGAGTTCCTTGTGCAGGATCAGGAAGCGCTTGATCTGTGAGCCGCTCATCTTCGGGTCGGCGGCGAGATCGGCATTGACCTTCTCGATCCCGTCCTTGATCAGTTCATACACCGCCGACTGCGATGCGAGATCGGCGTAGCCGGCGTAGGCCATGCCCTTGCGCTCGGCCCAGTTGCCGACCGCCTCGAGATCGATGTTGATGAAGGCGGTGACGAAGTCGCGGCCGTTGCCGAAACTCACCGCTTCCTTGATGTGCTGGAAGAACTTGAGCTTGTTCTCGATGTAGTTGGGCGCGAACATCGAGCCGTCGTTGAGCTTGCCCACGTCCTTGGCCCGGTCGATGATCTTGAGGTGGCCGTCCTGGTCGAAGAAGCCGGCATCGCCGGTCATGAAGTAACCATCGGCGTTGATCGATTCGGCGGTGGCATCCGGACGCTTGTAATAGGCCTTGAGCAGCATCGGCCCCTTGACCAGGATCTCGCCGTTGTCGGCGAGCTTGACCTCGACGAAGGGCGCGGGCTTGCCCACCGAGTCGAGCTTGATCTCGCCGTCGGGCTGCAGGCAGACGTAGGCACAGGTTTCGGTCTGGCCGTAGAGCTGCTTCAGGTTCACACCGATCGAACGGTAGAAGCGGAACAGGTCGGGTCCGATCGCGGCGCCGGCGGTGTAGGCCACGCGGATGCGGCTCATGCCGAGCACGTTCTTCAGCGGTCCGAACACCAGCAGATTGCCCAGCCAGTACTGCAGCCGGTCGCCGCCGGACACCGCCTTGCCGTCGAGGATCTCGGCCCCGCAGCGCCGGGCGACGTCCATGAAATGATGAAAGATCCTGCGCTTGAAGGCGCCGGCATCTTCCATGCGGATCATTACCTGGGTCAGCAGATTCTCGAACACCCGCGGCGGTGCGAAATAGTAGGTGGGACCGATCTCGCGCAGATCGGTCATCACCGTATCGCCCGACTCCGGACAGTTGATCGTGAACCCCGCCACCATCGCCTGGGCAAAAGAGAAGAGGTGGTCACCGACCCAGGCCATCGGCAGATAGGAGAGGATGTCCTCGCGGTCGGTCAGACGATCGAACTGCACGCCGCCCGTGGCCGCCGCGATGAAGGCTCCATGGGTCTGGCACACGCCCTTGGGCTTGCCCGTCGTCCCCGAGGTGTACAGCATCACCGAAATGTCGTCCGATGCCCCCTTGGCAATCTCGCCATCGAGGAAATCGGCCTGATTGCGGTCATGGACGAGTCCCATTTCGTGGAGCTCGTCGAGCCCCATCAGCAGGGTCTGGCTGTAGTGCCGCATGCCGCGCGGATCGTCGTAGATCACGTGTTCGAGCAGCGGCACCTCGGGCAGGATTTCGAGCATCTTGTCGACCTGCTCCTGATCCTCGACCACTGCAAAGCGGATCTCGGCATCCTGCAGCACATAGGTCATCTCCTGCGCGACCGCATCCTGGTACAGCATGACCGGAATCCCGCCCAGGCACTGACACGCGGCAACCGACCAATACAAGCGGGGCCGGTTGTCACCGATGATCGCCAGCCGGTCGCCGCGCTTGAATCCGAGTTCGGCCAGCCCGCAGGCAATGGCTCGCACACTCTTTGCCACCTCAGCCCAGCTGTAGGTCTGCCAGATGCCGTAGGCCTTTTCGCGCATCGCCGGCCGCTCGGGTCTTTGCCTGGCGTGCTGCATCAGCAGCCGCGGAAACGTGTCGAGCACCGACTGCCCGTGAATATCGGACATGCCCCATCCTCCTTCTGTTGATCCTGCCTGTCTCCTCACCCGGTGAGCCGAACGCCCTCGCCTGCCCGGATGCGACGCGCCGAGGCGCCGGTTCTTGTCAGGCATCAGTTTCGCCGGGCATGTTTGCGCAACTGTTTGCGCAATGTAGCGAATTGTGAAGATCGCCCGGATCGAAGCGCGCGTCCGCCCTACCGCCGCCGATCGAAGCGTTGTTCTCGCCATGACGGGGCATGGGGGCTACAATCCGGAAGAATATGCCACTCGACTACACTGAATAGTTCCTTCCGGGTGCCACGGCGAGCGACCCGTTCAATCAACCTGTTGGAGGAGAAGCGACATGCTCGATCGCACAAGAAAATGCGGCAGCGGCAAGTGGATCGGCGCGCTGGCGCTGGCAGCTTTCCCCCACCTTGCACAGGCCACCCCGGGGTGGCAGCTCAACACCGAGGGAACTGGTGTGAACGGCGCCAGCGCCGTGTCGAGTATCGATGTCTCCGGCGTCGGCTTCGTCCGGATCCTGCCCAGCCCGAGCTCGCCCTTCGCCTTCGACTTCGTCGAATATGGCGCCTATCGGGCAGTCCAGCCCGACGGCTTTGGCGCGCTCGGCGTCCACGATCTCACCGTCACCTATTCCGCCTTCGGCTTCGGGAGCTTTGTGGATCCGGCTGCGCTGCGCTTCACCGCGGGCACGATCGACATCTACGCCGACGCCGCGTTCGACTTCGGCACCGCAACCGCAAACTACGGCGCCGACAACGGCACCCTCGTTGCCCGCCTGGGGATTTTCGACGGCGGGATCGATGCCACCGGGCTGGTCACCGTGAAGGCAAGCGCCATTCAGGGCTCCCTGCGCCCCGGTTATTTCTTCAGCGCGGACGGCCGCGATTTCAGCACCCGCAACGACGTGACGATGACCCTTGGGGTCCACAACCAGACCGTCGTCCCCGACGCCATGCTGATCTCGGAAGTGATCTGCGGACTGGCGGCCTACACCGGCCCGGGCTGCAATGGCGAGCCCTACGTCAACACCCCGCTGAGCTACGCAGTGCAGGACGGCGGTTACGCGCTCATGTTGACCGTCGCCGAACCGGCAAGCCTGAGCATGCTGCTGGCCGGACTGGGCTTGATCGCCGCCATGCCAAGACGTCGTCGGGCGGCACACTGACCAGCCGGCAGACCCGGGGCGCCGGCCCCCGGAGTCAGCGCCGCGCCGCAACGGTGGCGAGGTCGTCGACAATCAGCATCTCGGCCTGCGCCGCGTTGACCGGCCGCGAGTACAGGTAACCCTGGGCAAACTCGACGCCGAGCTGGCGCAGCAGCGCTTCCTGCTCGGGCAGTTCCACCCCTTCGCAGACCACCTGGCGGCCGAGCTTGTGGGCGAGGTTGACGATGGTCTCGACAAAGCTGCGATCGTCGGCACGCTCGTGCATGTGCATGATGAAGGAGCGATCCACCTTCAATGCGTCGATCGGCAGCCGATGCAGGTGGGACAGCGAGGAATAGCCGGTGCCGAAGTCGTCGAGCATCAGCTTGAGTCGGGTACGCTTGATCGTCTCAAGCAACTCGATGGCGCGCACCGCATCCTCCATCATCGCGCTCTCGGTAATTTCCAGCTTCAGGTGGCGGGCCGACAGACCGGTTTCGCGCAGCGTGCGCCGGATCTCAGGCAACAGATCGGGGTGCACGAGCTGGCGGGATGAAAGATTGACGCTGACCGTGAGTGCCGGCCGGCGCGGAAACGCCAGCTGCCAGCGCCGCATCTGGGCGCACGCCTCGCGCAGCATCCAGCGTCCGATATGGACGATCAGGCCGCTCTCTTCGGCCAGTGGGATGAAATCGGCGGGCGGGATCAGCCCGCGCTCGGGATGGTTCCAGCGCACCAGCGCCTCGAACCCGATCAGACGCCGGTCGGCCAGGCGGACGATGGGCTGGTAGTAGGCCTCGAACTGGCCCTTGTCCACCGCCCGCCGCAGATCCAGCTCGAGATCGAGCCGGCGCAGCGTTTCCTGGTGCATGCCGCGATCGAACAACACGTAACTGCCGCCGCCCTGCCCCTTGGCCCGGTGCATCGCCATATTGGCATCGCGCAGCATCATGTCGGCGTCGTGGTACTCGCCGCCCAGCGTGACGCCTGCCGACAGACTGGAGAACACCTCGTGTTCGCGCAGCAGGAAAGGCAGCACGCACACTTCCTGGATGCGCTTGATCACGCGGACCGGCGAGGTCTCGTCGCGGATGTCTTCGAGCAGGATGCCGAACTCGTCTCCGCCCAGCCGGACCACCATGTCGGTCGGCCGGGTGGTGCGGCGCAACAGATTGGCGATTTCAACGAGCAACATATCGCCGATGCGGTTTCCCAGGCTGTGGTTGATGACGCTGAAGCGGTCCACCCCGCAGTAGATCACCGCAAAATGCATGTCCTTGCGCCGGTGCGAACGCTGCATCGCATGGCCAACCCGATCGACAAACAGCCCACGGTTGGGCAAGCCGGTCAGGCCATCGAGGAACACCTCGGGCAACCGTGCCTCACTATCCCCGAGATTGACCCCGGTTTCGTGCGCCGATGCATAGAACAAGCCGTGGTCGGGATCATGACTGACACTCCACGCCAAGCCCACGAAGCGGCCATCGGCCTTGCGGCAGCGACAGGAAAAACGCACCGTCGCCAGCCCCGCGCCGATGCGCCCCAGGCGGTCGGCCACATCATGGCAATCGGCCTCGTGCATCAGCCCGGTGAATCGCCGCCAGCGCAGATCCTCCTGTCCGAAGCCCAACACCTCGCGCCACGACTCGCTCATCATCTGGATGATCCAGTCCTCGTCGAGGATCATCAGCAACGCCCCCGGCAGGCGGAAAAAGGCGCTTTCCAGCGGGAGGGTCTGTGGTGGCTTGCGGTAGATCTGCATCATCTGACAGGGGTCTCTGGATCGATCGGCGACAACGCGGCAACGAAAGCCCACCTCCAATCCGGCCCCACGGAGAAGCGGGGGGCGCGAGATCAGGCCGGCGCGCGAATGTAGCCCGCCACGGATCCCGACACCAGGAACTCGTTCTCGGCCCGGCAAAAAAAGCAGAAATGGCGCCGCAGCGCCATTTCTGTCGTCCTCGAGACCCCACCGCGTCCTACATGCTGCGCCGGTACTGCCCGCCCACCTTGTACAGGGCCTCGGTGATCTGCCCCAGCGAGCAGTGACGTACCGCATCGACCAGCACCGCGAACACGTTGCCGTTGTCGATCACGGTCTGTTGCAGCCTGGCCTGCCACTTCGCCGCTTCGGCCTTGTTGCGGGTCTGGAAGTCGTGCAGCCGGGTGAGCTGGCCCTGCTTTTCCTCTTCGGTCGAGCGCGCCAGTTCGATCTCCTGTTGCGCCTGGCCCTTGGGGTTGAGGAAGGTGTTGACGCCGATGATCGGGTAGGAGCCGTCGTGCTTCTTGTGCTCGTAGTACAGCGACTCCTCCTGGATCTTGCCGCGCTGGTAGCCGGTTTCCATCGCGCCGAGCACGCCGCCGCGGCTGGAGATGGCCTCGAACTCCTTGAGCACCGCCTCTTCGACCAGGTCGGTGAGCTCGTCGATGATGAAGGCGCCCTGGTTGGGGTTCTCGTTCTTGGCCAGGCCCCATTCGCGGTTGATGATGAGCTGGATCGCCATCGCCCGGCGCACGGACTCTTCGGTCGGGGTGGTGATCGCCTCGTCGTAGGCGTTGGTGTGCAGGCTGTTGCAGTTGTCGTAGATCGCGATCAGCGCCTGCAGCGTGGTGCGGATGTCGTTGAAGTCCATCTCCTGCGCGTGCAGCGAACGGCCCGAGGTCTGTACGTGGTACTTGAGCTTCTGGCTGCGCTCGTTGGCGCCGTACTTGTTCTTCATCGCCACCGCCCAGATGCGGCGGGCGACGCGGCCAATGACCGAGTATTCCGGGTCCATGCCGTTGCTGAAGAAGAAGGACAGGTTGGGGGCGAAGTCGTCGATCTGCATGCCGCGCGCGAGGTAGCTCTCGACATAGGTGAAGCCGTTCGACAGCGTGAATGCGAGCTGGCTGATCGGGTTCGCCCCGGCCTCGGCGATGTGATAGCCGGAGATCGACACCGAGTAGAAGTTCTGCACCTGGTGGTGCACGAAGTACTCCTGGATGTCGCCCATCATCTTCAGCGCGAACTCGGTGGAGAAGATGCAGGTGTTCTGGCCCTGGTCTTCCTTCAGGATGTCGGCCTGCACCGTGCCCCGCACCGTCGACAACGTCCACGCGCGGATCTTGTCGTATTCGTCCGCGGTCGGCTCACGGCCGTTGTCGGCCTTGAACTTGGCGATCTGCTGGTCGAGCGCGGTGTTGAAGTAGAACGCGAGGATGATCGGCGCCGGGCCGTTGATCGTCATCGACACCGAGGTGGTCGGCGCGCACAGGTCGAAACCGTCGTACAGCACCTTCATGTCGTCCAGTGTGGCGATCGACACGCCGGAGTTGCCGATCTTGCCGTAGATGTCGGGGCGCAGATCCGGGTCGCAGCCGTAGAGCGTGACCGAATCGAAGGCGGTCGACAGGCGATGCGCCGGCATGCCTTCGGACACGCGCTTGAAGCGGCGGTTGGTGCGGAAGGCATCGCCCTCTCCGGCGAACATCCGGGTGGGGTCTTCGCCCTCGCGCTTGAACGCAAACACGCCGGCGGTGAAGGGGAAGGAGCCGGGCACGTTCTCCTTCATCAGGAACTTGAGCGTCTCGCCCTCGTCCTCGAACGCCGGCAGGGCCACCTTGCGGATCTTGCTGCCGGACAGCGACTGACTGGTGAGCTGGGTGCGGATCTCCTTGTCGCGGATCTTCACCACGTATTCGTCGGCGGCATACAGCGCGCGGGTGGTCGGCCACTGCTCGAGCAGCTTCTTTGCCGCCGGGGTCAGCTCGCCGTCCTTCCAGTCGATCAGTTCGTCGAAGTGGGCGGCCGGTTTGCCACACTGCTCGAACAGGCCCTTGGCGATCTTCAGCGACTGGCGCTCGCGCGCAACGCGGGCCTGTTGGTCGATGTGCTTGTGGTAACCGCGCACGGTCTCGGCGATTTCGGCCAGGTAACGGATGCGCTCGGCGGGAACGATCGCGCGCCCCTGGCTCGAAGCCTTGGTCGTCACCTGCGGCAGCTTGCCGGGATTTTTGCCAGATGAGGGCTTCAAGCCTTTTTCCAGCAATGCGGGAAAGATCGCCTGGTACAGCGCGGTCACCCCGTCGTCGTTGAAGCGCGCGGCCATGGTGCCGAACACCGGCATCGCCTCGGTCGGGGTGGTGAACAGCTCGCGGTTGCGCTGGTACTGCTTGCGCACGTCGCGCAGCGCGTCCTCGGAGCCCTTGCGGTCGAACTTGTTGATCGCGACGAAGTCGGCGAAGTCGAGCATGTCGATCTTCTCGAGCTGGCTGGCGGCGCCGAACTCGGGCGTCATCACGTACAGCGACAGGTCGACGAAGGGCACGATCGCGGCGTTGCCCTGGCCGATGCCCGAGGTTTCGACGATGACCAGGTCGAAGCCGGCGAGCTTGCACGCGGCGATCACCTCGGGCAGCGCGGCGGAGACCTCGGAGCCGGTGTCGCGGGTGGCGAGCGAACGCATGAAGATGTTCTCGTGCTCGATCGCGTTCATCCGGATGCGGTCGCCCAGCAGCGCGCCGCCGGTGCGCTTGCGCGAGGGGTCGATGGAGACGATCGCGAGCTTGATCCTGTCGTCCTGGTCGAGACGGAAGCGACGCACCAGTTCGTCGGTGAGCGACGACTTGCCGGCGCCGCCGGTGCCGGTGATGCCCAGGGTCGGCACCTTCTTCTTCGCCGCGGCGTCGATCAGCGCCTTCCTGACCTCGTCTCCATAACCGCCGTTCTCGAGCGCGGTGATGATGCGCGCCAATGCGCGGCGGTCGCCGCCGGCCAGGGCCTTGAGCACCGCGTCGGCCTTCTTCGGCGCAGCGTCGGTCAGGTCGTAGTCGGAACGCTCGACCACGCTGTTGATCATGCCCTGCAGACCGAACTTGGCGCCGTCTTCGGGCGAGAACACGTGGGTCACGCCGTAGTCGTGCAGTTCGCGGATTTCGGACGGCACGATCACCCCGCCGCCGCCGCCGAACACCTTGATGTTCTCGCCACCGTTGGCGCGCAGCAGGTCGATCATGTACTTGAAGAACTCGACATGGCCGCCCTGATAGCTGGTGATGGCGATGCCCTGCACATCCTCCTGCAAGGCCGCATTGACGATCTCGCCCACCGAGCGGTTGTGGCCGAGGTGGATCACCTCGGCGCCGGTCGACTGCAGGATGCGGCGCATGATGTTGATCGATGCGTCGTGGCCGTCGAACAGCGCCGCCGCGGTCACGAAGCGCACCTTGTTCTTCGGCTTGTAGGGCGCCAGCTTGTGGGCCACGCTCAAATCGGTCATATCGGTCTCCCGCGAGGTTATTGACTCTGTTGCTGGCATGGTAGAAGCCCGCGCGCGTGATTGCCATTGCCGTTGACGACGGCTATCGTGCAAAATCCGCCAAACGAAAGAGATGCCTGCAAGCAGCCTACTCCGATGCTCGAGTCACCGCCGAATCCATTGCCTGCACGCCACACCGCCAGGATCAGAGCCACCGTTGCCATGGGCTTCGTCACCGGCATGCTGTCCGGCCTGCGCCAGCAAGGGCGCGATCCGGCGCCACTGCTCGCCGCCGCCGGCATCGACCTTGCAGACGCCGCCAGCCGGATCGCGGTGGATCGCTACGCCCGGCTGTACAACCTGACCGTCGCCGAACTCGGCGACGAAGGCTTTGGCCTGTTTTCGCAGAAGATGCCGCCGGGCTCGTTCGAGTTCCTGTGCCGCGGCATGCTCGGCGCCCAGACGCTGGCGGACGCCCTGTCGCGGGCGAGTCGCTTTCTGCGTATCGTGCTCCCCGACCTTGCGGTCGAGATCCGCCGCGACGGCCAACGCGCCGTGCTGACCATTGCCGAAACCACGCCGCTGGCCACCGCCCGCGACGACCCCGGCCGGGTATTCGCGCTCGAATGGCTGCTGCGCCTGATCCACGGCGTGGCATGCTGGTTCGTCGGCCGCGGCCTGGCGCTCGACGCCGTGCGTTTTCCCTACCCGCGCCCGCCCCATGCCGACGACTACGCGTTGGTCTATACCGAGCACTCGGTGTTCGACGCCGACGCCCTGCACGCGCAGTTCCAGGCCAACCTTCTCGACCTGCCGCTGCGCCGCGACGAAGCCGCACTCGGCACCTTTCTCGAGGGCGCGCCAGGCAAGATCACCATGCTCTACCGCCGCGACCGCGAGATGGTGTTCCGGGTGCGTGATCTGCTGCGCGCCGCACTGCCCGACAGTCTCGCGCTCGACGAGGTCGCCTCGCGCCTGCACGTGTCGCCGCGCACCCTGGCCCGGCGCCTGGAAGAGGAGGGATCGGGTTTCCGTGCGATCAAGGATGCCACCCGGCGCGACATCGCATTCGCCCGCCTGACCAAGACCCGGCAGCCGATCGCCTTGCTCGCGGCCGACCTCGGCTACGCGGATCCCTCGGCCTTCTACCGGGCCTTCGTCGCATGGTCGGGGATGTCGCCCGAACGCTACCGCAACCGCCTCGCGGGCACCGCAGCGGACAGCGGAGACACCCCCACGGGACGGTAAGGGGCCACGGGACGGGCGTCCCGATCGGGCTCCGACCGGCGCAACGCGCCAGTCGGGCACCGAACGGGTTAACGTTAACGTCAACATCGGGCACACTACCGGGTGGGAGTGGACGTGCGCCGGAATTTCAGCCGACACCGAACCATGGCACCATTCCTCCACAACAACGCACCCGCACACCGGAGACAGCCTGTCCATGGCGCAACCCGCCGAATCCTCCCTGACCCCGGAACAGCGGCGGCGCTACGACCTGCTGCTCGCCGGACTCGACCTGCTCGACCAGGCCATTGCCGTGTTCGACGCCACCCCCAAGCTGGTGACCTGGAACAAGGCCATGCTGCGCCTGCTCGACTTTCCCGAGTCCATGGTCCGGGTCGGCACGCCCTTCGAGGATTTCGTGCGCTTCAACGCCGAGCGCGGTGAATACGGCCCGGGCGACATCGACGCGCTGGTACTCGAGCGGGTGGCGTCGGCGCGCGCCTTCCAGCCCCACTACATCGAACGCGCGCGGCCCAACGGCAAGGTGCTGGCGATTCGCGGCGTGCCGATTCCCAATCTCGGTTTCGTGTCGCTGTGGACCGACATCACCGAGCAACGGCGCTACGAGGCGGTCATCCAGCAGCAGAACGCCCAGCTCGAAGCGCGGGTGCGCGAACGGACCGCCGAACTGGAGCAGGCCAACGCACGCCTCGAACAGGCCAATCGCGAGATCGACCAGATTGCCGGCGCCCTGCGCCTGTCCGAAGAACGGCTGCGCCTGATCCTCGACGCCATCCCCGCCCTGATCGCCCACGTCGACGCCGGCCAGCGCTACCGTTTTGCCAATCGCAGCTACGCCGAGTGGTTCGGGCTGACCAAGGAGAACATCGTCGGCCGCAGCATCGAGGAGGTGTTCGGCCCCGAAGCCTATGCGGCGGTGACGCCCTATCTCGAGGAAGCCACCAACGGCGAGCGCGTCAGCTACGAATATGCGCGCAGGAACGCCGAAGGGCGCACCGTGCATGCGCGCAGCGTGGTGGTGCCGGACGTGTCGGTGGAGGGGGGCTTCCAGGGCTACTTCGTGCTGTCGATCGACATCACCGAACAGAAGGCCAACCAGGCGGCCCTGATCCAGGCCCAGAAGATGGAGGCGGTGGGTCAGCTCACCGGCGGCCTCGCCCATGACTTCAACAACCTGCTCACCATCATCATCGGCAATCTGTCCGCATTGCAGGGCCAGCTCGGCGGCGGGGTGGGCGCCGAGCATGTCGACCCGGCACTGCAGGCCGCGCGCCGCGGCGCCGAGCTGATCCGCCGTCTGCTGACCTACTCGCGCCGCCAGCCGCTGGAGCCGACCAGCGTCGAGGTCGGCGTGCTGGTGCACAACATGTCGCACCTGCTGGTGCGCTCGCTGACCGAAACGATCAAGGTGCGCCTGCGGATGCCCGGCGAAGCGCTGTTTGCCCTGGTCGACCCGCATCAGCTCGAGAACGCCCTGCTCAACCTCGCGCTCAATGCTCGCGACGCGATGCCGGACGGCGGCGAGCTCACCATCGCCGTATCCGAGCGCGAACTCGACGACTACGTCGCCCGCCTGGTTCAGGTGCCCGCCGGCCAGTATGTGCAGATCGACGTCACCGACACCGGGACCGGCATCGAAGAGGATCTGCTGCAGCGGGTGTTCGAGCCCTTTTTCACCACCAAACCGTTCGGCAGCGGCAGCGGCCTCGGGCTGTCGATGGTCTATGGCTTCGTGCGCCAGTCGGGCGGCAACATCCGGGTGGTCAGTTCGCCCGGCAAGGGCACCAACGTGCGCTTCGTCCTGCCGCGGGCGCAGCCACCGGAGGCGGTCGCGGCGGTTCAGGTCGAACGCACCGCCACCTCGCCCCGTCTCAACCAGGGGCCGGTGCTGCTGGTGGAGGACGAACCCGAGGTGCGCAAGGTGATCCGGCTGCAGCTCACCGCTCTCGGCCATATCGTGATCGAGGCCGAGAACGGCATGGAGGCGCTGCCCCTGCTGGAGAACATCGCGGACATCGCGCTGCTGGTCAGTGATACCGTGATGCCCGGCGGCATCGGCGGACGCGAACTGGCGGCACGGGCGCGCATGCTGCGCCCCGAGCTGCCCATCCTGCTGATTACCGGCTACGCGAGCGCGGAGTCGGAGAACGATCCCGCCGCAGCCGACATCCCCGTACTGCGCAAGCCCTTCGATCAGGTCGCGCTTGCCGCCGCCCTGAACGAACTCGATTCGCCCGAGGAGACCCGCTGACATGCCCAGCCTCAGCCCCGAGACCGGAACCCCGAAGATTTTCGTGCTCGAAGACGAACCCGAGATTGCCCGCCTGATCTGCGCCAGCCTTGCGGAATACGGGTTCCGCTGCGAGCACCTGTCGACCGGGCGTCAGTTGCTGACCCGGGCCCAGCAGACCGTGCCCGACTTGTGCATCGTCGACCTCGGCCTGCCGGACATGGATGGCATGCAGGTCGTGCGCGAGCTGCAGGAAGGCAGCCCCTGCGCGGTACTGATCCTGACCGGCCGCAACGACGTCACCGATCGCGTGCTCGGCCTCGAGCTCGGCGCCGACGACTACATCGTCAAGCCCTTCGAGCCGCGCGAGCTGGTCGCCCGGGTGCGTTCCATCCTGCGCCGCTACCAGCGCGCCGCGCCGGCAGAACCGGCGGAACGAAGCATCGCCAGCTTCGCCGGCTGGCGCTTCGACAGCAACCAGCACACCCTGATCACCGCCGACGGCACCGAAACCAGCCTGTCGTCGGCCGAGGCCGGCCTGCTGACCACCTTGCTGCGCCGTCCGAACAAGATCCTGTCGCGCGAGCAGCTGCTCGGTGAACGAGACGTCGATCCCTTCGACCGCAGCATCGACGTGCGCATCTCCCGCCTGCGCCGCAAACTCGACGACGATCCGCAGAACCCGAAGCTGATCAAGACGGTATACGGGGCCGGCTACCTGTTCTCCTGCCAGGTCAGCTGGGAGTAAGTCGAACGGCGATCTGCGCACGCGCGTCCCGGCCGGAAGCGGGGGCGGGGCGCGGGCCTGTCGAGAGCGCCGGCGGGCGAGGTCTCAACGGGGGGAACGAGGCGACGCATGTCTGAGCCCGCAGGGCGAGTTTGCGTCGCCGCCCCGTTGGGGCCTCGCCCGCCGGGAAGCCGAAGGCCGCGAACGTCTGGCCCGCGCCCCGCCCCCGGTTCCGCCCCCTGTTTCGGCTCACCCCGAAAATCGATATCTACCGAACCTCGCGACCGATTCCGGCCACCCCAAACTTCTCTATAATTATGTATTATTAATTCAACTTGTCGATCAGGAGTTTCCTCATGTCCCAGCGTCCGTTCAAGATCCTCGGTATCCAGCAAATCGCCATCGGCGGCCCAAGCAAGGAAAAGCTGCGGACGCTGTGGGTGGACATGCTCGGCCTCGAGGTCACCGGCAATTTCGTGTCGGAACGCGAAAACGTGGACGAAGACATCTGCGCGATGGGCAGCGGTCCGTTCAAGGTCGAGGTGGACTTGATGCAGCCGCTCGACGCCGACAAGAAGCCGGCCGTACACACCACCCCGCTCAATCACGTCGGCCTGTGGGTGGACGATCTGCCGCAGGCGGTGGAATGGCTGAGCGCACACGGCGTGCGCTTTGCGCCGGGCGGCATCCGGCGTGGCGCCGCGGGATTCGACATTACCTTCCTCCACCCGAAAGGCAACGACGAATTCCCCATCGGCGGCGAAGGCGTGCTGGTCGAACTGGTGCAGGCGCCGCGCGAAGTGGTCGACGCATTCTCCCGGCTGGCCAGCGCCTGAGACCGTGCGGGTGCGCCGTCAGCGCACCGCGACGCTGAACGTGTCGCACGCGAGCAGCGTGCCCTGCTGTAGGCCGATCTGAAACCAGTGCACGCGCTGCGCCGCGGTGCCGTGGGTGAAGCTGTCGGGCACAGCGTAGCCTTGGGTCTGCTTCTGGATACGGTCGTCGCCGATCGCAGCGGCCGCGCCCAGCGCCTCCTCCACGTCCCCCACCTCCAGCACCTGCCGGCTCCGGTCGGCGTGATGCGCCCACACCCCGGCGAGGCAGTCGGCCTGCAACTCGAGCTTGACCGACATGAGCCGGACCTCACTTTCGGACAAGCGCGGCCGCGCCTCCTCCACCTTGGCGGCGATGCCGAGCAGGTTCTGCACGTGATGACCCACCTCGTGGGCGATCACGTAAGCCTGGGCAAAGTCGCCCGGGGCGCGAAACCGGTTGCGCAGATCGTTGAAGAACGACAGATCGAGATAGACCTTGCCATCGGCCGGACAGTAGAACGGGCCCATTTCCGCCTGTCCCACGCCGCAGGCACTGCGCGTCGCCCCGGTGAATAACACCAGGCGCGGCTCCTGGTAACGCCGTCCGGCGCTCTCGAACAGTCCCCCCCAGGTATCCTCGGTGTCGGCCAGCACCATCGATGCGAAGCGGGCGAGTTCGTCCTCCGCCGGCGACCGCGCGAGCCCCTGACCCTCGGCCACGACGGCAGGCGGCGGGCCGACGCTGGCGTTATCGAGCACCACGCTCGGGTCGATCCCGAAATACATCGCGACCAGGGCCAGCACGATGGTTCCGATCCCGATCCGGCCACGCCCACCCAGACCCTGGCGACCCTGGCCGCGCCGGTCTTCGACGTTGTCGCTTTCCCTGCCCTTGTCGAAACGCATGTCGGCCTCCACCGGATTACCGGGTCCATATCACCCCTTGTCAGGCGCCGCGTCAACTGCAACGGGCCCGCCGGAGCGGACCCGCATCGGAAGCGGCAGCCCGATCAGGCTGCGGCAGCGAGCTTGTCGTCGCGGATCGCCGCGTATTCATCCTCCCAGAACCATTTTTTGTCACCGAACGCGGGTTTGAGCTGATGGAGCCAGGTGGCTTTGTCGTCGTACTTCGCAAAGAAGGGGCGCTGCACCCAATCGGGGTTGCGCCCCTGAATGAAGCGCAACACAAAGACCTTCTCGCCCGCAACCTCGGTCACCCCCTGCACCTCGACCTTGCCCGGGCTCGCGCTCATGCTTGGTCCGCGGGCGGTGCGGCCGAGCCCGGATACCTGCTGGATCGCCTCGCGATAGATCTTCCATGCGCGCGCCAGCGGCACTTCGAAGTAGTTGCGGGCGCCGGTGTCGCGCTCGACGAAGAAATAGTAGGGAACGATGCCGAGCTGGACCTGGGTCTTCCACATCCTCGCCCACACCGCGGGATCGTCATTGATGTGCGCGACCAGCGGACCCTGGGCCCGGATCACCGCGCCGGTCTCGCGGATGCGGCGGATCGCCGCCCGCGCGGCCGGTGTCTCCATTTCGCACCAGTGATTGTAGTGCGCCATCAGTGCGACGTGCTTGCCTGCCTTGACCATCCGTTCGAGGAGTCGGACAAGCTCGTCCGCGTCCTCGGCATCGAGAAAACGGTGCGGCCAGAAGCTGAGCGCCTTGGTGCCGATCCGGATGGTCTGGATATGGTCGAACGCGGGGTCGAGAAGTGGCTCGAGATAGCCCTGCAGATGGCGGGTCTTCATCACCATCGGGTCGCCGCCGGTAAACAACAGGTCGGTGACTTCCGTATGGTTCTGCAGATAGTCATGCAGCATGCGCGCTTCCGACGCGGCGATACGCAGCGTCTTGTCGCCGACGAACTGCGCCCAGCGGAAGCAGAAGGTGCAATAACTGTGGCAGGTCTGTCCCTGGCTGGGGAAGAACAGTACCGTTTCCCGATACTTGTGCTGGATGCCCTCGAGTCGGTTGCCGGCCGCGTCGCGCGGCATGTTCATCTCCATCTGGTCGGCAGGATGCGGATTCAGTTCGTGACGGATCGCGTTCGCCACCGACTCGATCTCCGCCTTGTCGGCGCCGCGCCGGTACAGCGCCGCGATGCGTTCGAAATGCGCCTCGGTGAGCATCCCCCGCTGCGGAAAGGTGAGCTGGTAGATCGGGTCGTCCGGAACCTTGCTCCAGTCGATCAATTCGTCGACCACATATTGATTCACGCGAAAGGGAAGTACCGTGGACACCACCCGCATCTCGAACCGTTCGGCCTCGGAACGCCGCGACAACGGCTCGATGCGATCAAGATCGCGCTGGGTGTAGACGTGGAAAGGACGGTGCGCGATTGCATCGCCACCGGCAATCGGCCAGTTGCGAGCAAGGACTGCGGTTTGATCGTTCATGACGGTCTCCTCGTTGCACCGAACGCCGCCGCGCTCACCAACGTCTCGTCGGGGCGGTGATGGTCGGAAACGGGTTGCAACCGGCTGGAGCGCAACCCTGGAACAGGGCTCCAATACCGGAATGGCGGGCCCCGGCGAGATCGGCAGTCCAGGTTCTTATACGTAGGACTGAACTGCTACACCGGCGGCAAGGGCTGTCATGCTATTCCATAAAGTTTATTTGCACAAATGCTTTGATCGCATCGCGTGCCCGAAGTTCCCACCTCGTTTCGAGTCGACATCACACCCGACGAGCAGGCTGCCGCACCTGCCGGGGCACCGGATCCGGCGTCAATCGAGATCCAGCTCGGCAGCGGTTGCCGGACGGCCGAACAGATAGCCCTGGCAGGCCGCGCAGCCGAGCCGGCTCAGGAAATCGAACTGCTCGGCGGTCTCGACCCCTTCGGCGATCACATTCAGTCGCATCTGGCGCGCCATCGCCACCACCGTGGCGACGATCATGCGGTCATTCTCGTCGTCGGCAATATCGGCGACGAAACTGCGATCGATCTTGAGGGTATCGACCGGAAAACGCTTCAGATAGGCCAGCGACGAATAGCCGGTCCCGAAGTCATCGATCGAGAGTTTCACCCCGATTTCCTTTAGCGCGCTCAGCAGCGCGATCGCCTGATCGGGGTCGCTCATCACCGCGCTCTCGGTCAATTCGAGCGTCAGCAGACCCGCAGGAAATCCGGTGCGCTTCAGGATGTCGCTGACGGTGCCGACCAAGGTGCCGTCGGCAAACTGCCGCGAGGAGATATTGACCGCGACCGACAGCAAACGTCCGCCATCGATCCAGACCCGGCCCTGCCGGCAGGCCGCCTCCATGACCCAGGCGCCCAGCGGAACGATCAGTCCGGTCTCTTCCGCGAGCGGGATGAAACGCAGCGGCGACACCAGCCCCTCGCCCGGACGACTCCACCGCACCAGCGCCTCCACCCCGATCGTGTGCCCGGAGGCGACCGACACCACGGGCTGATAATGCAGTATCAACTCCTCGCGTTCGAGTGCCCGGCGCAGCGCCGACTCCAGCTCCAGGCGCTCGTGGGCGGCACGGGTGAGCGCCTCGGTGTAAAAACGGTAGACATTGCGTCCGGCGGCCTTGGCCTCGTAGAGCGCGGCATCGGCGTTGCGGATCAGCTGCAGGTGATCATCGGTGTCGTGCGGATAGAGGCTGATGCCGATGCTCGCACCGACAAAGATCTCCTGCCCGCCGGCAAGATGGAAGGCCTGGTTCAGCATGCCGATGACCTCTTGCGCAAGGCCGGCGACGTCCTCCATGCGATCGACGCCATCGAGCAGGATCACGAACTCGTCGCCGCCAAGACGGGACAGCGTGTCCTCCCCGCGTATCCTGCCGCGCAGGCGACTGGCGATCTCGATCAGCAGTTCGTCGCCGGCGGGATGACCAAGACTATCGTTGACGTTCTTGAAACGGTCGATGTCGATGAACAGCACGGCGAGCATCTTGCCGCTCCGCCTGACCCGCTCGATACCGTGCGCCAGGCGCAGATTGAGCAGGATCCGGTTGGGCAGATCGGTCAGTGCGTCGTAGTGGGCGAGATGCTCCAGCCGGGCCTCGGTCTGCTTCATCTGGCTGATATCGGAAAACACGCCGACGAAGTTGGTGATGAAACCCTCCGTGTCGCGGACGACCGACAGGGCCAGCAGCTCGGGAAAAATTTCGCCGTTCTTGCGCCGACTCCAGACCTCGCCCTGGCGGTGCCCGCAGGCACTCACCTCGCGCCACAGGGCCAGGTGGCCGTCGTCATCGTGCAGCCCGGCACGGAGCATGTCCGGAGTGCGGCCGATCGCGTCGTCCTCGGGGTACCCGGTAATCTGGGTGAAAGCCCGGTTCACCGCCACGATGCGCCGATCGACATCGGTAATGAGCACGCCCTCGGCAGTGTGCTCGAACACGGCCGCCGCCTGCTTGAGCCGCTCCTCCGCCTGCTTTTGCTCGGTGATGTCCTGCACCGTGCCCAGCCCGGCAATCGGTCGGCCGGACGCATCGCGGCGAAACTCGGCGCGCTCGTGTACCCACCGCACACTGCCCTTGACCACCACCCGATGCTGGATGTCATAGGGGGCGCCGGCAAGCGCAGCCTCCCACGCGGCATTGACCCGGACCCGGTCTTCGGGATGGACGGCGTTGATGAAGACGTCGTAGCTCAGGACGAGGGCCGGCGACACCCCGAAGATCCGGTAGGTTTGCGCCGACCACTCGAGCACGTTGTCGACCAGATCGACTTGCCAGCTCCCGGTGCGGGCAACCGCCTGCGCACTTTCGAGCGCCTCCTGACTGCGGCGCAGCGCCTCCTCCCCCTGCCTGATCGCGGTGATGTCGCGGCTGATCCCGATCAGACCACGACTCCCGAACGCGTCGGTGAATGGCGTCTTGAGCGTATCGACCAGCACCCGCCGGCCATCGCGATAGACGATCCACTCCTCGTTACGCTGCGGCAAGGCGGTTTCGAACACCCTGCGGTCGCGGGCCACATAGCCGTCGGCAGTCGCTGCACTGAACAGCTCGCCATCGGTACGACCGATCATCTGCGCTTCGGTCAGGCCGGCATAGTCCTCGAACGCGCGGTTGCAGCCCAGATAGCGCCCCCGTTCATCCTTGAAGAACACGAGATCAGGCATCGCATCGACCAGCGTGCGCAACATGCTCCCTTCCCGGTCGAGCAGGGAAAGGCTTGCCGCCAGGTCGTTCAAGGATGCACGGATCACAAGGGAACTGCCTCACAGGTCATACCCTCGTCATTCTGACGCATGATCGTGTGCACCGGCGCGTTTCCTTTGCCCAGGCTGGGGCGTCCGCGCCGCGTACACGAAAAAGGGCCCGCTTGCGCGGGCCCGCTCCCCCGACAGGCACGCCGCCGGACGAACCGACGGTGTCTCCCTCCCTATCGAACGAAAAACAGCGCGGCGAAAAAACCTCCGCGATCACTCGAACTCGATGATCACCTCGTCAACGGACAGGCTGGCACCCGGCTTGACCACGATCTTCTTCACCGTGACATCGCTGTCGGCCTTGAGCACGTTCTCCATCTTCATTGCCTCGATGACCGCGAGCTTCTCCCCCGCCTTCACTTCCTGCCCCTCGACCACCGACACCTCGCGCAGCAGGCCGGGCATCGGCGACAGCAGGAATTTCGACAGGTCGGGCGGCAATTTCGCCGGCATCAGCGACAACAGGTGAGCCGCGTTGACCGTCATCACCATCGGTTCGACCTGCAGACCGAAGTGAGAAATGCGGTAGCGCAAACCACGACGCTCGATCTGCAGGCAGACCGGCACACCGTTGACGGCACCCTCGAACAGCAGGTCACCGAAGCGCCAGTCCGACACGATGCGATAAGTCTTGTCGCCATGGGTGATCGCCATGCCGTCATCGATGTGCGCGACCGTCATCGCATACTGCTTGCCGCCCATCACCACGACCCAGTTGCTCGCGACGTTGCGGCCGTGACCGGCGAGCTGGCCCTCGATCTGCACCGCGCGCTCGATGTAGCGCAGACGGGCGAAGGTGGCCACCGCGGCGAGGAGTGCCGGATCGTCGTGCGGCACCATCGAGGCGTCGAAACCGTGCGGGTACTCCTCGGCGATGAAGCCGGTGTTGAAGTTGCCCGAGCAGAAGCGCGGATGCTGCAGCAGCGCGGCCTGGAACGGAATGTTCGAGCTGATGCCGCGGATCACGAAGCCGTTGAGCGCATCGCGCATGCGCTCGATCGCCTGCTCGCGGTTGGCGCCGTGCACGATCAGCTTGGCGATCATCGAATCGTAAAACATCGAAATCTCGCCGCCTTCATACACCCCGGTGTCGACCCGCACACCGTCCGCTTCGGCCGGTGGCTGGAACTTCACCAGGCGCCCGGTGGACGGCAGGAAGCCGCGGAACGGATCTTCGGCGTTGATCCGGCATTCCATCGACCAGCCGTTGATCTTGAGATCGTCCTGGGAGAAGGACAGCTTCTCGCCCGCGGCGACGCGGATCATCTGCTCGACCAGGTCGAGGCCGGTGATCATCTCCGTGACCGGATGCTCGACCTGCAGACGGGTGTTCATCTCCAGGAAGTAGAACGACTTGTCGGCGCCGACCACGAACTCGACGGTGCCCGCCGACTGGTACTTGACCGCCTTCGCCAGCGCCACCGCCTGCTCGCCCATGGCCTTGCGCGTGGCCGGGTCGAGGAAGGGGCTGGGCGCCTCTTCGATCACCTTCTGGTGACGGCGCTGGATCGAACATTCGCGCTCGTGCAGATAGACGCAGTTGCCGTGTGCGTCGCCCAGCACCTGGATCTCGATATGGCGCGGCTCGAGTACGTACTTCTCGATCAGGATGCGGTCGTCGCCGAATGCGGTCTTGGCTTCGTTACGGCAGGAGGTGAAACCTTCGAAGCACTCCTGGTCGTTGAAGGCCACGCGCAGCCCCTTGCCGCCACCGCCGGCCGAGGCCTTGATCATCACCGGATAGCCGATGCCCTTGGCGATCTCGACCGCCTGCTCGGCGGTGTCGATCGCGTCGGCGTAGCCCGGAATGGTATTGACCCTTGCTTCCTTGGCGAGCTTCTTGGAGGCGATCTTGTCGCCCATCTGACCGACCGAGTAATGCTTGGGGCCGATGAAGACGATGCCGTCCTCTTCCAGCCGGCGCGAGAATTCGGCGTTCTCGGACAGAAATCCGTAGCCCGGATGCACCGCCTCCGCCCCGGTCTGTTTGCACGCGGCGATGATCTTGTCGATCACCAGATAGGATTCCTTCGACGCCGCCGGTCCGATGCACACGCCCTCGTCGGCCATCTCGACGAACAGCGCGTCCTTGTCGGCTTCCGAGTACACCGCCACGGTGGCGATACCCATCTTGCGGGCGGTCTTGATGACGCGGCAGGCGATTTCACCGCGGTTTGCGATCAGTATCTTCTTGAACATGTTTTCTTCCTCGCGGCAATCAGAGCGGAATGTTGCCGTGCTTGCGCCACGGGTTCTCGAGTTCCTTGTGCTTGAGCATGGCCAGCGAACGGCACACGCGCTTGCGGGTCTCGTGCGGCATGATCACATCGTCGATGAAGCCGCGTGCGCCAGCGACGAAGGGGTTGGCGAAGCGGGCCTTGTACTCGGATTCGCGCTCGGCGATCTTGGCCGGGTCGTTCTTCTCCTCGCGGAAGATGATCTCGACCGCGCCCTTCGGTCCCATCACCGCGATTTCGGCCGACGGCCAGGCGAAATTCACGTCGCCGCGCAAATGCTTGGAACTCATCACGTCGTAGGCGCCACCGTAGGCCTTGCGCGTGATCAGGGTGACCTTGGGCACGGTGCACTCGGCGTAGGCATACAGCAGCTTGGCGCCGTGCTTGATGATGCCGCCGTATTCCTGGCTGGTGCCGGGCATGAAGCCGGGAACGTCGACCAGGGTCACCACCGGGATGTTGAACGCGTCGCAGAAGCGCACGAAGCGCGCCGCCTTGATCGAGCTCTTGATGTCGAGGCAGCCGGCCAGCACCAGCGGCTGGTTGGCGACGATGCCCACCGGCGAACCTTCCATGCGGGCGAAGCCGATAATGATGTTCCTGGCGTAGTCGGGCTGGAGTTCGAAGAAGTCGCCGTCGTCGACCATCTTGACGATCAGTTCCTTCATGTCATAAGGCTGGTTGGCATTGTTCGGCACCAGGGTGTCGAGCGAATAGTCCATGCGGTCAGCCGGGTCGACTGCCGGAATGCAGGGCGGCTTTTCGCGGTTGCTCGACGGCAGGTAGCCGACCAGGCGCCGGGTCATCATCAGCGCCTCAACGTCGTTCTCGAAGGCCAGATCGGCCACGCCGGACTTGGTATTGTGGGTGATGGCACCGCCCAGCTCCTCGGCGGTGACTTCCTCGTGCGTCACCGTCTTCACCACTTCGGGGCCGGTCACGAACATGTAGGACGAATCCTTGACCATGAAGATGAAGTCGGTCATCGCCGGACTGTACACCGCGCCGCCGGCGCAGGGCCCCATGATCAGCGAAATCTGCGGCACCACGCCGGATGCGAGCACGTTGCGCTGGAACACGTCGGCATAGCCGCCGAGCGAATCCACGCCTTCCTGGATGCGCGCGCCGCCCGAGTCGTTGAGGCCGATCACCGGTGCGCCGACCTTCATCGCGTGATCCATGACCTTGCAGATCTTCTCGGCGTGGGTCTCGGACAGCGAGCCGCCGAACACGGTGAAGTCCTGCGAGAACACGAACACCAGGCGGCCGTTGACGGTGCCATAGCCGGTGACGACGCCATCGCCCGGGATGTGATCGGCGTTCATGCCGAAGTCGTTGCAGCGGTGCTCCTTGAACATGTCCCACTCTTCGAAGCTGCCGTCGTCGAGAAAGAGTTCGATGCGCTCGCGCGCGCTGAGCTTGCCCTTGGCGTGCTGGCCGTCGATGCGCTTCTGCCCTCCGCCCAACCGGGCCTTGGCGCGCTTCTCGTCGAGCTGGCGGATGATGTCTTGCATTGATGAGCTCCTTTACGGGTTTTCGTTGTCCGGCGCGCCGCAAGCTGGCGGCCGTTCAATCCGGTGCTGCGTCGTTCAATTCAGAAATCCGAGGAGTTTCAGCGCCGCGACCGACGGCGTGGTGGAGCCCTGCTCCACCGCCCGCGCCAGTTCGGGCAAGGCCTGCTTCACCTGCGGATGGTTGCGGAAGCGGCTGCGCAAGCCCGCGTCGATCATGTCCCACATCCAGGCCAGGGCCTGGTGGCGGCGCTTGGCCTCGAACTCCCCCGTGCACGAGAGCGCAGCCCGGTATTTTGTCACCTGTTCCCAGAACTCGGCCACGCCATCCTGTTTCAGCGCCGAGATCGTCAGCACCGGCACCGCCCAGTTCGGGCTCATCGGTCGCAGCATGTGCAGTGCGGTCTTGATCTGCGACTTGGCGCGCATCGCCGCCGACGGGTCGATGTCGGCCTTGTTGATGACGACCAGATCGGCGATCTCCATGATGCCCTTCTTGATCGCCTGCAGGTCGTCGCCGGCATTGGGCAGCTGCAGCAGGCAGAAGATGTCGGTCATGCCGGCGACCGCCGTCTCCGACTGCCCCACGCCCACGGTCTCGACGATGATGACGTCGAAGCCCGCGGCCTCGCATGCCAGCATGGTCTCGCGCGTCTTCTCCGCCACCCCGCCCAGGCTGCAGGCCGACGGGCTGGGGCGGATGAAAGCCTGCGGATTGTGGCTGAGCTGCTCCATGCGCGTCTTGTCGCCGAGGATCGATCCGCCGGTGACCGATGACGATGGGTCGACCGCAAGCACGGCGACGCGCAAGCCCTGCCCGATCAGATACAGGCCGAGCCCTTCGATGAAGGTCGACTTGCCGACGCCCGGCACGCCCGAGATGCCCACCCGCATCGCCCTGCCGGTATGCGGCAGCAGGGCCTCGAGCACCGCCTGCGCGCGCAGCTTGTGATCCTCACGCTGCGACTCGATCAAGGTGATGGTCTTGGCCAGCGGGCGCAGCTGGCACGCGAGCACGCCCTCGACCAGGGCACGGTCGTGGGCGTCGAGGTGGGGCAAGTCTCCAGGCGGGGTCTCGGATACGTTCATTGTTTTCGGAACGGGTGCGTGGGCGGCGAAATCGGACGAGACGGGGGCGGAGCGGCCGCCCCCCGGCCCGTCAGGCTTTGGCGCGCGCGGCGCGGATCTGCTTCAGCACTTCGCGTGCGGACTTCTGGATCGGCGTGCCCGGGCCGAAGATGCCCTTGGCACCGGCGGCATAGAGCATGTCGTAATCCTGCGCCGGAATCACGCCACCGACGAAGACGATGATGTCGTCCGCGCCCTGCGCCTTGAGTCCGTTGATGACGGCGGGAACCAGGGTCTTGTGGCCGGCGGCCAGGCTCGAGCAGCCGACGGCATGCACGTCGTTCTCCACCGCATGGCGTGCCACTTCCTCGGGGGTCTGGAACAGCGGGCCGACGTCGATATCGAAGCCGAGGTCGGCGAAGGCCGATGCCACCACCTTGGCGCCACGGTCGTGACCGTCCTGGCCAAGCTTGGCGATCATGATCCGCGGACGCCGTCCTTCCTCGGCGACGAAGGCGTCGATATCGGCTTTCAATTCCTTCCAGTCGGTGTCGTTTTCCACCACGGCTCCATAGACGCCGGACACGGCTTGCGGGTTGGCACGGTAGCGGCCGAAGACCTTTTCGAGCGCGTCGGAAATCTCGCCCACGGTGGCGCGCAGGCGCACCGCCTTGACCGCGAGGTCGAGCAGGTTGCCCCCGCCGCCTTCCGCGCACCGGGTGAGCGCATCGAGCGCGGCGCTGACCGCTGCGCTGTCGCGCGTTGCGCGGATCTGCTTCAGGCGCACGATCTGCGACTCGCGCACCGCGTGGTTGTCGATGTCGAGGATCTCGATCGGATCTTCCTTGGCCAGCTTGTACTTGTTCACGCCTACGATGACGTCCTTGCCGGAGTCGATGCGGGCCTGCTTGTCGGCGGCGCACTCCTCGACTTTCATCTTGGCCCAGCCGGACTCCACCGCGCGGGTCATGCCGCCCATGGACTCGATCTCCTCGATCAGCGCCCAGGCCTTGTCGGCCATGTCCTGGGTGAGCTTTTCCATCATGTAGGAGCCGGCCCAGGGGTCGACCACGTTACAGATGTGGGTCTCTTCCTGGATGATGATCTGGGTGTTGCGCGCGATCCGCGACGAGAACTCGGTCGGCAGCGCGATCGCTTCGTCGAGGGCATTGGTGTGCAGCGACTGGGTGCCGCCGAACACCGCGGCCATCGCTTCGATGGTGGTGCGCACGACATTGTTGTACGGGTCCTGCTCGGTCAGCGACCAGCCCGAGGTCTGGCTGTGGGTGCGCAGCATCATCGACTTCGCGCTCTTCGGGTTGAAGCCCTTCATGATCCGCCACCACAGCAGGCGTGCGGCGCGCATCTTGGCGATCTCGAGGTAGAAGTTCATCCCCACCGCCCAGAAGAAGGACAGACGGCCGGCGAAGGTGTCGACGTCCATGCCGGAATTGATCCCGGTACGCACATACTCGAGGCCGTCGGCCAGCGTGAATGCCAGCTCGATCGCCTGGTTCGCGCCCGCTTCCTGGATGTGGTAGCCGGAGATCGAGATGCTGTTGAACTTCGGCATGTGCTGCGCGGTGTAGCCGAAGATGTCGGCAATGATCTTCATCGACGGGGTGGGCGGATAGATATAGGTGTTCCGCACCATGAATTCTTTGAGGATGTCGTTCTGGATCGTGCCCGACAGCTTGTCCTGCGCCACCCCCTGCTCTTCGGCGGCGACGATGTAGCCGGCGAGGATGGGCAGTACCGCACCGTTCATGGTCATCGACACCGACACCTTGTCGAGCGGGATCTGGTCGAACAGGATCTTCATGTCCTCGACCGAGTCGATCGCCACCCCGGCCTTGCCGACGTCGCCGGTGACGCGCGGATGGTCGGAGTCATAGCCGCGATGGGTGGCGAGGTCGAAGGCCACCGACACGCCCTGGCCGCCGGCGGCGAGCGCCTTGCGGTAGAAGGCGTTGGAGGCCTCGGCGGTGGAAAAGCCTGCGTACTGGCGGATGGTCCACGGCTTGACCGCGTACATCGTCGGTTGCGGGCCGCGCAGGAAGGGCTCGAAGCCCGGCAGGGTATCGGCGTGCGGCAGATCGACGGTATCGGCGGCGGTGTAGAGCGGCTTGACCGTGAGTCCCTCGGGCGTGACCCAGTTCAACCGGCCCAGATCGCTGTCCGGCGCGTGCCGGGTCGCAGCCTTCTTCCAGACGTCCAGATCGGGCTGGGGATAGGTGGGCTCGTTGGCGTTCGACATGAAAAACCCTCTCTGACACATTGGCCGCGCAAGCGGCATTGCGTTGTTTGGTGGCGTGACGCTGCACTCGGTGCGACGACGAGACCGCCCGCGTTCGTTCGCGGGCGGTCGCCGGCGCTCCACAGCGCGGCGTAGTCCCTCTCATGCTCCCCGGATCACCGACCCGAAGCCTCCCATGCTACGCCGCGCCAAGGAAGTTGACTTGTTGAAGTGGTGACATAATACTTTATCCATAATTATGAATGCAATGGGCGCGAAGCGGATCGGAAAACCGGTTATGCTTTCTCACCCCGAAAAACCACACAGGCCATGACCGCGTCCCGCATCGCTCCGCTCGCGCTATATCAGGAAGTCGCAGAACGACTGCGGCAGCGTATCTTTTCCCACGAGCTGCCCGCGGGCACCTGGGTGGATGAGCAGGCGCTGGCCGAACATTACGGCATCTCGCGCACGCCCTTGCGCGAGGCGCTCAAGGTGCTGGCTTCCGAGGGGCTGGTCACCCTCAAGCCGCGCCGCGGCTGCTACGTGACCGAAATATCGGAGCGTGATCTCGACGAGGTGTTCACGGTCATGGCGATGCTCGAAGGCGAGTGCGCGCGGATCGCCGCCAACCGCGCCAACGACGCCGATCTGGTCCAGCTCAAGGCCATCCACGCCGAACTCGAGCGCGCCGCCACCGCCCGCGACATCAACAGCTTCTTCGAAGCCAACCAGGCCTTTCACCACGAACTGCAGCGCCTGGCCGACAACCGCTGGCTGTTGCACGTGATCGAAGACCTGCGCAAGGTGATCAAGCTGTCGCGCCATCATTCGCTGTTCTCTGAAGGACGTCTGGAGCAGTCGCTGGACGAACACCGCGCCATTCTCGATGCCCTGATGGCACGCGATCCGGATGGTGCCGAGCAGCGCATGCGCGAACACATCCGCAGCGGCCGCGAAGCCCTCGCCCGCATCGCCGACGCCCGTAGCCGCGCGGCCTGAACGGAGCATACCGGCGCCACCATCACGGCGCCCGGGCCGCATCTGTCGGCGCTCAGCCCGATTCCCGCGTCACCAGCACCTGATCGATCCGGTAGTGGTCGATGTCGACGACCTCGAACTTGTAGCCCGCATACACCACGAAATCGGTGCGTCTCGGTACCTTGCGCAGGCGGTACATCAGGAAACCGGCCACCGTCTCGTAGTTCTCGAAGCCTTCGAACGCCGGGATGTCCAGCGCCTGCATGACATCCTCGATCGGGGTGACCCCGTCGACCAGCCACGAATGGTCGTCACGGCGCACGATGAGTTCCTCCTGGAAGGAACTGCCGAGATCGCCCATGACCGTATTCATGACGTCCTGCAGCGACAGCAGCCCCACCACCAGCGCATATTCGTTCACGATCAGGGCGAAGTCCTCCTTCGCGTCGCGAAAATGCTCGAGCGACTCGAACAGGGTCAGCGTATCGGGCAACACCAGAACCTTGCGTACGATTGGCTCGGTACGCAGCGACAAGTCCTGACCCTGCAGGATGCGCGGCAGGATGTCCTTCGCATCGACGTAGCCGATCACGCTGTCGATGCCGTTCTCGCATACCGGGAACTTGCCGTGGGGATGTTCGGCGATCTTGCGCCGGATACTGTCCTCGGTTTCGCTCAGGGTCAGGAACACGATGCTTTCGCGCGAGGTCATCGCCGAAGGCACGAAGCGCGAATCGAGTTCGAACACGTTCGAGATCAGGTGCTGCTCCTGGCGCAACAGACCGCCGGCCTGGGCGCCGGCGTCGGCCATGGCGACGATGTCGGCGGCGGTAATTTCCTCGATCCGTGCGCTCGGCACGCCAAGCAGGCGAAAAATGCGGTTCGCAAGACCGTTGAACACCCACACCAAGGGCGCGAAGATGCTCATGCACAGCTGCATCGGCCGCACCACGGCCACCGCAATGCGCTCGGGCTCGACCATGGCCAGACGCTTGGGCATGAGGTCGGCGAACAGCACGAAGAGCGAGGTCACGAACACGAAGGCGAGCACGAAACTCAGTGTCCCCAGCATCGGGCCGTCATAGATCAGCCTCAACGCCGCGGCCACGTGGGGCGACAGCGCCTGTTCGCCGACGATACCGCCGAGAATGGCCACCGCATTGAGCCCGATCTGGACCACGGTGAAGTAGTTGCCCGGGCTGTCCTGCAACTGCAACACCCGCTGCGCGCCGAGATCGCCCGCATCGGCCAGCATGCGCAGCTTGATCTTGCGTGACGCCGCCAGCGCAATCTCGGAAAACGAGAAGAAGGCGCTGATCGCAATCAGCACGAAGATGACGAAGAGATTGTTGAGCAAGGTCACGATGACTCCGGATTCGACAGCCGCCGGCAATCCGGCCGGCGGGAGCGCTCGCTGTCGAGTCTATCATCGTCCCGTGCTGCCCGCCTCCGGCCCCGTCATCGCCGCGGGAACGACCCAGCGATCATAGTCGTCGGCACTCAGGTATCCGCTGGCGATCGCCGCCTCGCGCAGACCGAGCCCCTGGTGATGGGCGCGCTTGGCGATCTCGGCCGCCCGGTCGTAGCCGATATGCCGGTTCAATGCGGTCACCAGCATCAGGTTCGCTTCGAGATGCGCGCGGATGCGCTCGCGGTCGGGCTCGATGCCGCGCGCACAATGCTGCTCGAAGGAGTCGCAGGCGTCGGCCAGCAGGGCGACGCTCTCGAGCACGTTGTGCGCCATCACCGGCTTGTACACATTGAGCTGGAAATTGCCCTGAGTGCCGGCGAACGCGACCGTGGCGTCGTTGCCGAACACCTGCGCGCAGACCATGGTCAGCGCCTCGCACTGGGTCGGGTTGACCTTGCCCGGCATGATCGACGAACCCGGTTCGTTCTCGGGAATGCGCAGCTCGCCGATCCCGCACCGCGGCCCGCTGGCAAGCCAGCGCACGTCGTTGGCCATCTTCATCAGCCCCCCCGCCAGGGTGCGCAGCGCGGCCGAGGTCTGCACCAAGGCATCATGCGCGGCCAGCGCGAAGAAGCGGTCCGGGGCGCTGACAAAGGGATGGCCGGTCAGTTGCGCGAGGCGCTCGGCGGTCGCGGCGCCGAAGCCCGGGTGCGCGTTGAGGCCGGTGCCCACCGCGGTACCGCCGATCGCCAGCGCGTAGAGGCCGGGCAGGGCCGTGCGCACGCCCTCGAGGCCGAAATCGATCTGGCTCACCCAGGCGCCGATCTCCTGTCCGAGGGTCACCGGGGTGGCATCCTGCAGATGGGTGCGCCCGGTCTTGACCACGTCGTTGAAGGCGACCGCCCGCCCGGCGAGGGTATCGCGCAATCGGCCCACTGCCGGGATCAGGCGCTCGTTCAGTTCAGCGACCACGGCGAGATGCATTGCGGTCGGAAAAGTGTCGTTCGAAGACTGTCCGCGATTCACGTGATCGTTGGGGTGCACCGGTTGCTTGCTGCCGAGCCTGCCGCCGGCGATCTCGATCGCACGATTGGCGATCACCTCGTTGGCATTCATGTTCGACTGTGTCCCGGAGCCGGTCTGGAACACCACCAACGGAAAATGGCCGTCGAGCCTGCCTGCGATGACTTCGTCCGCGGCATCGACGATCAGCTCACCGACCACCGGGTCGAGCTCACCCAGCGCCATGTTCGCCTCGGCCGCCGCCCGTTTGAGCAATCCGAGCGCGCGGATCATGGGTCTTTGCCAGCGGAAACGGTCGGTGCCGATGGCGAAATGGTGCAGCGAGCGCTCGGTCTGCGCGCCCCAGTAACGATCGGCGGCGACTTTGATCGAGCCCATCGAATCCGTTTCGGTACGTGATGCAGTCATGCCGGTCTCCCCGTTGTGGCTGGTAGGCATTGGAACGCCGCGCGCCCGATTCGATCCTGGAAAAAAACGACCCCGCCCGATGACGGGCATCGGGCAGGGTCGGGTCAGACGCAGGGCGGTTCACGGCCCCGCCCGTCTCAGGCTGGATCAGTGCGCGGCGGCGGTCTCCGCACCCACGCCCGTCTGTGCCCGGACGTACTGATCTTCGAAGGCTTCGATCTCCTTCCGCGCGGAAACGCTGCGGTCCAGCTTCGACACGATGAAGGTGGCGAGGAAGGCGAGCGGCATCGAGAACAGCGCCGGCTGGGTGTAGGGGAAGATCGGTGAGGCAAAGCCCAGCACATCCACCCACACCGACTTCGACAGCACGACGAAGCTCACCGCACTGAACAGGCCGAGGTAGCCACCGGCAAGCGCGCCCCGAGTGGTCAGGCCGCGCCAGTACATCGACAGGATCAGCACCGGGAAGTTGGCCGAAGCCGCCACCCCGAAGGCCAGCGCCACCATGAAGGCCACGTTCATCTTCTCGAACACCATGCCGAGCAGCACCGCGACGATGCCCAGACCGATGGTGGCGAACTTCGACACCCGCAGCTCGGTGGTTTCGGACGCCTTGCCCTTCATGATCACGCGCGAGTAGATGTCGTGCGAGATGGCCGACGCGCCGGCCAGCGCGAGCCCCGAGACCACTGCGAGGATGGTCGCGAACGCCACTGCGGACAGGAAGCCGAGCAGCAGGTTGCCGCCGACCGCCTGCGCCAGGTGCATGGCGATCATGTTGCCGCCACCGATCACCTTGCCGCCGATCTCGCCGCCTTCGAAGTAGGCCGGGTCGGTGCCGACGATCAGGATCGCGCACAGGCCCATGATGGCAATGACGTTGAAGAAGTAGGCGACGATCCCCGACGCGTACAACACCGACTTGCGCGCCTCCTTGGCGTCGGTCACGGTGAAGAAGCGCATCAGGATGTGCGGCAGGCCGGCGGTGCCGAACATCAGGCCGACGCCGAGCGAGATCGCGGTCACCGGATCGGCCAGCAGGCTGCCCGGCGCCAGCAGGCGGGTGCCCAGCTTGTGGATCTCCATCGCCCGCGTGGTCAGTTCGTCGAAGCTGAAGCCGAACTGGCTGAACGCCAGCAGCATCACCGTGGTCCCGCCGATCAGCAGCATGCAGGCCTTGATGATCTGTACCCAGGTGGTGGCGACCATGCCGCCGAAGGTTACATACACCATCATCAGCGCACCGACGACGAACAGCGCGATGTTGTAGTCGAGACCGAACAGCAGCTTGATCAGCTGGCCGGCACCGACCATCTGTGCCACCAGGTAGAAGCACACCACCGTGAGCGAGCTGACCGCGGCCATGGTCCGCACCTTGCCCTGATTGAGGCGGTACGAAGTGATGTCGGCGAAGGTGAACTTGCCCAGGTTGCGCAGGCGTTCGGCCATCAGGAACAGGATGATCGGCCAGCCGACGAAGAAGGCGATCATGTAGATATAGGCATCGACGCCCTGCGTGTACATCATCGCAGTCAGGCCGAGCAGGGTGGCCGCCGACATGTAGTCGCCCGCGATCGCGAGGCCGTTCTGGAAGCCGGTGATGCCGCCGCCGGCGGTGTAGAAGTCGGATGTCGTCTTGGTGCGACTGGCCGCCCAGTAGGTGATGCCGAGGGTCATCAGCACGAACACGAAGAACATGCCGATCGCGTGGAGATTGAGCGGCTGCTTGGTGGTGGCCTCGACCGCCGGGCCGGCCAGCACCGGGGCCGACAGCGCAAGGGCGAGCGAACCGGCGCCGATACGGGAAAGAATGGAGGCGTTCATTATTTTTCGTCCTTCCATGCCGACCGTACGATCTCGTTGTTGATCGTATCGAACTCACCGTTGGCGCGGCGCACGTACACCAGCGTCAACACCCAGAACAGGATGAACTGGAACAGCCCCAGCGCGATCCCAAGGGTCAGGTTGCTGCCTTCGAACAGGCGCATCGCGATGACCTCCGGCGCAAAGGCCACGGTCAGCACGAAACCATAAAAAACCACCAGCACGACCGCCGACAGCCGGCCTGCAAAGCGGGTGCGCTTTTCCACCAGTTCCACAAACCGCGGATTGCGCCTGATGTGTGCGTACATTGAAATAGACACTTCCATCCTCCTCGAGAAAACAACAGAAAACCGTCGCTTCCTCCACCCTCCCCCTGGTCGACCGCTCCGTCTTCTGCGCAGCGTGCCGAACCTGTAGATGATATATCATCTACAGGACTCCATACTAACCCGTATGGAAAAATCTGTTTTACTTAGTGTGTTCAAGGCAATTGTGGTTTTCCTCATACGGACAAGCCCGCGTTGTCGCCCACTTTCCTTGCGCCCACGTTGACGGAGGTCAAATGCAACATGGATAGTCAGATCATTGTCAGCCTCGCCGACCGGATCGCCACGGTCACACTCTCCAACCCGGACAAGCTCAACGCGATCAATGCCGCGATGTGGCGCGACCTGCGCTCGGCCATGGACGCTCTTGCCGCGCAGCCCGACATCCGCTGCGTCATCCTGCGCGGGGCGGGGGACCAGGCCTTCGCGGCAGGTGGCGACATCGAGGAGTTTCTGAGCGTGCGGGCCACCGTGGACGATGCGGTGCACTACCACGAGGAACTTGTTGCCGCCGCGCTGAACGCCATCCGCGACTGCCCGCTGCCGACCGTAGCCGCCATTCAGGGCGCGTGCATCGGCGGCGGGCTCGAGATCGCCGGCTGCTGCGACATCCGCATCGCCGGCGCATCGGCGCGCTTCGGCGCCCCGATCAACAAGCTCGGTTTCTCGATGTATCCGGGCGAAATGGCCGGGCTGCTGGCATTGGTCGGACCTGCAGTGGTGCTGGAGATACTGCTCGAGGGCCGCATCCTCGATGCACACGAGGCACTCGGCAAGGGCTTGCTGACACGGGTGACCGATGACGAGACCGTCATCGACGAGGCACAGGCATCAGCGGCGCGCATTGCTGCCGGCGCCCCCCTGGTTGCGCGCTGGCACAAGCAATGGGTGCGCCGCCTGATCACGGGAGCGCCGCTGACCGACGCGGAAAGACGCAGCGCCTTCGACTTTCTCGCCACCGACGACTACCGCGAGGGACTGGACGCCTTCCTCACCAAACGCAAGCCACGGTTCGCGGGGCGCTGATCGGCTTCAGCCAGACCAGTGCGGCCGTTCAGCCGGCCGCCGGTGCCCGCGTCCGGCACAGGGCACCCGGATCACCGCCTGCGGCGGACTGAAGCCCGCCCTTCACGGTGGCGTCCGTGCTGGGTGCTTGACTTGGATAACCGAATCTACGCGCGCGCCGCAAGCAACAAGGCATCGATGTCGATGGCCGCCTCGACGGCATCGGCCAGCCGGTCGAGATCGGCCTCGCGGCGCACGGCAAGATCGACCCGCACGATTTCGCCTTCGGCCCCCGCCCATGCGAGCAAGGCCGTCAGCGCATCCGGTGTATCGAACAGGCCGTGCAGATAGCTACCCAGCACCTGGCCATCTGCCGACAGGGCACCATCCGGCCGGTTATCGGCAAACCTGAGTGCCGGGCTGGCGAGCGCCGGCCCGCTCGAGACCCCCATATGAATCTCGTAGCCACGCACCACCGGCGCGTCCGCAAGACATAGCCTGCCTTCGACGTTGAGCAGCTGTTTTTCACGCTCGAGCACCGTTTCCATGTCGAGCACGCCCAGCCCCGCCACGGTATCCGGCTTGCCCTCCACCCCATGCGGGTCGCCGAGCCGCTGCCCCAGCATCTGGAACCCGCCGCAGATCCCGACCACCTTGCCGCCATAGCGGAGGTGGCGCCGGATCGCGGACTCCCAGCCCTGCGCTCGCAACCAGGCGAGATCGGCCTGCACGCTCTTCGAGCCCGGGAGCACGATCAGGTCGGCCGCCGGTATCGCCTCGCCCGGCCCGATCCAGCGGAAATCCACCTGCGGATGCAATCGCAAGGCATCCAGATCGGTGTGGTTGGAAATCCGCGGGTAGACCGGCGCGATCACCCGCAGCACCGGCATCTCGCAGCCGACATCGGCAGCCGTATCCGCGAGCGCATCCTCGGCATCCAGAAACAGGCCGTGCAGATAGGGCACGACCCCGAACACCGGGCGTCCGGTGCGCGCCTCCAGCCAGTCCAGGCCGGATTGCAGCAAGCCAATGTCGCCACGGAAGCGGTTGATCACAAAACCCTTGACCCGAGCCTGCTCCGAGGGCGACAGCAAGTCCAGGGTACCGACCAGATGAGCGAACACGCCGCCGCGGTCGATGTCGGCGACCAGGATCACCGGCACGTCGGCGGCTTCTGCAAAACCCATGTTGGCGATATCGCGGTCGCGCAGGTTGATCTCGGCCGGGCTGCCCGCACCCTCGATCAGCACCCACTCGTAGGCGGCGGTCAGGCGCCGCCACGACTGCATGACCGCGGCCATCGCGGTCGGCTTGTAGTTGTGATAGTCGCGTGCCGACAGGTTGGCCACGGCATGTCCATGGATGATGACCTGGGCACCGATGTCCGACGAGGGCTTGAGCAACACCGGGTTGAAGTCGGTCTGCGGCGCAACCCGGGCCGCCACCGCCTGCAGCGCCTGGGCCCGGCCGATCTCGCCGCCATCGGCGGTCACCGCCGAGTTGAGCGCCATGTTCTGCGGCTTGAACGGCGCCACCCGCAGCCCGCGCCGCACCAGCGCACGCGCCAGACCGGCCACCAGCGTGCTCTTGCCGGCATCGGAGGTGGTGCCCTGTACCATCAGGGCTGAAGCTTGGGTCATCGCACGGATTTCCTTGCTGGATCGGGCCCGGATTATCGCCGATCCGCAGGAAAGCGGCGCTCGCCCTGTAGCAAACGGGAAATCGGCAACGGGCGGCCGCGCGCAGGATACCGGCCGGCGCCACGGTGCGGCAGGGTCCACCCGGGCACATCGAATCCGCCGGGAACTGTTCCACCCCTTAGCACTCTCACGCAGCGAGTGCTAATATCCGGTTCGAGGAGGACTTGAATCCATGTCTCAAGCTTTAACGTTTCCCGTACCGTGCGCCACCGGCAGCATCGACCAGTACATCCAGTCGGTCAATCGGCTGCCCATGCTCACCGAGCAGGAAGAGGTGGATCTGGCCACCCGGCTGCGTGACGACGGTGATGTCGAGGCCGCGCGCGAGTTGGTGATGTCCCATCTGCGCGTGGTGGTTTCCATCGCCCGCGGCTATCTGGGCTACGGCCTGCCGCATGCCGACCTTATACAGGAAGGCAATATCGGCCTGATGAAGGCGGTCAAGCGCTTCGATCCGGCGCGCGGCGTGCGCCTGGTGTCGTTCGCGATCCACTGGATCAAGGCCGAGATCCACGAATATATCGTCAGGAACTGGCGCCTGGTCAAGATCGCAACCACCAAGGCCCAGCGCAAGCTGTTCTTCAACCTGCGCAGCATGAAGCAGGACAGCAACACGCTGAACCCGTCCGAAGTGCGCGCGATCGCGACCCGGCTCGGGGTCAAGCCCGAAGAAGTGGTGGAGATGGAAACCCGTCTCGGCGGTCGAGAAGTGCCGCTCGACGGTGGTAGCGACGACGATGACGACCGTTTCGCCCCGATCGCCTATCTGCCCGACCCGCACGCCGAACCCTCGGAAGTGCTGGAACAGGCGCAGGCCGCACGCCTGCAGGACGAAGGCCTGCGGGACGCGCTCGGAGCGCTCGACGACCGCAGCCGCGCAATCGTGCAGCGGCGCTGGCTGACCGAGGGCGACAGCGCAACGCTGCACGAACTGGCGGCCGAATACGGCGTGTCGGCAGAACGTATCCGCCAGATCGAGGCCAAGGCAATGCAGAAGATGCGTGGCCTGCTCGCCGTGGCCGCCTGAACGATCGGACGCCCCCCGGCACCGGCAGCGGCAACGCTGCCGGTGTTGATTGCGTCAGGGGTTCGCCTGGTGTCGGCCGGAACGTCGGCTGGCGCTCAGTGTCCGGCGAGAAGCTGGCGGATATCCGCCGCGATACTGTCGGCGGTTTCGCCGTGCTTCACATACAGCCGCAACTTGCCGGCAGGATCGAACACATAGGTGCCGGCCGAGTGATCGATGGTGTAGTTCCCGCCTTCGATGTCACCGCTCTTGCGGTAGAACACACGGAACTCCTTCGCGACTTCGGCGGTCGTGTCGAGATCGCCACTGAGGCCGAGAAAACGTGGATCGAACGACGGCACGTACTGCGACAGCAGTGCGGGGGTATCACGCTCCGGATCCACAGTCATGAACAGCACCTGCACCCGCTCCGCGTCCGGGCCGAGTTGGCGCATCACTTCGCTCATCGTAGACAGACTGGTCGGGCATACGTCGGGACACTGGGTGTAGCCGAAGAAGATCGTCACTACCTTGCCGTGAAAATCCGCGAGGGTGCGCCGCTTGCCGGTGTGGTCGTCCACAGCGAGTGTCTTGCCATAGTCGGCGCCGGTGATGTCGGTGGCACGAAACGACGGCGGGGGGTCGGAGCAGGCGGCGGCCAGAAATACGGCCGCCACAAGGAGCAGGGAACGCAGCATCAGGCGGGGAATTTCGTCCAGGTCAGAAACGCAGGTAGTGGTCGGCCAGCAAGGCGGCGAACAGCAATGATAGATACAGGATGGAGAAGCGGAAAGTCCGGCGTGCGAGCGCATCGCTGTAGTCCCGGTACAGCCGCCAGGCGTAGTGGATGAAGCGCGCTCCCAGCACCACTGCCGCGCCGAGATAGATCAGCCCGCTCATCTGGGTGGCGAAGGGCAGCAGGGTCACCCCGAACAGGATCAGGGTGTAGAGCAGGACCGACAGCCGGGTGTATTCGGAGCCATGGGTGACCGGCAGCATCGGCAGCCCGGCACGGGCGTAGTCGGCAGTGCGATACAAGGCCAACGCCCAGAAATGCGGCGGGGTCCACGCGAAAATGATCAGGAACAGCAGCAACGCGTCGGCGCTCACCTCGCCGGTGACCGCAGCCCAGCCCAGCACCGGCGGCATCGCGCCCGAGGCACCGCCGATGACGATGTTCTGGGGGGTGCGCGGCTTGAGGAAGATGGTGTAGATCACCGCATAGCCGACAAAGGTTGCCAGCGTCAGCCACATGGTCAGCGGATTCACCGCCTGGTGAAGGATCAGCAGACCACACCCGCCGAGCACCGCGGCAAAGCCGGCGACCTCGACCGGCGCGAGCTCTCCGCGCGGCAGAGGGCGACCGCGGGTCCGCGCCATGCGGGCATCGATGCCCTGCTCGATCAGACAGTTCATTGCTGCAGCCGCAGCGGCCACGCAGCCGATGCCGATGGTCGCGGCAATCACGGTCGCCGCCGCGGGCAGCCCCGCGGGCACGGCAAGGAACATCCCGATCACCGCACAGAAGACGATCAGCGCATTCACCCGCGGCTTGGTGAGTACGTAGAAGGCGTGCAGGCGGCGACTGGCGGAGACCTGAGCGAACGCGAGGGCTTTCATGGAGATACTCCTTCCTGTGAGTACATGATTCAACCCCGGCCGCGTGCCGGAAAGCCCGCCGCCCTGCCCATTCCCGAGGTCGCAAACGACGACGCCGACAAGCTTCGGGCCGACAGCCGGTAATTGATCCACACCATCATCCCGACCAGCAGGGCTGCACCGGCGTTATGCGCCGCAGCCAGCGCCAAGGGCAGTGACAGCAGCACATTGGCGACACCCAGGCCGATCTGCAGCACCACGGCCGCGACCAGGCCCAGCCCTGCACCTGCGGTCGGCGCCCGCCGCATCAGCACCGAGCCGAGCATCAACAGGAAGCCGCCGGCGACCACCGCGCCGACCCGGTGCGACCAGTGGATGGCGGTCAGCGCAGCGATCGACAGCAGTTCGCCCTCGGCAGTCATCCCGAGTTCACGCACCACATGAAAGGCGTTGGCGTAGTCGGCGGACGGCCACCAGCTGCCATGACAGGCGGGGAAGTCGGTGCACGCGAGGGCTGCATAGTTGGTGCTGGTCCAGCCGCCGAGCGCAATCTGCACCACCAGCAGCGCCAGCCCGATCCGCGCCGCCCACGCCAGCCGTCCGGACGCGGGCGCGCGCGGCACGCCAGCCGCACGTGCCGCCAGCCAGGCGAGCAAGGCCAGGGTGGTCAAGCCGCCGAGTAGATGGGCGGTGACCATGGCGGGCTTGAGCAGCAGTGTCACCGTCCATTTGCCCAGCAGCCCCTGGAATATCACCACCCCGACCAGCAGCGTCGCGACACCGGGTGCGCTGCCGCGGTGCGCACGCAGCCGCCAGGCGAGCACCGTGATGCCGATGATCAGCAGGCCGAGACTGGCGGCCAGGTAACGGTGGATCATCTCCTTCCAGGCCTTGGGCAGACTCACCGGGCCGTGGGGATCTGCCGCCTGCGCGCCGAGAATGTCTCCGCTTGCGTGATGCGGACTCAACTGGCCGTAGCAGCCCGGCCAGTCCGGGCACCCCAGACCGGCATCGGCCAGACGCACATAGGCGCCGAACACCACGACGACCGCGGTGAGCACCAGTGCAAGCACGATCAGCCGGCAATAAAGCTTCATTCGCGGACTCCGCGCCCGAGCGCCGAGTACTTCAGCAGGCGCTGCAGATCCTTGGTCACATCGCGCGCCGCACCGGTGGTATCGGCTTCGTCGGCAAAACGCATCATCACGTTGCCCAGCGGATCGACCAGCCAGATCGATCCGGGCGCGGGCGACGGCAGTACGGCGAGCCAGTCCGCACCAGCCCGCGCCAGACGCAGGTCCTCGTGCCGTGCCAACTGTCCGGGCGTCGGATCGGCCGCCCCGGTCACCAGCCAGACCCGCCCCACGCGCTCCATCTCCTTCGCCTGCGCCAGCCGGGCCTGACGCGACACGTAGAGCGCACGCTCACAGGCCGCATCGCAGTCGGCCGCCGCCACCAGCAGCAGGGTCCAGCGCCCCTCGAGTTCGGTCCGGACGAGCACCGCCTGCCCGCCGGCGCTGGCCAGGGTCGAGGCAGGCAGCGCCACCGGCGTGACCAGCTCACCATGATTGACCCGCCCCTGCGGCGGCCAGACATAGAAGGTGAGGTAGGAAGCGACCACCGGCAGCACGCATACAAACGCCAGCAGCAGCAGGGTGCGGCGGCCCCGGCGGCGGTCCGCACTGCGGCTGGTGGTGGCCGCCTCAGCCACGGATGAATCGACAAGCACGGTCGTCATGACGTCTCCGAAAAAACAGTCGCCACAGCGACCAGATGCTCAATCCGGCAGCGAGGCAGGCAAGGGCGTACCACTGGAATGCGTAGCCGCGGTGGCGATCGGCACCCGCGGCCGGCAGCGGCCAGTCACGGATCAGCCCGTCGGCCGCCGCCGATGTCTGCTGCAACACCCAGCCGGCGAGGTGCACGGGGGCAACAAGCTGGCGGTGACGTACCGGGTCGGCATGCTGCCATACCGGTGCCGACAGCTCCGCCATTTCCGCCGCCAGCATGAACGGCGCCGCTTCCGGGTGCCGCAACCAGCCATCGACGCGATGCACGCCAGTCGGCGTCGGCACCACCGGCAGGCTGCGTCGGTCGCCCGCGGCGACCCACCCCCGGTTCACCAGCACCGCACCGGAGCCATCGTCGAGCAACAACGGCGTCAGTACGTGGTACCCCGCCCGGCCCTGGTAAGTCCGGTTATCGATCAGGCGAGTCGCCTGCGCCTGCCACCGCCCCGCCAGCTGCAGCGGCTGCCATTCGGGCAGTGCCGCGGCATCCGCTCGCAGTGTGAGCGGCGCAGTCTGCGCCAACGCCTCGATCCGGGCCTGAATCCCGATCTTCTCGTCCGCTCGCCGGGTCTGCCAGTTGCCCAGTTGCAGTGTGACCACGAACACCAGCAGGCCGGCCGCCAGCGGAACAAACGCGAGCACCTCCCGTCTCACGGCCCACCCACGGCAAAAACAGCGGACAGCCGGACCGATTCAGGGAAGAATACGGGCGTCACCCCATCGCCCGCCCGGAGTCCGGACATGCGCATCGTCGTAATCGTGTTTCTCGTACTGATTGTTGCCAGCCTCGGCGCCGCACTGTCCTCGCTCCTGCGCGAAAAGGGCAGCGGCACCCGCACCGCACGCGCGCTCGCAATCCGGGTCGGGTTGTCGATCGCGCTGTTCATCCTGCTGATGGCCGGATTCGCCAGCGGCCTCATCGACGGCAAGCTCTGATCAGGCATGGATCGCGCGGTCCCCGGCCGACCGATTCATAACCAATAGACCACGACGAAGAGGAACAGCCACACCACGTCGACGAAGTGCCAGTACCAGGCCGCGGCCTCGAACCCGAAGTGGCTGTCGGCGGTGAAGTGGCCCGCCATCGAGCGGAACAGCATCACCGTCAGCATGATCGCACCGACCGTCACGTGCAGCCCGTGAAAGCCGGTGAGCAGATAGAAGGTGGAACCGTAGATCCCGCTGTCGAGCCGAAGATTGAGTTCGCCATAGGCGTGGATGTACTCGTAGGCCTGAAACCCGATGAAGGTGGCGCCGAGCAGGATGGTCGCGAGCAGGCCGAGCTTGAGCTGGGTCCGGTTGCCCTTGAGCAGCCCGTAGTGGGCCCAGGTCAGCGTCGCTCCCGAGCTGAGCAGGATCAGGGTGTTGAGGGCCGGAATACCCCATGCGCCCATCGGCGTGAAGGTGTCGTCCACCCTCGGGCCGGCGCTGGGCCAGGCGCCGGTGAAGCCCTGCCACAGCAGCGCCTCGTTGTCCCCCGACGACAGCCAGGGCACCGCCAGTACGCGGACGTAAAACAGCACCCCGAAGAAGGCGGCGAAGAACATCACCTCGGAGAAGATGAACCAGCCCATCGACCAGCGAAAGGCCCTGTCCACCTGCTTGCCGTACAGTCCGCCTTCCGACTCGCGCACCACCTGGCCGAACCAGCCGAACAGCATGTAGATCAGGATCGCGATCCCGCCGAAGAACATCCATGGCCCGGCGCCGACCTTGTTCAGCCACAGTGCCGCGCCGGAGCCGAACAACAGCAACGCGGCCGAACCGAAGATCGGATAGGTCGACGGTTCCGGTACGAAATAGCGTCCCAGTGCTTCGCTCATCGCTGCATCCCCCTTGTGTTCATCTAGCCCACCACCCAATTCACCACCGCCACGATGGTGAGCACGAAGATCAAGCCACCCAGCACCCCTGCGACAATCACCGCCTTCGGATCGAGCGAAGTGGCATCGTCCTGATAATCCTTGCGCTTGCGTATGCCGACGAAGGACCACAACACCGCCTTCAGCGTCGCCAGAAATCCCGCTCGCGGTCGATCACCGCTCATGATCCGTCGGCTCCCGCGGCGGTCGCGGCGCGCCGCCCCTGGATCTCGAAGAACGTGTAGGACAGCGTGATCGTCGTGACCTCGGCGGGCAGATCCGGATCGAGCACGAAGACCAGCGGCATGGTCCGGCGCTCGCCGGCCGCCAGGGTCTGCTGGGTGAAGCAGAAGCAGTCCAGCTTGCGGAAATACTTGCCAGCGACCAGCGGCCCGTAACTCGGCACTGCCTGCCCGGTAATCGGTTCGGCACGGGTGTTGACGACCTCGTAGGCGATATGGACCAGTTCGCCCGGATGCACGCTGACCGAACGCTGCAGCGGATGGAAGTTCCATGGCAGATCGTGCAGGTTGGCGTCGAACTGCACGAGCACGGTGCGCGAGCTGTCCACCTGGGTGTTTGCCACCGCGGCGAGGTCGGGCTGCAACAGGTTATTGATCCCGGTCACTTCGCAGATCTTTTCGTAGAAAGGCACCAGCAAGAATCCGAAGCCGAACATCACCACCGCGGAAATGCCCAGCCGCAGCAGCAAGCGACGATTGTCGGCGGCGATCCGGGCGCTCCGGCGATTGCGATCAGGTGTGCCGCTCATTGGCCGAACACCTTGTACTTGGCGATGATGATGAAAAAGAATACGAGCGCCACCGCGGCCAGGATCAGACCTGTCCTGATATTTGCGCCACGCCGATCGTTTCGGGTCATCGCCTCATCCACTGTTGCCCATTGCCGGTCGGCAGAGGGGGCAGGGAACGGAGCCTACCTCTGCCGACTCCGCGCTCCGCCCCATCCTGCTAGCCCTTGAAAGCGGGCGCCTCCCGGAAAGCCGGCGCCTCGTGGAAAGCCGGCGTTTCGTGGAAAACCGGCGCATCCTGGAAGGTGTGATGCGGTGCCGGCGAGGGCACGGTCCATTCCAGCCCTTCGGCCCCTTCCCACGATTGCGCCGCCGCCTTCTCGCCGCCGCGAACACATTTCACCGCCACCACCAGGAAGATCAGCTGCGACAGGCCGAAGCCGAACGCGCCGATCGTGGCAAGCGCATTGAAGTCGGCAAACTGGAGCGCGTAGTCCGGAATCCGCCGCGGCATGCCGGCGAGGCCGAGGAAGTGCATCGGGAAGAAGGTGATGTTGAAGAACACCATCGAACTCCAGAAGTGGAGCTTGCCGAGGAATTCGTTCGGCATGTGGCCGGTCCATTTCGGCAGCCAGTAATACGCCCCGGCAAAGAGCGCGAACAGCGAACCCGCCACCAGCACGTAGTGGAAGTGGGCGACCACGTAATAGGTGTCCTGGATCTGGATGTCGATCGGCGCGATCGCGCAGATCAGGCCGGTGAAGCCTCCCATGGTGAACACGAAGATGAAGCCGGTCGCCCACAGCATCGGTGACTCGAAGCTGAGTGAACCGCGCCACATCGTCGCCACCCAGTTGAATACTTTCACTCCGGTCGGTACCGCAATCAGCATGGTCGCGTACATGAAGAACAGCTGGCCCACGGCCGGCATGCCGGTGGTGAACATATGGTGCGCCCACACCGCGAACGACAGGATCGCGATCGACGAAGTCGCGTACACCATCGAGGCGTAGCCGAACAGCGGCTTGCGCGCGAAGGTCGGGATGATCTGGCTGACGATGCCGAAGGCCGGGAGGATCATGATGTAGACCTCCGGATGCCCGAAAAACCAGAAAATGTGCTGGAACATCACCGGGTCACCGCCGCCCGCGGCGTTGAAGAAGCTGGTGCCGAAATGGCGGTCGGTCAGGATCATGGTCACCGCCCCGGCCAGCACCGGCATCACTGCGATCAGCAGGTAGGCGGTGATCAGCCACGTCCAGCAGAACAATGGCATCTTCATCATGCCCATGCCTGGCGCGCGCATGTTGAGGATGGTGACGACGATATTGATCGCCCCCATGATCGAGCTGATCCCCATGATATGGATGGCGAAGATCGCCAGATCCATGCCCATGCCCATCTGTACCGACAGCGGCGCATACAGCGTCCATCCAGCTGCGGTGGCGCCACCGGGCACGAAGAACGAACCGAGCAGCAAGATGGCGGCCGGTGGCAGCAGCCAGAAGCTCCAGTTGTTCATCCGCGCGAAGGCCATGTCGCTGGCCCCGATCATCAGCGGAATCATCCAGTTGGCGAAGCCGACGAAGGCCGGCATGATCGCGCCGAACACCATCACCAGCCCATGCATGGTGGTGAGCTGGTTGAAGAATTCGGGCTCGACCACCTGCAGGCCGGGCTGGAACAGCTCGGTCCGGATCGTCAGCGCCATCACCCCCCCGGAGAGGAACATGATGAAGCTGAAGATCAGGTACATCGTACCGATGTCCTTGTGATTCGTGGTGGTGATCCAGCGCATCAGGCCGGTGGGACCGTGGGCATGGCCGTGCGGGGCGTGGGCACCGATCGGATCGTGGGACAGGGTGGTCATACGCACGCCTCCATTTGTCGCGAGTCAGGCGACAGGATCTTTCCATGTGGGGCAAAGCCGCCCCGACAACATCGAAAAAAGGCGCTCGGAGCGCCCTTCGCTTCAACCCTTGCGGGCGGACGCCACATCGGCCGGCTGGACGACCTTGCCCGAGCTGTTGCTCCAGCTGTTGCGGGTATAGGTGATGACGGCGGCCAGATCGGTGTCGGACAACTGCCCGCCAAATGCCGCCATCGCGGTGCCGGGCTTGCCGTTCAGGACGAGCGCGATCTGTGCGGCCTGATCGCCGGTCACCACCGGAGAACCATCGAGGGGCGGGAACGCAGGCGGCAAGCCCTTGCCGTCGGCCTGATGGCATGCCGCGCAATTGGCTGCAAAGACCTTCTGCCCGCGCTCGATCATTTCCGGCAGAGCCCATTCGCGGACGTCATCGGCGGCCGCGGTTGCGGTGAGCTGCTGCTGCGCGGCAACCCACGCGGTGTATTTCTCGGCCGACACCACATGCACCTCGATCGGCATGAATCCATGATCCTTGCCACACAACTCGGCACAGTTGCCGCGATAGATGCCTTCGGTGTCGGCCTGGAACCAGGTGTCGCGAATGAAGCCCGGAATTGCATCCTGCTTGACCCCGAACGCCGGCACCCACCACGAGTGGATCACGTCCGCGGCCGTGGTCAGCACCCGAATCTTCTTGCCGACCGGCACCACCATGGGATTGTCCACCTCGAGCAGATAGGCTTCCCCCTTGACCGCTGCGCCCACGATCTGATCCTGGGGCGTAGACGCGTTCGACAGGAAACGGACCCCCTCGCCTTCGCCCTGCAGGTAGTCGTAACCCCACTTCCACTGATAACCGGTCGCCTTGATCGTGATATCGGGGTTGCTGGTGTCCTTCATCGCGATCACGGTCTTGGTCGCCGGCCACGCCATGCCGAGCAGGATCAGGACCGGAATCACCGTCCAGGCGATTTCGACGGCCGTATTCTCATGAAAATTGGCCGCGACCGCGCCGCGTGACTTGCGGTGGCGAAACACCGACCAGAACATCACGCCGAATACCCCGACGAAGATCACCAGGCAGATGAGCAGCATCAGCGTATGCATGCCGTAGATCTCTGATGCGATCCGGGTGACCGGCTGCTGAAGGTTGTAGCGGCTGGGCGCATCCTGGGCGATCGCACCGGTCGCGTAGCCGAGAATGAGCAAAAATCCTGCAATACGACCGCTAAAACCCATGTCGACCCCCAGCAAGAACACAATGAGCAGGTGGATCGATGGTGCCACAGCAAAAATCACCGTCGCAACATGAATCTTTGACAAAGATCAACATGCTGCATCGCAATAGATGCTAACGAGCAGCCATACAGCGGTTTCTGCACGCATGTTGCGGGTTTTCCCGCAGACTGCTTTGGTGCAGCACAGCATGATGAATTTCAGGGGATCGGGGCCGAGAGTTTCCGCCGCAACAGGCGCATCAGCCCGCCAACGACTGCCAATCTGGCATACAACTCCTCCGCGGCGTCCCAGTAATCGCGGTGCATCTCGACCTTCCAGTCGTCATCGAAGCACACATGGCTCACCCCGCGAATGACGATCATCCTGCCGCGAAGCCGCAGATGGAAATTCCATCCCAACATGGCCTGCCGCCCTTGGGCGATGCGCGTGATGACGACAAAACGCGGGGCATCGACGGAGGCAAACATGTGTTCGAAGATGCGGATGATCGCGGACCGCCCGGTGACCTCGTTGAACGGATCCTTGAAGCGCGCTTGCTCCGCATAGAATGCGTCGATCCCGGTCAGTGAGCGCGGGGTGAGGGTCGCAAAGAAGTGCGCAAGACTGGCCGCGGCGGCGGAGGCGTCGAGACGGTCCATCACCGCCCCGCCGCCCACCGGACGAGCGGAAAATAGCAGCGCCGCGGCAGCCACTGCAAGAGCTTGACGAAGCGGGTGAAACGCTTCGGAAAATGGATCTCGAAGGCGCCCTTCTCCATGCCGGCCAGGATTTCGTCGGCGGCCTCGTCGGCGCTGATCAGGGCCGGCATGCGAAAGTCGTTGCGCGCCGTCAGCGGCGTGGCGACGAAGCCCGGACAGATCAGAAAGACGCCCAGCCCGCGCGGCGCGAGGTCGATGTGCAGGACTTCGGCAAGGTTGATCAGCGCCGCCTTGGACGGGCCGTAGGCGGCGGCCATCGGCAGCCCGCCATAACCCGCTACCGAAGCGACGATCGCGATCGCGCCATGCCCCTGCTGCAGCATGCCTGGCACCACCGCGGCGACGCCATCCATCACCCCGAGCAGATTGGGCTCGATGGTTTCGCGTATGGTCTGAGGGGTCAGCTCCCAGGCTCGCAGCGGACGATAGGTGCCGGCGTTGAGGACCACCAGGTCGATGCCGCCCCACAGGTCGAGCAAGCGGTCGCGCTCGCGCACGAAATCGCCCGGACGGAGCATGTCCATCGCGGCGACGAGCGCGCCACCGCACTCGGCGGCGAGCGCCTCCAGCCGGTCGCGCGTGCGCGCCGACAGTGCCAGTCGCGCACCGCGCGCGGCCAGCTTGCGCGCCAGCGCTGCACCGATGCCGGTCGAAGCCCCGACCAGCCACACGCGCCGACCGCGCCAGTCCCCGATGGGCGGATTGAGCGCAGAGAACAGGGCCATCAGCGGCTCCGCTTGTAGAACGACAGCGTCACGTCGCCGAGGTGGAGGCCCCACTTGCTCATCGCCGACCGGTTGAGCATGACCTTGTCGTCGATCAGGAACATCCAGTCGTCGAAATCGACGTGGTGCACCTTGCCATCGACCGGCAGCGCCAGCACGTAACGCCAGCGCAGGGCATTGCCCGCGACCTCGCCGCGAGCCTCGCCGACCACGTCGTCCGCAGTGCCGGTATAGCGACCTTCAGCGCTGCGGGTAATCGTCCACACCCGACGCTGGGTGCTGCCGTCGGCATAGGTGAAGCGTTCGTCCAGGGTGCCCACTTCGCCCTTCCAGCTGGCGTCGATCAACACATGAAAACGCCTGATCACTTCACCCGACCGGTCCTGGAAAATGCCGTGGGCGTCGAGCGTGCCGTTGAAGTACTCGCGCAGATCGAGCAGCGGCGTCTGGTTGCGGTACTTTTCCGCATCGATCGACGCGCACCCTGCCAGACTCAGCGCGCCAGCGAGCAACAGGCACAGTTTCTTCAGCATGATCGTTCTCCGTTCGGGGAATGCGGTTCAATGGCGTCGCGCCACCGCCACAGCAGGGCGATGGCACCGAGCTTGAGGGCCACCGGTAGCAGCGCGTAGACGATCGTCAGCGCCCACAGGGCTTCGGCACTGCGCCCGCCCGGCGCGTAGCCGAGCCAGCCGAGCAAGGGCAAGGCGAGTCCGGCCGCGAGTGCGAGGTTGGCCTTGGTGACGAAGTTCCACCAGCCGAACCAGGCCCCGGCCCGCGCCTCGCCCGGCCTGGCCTCGCAGGCCAGCAGATCGGCCAGCAACGAGGGCGGCAGCGCAAGGTCGGCGCCCAGCGCCACCCCGGACAGCACGCAGATCGCCGCATAGGCGCCGATCTCGCCGGCCCCGAGCAGGGCCGCCCACACGAACACCAGCAGCGCAAGCGCCATGCCCAGCAACCAGGCGCGCAGCTTGCCGATACGCCGTGACAGGGCGGCCCACAGCGGCAGGCTGGCCGCGGCGCCGAGGAAGTAGATCACCAGGAACAACCCGGCGAGGCGGGGTGTTTGCAACACGTCGGCAACGAAGAACAGTACCGTCGCCGACGGAATCGCCGCAGCGATGCCATTGGCGGCAAACACCGCCAGCAGGCGGACAAACGGAGGGCACACCAGCGCCGCGGCGAGGCCTTGCCACAACGGCTGTCGTGCGTGGGCGCCCCGCGCCGGCGCCGGCGCGGCGAGCAAGGTCCACCCGGAAAAGAGCAGCAGCAGCGGAACGAATGCCCACCCCATCCGCGCCAGACCCTCCGCATCGCCGCCGTCCCCGGCCAGTACGCCGGGCAGTGCCGCCGCCAGGATCACGCCGAACAGGGCGAAGCCTTCGCGACTGGCCACCACCCGGGTACGCAGGTCGCAACTCGGCGCCACCTCCGCCCCCCACGCGTTGTAGGCGATGGTCGCCATCGAGTAGGCCAACGAGACCAGGCTGAGCAGCACCGCCAGCCACAGCGCGCCCGCGCCGTGCGGCGGGGCGAGCAATCCGACCATCCCCAGCCCGAGCACCGGCAGCGCCACCAGTACCAACCCGCGGCGACCGTTCAGGTGGTCGCTGACCCAGCCGATCAGCGGATCGGTGACCGCGTCGAAGATGCGCACCGCCAGCAGCACCAAACCGACGGTGGCGAGCGACAGCCCGAGCGTCTCGGCATAGAGGCGCGGCACATGCACGTAGATGGGAAGCGCAGCGAAGGCGAGCGGAAGTCCGAGCGCGCCATAGGCGACGATCCCTGCACGGCCGAAACTCGGGTCGGCGGCGCTCATCGTGGTTCCCGTCGTTCGTCCAGCAGACGGGCACGCAGCGCAGGTTCGCGCGTCCGGATGTCGAGCCAGATCGCGAAGAAGGCGCGGGCGAGGTCCGGATCGGTCAGCTCGGCGGTCGGGCGGCCGTCGTGCCAGAAGCGCGCGCCCGCGCCGGGAATGCGCGCGCCGACCAGCACGTCACCGGGCGCCACCGACGGCAGCGCCCGGGTCAGCTCGCTGCGCCAATGCGTGAGCCGGACCTCGTCACCGAAACCCAGCCTGCGGATCTCGTCGATGCTGCTGTCGACCAACTGCTCACCGGCGATGTTGCGCGCATAGCGGATGGCGAGCGCAAAGGCTGCATCCGCCGACCAGGCGGATCCGGCTGGCACCCACAGCGCCGCGTCGTAGATCTTGAGCCCGAACCAGCGCATCTCGCCGCTGCCGAGCTGGCGAAAGTGGCCCCCCGCTCCGGCAGTCGCTGCCTGTATCTCCGGCGGCAGCGACACTGCGCCCGCCACCCCGCCCCACGCCTGGAGCAGCCCGCACAGCGCCACGACCGCCAGCTTGACCACGGCTCAGCGCTCCGCCACATCGACATGGGCAAGGGTGTAGTGGTGCACGTCGATGTCACCGGCGTTGAACCCGGCCTCGCAATACGCTAGGTAGAAGCGCCACATGCGCACGAAGCGTTCGGGAAAGCCCAGTGCCCTCACGTCGACGAGGCGGGCGTCGAACGCCCGATGCCAGCACCCCAGGGTGCGGCCATAGTCGGGGCCGAAACGGAAGTCGTCCGCGACCGCCAGCCCGGCCCGCGCAGCCTGCTGCCGCACCACCGTCGGGCTCGGCAACATGCCCCCCGGGAAGATATGGCGCTGGATGAAGTCGGTGCCGCGCCGGTAGCGCGAGAACAGGCGTTCGGCGATCGTGATCGCCTGCACCACGCAGCGTCCGCCCGGCTTGAGCAGCGCCGCCAGCTGGCCGAAGTAGGTCGGCCAGAAGCGCTCGCCGACCGCCTCGATCATCTCGATCGACACCACGTGGTCGTACCGTCCGTTCACGTCGCGGTAGTCGCACAGCTCGAACTGCACCCGGTCGGCAACGCCGGCGCGTTCGGCACGGTCGCGCGCGTACTCCAGCTGCGCCGGCGACAGCGTGAGGCACAGCACCCGGCAGCCGAACTCGGTCGCCGCCACTTCGGCAAAACCGCCCCAGCCGCAGCCGATCTCGAGGATGACCTGCCCCGGTCGGGCGTCCAGCTGATGCAGGATGCGACGATACTTGCGCCGCTGCGCCACCTCGAGCGCCTCGTCCGGATGCTCGAACACGGCCGCCGAATAGGTCATGCTCGGGTCGAGCCACAGGCGGTAGAAGTCGTTACCGAGATCGTAGTGGGCCTCGATGTTGCGCTTCGAGCCGCTGCGCGTATTCGCCCGCAGCATGTGCGCCACGCGGTGACCGAGCAGGCGGAGCACACGGCCATGGACCGCGCTTTGCAACTGCGCGCGATTGCGCGCCAGCAGCGTGAGCAGGCCGGTGAGGTCTTCGGTGTCCCATTGCCCATCCATGTAGCTCTCGGCGAAGCCGATGTCGCCGCGCGCCAGCGTTTCACCGAACAGCGCATGGTCACGCACCCGGAGGTGGGCGACGAGCGGGCCGTGACCGGCACGCAGGTGCAGATTGTCGGGCAGCTCGAGCGCGAGCGCGCCGCCCTCGAGGCGATCGAGCATCTCCAGCGCCAGCCGGGTCGGGCGCGGCAGGTGGGCGAGCTTGCCCAGGGCAAGGGGACGCAGGGCGTGGTCGACGGCAGTCATCAGGAGGTCTCCTCGATCGGCGGCACAGGCTTGCGGTGAATGCTCACCCGTCTGAGCGCAAGGCGCAGGGCCTGCCAGTGGATACGGGCAACGACGCCCACGGTCATGAAGGGATAGCGCAGCAGCCATTTGCCCATCGCCCGGCCGCTCAGTGCCTCGGCACGTCCGGCCACCCGGGTGCTGAGCTGGCGTTCGCCCCCATCCCAGTAGTCGATGGCCACCGCATGCACCGGACCGCGCCGCTCGAAGCGGAAGCGGTATTCACCGCGTACCGGGAAGAAGGGCGAGACATGGAACACCTTGGTCGCGCGCAGCTCGTCGCCGGCTTCGATCGGGCGAACATCGGGGTGGCGAACGAGGTAGTTGTGGTGTTCGCCGAAGGTGTTGTTGACCTCGGCCAACACCACCCTGAGCCGACCCGCGGCGTCATGGCACAGCCAGAAACTGACCGGATTGAACACGAAACCGAAGATGCGCGGCATCGTATGGAGCACGACCTCACCGTCGCACACCGTGCTCAATCCATGGTGCCCGAGCACGTCGCCCAACCATGGCAGCAGCGGCGAGCCGTCCCGTTGCCCATGGTCGCGCGCCACCACGGAGAACACGTTGCGCCGCTCGATGCCGAGCAGCGGCACCCGAAGTCGATCGATCCGGCCCAGCGGCAGGCGCAGGAAGGCGGTCGGATACACGAACCGGTTGTGCGCCCGGGTGTGGCGCTCGTGCACCACGGCACCGAAACAGACGGCCGCATCGAGGGCGCCTGGCACCGCCGTCCGCTCCGCCCGGGTCATGCCCGCACTCCGGCGGCCGGCGCAAACGCCGGTGCGTGCCACGGGATGCTGGCGCCCAGCGCTGCGGCCACGGTCACCGCCGACTTGAGCCCATCCTCGTGAAAACCGTAGCCGGTCCAGGCCCCGGCGAACCAGCTCCGGTTACGGCCCTGGATCGTGGGCAGCGCAGCCTGCGCATCAATCGCCGCCTGATCGAATACCGGATGCGCATAGTGAATGGTGCGCAGGATCTTGTCCGGCTGCGGCGCACGGAAGGGGTTGAGCGAAACCACAAGCGGCGTATTGAACGGCAGCGGCTGCAAGCGGTTGATCAGATAGCTGACCGAAACCGGCCGGTCGTCGGCCTGGCCGGCGCCGGCCAGATAGTTCCATGCCGACCACACCCGGCGGCGCTGCGGCAGCAGCGCGGTGTCGGTGTGTACGACGGCGGTGTTGGCCTGATAGCGCACTGCGCCCAGGATGCGCCGCTCGTCCACGGTCGCACTCGGCCCGAGCAGTGCCAGGGTCTGGTCGCTGTGACAGGCGAAGACCACCTCATCGAAGCGCTCGGCCCCAGTGCGCGAATGAATCCACACCCGGTCGGGGTCGCGGTCCACCCGAGATACCGGCGCGTTCCCCCGGACATCGTCGAGCGCGGCGGTGATCTTGCGCACGTAGCTGCGCCCGCCGCCGCGCACGGTGAGCCACTGCGGCCGGTCACGAACCTGCAGCAGACCATGGTTGTGACAGAAGCGGACGAAGGTCGTCAGCGGATAGGCCAGCATGCTGCGGGTCGGACACGACCAGATCGCGGCCGCCATCGGCACCAGATACCAGTTGCGAAAAGCATCTCCATAGCGCTCGCGGGCGAGGTATTCGCCCAGCCCCAGGTCGGGCACGCTGTACTCCGCCGCCATCCGGGTGGTTTCGCGGTTGAAGCGCATGATGTCGCGCAACATGCCGAGAAAGGCCGGGCGCACGAGGTTGCTGCGCTGGGCGAAAACGGAACCGAAGTCCGACCCGGCCCATTCGATTGCAGGTGATTCCAGACTTACACCGAAGGACATCTCGCTCTCGACCACGTCGACGTCGAGGTGCTCGAACAGCGCGCACAGGTTCGGATAGGTCCGCCGATTGAACACCAGGAAGCCGGTATCGACCGGGTGGGTGACGCGGTCGACGGTCACCTCGATGGTGTTGGTGTGTCCGCCGATATGCCTGCCCGCGTCATACAGGGTCACCCGGTCACGCCGGCCGAGCAGCCAGGCCGTGCCCAGGCCCGCGATCCCGCCCCCCACCACCGCGATGCGGCGCCCGCCGCCGGTGACGACGCCCTCGATTTCACCCATGCGCATGAATGTGCTCCGGCGCGCGTTCGCCCTGGTTCAGGGCATGGGCAGCGTGCAAGTCTATCGACCCGATGACCGCGGATTCGACCGCGCGCGCGCTTAGATCGGACGCATCCCGTCCGCCCGGGCCGCGCTGCAGGCCGGCGCGGTGGATGAACAGCATCAGCTCGAGCCTGCTTTCAGGATATTTGTCCACGACAACTATGGATTCGGCCCGCCGTTCCACAGATCCAGCCGAAGACCCCGTGCGTTCGACCGGAGCGCCGAACGAGCCCCCCGCCACAGCGACAAGTACCGCAACGGCAAGGATCCCGGAAGACATTGGCCGAGTTATGGTGCTCATGATTATTGTCCTAGACAAATCGGTTTGACGACCCTAAGATAGATCTAACGAAATACGTTGTCAACGATTTGTCCACGACAAAATGAAAAGTGCCCCCGGTACGGAATCTGCCCTGAGCATTGCCGCGGTCGAGCGTGATACCGGGCTTTCCAAGGACACCCTGCGCGTGTGGGAGCGGCGCTACGGATTCCCGGCCCCACACCGGGACGCCAACGATGAGCGCCTGTATCCGCAGGAGCAGGTGGCCAAGCTGCGCCTGATCCGGCGCCTGCTCGATCTTGGCCAGCGTCCCGCACGCATTGTCGGATCGAGCCTCGCCGAGTTGAACGCGATTCTCGAGGCGCATCGCGCCAAATCCTTGGGGCCCGAGCAGGACGAAAGCGAACAGGCGCTGCTCCAGCTCGTCCGTCTCCACCGCAGCGGCGAGCTGGTCACCGGGCTGCACAAGACCTTGATGAAGCAGGGCCTGCAACGCTTCGTGGCGGAGACGATCGCGCCACTCAACGAGGCGGTGGGCGAGGCATGGATGCGCGGCGAGATCGACGTGGCGGACGAGCACCTCTACACCGAACAGGTGCAGAACGTGCTGCGCGGCGCGATCGGCGCCAACGCGATCGCCGGCGGCCATCCGCGCATCCTGCTCACCACCTTCCCCGACGAGCATCACATCCTCGGCCTGCTGATGGCGGAAGCGACCCTGGTGCCGGAGGGTGCATCCTGCCTGTCGCTCGGTACCCGCACGCCACTGGCGGACATCCGCGGCGCGGCGCTCAGCGGCGGGTTCGACATCGTCGGCCTGTCGTTCAGCATCGCCTACCCGGGCCGCCAGGCCGTTGACGGCCTGACCGAACTGCGTGCGGCGCTGCCCGCACACATTGCAATCTGGGCCGGAGGCGCTGCAGTCAAGGATAGACAGCGCCGCCTGCCGGGCATCCGCGTGGTCCGCAGCCTCGACGACACGGTCGCCGCGCTCAAGGAGTGGCGCGCGGCCCACCCGGGCTGAGCGGCACCGCGGTCGACGCACGGCATAGATGGCTGCCGGGCGCATGTTCTGCCAGACTGCAGAAAGAGGCCGACAGGCACGACCAGGAGGGACACACCGATGCTCTATCCCGAACTCTTCCGCGCGCTCGAATCTGCCCGCTGGAACATGGCCGAGGACGTTCCGTGGGCGGACTTCGACCGCGCACTGCTGACCGACGAACAGGCGGTGACGATCAAGATGAACGCGGTCACCGAGTGGTCGGCACTGCCCGCTACCGAGATGTTCCTGCGCGACAACCGCGACGACTCCGACTTTGCGGCCTTCATGTCGATCTGGTTCTACGAGGAACAGAAGCATTCGCTGGTGCTGATGGAGTACCTGCGCCGCTTCCGCCCCGAACTGGTGCCGACCGAGGACGAACTGCACGCGGTCCGCTTCGAGTTCGATCCCGCTCCGCCACTGGAAACCCTGATGCTGCACTTCTGCGGCGAGCTGCGCCTCACCCAGTGGTATCGGCGCGCCAGCGAATGGCACACCGAACCGGTGATCAAGCGGATCTACGATTACATCTCGCGCGACGAAGCCCGCCACGGTGGCGCCTACCTCAAGTACATGAAGCGCGCGATCGTGCGCTTCGGCGACGAGGCCCGGCGCGCATTCGCCAAACTCGGCGTGCTGATGGCCAGCTCGTCGCGCTCGTCGCGGCCCCTGCACCCGACCAATCTGCATGTGGCGCAGCAGTTCTTCCCGCGCGATACGGTGCAGTCGCGGGTGCCGGACCCGGACTGGCTCGAACATTGGCTCGACACCCAGATCAAGTTCGACAAGGAGTGCGAGGCGCGCGTCGTCGGCGGCATCCTGCGCAACCTGTCGAGCCTGTTCGAACAGAAGTTCGACACCGTCACCGAACTCAACCGCTTCCGCAAGTCACTCGCCTGAGCGCATCGCGGGCGAGTCCCCGCCCGGGAGCCGGCAAGCCGCCAGCCGCAGCGCTGGCGTCCGGCGGCAGCGCGCGCACTTGCATTCACGCCTGCCGCTCGCCGACAATCGGTAATACTCGTCCACGCGTCATTGCCGGAGCCTCACCTGGAACCCACGATCCCTTCCTCGTTTGAAGCCATCGGCGGCCTGATCGGCGGCCTGGGCCTGTTCCTGCTTGGCATGTACCTGCTGACCGAAGGGCTCAAGGTCGCGGCCGGGCGGGCGCTCGCGGAACTGCTCGAGCACTGGACCTCGACCCCGCTGCGCGGCCTGGGCGCGGGCATTCTGATCACCGCCCTGGTGCAGTCATCCACCGCGGTGACCGTCGCCGGCATCGGCTTTGTGAACGCGGGACTGCTGTCGCTGAAGAACGCGCTGTGGGTGGTGTTCGGCTCCAATGTCGGCACCACGATGAATGCCTGGCTGGTCGTGGCGCTCGGCTTCAGCTTCAGGATCGACGCCTTCGCGCTGCCTTTCGTCGGCGTGGGGGCGGTCCTGATGCTGGCCACCGCACGGGTGCGACCGCGCGCACTCGGTCAGGCGCTGGCCGGCTTCGGCGTGCTGTTCCTCGGCATCGACGTCCTCAAGGACACCTTCTCCTCCTTCGGCGCCGGCATCGACCTCCAGCCGTTCATCATTCCGGGCGTACTCGGCTGGGTCATGCTGGTCGCCATCGGCACCCTGATCACGATCCTGATGCAGGCCTCGGGTGCGGCCATCGCCATCGTCATCACCGCCGCCCAGACCGGGCTGATCAGCACCGAAGCGGCCTGCGCGATGGTCATCGGCACCAACATCGGGACCACCTCCACCGCCATCCTGTCGGCGATCGGCGCCACCGCCAACGCCCGGCGGCTGGCCGCGGCCCATGTATTCTTCAATCTGATCACCGGCGCCGTGGCCCTGCTCCTGCTGCCGTTGCTGATCGGCCTGCTGGGGACGCTCAGCGGCTGGCTGGAACAGCCCGCGACCCCTGCGGTGATGGTGGCGATGTTCCACACCGTATTCAATCTGCTGGGCGTCGCCCTGATGGTGCCGGCCAGCCGCGCGCTGCTCGAGTTTCTCGCCACCCGCTTCCGCAGCGAAGACGAGGAAATCGGCCGTCCGCAACACCTCGATGCGAACTCGGTGAGCATCCCCGATCTCGCCCTGCGCGCGTTGCGCATGGAGATCGGCCGCACCCACGTGCTGGCCGGAAACTGCCTGCGCGCCGCCGTCCATACGCCACCCGACACCATCCTCATCGCGCGCAATGGCGACGCGCTCACCGCGCTTGCGCTGGCGATCGGCAATTACACGCGCAAGGTCACCAGCGCCAGCCTGCCACCGGCGCTGGTCGATGCCCTGGCCCGCAACCTGCGGGCGTTGCAATATCAGGAGAACGCGCTGGAAACGACGCGGCTGGCCAGCGAACTCGGCGCCGCGCTCGGCCGTCTGCCCGAGCACGGGCTGGCGCGGGCACTGGATGCCTTCCGCAATGCGGTCGCGGAACTCGCCGAGGCGAGCGCGCCCGGCCAGCCCGCGTTTCACGTCGGCAGCATCGAGCGCCTGCTTGCGGTCGCCGAGGAGCGCTACGCGACGCTGAAGGAAGCCCTGCTCACCGCGGGCGCCCACGCCCGCATGGACATTCGCAGCATGCAGGACTGGTTGCGCCTTGCCAGCCTGCTGCGGCGGGCGATGGAGCAGGTCGCCAAATCTGCCCGAACCCTCGCCGCGCTGGAAGAAAATCTGGATCCGCCCGCCATCGATGTCCCCGTGGACGCAGGCACGCAGGCCACCGATGAGCGGTATTGAGGCCGCTTACATCGGCCGCTTCGCTCCCTCGCCCAGCGGCCCACTGCATTTCGGCTCGCTCGTCGCTGCGGTCGGCAGCTACCTCGAAGCCCGCTCCAACCATGGCCGCTGGCTGCTGCGGATCGAGGACGTCGACACCCCGCGCATCGTACCGGGCGCCGCCGATGCCATCCTCACCACCCTAAACCGTCTCGGCTTCGAGTGGGACGGCGAGGTGGTGTGGCAGAGCCGGCGCACGGAGGCCTACGCGGCGGCTCTCGACCGGCTCCGGAGTGCCGGCCACGCCTTCCCCTGTGCCTGCACACGACGCGAAATGGCCGACTCCGCGCTCGCCCGTGACGGCTCGCGGCGCTACCCCGGCACCTGTCGCAATGGCCTCCCTCCCGGGCGCAAGGCGCGCGCTTGGCGCGTCCGCGCTGAAGGCGTGATCCGCTTCGACGACGCCATCCAGGGGCCGCAGGATGAAGACCTCGAGCGCGACGTCGGCGATTACGTCGTGCTGCGCGCTGACGGTCTCTACGCCTACCAGCTTGCCGTGGTGGTGGACGATGCCGCCGCCGGCATCACCGACGTCGTACGCGGCGCCGATCTGCTCGACTCCACCGCACGCCAGATTCATCTGCAGCGTCTGCTCGGCACGCCTGCTCCGAACTACGCCCATCTGCCGGTGGCGACCAACGTCCGCGCCGAAAAACTCTCCAAGCAGACCCTGGCGCGCGCCATCGACGCGGTCCCGCCTGCGACCGCGCTGGTCGCGGCGCTCGCATTCCTGGGCCAGCACCCTCCACCGGAACTCGCACGCGCCACCCTCGCCGAAGTCTGGTCGTGGGCCGCGACTCACTGGCAACTCGACCGCGTGCCCCGCCTGCGCCACGCAATCGCCCCCGAATTCAGCTGAGCGATACGCGCCGCTTCCCACCGCCCCCGAACTGCACCGGAGACCGTGACCGGCACCGGGCATCCACGCGGTCACCGCCCGAGGCTCAGTGCTTGCCCCCGTAGCCCGCGACCCCGATGGTCAGCCGCACGACCTGGTACGCCAGCCAGCTCAACAGTCTGCGTACGCGCGGCAGACGTTGCCAGTGCTCGTGGCGCAACTCGCTCGCGCCGTCGCGCATTGCGGCCTCCAGACTGGCACCCAGCGTCCCGGCAAACCCTTCATCCACCACCGCCACATTGGCCTCGCGTGCCAGCAGCAGACTGAACGGATCGATATTGCTCGACCCTACGGTCGCCCACCGCCCATCCACGACCGCCACCTTCGCGTGCATGATGCTGCGGTGATACTCGAACAAGCGAATCCCCCCCGCCAACAGTACCGGATACAGGGCTCGTGTCGCGTACTTCTGCACCGGATGATCGGCCAGGCCCTGCAACAGCAGCGTTACCCTGACTCCGCGCGCGGCGGCATCGAGCAAGGCATGACGAAACCGGCGACCGGGGAAAAAGTAGGCGTTGGCGATCACGATCTCGTGCCGCGCGCCGGCAATCGCATCGAGGTAGGCATCCTCGATCTCCGCGCGGTGGCGCAGATTGTCCCGGATCAGAAACGCGGCGCGGATGCCGCCCGCCACCGCGGTACCCGGCGCCTCCGGCAGCGGCGCCGCCACCCGGTGGCGCAGACCGGCCCAGGTGACCAGCCACCACAAGCGATGCACCGCAGCCACGATCGGCTCCAGCAACGGCCCCTCCACCCGTACCGCATAGTCGTAACGCGGGTGCGGCGGACCACCCTGTTCGAAATCATCAACGATGTTGATCCCGCCGACGAACGCCACCCGTCCGTCGATCACCGCCACCTTGCGATGCATCCGCCGCAGGCGGTGACGCCGCAGTGACAGCGCACGCAACTCGCGTCGATAGATCAGCACCTCGACGCCTTCCGCCACCAGTTCCGGCATCAGGCCGCGGACAAAGGCGCGCCCGCCGAAACCGTCAACCAACAGCCGTACCGCAACCCCGCGCGCGGCGGCACTCTTGAGCGCGGCCGCAATACGTCGCCCGGTTTCATCAGGGTCGAAAATATAGGTTTCGAGATGGATTTCGCTGTTCGCCGCCTCGATCTCTGCCACCAGGGCCGGAAAATACTGCAGGCCGTTCTCCAGCAATGCGATTGCATTGCCACCGACCGGCGCAGTCAAACCACCAGCTCCAGATCCGCGGTCAGTGCGGCATGATCGGAGATCCGTGACCAGGGCAGGCCAAAATGGACCAGCGCCTGGCGCACCTGGAAGCCGCGTACGTAGATGCGATCAAGACGAAAGAAGGGCAAGGCACACGGGAAGCTCCGGGGCGGCCGCCCCTCGGCACAGCCCGAAGCAAAGGCCTCGGTAAGCCCCAGTCGCCGCCCGAGCAGATCGTCGGCGCGATTTCGCCAGTCGTTGAAATCGCCGGCAATGATCAGCGGTGCATTGCCGGGTGCCAGCCGCTCCATGCGCTCGGCCAGCGCCTCCATCTGCCGCCGCCGGCTGCCGGCCATCAGCCCCAGGTGCACGCACACGCAATGGATCGGCAGCTCGACCCCGGGCAGCAACACCTCGCAGTGCAGCAGGCCACGACGCTCGAAACGGTGATCGGACACATCCTGATTGTCGGTACTGAGGATGGCATGACGGCTGAGAATGGCATTGCCGTGATGCCCATGGTCATAGACCGCATTACTGCCATAGGCCGTCTGCTGCCACATGTCCTCGGCAAGGAATTCGTGCTGCGGACACTGCGGCCAGTCTGCATGGCGCTGGGTATGGCCCAGGTGCAAGCCCTGCACTTCCTGCAGGAATACCAGATCGACGTCGAGCGCACGCAGGCGCTCGCGCAGTTCATGGACCATCATGCGCCGGTTGAACTGCGAGAAGCCCTTGTGGATATTGTAGGTACAGATGCGCAGGGTCATCGCCGCAACGCTCCCGCCCATATCGGCAGTCAGGAAACCGCCAACATACGGTCGAGCGCAATGCGCGCGAGCCCGGCCTCGTGCGCCGGCACCCGGATCTGATTCACCACGTTCCCTTCGGCGAGATTCTCCAGCGTCCATGCCAGATGCTGCGGGTCGATGCGCTGCATGGTCGAGCACATGCACACGGTCGGCGCCATGAACTGGACGGTCTTGCCCTGCGGCTTCATCTCTTCAGCGAGACGGTTCACCAGATTGAGTTCGGTGCCGACCAGCCAGCGCGTGTTGGCCGGTGCTGCACTGATGGTATTGATGATGTACTCGGTCGAACCGACGTAATCGGATTGCTGGCAAACCGCAAGGTTGCTCTCGGGGTGCGAAATCACCAGCCCGTCCGGATGTTCCATGCGCCAGCGGCGGATGTGGCTCTCCTGGAACATCTGATGCACCGAGCAATGCCCCTTCCACAGCAGCACTTTCGCGTTGCGGATCTGCGCCGGGGTCAGGCCACCGTATTCGAGATCGGGATCCCACACCACCATCTGCTCGAGCGGGATGCCCTTCTTGAACCCGGTCCACCGTCCGAGGTGCTGATCGGGGAAGAACAGCACCTTCTCGCGGCGGGCGAATGCCCAGTCGAGGATTTTCGGCGCGTTGGTCGAGGTACACACGATACCGCCGTGTTCGCCACAGAAGGCCTTCAGATCGGCCGCCGAATTGATGTAGGTCACGGGGGTGATCAGTTCGTCGGGACGGTCGAGCACTTCGGCCAGCTCGCGCCAGCAACGTTCGACCTTGGCCAGACTGGCCATGTCCGCCATCGAGCAGCCGGCGGCGAGATCGGGCAGGATCGCGATCTGGCTCGGCTTGGACAGAATGTCTGCCACCTCGGCCATGAAATGCACACCGCAGAACACGATGTACTCGGCATCGGTCTGCGAGGCCAGGCGCGCAAGCTTGAGCGAATCGCCGGTAAGGTCCGCATATTTGTAGACGTCCGCGCGCTGGTAGTGGTGGCATAGCAGCACCGCGCGCTCACCCAGACGCGCACGTGCAGCGCGAATGCGTTCCTGCGCCTCGGTGTCGGCCAGCGCATTGAAGCGGTCAAAATTGATCGTGGCTACTTGCATGGCGAAAAACTCGGTTGGAAATGAACTCGGACCACCGGCCGGCCCGCGGGTTGCAAACGGCCATCGGGCGATCCGCCTGGTGCGGTCAGCCTTGCTGCCACGGCAGGCCGGCATGGCGCCAGCCGCCGACACGGTTACGGTGGCCGGTGGCGTCCTTGTCACCCTCGAAACCTTCGAGGACGTTATAGCAGTTACTATAGCCGGCCGCGATCGCCGCCCGCGCCGCCGCGTCCGAGCGTGCGCCCGAGCGGCACATGAACATCACCAGCGCCTCGGGATCGACCTGATGGCGCAACTGGGTGATGAAGTTCGGGTTGGGCTGCATTGCCGGGTAGCCCAGCCATTCGATCTCTACCGCATTCGGTACCCGCCCCACCCAGTCCCACTCGGCGCGCGTGCGCACGTCGACCAGCTTCGCGCCCGGCGCCAGTCGCCACACCTGATACGCCTCGGCCGGCGTGAGCGCGCCCTGGTAGGGCAGCTTCAGCTCCGAAGCGCGCTGACCAGCGAGTTCGAGCAAGGCGGAAAGGGTTCCCATGACGGCATCCGGCTAGAATTCAACAAGTCACGAGTATACCCTCCATCCGGCCATAGACATGCCCCCCTCCGAGCACATCGCGGTACCACAAGACACAGCGGAAGCCACTCGCAGCAAGGGCGTCCAGCGCGCTGCCTGGATCGCGATCATCACCAATGCATTGCTCACCGTCGGCCAGGTCGTGATCGGCCTGTTCGCCAACGCCTTCAGCCTGGTCGCCGATGCGGCCCATACCCTGTCCGACCTGGTGACCGACCTGCTGGTGCTGCTCGCCGGACGGCACGGCGGCGACCCCGCCGATCGCGACCACCCCTACGGCCACGGCCGCATCGAAACCGTGACCACGTTGCTGCTGGGTGCCGTGCTCGCGGCCGTCGGCCTCGGCTTCCTATGGAGCTCCGGCCTGCGGCTGCAGAACATGCACGACCTTCCGCCGGTGCACCCCGCCGCGCTGGCGATGGCGCTGATCACCCTTGCGGCCAAGGAGAGCCTGTTTCGCTACACCCTCGGGGCCAGCCGCCGGCTCAAGGCGCCGATGCTCGAGGCAAACGCCTGGCATGCGAGATCGGACGCCGCATCGTCCCTGGTGGTGGCCGCCGGGATTGGTGGCAGCCTGGCCGGCTACCCGTTTCTGGAACCGCTGGCCGCGGCCGTGGTGGGCTTCCTGATCCTGCACATGGGGCTCAAACTCGGCTTGAAGGCGGTGCGCGAGTTGATCGATACCGGCCTGTCGGAGGAAGACGTGGCGCGCTTGCGCAAGACGATCACCGAAATCCCGGGAGTCATCGGCCTGCACGAGCTGCGCACCCGCCGCAGTGCCGACCGGGTGTTGTGCGATGCGCACGTGCAGGTGGATCCTCGCATCACGGTCTCGGAAGGCCATCGGATTTCGGATAGCGTCTATCTGGGCGTCAGGGACGCACACCCCGAGGTCAGGGACGTGCTGGTCCATATCGACCCCGAGAACGACGCCACCATACAGACCGCGGCGGAAGGACTTCCCGCGCGCGCCGAGGTCAGCGCGGCGCTTCGGGACTTGCTCGGCGCTGCGGCGCCGCCACCCAGCCGCATCCAGGTGCACTACCTTGGACAACGCCTCGAAGTCGAGGCCTTCTTCGAACCGGACAGCCTGCCCGCCGATCTCGACGCACTCAAACGGCGCACGGCAGACTGGATCGCATGCCACCCGCAGTATCGGAAGATCTCGTACTTCGTCAGAGTTGCACCATGATGGGTCGCTCCGGCGTCGCTTTGCACCATATTGGTGCAATCCACTGACCCACAACCGAGAAGGCCCCTTGTGGCACAATGTGGCAAGGACAGAATTTAAGTGGCACGGATACTGCTTTCATCCGCGGCAACGGAAGTCTGGCCGTTATCCGACCGATCGTCTCCAAACATCGCATCAGCTCACCAGGAGTAAAAATGAACGCTCAAGATGTCATGAAAATGATCCAGGAAAACGAAGTGCGCTTCGTGGACCTGCGCTTCACCGATACCCGCGGCAAGGAACAGCACGTCGGGCTTCCGATCTCCGCATTCGAGGAAGATCACTTCGAGCACGGCCACCCGTTCGATGGCTCGTCGATCGCCGGCTGGAAGGGGATCCAGGCTTCCGACATGATCTTGCTGCCGGAGCCGAGCTCGGCCTACATCGACCCGTTCTTCGACGAAACCACCCTGGTACTGACCTGCGACGTAATCGAGCCGTCCGACGGCAAGGGCTATGACCGCGACCCGCGCTCGATCGCCAAGCGCGCCGAGGCCTATCTGAAGAGCACCGGCATCGGCGACACCGCCTTCTTCGGCCCGGAACCCGAATTCTTCATCTTCGACGCGGTCGAGTGGTCGATCGATATGTCGGGCGTGTCCAGCAAGATCATCTCCGAAGAAGCCGCCTGGTCTACCGGCGACAAGTTCGAAGGCGGCAACACCGGCCACCGTCCGCGCATCAAGGGCGGCTACTTCCCGGTCCCGCCGGTCGACAGCCTCAACGACGTCCGGGCGGCGATGTGTCTGGCGCTCGAAGCGGCCGGCGTGCCGGTCGAAGTGCACCACCACGAAGTGGCCAATGCCGGCCAGTGCGAGATCGGCACCAAGTTCAGCACCCTGACCCAGCGTGCCGACTGGACCCAGGTGCTGAAGTACATCGTCCACAACGTGGCCCATCAGTATGGCAAGACCGCCACCTTCATGCCCAAGCCCATCGTCGGTGACAATGGTTCCGGCATGCACGTGCACCAGTCGCTGTGGAAGGATGGTCAGAACCTGTTCGCGGGCAACGGCTATGCCGGCCTGTCGGAACTGGCGCTGTATTACATCGGCGGCATCATCAAGCACGCCCGTGCGCTCAATGCCATCACCAACCCGGGCACCAACTCGTACAAGCGCCTGGTGCCGCACTACGAAGCGCCGACCAAGCTGGCCTACTCGGCCCGCAACCGTTCCGCCTCGATCCGCATTCCATACGTCGCCAACCCGAAGGGTCGTCGTATCGAATCGCGCTTCCCGGATCCCCTGGCCAACCCCTACCTGTGCTTCTCCGCACTGATGATGGCCGGTCTGGACGGCATCCAGAACAAGATCCACCCGGGCGACCCGGCCGACAAGAACCTGTACGACCTGCCGCCGGAAGAGGATGCACTGATCCCGACCGTGTGCACCAGCCTCGAACAGGCACTGGAGTACCTCGACAAGGACCGCGAATTCCTGACCCGTGGCGGCGTGTTCTCCAACGATTTCATCGACGCCTACATCACCCTGAAGATGGAAGAAGTGGACCGCATGCGCATCACCACCCACCCGGTGGAATTCGACATGTACTACAGCCTGTAATCTCCGGATTGCGCTGATTTGAAAAGGGACGGGCATTGCCCGTCCCTTTTTTATCGGGTCTAATCCTTTCTCAGGCTGCATCACGACGGGCTGTGCCGGGCGTCATCACCGCGCGGCCCCGGCCTAGACAATGTCACGAGACCCATGCGAACACTGCTGCTGATCCTTGCCTTCTGTGCAAGCTCCTTCGCCCACGCGCAAATCTACAAGTGCGTCGATCCCGACGGCAGGACGACATACACCAACGATCGCACGCTGACTCGTGGCTGCCAGCCGCTCGCATCCGACCAGTCGGTGTCCTCCGTTCCGGCGCCGCGCCCATCCACGACTCAAGCGACGCCCTCGACCTTCCCCAGGGTGACGCCCGATTCCCAGCGTGCACGCGACGACTCGCGCCGCCAGGTACTCGAGAAGGAACTCGCAACCGAGGAAGCGGCGCTGGCGGAAGCGCGCAAGGCGCTGGCAGAACAGGAGGCGATCCGTCTCGGGGACGAACGCAATTACCAGAAGGTCCTCGACCGCCTGCAACCGTTCAAGGACAAGGTCGAACTGCATCAGCGCAACGTCGAGGCCCTGCGCAGAGAGCTCTCCGGCCTCCGCTAATACCGCCTGGCGTGGTTCTTGCGTCATAAATCGCAAACAACCGATACTCGCCATGGCACACCATCCACACCCCCCGGTCTCCGGCCCCTTCGCCGGACTCGAACTGCTCTCGTCAGCCGTCGTGCTGGTGGATGAGAAGCTGATCGTGCGCTATATCAATCCCGGCGCCGAGAATCTGTTCGCCATCAGCCAGCGCAAGCTCATCGGCCTGCCGTTGTCGCGCCTGCTCGGCGACCCGCCCGGCCTGGGAACCGCCCTGCATAACGCCCTGCGGACCAGTTGGAGTTACACCGGGCAGGATCTGAAGATCCAGCGCTCGCACACGGAGATGATCCATCTGGACTGCACCGTAAGCCCGATCGAAGCGGCCGGCGTGCGTTTGCTGCTCGAATTCCGCCCGATCGACGCCCAACTGCGCGTCGCCCGCGAAGAACAGCTTCTGCAGCAACAACAAGCCAATCGCGAGCTGATCCGCAATCTCGCCCATGAGATCAAGAACCCGCTGGGCGGCATCCGCGGCTCGGCCCAGTTGCTCGAACGCGAACTCGCCGATCCGCTGCTGCGCGAGTACACCGAAGTCATCATCGCCGAGGCCGACCGCCTGCAGGACCTGATGAATCGCCTGCTGACTTCGCACAGCATGATGCGTCCGGCGCAACTCAACGTGCACGATGTACTCGAGCGCGTGCGCCGACTCATCCTGGCCGAGTTCCCCGACGTGGTCATTCGCCGCGATTACGACACCAGCCTGCCGGAACTCACTGCCGACCGCGAGCAGTTGATCCAGGCCATTCTCAACATCACCCGCAACGCCGCCCAAGCGCTCGAAGGCCGGGGGGAGATCCGCCTGCGCACCCGTATCGCTCGCCAGGTCACGCTCGCCAAGCGTCGATTCAAACTGGCACTGGAATTGCAAGTGATCGACAACGGGCCCGGCATCCCCGACGAAATCAGCGACAAGATTTTCTATCCGCTGGTTTCCGGACGGGACGGCGGTAGCGGCCTGGGCCTTTCACTCGCACAGAGTTTCGTGGAGCAGCATCAGGGCATGATCGACGTGGACAGTCAGCCCGGACGTACCTGCTTCACCATTCTGATACCCATTACCGAGCGGACCTGAGCACACACTCGACAATCCGCACCAATAAAGTGCATGCAACCATGAATACCGTCTGGATCGTAGATGACGACCGCTCCATCCGCTGGGTGCTGGAAAAGGCGTTGAGCCGCGAGGACATCACGCACCGCAGTTTTGCCTCGGCCAACGAGGCCCTGGACGAACTCGACTCGACCGCCCAACCGCCCAAGGTGCTGCTGTCGGACATCCGCATGCCGGGCGAGTCGGGCCTGACCCTGTTGCAGCGGGTCAAGGCGCGCTTCCCGCAGATGCCGGTGATCATCATGACCGCATACTCCGACCTGGAGAGCGCGGTGTCCGCCTTTCAAGGCGGCGCGTTCGAGTATCTGCCCAAACCTTTCGACGTCGACCAGGCGGTTGCACTCGTCCGGCGTGCGCTGGAGCAGAGTCCGCACCAGGAAGGTGCAAACGAGGACACGACCGTCGCCCCCGAGATCCTCGGTCAGGCACCTTCGATGCAGGAAGTTTTTCGTGCCATCGGCCGGCTGTCGCAATCGCATGCGACGGTGATGATCAACGGCGAGTCCGGCACCGGCAAGGAACTCGTTGCACGTGCCCTGCATCGCCACAGCCCGCGCCGCGACGCCCCCTTCATTGCGATCAACACCGCTGCGATCCCGCGCGATCTGCTCGAATCCGAACTGTTCGGCCACGAGCGCGGCGCCTTCACCGGCGCCGCCGCGCAGCGCCGCGGGCGCTTCGAGCAAGCAGCGGACGGCACCCTGTTCCTCGACGAGATCGGGGACATGCCGTCGGAGCTTCAGACCCGTTTGCTGCGCGTGCTGTCGGATGGGAATTTCTATCGCGTCGGCGGCCATCAGCCGATTCGCGCCAATGTCCGCGTGATTGCGGCGACCCACCAGGACCTCGAGGAGCGTGTGCGCCTGGGCCTGTTCCGCGAGGATCTGTTCCACCGGCTGAACGTGATCCGGCTGCGTTTGCCACCGATGCGCGAACGACGCGAAGACATTCCCATTCTGGTGCGCCATTTCCTGCAGCGCAGCGCGCAGGATCTGGGCGTCGAAAGCAAACGCATCTCCGAGCCGGCCCTAAAGTATCTGCAGGCTCTGCCCTTTCCGGGCAACGTGCGTCAGCTCGAAAACCTGTGTCACTGGCTCACCGTGATGGCTCCTGGCCAGATTGTCGAGGTGGCCGATCTGCCGCTGGAAATGCGCGACCAGCCGATGCGCGAGATGCCGGTCAACTGGGTGGACGGACTCGGGCTCGAGGCGGATCGCCTGATCGCGGCCACCCCCGGCGAAGTCTTCGACCGGCTGACCCGTGAGTTCGAACGCACCCTGATCCGGCGTGCCCTGACCGCCACCGGCGGGCGGCGGATCGAAGCCGCACAACTGCTCGGAATCGGCCGCAACACCATCACCCGGAAGATCCAGGAACTCGGCATGGACGACGACCGCCCACCGGCTGCGGACACCGACCACACCGGCTGACGAGGCGGCCGGCGGGAGCGGATGAAGCGCGCGGGCAGCCGCGCGCCTATCGTCCGTTACCGTCAGATGACGGATAATCCCGTGCAGACCATTTACCGGGACGATCCGCTTGAGCTCCAGCCCTACCGACACCCAGCCCGATCTGTCGGCCATTGCCGTCGCACTCGGTCGACTCGCGCCCGAGTTCGAACTGCGCTGGCTCGACACCTGTGAATCCACCAACACCGAACTGATGAAGCACACTCCGGCGGACGACGGCCGGGTGCATGTGGTGGTCGCTACCCGACAGTCCGCGGGACGCGGCAGGCGCGGTCGGGAATGGCTATCGTGGCCCGGCCGCAGCCTGACTTTTTCGGCCCTGTGGCGCTTTGCGCCCGGCGCACCGGTGCCGGCGGGACTGTCCCTGGTTGCCGGCCTTGCACTGGCCCTGACCCTCGAAAAGCTCGGGGTCGAGGGCGTCCAGCTCAAGTGGCCGAACGATGTCCTGGTCAACGGTCACAAGCTCGCCGGCATCCTGGTCGAACTGCTGCCGGGTCGCGGCCGCACCCCGGCCGCGGTGATCGGGATCGGCGTCAACCTCGAAATTCCGCACGGCGTGCGGATACCCGATCAGTCGGGAGTCACCGACCTGAAACGCGAACTGGGCACCGCACCGGGCCGCGAGGCGTTGCTTGGCGCGGTGCTCACGGATTTGCACACCCTGTTCGAGACCTACGCCGCAGCCGGATTCGGCGCCCTGCGCGGCGCGTGGGAGCAACGCAACGCGTTTGCCGGATTGCCGGTGCGGATCAGCGGTGAAGGGCCGGATATCAACGGAACCTGTGTCGGCACCGACGAAGACGGCGCCCTGCTGATCCGTGGCGACACGGGCGTGGTCCGTATCCTGTCGGGAGAAGTGTCTTTGAGGCTGCATCCATGACTCTCCTGATCGATGCCGGCAACACCCGGATCAAGTGGCGGCTGGTGGGCTCATCGGCGGCGGACGAAGGCGCGCTCGGACATGATCAGCTCGATCAGCTGGGCGAGGTGTTCGAGCGCGAACCGACCATCCGTCGCGTCATCGGTGCCAATGTCGCCGGTCCGCAGATGGCGGAAGCGATCAGCGCACGGGCACGGAAGGCCGGACTGACGCCGGAATGGCTGACCTCCGGTCCGGCACGCTGCGGTGTGCGCAATCTTTACCAACAACCCGGGCAGCTCGGCGCGGACCGTTGGGCTGCGCTGATCGGTGCCCGCGCAAGACATCCGCAAGCCTGCCTCGTGATCATGGCCGGCACCGCGACCACGGTCGATGTGCTCGACGCCGAGGGCAATTTCCAGGGCGGACTGATCCTCCCCGGTGTCGAACTGATGCAGAAAGCGCTCGCCTCGAACACCGCGCAACTCCCCTTTCTCCCCGGCCACTACGTCGAAACCCCGCGCAATACGGCCGATGCGATACGGTCGGGCTGCCTGCAGGCACAGGCGGGGGCCGTGGAACGCATGTTCCGCCAGATCGAAACCGCCGCGGGCGCGTGCTGCTTGCTCGGAGGCGGTGCTGCCGACAGCTTTGCCGATCTGATCTCGCCGCCCCTTCAACGCGTGGACAACCTCGTTCTCGATGGCCTGGCCCGGATTGCACAGGGCGACTGAGCGGAGCTGCGTGACGAACACGCCGGCGCTTGGCCCGCATCGCCCTCCGGTCTCGGACTTATACAGCTGCGCACCAATCGGGTAATCTTTGCGCATGACGACACTGCGTTTCCTGCTCATCCTGTTGCTGCTGTTCAACGCCCTCGCCTTTGCCGCGATCAGGGGCTGGCTCGGCTTCGTGCCGCCCCGCGGCGAGCCGGAACGCATCACCAACCAGCTCCATCCGGAGCGGATCAAACTTCTCGGCGACCATGCCCCGGGCAGGACGCCCGCGCCCGAACCGGCACCTGTCGCGGCCGACACCGTCGCAGCGCCGTCCGACGAGCGCGAACCACTCGACGACGTCCCAGCCCCAGCCCCAGCCCCAGCCCCAACCCCAGCCCCGGCCCCGGCCCCAGCCCCGGCCTCAGCCTCAGCCCCGGCCTCAGCCTCACCCTCAGCCTCAGCCCCCGAAACAGTGTGTTTTTCCTGGTCGGGCCTGACTGCATCCGAGGCCGACCGTCTGACCGCCCTGCTGGTCGCGGCAGGACTGTCGCCGCGCCAAAGCATCCGCGAGGTGCCCACGTCGTGGTGGGTCAGGATCCCGCCCCTGGGCAGTCGTGAGGCGGCTGAACGGCGGGTCAGGGAGCTCCGGGCACAGGGGATATCCGACCTGTTCATCGTGCCGGATGCGGGGCCAAACCAGTTCTCGATCTCGCTGGGCCTGTTCAAGACCGAAGCTTCATCCAACCAGCATCTTGCCCAGTTGCAGGCCAGGGGCGTCAGCGGCGCATCCATCGCGGTTCGGGACACGATCGACTACCGGATCGAGACCGATGCGGAGCGCGCCCGACTCGAATCGGCGCTCGCCGACGATCGCCTGGCACGCCGGCATACGAGCTGCCCGCCGTGAGTACGGCCGCACCACTCGTTGTCGGCCTCACCGGCGGGATCGGCAGCGGCAAGAGCGTGGCTGCCGAGTGCTTCGCCTCGCACGGCGCGACGGTCGTCGACACCGACGCCATCGCTCATGTCCTCACCGGTCCCGAAGGCGCGGCGATCTCCCCCATCCTGGAAGAATTCGGCTCGGCAATGATTACCGCGGAGCACCGCCTCGACCGGGCGCGGATGCGCATGCTGGTGTTCTCCGATCGGGACGCAAGAAGGCGGCTGGAGGCCATCCTGCACCCGATGATCCGTATTGAGAGTGACCGCCAATGCGCGCTGGCGACGAGTGCCTATGTGATACTCGCAGTACCGCTGCTGATCGAGTCGGGCAATTTTCGCGAGCGCTGTGACCGGATCTGCGTGGTTGATTGCCCGGAAGCCGTGCAGATCGAACGCGTCCGCGCTCGCAGCGGACTGGCCGTGGATCAGATCAAAGCCATTCTTGCCGCACAGATCGATCGCAACGCGCGGCTGGCGGCCGCCGATGACATCATTGACAACAGCGGCTCGCTCGAGGCGTTGTCGATTCAGGTTGCGGCACTGCACCAAAGTTATATGGCTCTTGCCCGCGGCATCACTGGCCGAACGGTCCGGCGCCAGCCCTGAATGCGTTCGATCGCTGTGCTATCATCGAAAACTGAATCGGGACCCCCTTCAGCCTTCGGAACACGTGCGTGATCAGCTACGAATATCCTCTCAACGAGCGTATCCGCACCCTATTGCGCCTCGAGGACCTGTTTCGCAAGACCACCCACTTTTCCGGCAGCGACGTGGCGCTCGATCATCATGTTGCCCTGCTGACCCTGTTCGAGATTCTCGAAGTGGCGGGGCGGGCCGACCTCAAGGTTGATCTGGTCCAGGAACTCGAACGCCAACGGCAGATCCTGGTGTCATTCCGCAATAATCCCGACATCTCGGAGGAAGCCCTCGCCGGCGCGCTGTACGAGATCGAACAGGCCTCCACCGGGCTGCTCGCAATGGCCGGCAAAATCGGTCAGTACCTGCGCGAGAACGAATGGCTGATGAGTATCCGCAGTCGCGCCGCGATTCCCGGTGGCGTGTGTCAGTTCGACCTGCCTTCCTACCATTTCTGGCTGAGCCGCGAGGCGACCGCCCGTCGTCATGACCTCGATGCCTGGGCGCGGCCGATGGCTCCGATCCGCAGCGGACTGGAAATCGTGTTGCGTCTGCTGCGCAGCAGCGGCCGCCCGGAAAACGTGCAGGCCCGGGCCGGCACCTTCCAGATGACCATGGCGGGTCGCACGGCGCAGATGCTGCGCATCCGCATCCCCCGCAGCGAGGCAGTCATCCCCGAGATCAGCGCGAACAAGTACGCGCTCAACATCCGTTTCATGCTACCGGAAACCATCTCGCGCCCCCGCATTGCGGAGCGTGACGTGCCGTTCGAACTGACATTTTGCAGCCTGTGAATACAACACCGGAACGCGTGCGGATGGTTCGCTGCCCGCAGTGCGGCAAGATGTCCGAGTGGCGACCGGAGAACCGCTTCCGCCCGTTCTGTTCGGAACGCTGCAAGCAGATCGACCTCGGTGCGTGGGCATCGGAAAGCTATCGCGTACCGGCCTCGCCACCCGACAATAGCGACGAAACGCCATTGTAAAGCCCCGACTGCACGCTCACCTGGACCAACAACCGCGGATGGCCGCGATCCCGTGAGCGCCCGCCCGACGTGCATCGTCGATATCGGAACGGTCCAGCCCACCGAGCGCAAGGAGAGGAAACGGCAGCGCCGCAACAAGCCCCGCAAACGCCTCCCAACCCAGTGGCACCTGCCCGGGATGGGTCGCAGTCGGCTTCACTGCACCGAGCACCGCATAGTCCAGTCCCAGTCGGGCAACGTGTTCGAGTTCGTCGCGGGTATGGCAGGACGCGCCGACCCACTCGAGTAGCGGACGCTCGGTCATCGCCGCGAGCCGCCGTGCGGGCACATGCACGCCGTCGGCACCCACTGCCAGCGCGATCTCGACATCGTCGTTGATCAGCACCAGGGCGCCGTGCGCATGGCAACGACGTACGACCTCCATGGCGAAACTGCGGCGGCGATCGGCCACAAGGGCAGCCTCCCGGACCTGAACCAGTCGAAGACCGGCGGCCAGCGCATAATCGAGCGCTTCGAGCTGCGCCTCCACACCGATGACTGCCGCCTGGGTGATCCCCATCATGCGAGGCAGGCGGAGTGACTTGAGAATGGGGCCATTGGCAGGCAGCATGGGCTCGCGATCGATGTGGCCGGCCTGCACCCAGGCCAGCGCGCTGTGGACCCGGTCATTCACCGTACCGCTCCACTCCGGCACCTCGAAGAAATGCAGGCGGACATGTGCGTGCTCGTAGTCGTGTTCCCGGACCAGCCATGGATAAAGGCGCCCTACCTGGATTCCCAGCTCCTCGTCCAGTTCGCGACGCAAGGCCTCCGCAGCCGACTCGCCCGCTTCGACCTTGCCGCCCGGAAACTCCCAGTAGCCCGGATAGAAGGTGTCTGGCGCACGTTGCCCGAGCAGGAACCGGCCGTCCGCGCGGGTGATCACGCCTGCTGCCACCTCGACGAGCTTGCGCACCATCCTTCAGTCCTCGAGCCGGCCGGCGTAGTCCCGCGCAAACTGCCAAGCTACCCGCCCGGAGCGCGAGCCGCGCATCAACGCCCACTGCAATGCATCCTGCCGCGCGGCAGAAATCCTGCGCTTCGAAACACCGAAGGTCTTCAACCAGTGACCGACGATGTCGAGGTACTCGTCCTGTGCAAAAGGATAGAAGGAAATCCACAGCCCGAAGCGCTCGGACAGGGAGACCTTTTCCTCGATCGCCTCCCCCGGATGAATCTCGCCATCGACGTGGCGCACCTGCAGGTTCTCGTCATGAAACTCCGGCATCAAGTGCCGACGGTTCGAAGTCGCATACAAAAGTACGTTGTCCGCCACCGCTGACACCGAACCATCGAGCACGCTCTTGAGCGCCTTGTAAGCACCCTCGCCTTCCTCGAACGAGAGATCGTCGCAGAACAGGATGAAACGCTCCGGACGGCCTGCAACCATTTCCATGATCTCGGGGAGATCCGCCAGGTCGGCCTTGTCGACCTCGACCACCCGCAGTCCCTGTGCCGCATATTCGTTGAGCAGGGCCTTGATCAACGACGACTTGCCGGTGCCCCGCGCACCGGTCAGCAGCACATTGTTGGCACGCTTGCCGGCGAGAAATTGTCGGGTATTGCGATCGATGCGCTGCTTCTGGTCATCGATGTCATGGAGGTCCTCGAGCCGGATCCCGTGCGGAACGGTGACTGCCTGCAGCCCGCCGCGCCCGTGGCGACGACGCCACAGGAAGGCCTGCGCGGCCGACCAGTCGGGAGCGACCGCCGGGCCGGGGAGGATCGCTTCGAGGCGCTCGAGCACATGCTCTGCCCGGGTGATCAGGGCGCTCAGTTCATTCATGTCCATCGTCATTGTCGTTATTGCGTTTCGGCCAGCTTGCCCACACGATGATCAGTAGCAGCAGCAGGGCAAGCCCGGCCTCGAGAAAGATGACCCACATCGCACGCCCCCTGCGCGAACACAGCGCGCTACCGGAATCCACTGCAGGCCCCTGTATACTGCGGAGCCGGACGCACCGAGTTTAACCGATCCCATCATGTTGCTTCAGGCTCTCAACCACTTCGCGCTGCGACTTGCCGGCCCGCTTGTCCTCGCATTCGCCACCGGGTGCGCCACTCAGCATCGCTCCGTCGCGGTATCGGATGCACAAGCTTCAGCCTGCCCGAAAGCTGCAGCGTGCCCAATCTGCCCAGTCTGCCCGGCCGCGCCTGTCGCGCCTGTGCCGACCGCCGACCCCGTGCTGGTCGCGACGCAGTGGAGCACGCTCCCCGGATGGGCAACCGATGACCTCAGCCTGGCATGGCCGGCATTTCGCGAGTCGTGCAAGGCGATCGCCCGTCAGCCGAACTGGCGGGCAGTGTGCGAGCTCGGCTCAAGCTTGCCGGCCACACCATCCTCTGCCGCAGTGCGCCAGTTCATCGAGCAGCATTTCATCCCGTGGCAGTCATTGGATGGTAAAGGCTCCGACAGCGGCCTGATCACGGGTTACTACGAGCCATTGATCAAGGGCAGCCGGATCCGCTCAGCGCAGACGCCGTGGCCGATTCATGCCCCACCCGAGGACATGCTCACCATCGATCTCGCAAGCGTCTATCCGGAACTGAAGGCGCTTCGCCTGCGTGGGCGCCTGGTCGGCAACAAGGTCGTGCCCTATTGGTCTCGCGCCGAACTCGAACAGCACCGTGATCGGGTGCCCGCCAAGGTGCTGTTCTGGGCGAGCGACCCGATCGATCTGTTCTTTCTTCAGGTGCAGGGCTCCGGACGAATCGAACTCCCCGACGGCAGTCACGTCCGCATCGGCTATGCTGACCAGAATGGGCATCCCTACCAGTCGATCGGCCGGTGGCTGGTCGCCGAGGGCGAACTTGCGCTCGAGCAGGCATCGATGGAAGGTATCAAACAGTGGGCACGCGACCATCCCGCACGCCTTGCCGAGTTGCTCAACAGCAACCCGGGCTACGTGTTCTTCCGGGAATTGCCCCTGCGCGGCAGCGGTCCGGTAGGCGCCTTGGGGGTGTCCTTGTCGGAGGGCCGCAGCATCGCAATCGATCCAGCCCACATTCCGTTAGGAGCGCCGGTTTTCCTGTCGACCACCTCGCCACTCGGGAATCAGCCCCTCAATCGTCTGATGTTGGCGCAGGACACCGGCAGCGCGATCAAGGGCCCGGTACGGGCGGACTTCTTCTGGGGGTTCGGTGCCAAGGCGGGTGCGCTGGCCGGAAAAATGCGTCAATCCGGACGCCTATGGGTGTTGCTGCCCAAGGGCGTGACACCGAACAGCAAATGAGAGGACGAGTTGGGCACCGCCCCGTCCCCCATCGCAATTACTTCGCGGCGACGGCGGCCAGTGCCTTCTCCAGTTCGGCAGCCGATACATAGCCACCGATCCTGCTACCGTTCGCAAGGAAAAGGGTCGGCGTGCCGTTGATCTTGAGCTTCTGACCCAACGCGACATTACGCTCGATCACCGCAGTGTCGCACTCGGCAACCGACGGGATCTTGGCATCCACGATCCAGTCACTCCATGCCTTGGCGCGATCCTTGGAGCACCAGATGTTGTTCGACTTGGTGGTCGAATCCGGACTCAGAATCGGATAGAGGAAGGTGTAGATCGTCACGTCCTTCATCTGCGCAAGCTCCTTCCCAAGACGCTTGCAATAGCCACAGTTCGGATCCTCGAACGACGCTATGACGCGCTTGCCGTTGCCCTTGACCTGCTTGATCGCCTGATCCAGTGGCAGGGTCGCGAAGTCGATCGCCGATAGTTCGTTCAGGCGCGCCTGCGTCATGTCGCGTCGAGTCTGGGCATCGATGACCCGCCCGTCGACAATGAAACTGACCTTCTCGTCCGTATAGACGAGCTCGCCGCTCTTGAGGACGATCTCGTAGAGGCCGGCATACGGAGTACGGCTTACCGACTCGACTACAGGCGCTCCAATGAAGGCTTCCATGCCTTTGCGCACGACGTCCTCGTTGGCATGTGCAACGCTACCAATCAGGGAAAGACCGAGCGCCATTGGCACCACGCTTGCGAATCGGGAAATTGACAACATCAGGATCTCCATGGATCAAAATTTTCCGCCCACCGCATAGCGGGTGAGCGCATTTGTTACGACCGGCAAACCATCTGTCAGGTTCATTCCGAAATTGCGCATCACCCCGGCCACTGGATTGCGGCTGGCAAAAAGGCGGTTGAGTCCGTGAGTTGCGTATTGCAGCAGGAAGGACTCTTCCGCTCTCGCACGCGCGTAGCGGCGCAATATCGCTGTGTCGCCGACACCTTCCCATGGCTGCAGCTGACCGAGGAGGCGGGCAAGGACCTTCACATCCTGAAACCCCAGATTGATGCCATGGCCCGACAAGGGGTGAATCGCGTGGGCCGCATCCCCAACGAGCGCAAGACGCTTACCGATGACACTTCCGACCCGCATGAAACTCAGTGGAAAGGATGTACGCACAGATTCAAGCGTCATTACCCCGAGTGCGCGCCCTCCGGCGGCAGCCAACCTATCGCAAAATGCCTGCTCGTCCATCGCGAGCAACTCGTCCGCGATCTCGTCGGGCGCAGACCAGACGATCGACACCCTGTTCCCGGGCAGCGGGAGCCAAGCTAGCACGCCATCCTCCCGAAACCACTGAAACGCACCGTTGCGGTGTGTCCGCTCGCACTGCACGTTGGCAACTACCCCCATTTCGCCGTAAGGCCGGATTGACGCATCGAGCCCCGCATGCTGCCGCACCCACGAATCACGGCCATCGGCACCGACCATCAGCTCCGCAGCCAAACGGCGGCCATCATCAAGTTCAAGCTCCACGCCCTCGTCCGACACTCCCAGTTGCTTCGGACGCGCCGGACAGAACAAGGTCACGTTATGTTGGCGCTTGATACTCTCCCACAGCTCGCAGTGCACCAGGCGGGACTCCCCGATCCATGCCAGTTCCGCCAATCCTGCCTGATATGCAGTAAACGTCAGCCGGCCATTCCCGTCGCCGTGGATGTCCATGCGTTCAACGGCACACAACCGATCCGCATCCAGACGATCCCATACGCCAATCTCGGCCAGGAATTGCACACTCGCTGGACTGTAGGCATAGATCCGGGAATCCCAGTTCATCGATGGGCGTGGCGCAACACCCTCGACCAGTGCGATCGACAGTCGGGAGCCGCGCAATGCCAAGGCCAGCGCTGCACCGGCGAGGCCACCCCCGACGATGATGAGGTCGAATTTCATGTCCGTCCGGGCAGCTACCGAATGAAGTAAGGGGCTCGATTCTGCCCGATAGAGGCGAGGCGGTCACGCAGGGGCGTGCCAGTAGACGTAAAAACCCCCTCAGCATGGATTGCTGAGGGGGTTTTGAGGGGTTAGTCTGACGATGACCTACTTTCACGAGAGCGAATCTCACTATCATCGGC
>NZ_JBDGKX010000015.1:0-119063 GCF_057656155.1 Azoarcus sp. Soil_N_20 | reverse complement strand
GTGCTCGGCAACCCGGCGCTGATCGTCGCGGGCATCGTGGTCGGTGCCTCGGGCACGCTGCTCACCCAGCTGATGGCGAAGGCCATGAACCGGCCGATCTCCAACGTCATCTTCACCCCGCTCACCGGTGCCGCCGCGGGCGGCGAGGGCGAGGCGATCGAGGGCAGCATGCGCGAGTTCTCCGCGCTCGACGCGGCCTCGGTGATGCGCTACGCGAGCAAGGTCATCATCGTGCCGGGCTACGGCATGGCGGTGGCAGGGGCCCAGCACAAGGTGTGGGAGATGGCGCAATTGCTCGAGGAGGGTGGCGTCGAGGTGGTGTTCGCGATCCACCCGGTAGCCGGGCGCATGCCGGGGCACATGAACGTGCTGCTGGCCGAAGCCGGCGTGCCCTACGATAAGATCTTCGACCTCGAGGAGATCAACGCCGACTTCGCCCAGGCCGACGTGGCGCTGGTGATCGGGGCCAACGACGTGGTCAATCCGGTGGCGCGTACCGACAAGACCAGCCCGATCTACGGCATGCCGATCCTGAACGTGGATTACGCGCACAACGTGATCGTGGTCAAGCGCGGCAAGGGCGCCGGTTACTCGGGGATCGAGAATGCGCTGTTCTACAAGGACAACTGCCGCATGCTGTACGGCAGCGCGCAGCAGGCGATTGCCGAGGTCATCACCCATGTGAAGGCACTTGAGGCCTAGATCTGATGGCAAGCGTGCGGGTTTCCCCCAGCGCAAGAGGGAGTGGCTTCGAGCTGCGCCGGGAGCAGATTCTGTGTGCCGCAAGGGCTTGCTTCAGCGCGTACGGCTTTCATGGAACAAGTATCGCTGACCTGTCGAGGTCGTCCGGCATGAGCATCGGGCATATCTATCATTATTTCCAGAACAAGGAAGCCATAATCGAGGCCATTGCGGTGGAGACTTTGGCGGAGATCCTGGAGGTGCATGCGGATATTCTCGATCGTCCCGATATGCTCGAAGGGCTGCTCTCCCACACGGTAGAGACTGCCGTTCAGTTCTCGCGTCTCGAAAACTCAAAGCTCAGGTTGGAGATACTGTCCGAGGCCGCACGCAATGCCTGCCTGGCTCGTATGGTGCGGGATTTCGATCAGCAGATCAGGGAGAGCGCGCTCAAGATACTGAAACGCATCGACGCCTCGCGGGACGCCTACTCATGTGACGCAGAAGTCGAGTCCCGCTTCGAGCTTCTGAGCGCCTTGGTGTCCGGTTTTCTGACGCGCTCCGTGAAAGGATGCCGAGTCGACGAGAACGTCCTGCGGCGATCCCTTCATCGCGCACTCCTTTTCATCCTCGTACCAGATACTTCAGTGAAGACTGAATAGCAAAGGAGGGTAGGTCTGAGAGGTTGTGCGCAGCCGAGCTCATTCCCGACGCATGCCTGAATCGGGATCTGAAGAAACCTTCGCTGCGTGCATGGGAGCCGTCGATTGCTGGTTGCTCTTCATACCTGCCTCTTTGCTCACTGATCTCTCGGGGGTAGGTGTCGCAGCTCATATTGGCTTTTCCCCAAGCTGGCTGTCGATCCACTCGAAGCGGGAGCGGAGGACCTGGCGGAAGAATTCTTTGCTGGCCGTGTCGACCTGTGGCTTGAACAGAGGGCCGTAGCCCTTGTGAATTTCGGAGGTCAGGAAGTTCTGCCATTCCATGACCCGGTAGCGCTGAAGGCTGCCGGCCGCTGGCATTAGGTCTGTATGCCCGGCGCTGTCGGCGCCATATTGGGCAATCACCGGACCTTCGGTGAGCCGCTCGTCGTTATCCAGTTCCAACACCGGCACGACCCTCTTGGGGTTGATGTCGGCAAGCTGAGCTCCGGCTTCGGTGCGGCCAGAGGCAAGATCAACCTTCTCGATGTCATAGGGTAGGCCGCTTTCGGCGCACACAACTGATTTTTTTCCGCCCTTTGTACTCGGTCTGAAGTTTTCGCATCGGGGGCGCTTGTGCTGCGCACTCGCGGAACTGTGTGCCATGTCAGTACTGGTGCCTGATCGCGCTGGCCGCCGGGCGATCACCTGTTTCCCGAAAGTGGAAACCTTCTTGCCTGAAGGGGTGACGGCGGGCCCCGGTCAATCTCCCTCAAGGCCCCGCCGGAGGCGGAAAGTACCGCTTTGCCCGGTCCTGGCATGCTTCTTGTGGTGTGTTCTTCAATGTATCGCCGCACGGACTTGTTGCGGGATCAGAAGAATGACCTTCGAGGGAGACACGCCATGACCGAAACCTTCTACGACGTGCTGCGTCGCCAGGGCATCACGCGACGCAGTTTTCTGAAGTTCTGCAGCCTCACCGCGACATCGCTCGGCCTCGGTTCGGCCGCGGCGCCCAGGATCGCTCACGCGCTCGAGACCAAACCGCGTACGCCGGTGCTGTGGCTGCACGGACTGGAGTGCACCTGCTGTTCCGAGTCCTTCATCCGCTCCGCGCATCCGCTGGCCAAGGATGTGGTGCTGTCGATGCTGTCGCTCGACTACGACGACACGCTGATGGCCGCGGCCGGCCACCAGGCCGAAGCCATCCTCGACGAGGTCCGACGCAAGTACAAGGGCAACTACATCCTCGCCGTGGAGGGTAATCCGCCCCTCAACGAGGATGGCATGTTCTGCATCCAGGGCGGACGTCCCTTCATCGAGAAGCTCAAGGAGACTGCCGCCGACTGCAAGGCCATCATCTCCTGGGGTTCGTGTGCGTCGTGGGGCTGCGTGCAGGCCGCGAAACCGAACCCCACCCGGGCCACCCCAGTGCACAAGGTCATCCATGACAAGCCGATCATCAAGGTGCCGGGTTGCCCGCCGATCGCCGAGGTGATGACCGGCGTGGTGACCTACATGCTGACCTTCGACCGCATTCCCGAGCTCGATCGCCAGGGGCGGCCGAAGATGTTCTATGGCCAGCGCATCCACGACAAGTGCTATCGCCGCCCGCACTTCGACGCCGGACAGTTCGTCGAGGAGTGGGACGACGACAACGCGCGCAAGGGCTACTGCCTGTACAAGGTCGGCTGCAAGGGGCCGACCACCTACAACGCCTGCTCCACGGTGCGCTGGAACGGCGGCCTGTCGTTCCCGATCCAGTCCGGCCATGGCTGTATCGGCTGCTCGGAGGACGGCTTCTGGGACAAGGGCGGTTTCTACGACCGGGTCACCGACATCAAGCAGTTCGGCATCGAGGCCAACGCCGACAAGGTGGGCGTCACTGCGGCCGGCGTGGTGGGCGCGTCGGTCGCCGCGCACGCCGCGGTCACCGCACTGGCGCGTGCGCGCAACAAGCCCAACTTCGACAACAAACCGCAATCCGGAGACCAGTGATCATGGGTGTTTACGAGACGCAGGGCTTCAAGCTCGACAATACCGGCAAGCGTGTGGTGGTCGACCCGGTGACCCGCATCGAGGGCCACATGCGGGTCGAGGTCAACCTCGACGCCGACAACGTGATCCGCAACGCGGTGTCCACCGGCACCATGTGGCGTGGCCTGGAGGTGATCCTCAAGGGGCGCGATCCGCGCGATGCGTGGGCCTTCACCGAGCGCATCTGCGGCGTTTGCACCGGCACCCATGCGCTGACCTCGGTGCGTGCGGTCGAGGATGCGCTGGGCATCGACATCCCGGAGAACGCCAACTCGATTCGCAACATCATGCAGCTCTGCCTCCAGGTGCACGACCACCTGGTGCACTTCTACCACCTGCATGCACTCGACTGGGTCGACGTGATCTCGGCCCTGAAGGCCGATCCCAAGGCGACGTCGACGCTGGCGCAAAGCATCTCGAACTGGCCCAACAGCTCGCCGGGCTACTTCCGCGACATCCAGAACCGGCTGAAGAAGTTCGTCGAGTCCGGTCAGCTCGGGCCGTTCATGAACGGCTACTGGGGCAACCCGGCCTACAAGCTGCCGCCAGAGGCAAACCTGATGGCGGTCACCCATTATCTGGAGGCACTCGACTTCCAGAAGGAGATCGTCAAGATCCACACCATCTTCGGCGGCAAGAACCCGCATCCGAACTGGCTGGTCGGGGGCATGCCGTGTGCGATCAATGTGCACGACACCGGCGCGGTCGGGGCGATCAACATGGAGCGGCTGAATCTGGTCAGCCACATCATCGACCGCTGCATCGAGTTCGTCGACCAGGTCTACGTTCCCGACCTGCAGGCGATCGCCGGGTTCTACAAGGGCTGGCTCCATGGCGGCGGCATCTCCTCGCTGGCGGTGATGTCCTATGGCGACATTCCGGACCGGGCCAACGACTACACCGAGTCCAACCTGCTGCTGCCGCGCGGCGCGATCATCAACGGCGACCTGTCGCGGGTACATGAGATCGATTTGCGCGACCCCGAACAGGTGCAGGAATTCGTCACCCACAGCTGGTACAGCTATCCCGACGAGACCAAGGGCCTGCATCCGTGGGACGGCGTCACCGAGCCCAACTTCGTGCTCGGGAAGAATACCAAGGGCACCAAGACGCGGATCGAGTCGCTCGACGAGGACGGCAAGTACTCCTGGATCAAGTCGCCGCGCTGGCGCGGTCACGCCATGGAGGTCGGCCCGCTGGCGCGCTACATCATCGGCTACGTGCAGAATAAGCCCGAGTTCAAGGAGCCGACAGACAAGCTGCTGACCGACCTCGGTCTGCCGCTGCAGGCCCTGTTCTCCACCCTCGGTCGCACCGCGGCGCGGGGACTGGAGGCTTCGTGGGCGGCGCACAAGATGCGCTACTTCTTCGACAAGATGATCGCCAACATCAAGGCCGGCGACGAATCCACCGCCAACATCGACAAGTGGGATCCGTCGCGGTGGCCGGCAGAGGCCAAGGGGGTGGGCTTCACCGAGGCGCCGCGCGGCGCGCTGGGGCACTGGATCCGGATCAAGGACGGCAAGATCGACAACTATCAGGCCGTGGTGCCCACCACCTGGAATGGCAGCCCGCGCGACGACAAGGGGCAGATCGGTGCCTTCGAGGCCTCGCTGATGAACACCCCGGTCGCCAAGGCCGATGAGCCGCTCGAGATACTGCGCACGATCCATTCCTTCGATCCCTGCCTGGCGTGCTCGACCCACGTGATGGGTCCAGACGGGCAGGAGATGAGCCGGGTGAAGGTGCGCTGACCGCTAACGGTTCCGTGCCGTGGGCGTCATCGCAGGCCGACGCCGCCGCACGGGCTCAAAGGAGAGCAAGATGCTGGCAGAACAAGATGCATTCGAGGCCGAGCGCGAGGCGCGACTGGTCAAGGCGGTCTATGTGTATGAGGCGCCGCTGCGCCTGTGGCACTGGATCAACGCGCTGGCGATTACCGTGCTGGCGATCACCGGTTACCTGATCGGCGCGCCCCTGCCGTCGGTGCCGGGCGAGGCGAGCGCCAGTTTCCTGATGGGCTACATCCGCTTTGCGCATTTCGCCGCGGCCTACATCTTCGCCATCGGCTTCATCGGGCGGATCTACTGGGCCGTGGTCGGCAATCATCACGCCCGCCAGATCTTTCTGGTGCCGGTGTGGAGTCCGAAGTGGTGGGGCGAAGTGTTCTACGAGCTGCGCTGGTATCTGTTCATGGTCCGGGAGCCGAAGAAGTACGTCGGCCACAACCCGCTCGCGCAGCTGATGATGTTCCTGTTCTTCACCGTTGGCGCGGTGTACATGATCTGCACCGGCTTCGCGCTCTACGGCGAAGGGCTGGGCGAGGGCAGCTGGGCCGAGTCCATGTTCGGCTGGGTGATTTCGGTGCTGGGCGGCAACAGTCAGCAGGTGCATAGCCTGCATCGGCTCGGCATGTGGGTCACGGTGTCCTTTGTCATCGTTCATGTCTATGCCGCCATCCGCGAGGACATCATGAGTCGGCAGAGCCTGATCTCGACCATGATTTCCGGCTGGCGGATGTTCAAGGACTAGCCGTCGCCGTCCATTCGGCCAACGGAGCCGTTGTTTCCCTCTCGTCGTGTTCTCCTCATGTTGACGACGGTTTGCGCGGGCTTGTGCCCGCGCATTTTTTTGCCGGTGATGGGCGAGGAGGCGGTTACGGTCTGGGCGGGACGCCTGTCGCGGGGCCGGACAATGCCTTTGGCGCTGGCAGCGGAGGTCTGTTCGATAGTGGAAATGATGTTTCCGCTTTGGTGGATATATTCTTTCTCTTATGTCCGCAGCGGAGATATGGATATTCTGCCTCTTGTTTCCAAGTCATTGAAGCAAATAATGATAACGATGACGCGATGGGCTGGCACGGCTCCTGCAACGTTGACAGCATTCTTCACCCCGGAAACCGGCATGAGCACACACTCCAGTTCCGTCCTGATCCTCGGTATCGGCAACCTGCTGTGGGCGGACGAGGGTTTTGGCGTCCGCTGTGTCGAGGCGCTCGATGCCGGCTGGCAGTTCGGTGACGAGGTCACGGTGATGGATGGCGGCACCCAGGGCCTGTATCTGCTGCCCTATGTCACCGAGGCACGCCGCCTGATCGTCTTCGATGCGGTGGACTACGGTCTCGAGCCCGGCGTCATGCGCTTCGTCGAGGACGATGAGGTGCCGCGCTTCATGGGGGCGAAGAAGATGAGCCTGCATCAGACCGGCTTCCAGGAAGTGCTGGCGTCGGCACGGATGCTCGATCGCCTGCCCGAATCGATGCTGCTGATCGGGGTGCAGCCGGTCGAGCTCGACGACTTCGGCGGCAGCCTGCGACCGGTCGTGCGTGCATGTATCGAACCCGCGGTGGCGCATGCACTGGCCCAACTGCGCGAATGGGGCGTCACCGTTTCCGCCCGCGCCGATGCCGGTGCACGCCTCAACGACATGGCGCTGGCGCTGGCGACCTACGAGGGCGGTCGTCCGCCCGCGGAGCTCGCCTGCCGGCAGGGCGACCTGCGGTTCGTCACCACCGGCGAGGGGGCCTGACATGTGCGTCGGCGTTCCCCTTCGGGTGCAGCGTATGGACGGCGTATTCGCGATCTGTACCGATCGCGCCGGTGCCGAGCACCGGGTCGATACCCTGCTGGTCGGTCCTCAGCCCGCCGGTGCCTGGCTGATGAGCTTTCTCGGCGCCGCCCGCGAAGTGATCGATGCGCGCCAGGCCGAGCGTCTGGGTACCGCGCTTGAAGCGCTGTCCGACCTGATGGCCGGCCGCGCGGTCGATCTCGACGCCGCATTCGCCGACCTGGCGGAGCGCGAACCCCAGCTTCCCGAATTCTTGCGAGGATCCCGTACATGAACGCCCTGCATATGAACGATTACGCCGCTCCTTCCCTTGACGCGCTGGCCGGGCTGCTCGAGCGGCTGGAGTGCGCGCACGGGGTGGTGGCGCTGGACGCCGCTGGACTGGATGCCTTCGCCGCCGGAGATGGCGACGCGTTGATCCTGTTGACCGACGACCCGGCGCGCAGTCCGGAGACCTGGGACGTGGCCGTGGTGTTGCCCGAGGTGCTGAAGACCTTTGGCGATCGGGTGCGTGCCGCGGCACTGATGCCCGCGGCCAGCCGCGAGGTCGCCGCACGCTTCGGCGTCACCTCCTATCCGGCCCAGCTCTTCCTGCGCGGCGGCGAATACGTCGGCGTGCTCGAGGGGATGCTGGACTGGGACGTATGGGGGGCTGCGGTGGCGCGCAAGCTCGATACACCTGCCGGGCGCGCGCCATCGATCGGCATCCCGGTGCGCGGCGCCGATGCGGGCTCGGGCTGTCATTGAATGAACGCGCCGCACTATCGGTCCGCCGTCCTTCCCGATCATTCTGGAGTCACGCCATGAAAGCCTTTCCCATCCCTGTGGTCGCCTTCGGGGCGGGCGTCTTCGAAGAGGAGGAGGCCCTCGAGTACATCCCCTCGCCGGGTGCAATGAGTGTCTTCCAGGTGCCGCGCCTGGCCGAGGAGATCGATCCCGCGGCACGCGACGAGGCCCTGGGGGTGCTCGGTCGCCTCCTCGAGGCCATGCGCGGGTGGTCCTTCGGCGATCCGGATACACCGGAGATCGACCTCACGGTGCTCTCCGCTCCGGCGCTGAAACTCGTCAACGAGGCGCTGGGGCAGGGCGAGGTGAGTATCGTCGCGAGCGGCGGCCAGGGCACCCTGTGCGCTCAGGAAACCGTATTCGCAGGGGTCTGGCGCGAGCATGGTGTCGACGCTGACGGACAACGGGTACGCGACGTGGTGTCGGCCGCGCCGGTGCCCGACGGGGTCGGCGAGCGCGCGCTTGCGGCTGCGGGGCGCACGCTCGTCGTGCCCCCCGCACCTGCCGGGGTGATGAACGCGCCCCCGTTGCTGACCGAGCTCGCCGATGTCGCCGCGCGCTGGCAGCCCGGCGACGATGCGCACATCATCAACCTGACCCTGCTGCCGCTGGCCCCGGACGATCTGTCCTATATCGGCGAGACCCTCGGCGGCGGCAGCGTGGTGGCGTTGTCGCGCGGCTACGGCAATTGCCGGGTGAGCAGCACGGCGCTTGCGAACACCTGGTGGGTGCAGTACTTCAACAGTGCCGACAACCTGATTCTCAACACTATCGAGGTCACCGCCATGCCCGACGTGGTGCCGGCGGCGGCCGAAGACTTCGGCGACAGCATCGGGCGGGTTGCCGAATGGATCGAGACCCTGCGCCACGATTGATGCGCGCCCCCGCAATCGCCGGTGGGGCAGGCATCGGCGTACCATCTGGCCATGCGCAGGTGCCGCACACGCGCCCGCGCAGCAACAAGGGAATCAGCGCCATGTTCGAAGGCAGTTACCTCGGCGACCAAAGCCGCATTTCCGCAGACGCCCGCCTCGAGTGTGGCATCTGCTGGCATGTCTACGACCCGGCCGAAGGCGATCCGGTATGGCAGGTCCCGGCGGGTACGCCGTTCGCGTCCCTGCCCGACCACTGGACCTGTCCGAACTGCGACGCCCCGCGTCACAAGTTCATGGTGGTGGACGGCGCATGACCCCGATCGAAGCCGTTGACGGCTTTGCCCACGACCCTTCGTTGCTGGTCGAAACCGCCTTTGCGTCGATTGCCGCAGGGCGCATGGCAGGGCTCCCGGTATGCAACCCGGTCCTCCATGTCGCCGCGATCGGGTTTCGGCCCTGGCAGGACGAGTGGCTGGGTGCCCTGCTCACGCCGTGGTCGCTGAACCTGATGCTGCTGCCCGGCGCAGGGGGCGTGTTCCGACCCCTGCGTGTGGGTGAGAGCCAGTGGTGGGTTTTTCCGTCCGGCGATTACGAGTTTCTGGGCAATCGCGAGCCGGGCATCGGTCCCTATCAGATGTGCTCGCTCTATTCGCCGGTGTTCGAGTTCCGCAATCAGGGCGACGCCGAGGCGGTGGCGCTGGCCGCACTCGACGGCCTGTTCGAGGCCCCCGATGCAGCGGCGGACGCAGCGGCGGCGGAGCGCGCGCGTCTCCACGGCGACTCGCTGGCGGACGCGTCCGTGTCGCGACGTGCCTTCCTGCGGGGCGGCCTGCTGCTGCGGGGCCGGCAATGAACCTGTCCGGCACCTTGCGACTCGTCGCCCGTGTGGACGGGCTGCGCTGCATCGCGGCCAGGGTGGACAACACGCGCCCGCGGGCAGCTGGCCTGCTGCAGGGTTTGCCGGCCGCCGGGGCGACCCGGCTGGTGCCGGTGCTGTTCAGCCTGTGCGGGCGGGCGCAGGGCATTGCGACCCGGGCCGCGGTGGCTGCGGCACGCGGCGAGTCCCATGTGGCCGCGGCGGGCGATGAACGCGCCGTGAGTGCCGAAACGGCAAGGGAGCATCTGTGGCGGCTGCTGCTCGACTGGCCGCCCCGCTTCGGGAAGGAGGCGCAGCGCACCCGTTTCACCCGTGTCCATCGAACGCTGGTGCAGACCGGTGACGAGGATGCCGCGGCGCAGGCGGGGAGCGCGTTGCGCGAGCTGCTTGCGACGGAGTTGTGTTCCCTGCCCCTGGTCTCGAGCTCCGGCGCCGGCAGCCTTGCGGAACTGGTGACCGCGGCGCGACGCGCAGGCGGGGTGGGCGAGATGCTCGCCGAGCTCGTCGATACCGGTGACCGGACGCGCGCCGGGGATGCGCTGGCACCGCCGATGCCCGCGCTCGCCGCATGCGATTGGGCGCGGATGTTCGATCACGCGATGCCGCCGCCCGAGTTCGACCGTATGCCGGCGTGGCATGATGCCGGCTCACGCACGGTGTTCGAAACCGGCGCGCTGGCGCGCCACCATGGATCGCCGCTGGTGGCCAGGCTGCTGCGCGACGGGCACCGCACTGCCGCGCGCTTTTTTTCGCGGGTGCTGGATCTGGCCGATGCTGCCGAGCGGCTGCGGGATCCGTTTGGCGGTGACCGGCGCCCCCTCGTCGACGCCGCTTCGCTGGGCACGGGTGCCGGACTGGCCTGCGTCGAGAGCGCGCGCGGCGTGCTGCTTCATGCGGTACGGCTCGAGGGCGATGTCATTGCCGACTATCGCATCGTTGCCCCGACCGAGTGGAATTTCCGCCCCGGCGGCGCGTTCCTGTGCGAGGCGACAGGGTGGCAGGCACCGAGCCGCGACGCGGTTCGGGCACGGCTCGACCGCCTGGCCTTGTCGCTCGATCCGTGCGTGGATTTCGAACTCGTGCTGGAGGAGTCGGGCGATGCATGAAATGTCGCTGGCCGAAGGTATCCGCGGCATCGTCGAAGAGGCGGTGCGCAGCCAGCATCTCGGGCGGGTGACGGCGGTGGTGGTCGAGATCGGCGAGTTGTCGTCGGTGGAGCCTGAAGCGCTCGCGTTCTGTTTCGACGTGGTGATGCAGGGCTCTCCGGCGCACGGCGCGCGCATGGATGTGGTGCGCGTGGCGGGGGCCGGCTGGTGTCTGCAGTGTGCGCAGACGGTGGCGGTGCGGCGGCTTTACGACCCTTGTCCACAGTGCGGCAGCTATCAGGTGCAGCCCACCGGCGGCACCGAGATGCGGGTGCGGGAACTGGAAGTCGGGTAATCGGACGATACAACGCGGACAAGGGCGGTGCGACCGCCCCGGGGTTCGAGGAGCGGACAGGATGTGCACGGTATGCGGTTGCGGAGTGGGCGAAGTGAGGATCGGCCAGGCCCTTGCGCGGCCGAAGGCGGGGCCGACGGTGGCGTGGCGCCGGGTGGCCGAGCACGGCCATCCCCACCATGGCGACGGCCACGCGGATGGTCACCACGACGGGCGCCAGGACGGCCACGGCGCCGGGTCCGCCCATGAACCGAGGATCGACGGCGACACCGTCGACTACGGCAACGGCCCCGCCCATGCCCATGCGCCCGGCCTCAGCCAGGGCCAGATGGTGAAGATCGAGCAGGACATCCTCGGCAAGAACGATCGCCTCGCCGCCGCGAATCGCGAGTGGCTCGGCGCGCGCGCCGTCTTCGCGCTGAATCTGGTGTCCAGCCCGGGCTCGGGCAAGACCACGCTGCTGTGCCGCAGCATTACGGCGCTGGCCGGGCGCGTACCGGTCGCGGTCATCGAGGGCGACCAGCAGACCGACTTCGACGCCGAGCGCATCCGCGCCACCGGGGCGCGCGCACTGCAGATCAACACCGGCAAGGGCTGTCACCTGGATGCGCACATGGTCGGGCAGGCCTTGCCGCGCCTCGAACTCGCCGACGCTTCGCTGCTGCTGATCGAGAACGTCGGCAACTTGGTGTGTCCGGCCGCGTTCGATCTGGGCGAGGCGCACAAGGTGGTGATCCTGTCGGTGACCGAAGGCGAGGACAAGCCGCTCAAGTACCCGGACATGTTCGCCGCGGCCGACCTGATGCTGGTGAACAAGATCGACCTGCTGCCCTACCTCGACTTCGATGTCGACCGGGCGGTCGCTCTTGCCCACCGGGTGAATCCGCGTTTGCGCGTGATCCAGGTGTCCGCCACCACGGGTGCCGGCTTCGACGAGTGGCTCGGGTGGATCGAAGCGGGCATGGCGGCGGCAGCGGCGCGACGTCATGAAGCGAGCGATGCGGCGGGTGGTCGTGCGGTAGGTGCCGGAGCCTGTCCGCCACCACCGGAAGGTGCGCCGCGATGACGTTCGAGGTTTCCGGATCGCCGCTCGAACGCCACCACGTCCGCGTGCGCGGGGTGGTGCAGGGAGTGGGATTTCGCCCCTTCGTGTATCGCCTCGCGCACACCCTGGGTTTGTCGGGCTGGGTGCGCAACGATGGCGAAGGGGTCGAGCTCGAGGCCCAGGGGCCGTCGGCCAGTGTCGCTGCGCTCATCGCCCGCATCCGCAGCGAGGCGCCGCCGCTGGCACGGGTCGACGCGGTGGCCACGCGGGGCTGCGCAGCCGATCCGGCTGATCGTGGCTTCACCATCCGCACCAGCGCGGGCGGGGCGATCAGCACCGCGATCGGGCCCGACAGCGCGGTGTGCGCGGACTGCCTGGCAGAGCTTTTCGATGCCGCGGACCGGCGCTGGCGTTACCCCTTCATCAACTGCACTCACTGCGGTCCGCGCCACACCATTACCCGCGCCTTGCCTTACGACCGCAGCAACACCAGCATGGCCCGCTTTGCCCAGTGCATCGCGTGCCAGGACGAATACGACGCCCCCGGCCATCGCCGCTTTCATGCCGAACCCAACGCCTGCCCGGATTGCGGGCCGCGCCTGGCGTTGCTGGAGGCATCCGGCATCCGGGTGGCGTCGCGGGATCCGATCGCCGACACCCTGTTGCGTCTGCTGATGGGCGAGATCGTCGCGATCAAGGGCCTCGGCGGCTTTCATCTGGTGTGCGATGCGCGCAATCCGGAGGCGGTGGAGCGCTTGCGCACGCGCAAGGCGCGGGGCGGCAAGCCGTTTGCGGTGATGGTCGCCAACCTCGAGTCGGCGCGACGCTGGGCCCGGATATCCGCCGCCGAGGCCGCCCTGCTGACCGGCGGCGAGCGTCCGGTGGTGCTGTGCGAAAAGCGCCCCGGCGTCGACTCCGAACTGTACGGGGTCGCACCCGAACTCGACAGCATCGGCCTGATGCTGCCCTACACGCCGATCCACTACCTGCTGTTCCACGACGATGCGGGGCGTCCGGCGGGGTCGCGCTGGCTCGACGAAGCGCAGGACCTCGCGCTGGTGATGACCTCGGCGAATGCCGGCGGCGAGCCGCTGGTAGTCGACAATGCCGAGGCCGTGCAGCGCCTGGCCGGCATGGCCGAGGCCTACGTCGTGCACGACCGCGACATTGTGGTGCGCTGCGACGACTCGGTGGTGATGAGCGGGCGCGATGGGCACGATGCGGCGCCGCGCTTCGTGCGTCGCGCCCGCGGCTACACCCCGCGTGCGATCGGGCTGGCGAACAAGGGCCCGGCCGTGCTCGCCTTCGGCGCATGGCTGAAGAACACGGTCTGTCTCACCCGCGGCGACGAGGCCTTTCTGTCCGCGCACATCGGCGACCTCGATCACCCGGCCGCCTGCGTGGCGCTGGACGAGGCGGTCGAGCACCTGCAGCGCATCCTCGCGCTGCGCCCCGACGCGGTGGCGCACGACCTGCACCCGGACTTCCACTCCACGCGCGCGGCAGTGGCGCTGGCCGACCGGCTCGGCGTGCCGGCAATCGCGGTCCAGCACCATCACGCCCATATCGCCGCGGTACTCGCCGAACATCGGCACCGCGGCCCGGTCCTCGGGGTGGCCCTCGACGGCGTCGGCCTCGGTGCCGATGGCAGCGCTTGGGGGGGCGAACTGTTGCGTGTGAACGGGGCGACATCGATCCGCGTCGGCCACCTGGCGCCGTTGAGCCTGCCCGGCGGCGAGCGCGCGGCGAAGGCACCGTGGCGGATGGCGGCAGCGGCGCTGCATCGCATGGGCCGGAGCGCCGACATCGCCGTGCGTTTTAACGCGCAACGTGGCGCGGCGCAGATCGGCACATTGCTGGACAAGCCCCATCTGTGTCCGCAGACAACGAGCATGGGGCGCTGGTTCGACGCCGCCGCCGGCCTGCTCGGGGTGTGCGCCACCATGGACTACGAGGCGGAAGCCGCGATGCGGCTCGAAAGCCTGGCCGCCGACCACGGCCCGGCCTTGAGCGCGTATCCGGGCTGGACCGTGCACGACGACGGCGCACTGGCGGTGCTCGACCTGCTGCCGCTGCTCGCCACGCTGAGCGACGGGTATGCACCGGCGCGCGGCGCGGCGGTGTTCCACTCCACGCTGATCGCCGCGCTCGAAAGCTGGATAGTCGGCAGCGCACGGCGCGAGGGCCTGCGCACGGTGGCGCTGGGTGGAGGCTGTTTCCTCAATCGCCAACTCGCATTCGAGCTGCCGCGCCGACTCGCCGGACGCGGGCTCACCGTACTCACCGCGCAGCACGCGCCCTGCAACGACGGCGGCATCGCCCTCGGCCAGGCGTGGGTCGCGCGCCAGCAACTGCAATCGGGAAACTGAGCCATGTGCCTTGCCATTCCTGCCCGGGTCATCGAGTTGCTCACCGGCGACAACGCCCGCATCGACCTCGGTGGCGTCAAGAAGGAAATCTCGCTCGCGCTGGTCGACGACGTCGCGGTGGGTGACTACGTCATCGTGCACGTGGGCTATGCGCTGTCCAAACTCGACCCCGAGGAGGCCGCGCACACGCTCGCGCTGTTTGCCGAGGCGGGGATCGGCATGGGCGGTGCCGTGGAGGGGCTCGCATGAAATACGTGGACGAGTTTCGCGACGGCGCGCTGGCGCAAAGGCTCGCCGCGGCGATCCGCGCCGAGGTCGATCCGGCCCGCCAATATGCGTTCATGGAGTTCTGCGGCGGCCACACGCATGCGATCTCGCGCTACGGCGTAACCGATCTCCTGCCCGCCAGCGTGCGCATGATCCACGGCCCCGGCTGCCCGGTGTGCGTGTTGCCGATCGGGCGCATCGACATGGCCATCGAACTCGCGCTCGAACGCCCCGAGGTCATCGTGTGCACCTATGGCGACTGCCTGCGCGTGCCGGCCTCGGCCGGCCTGTCGATGCTCAAGGCCCGGGCACGCGGCGCCGACATCCGGATGGTGTATTCCGCCGCCGATGCGCTCGCGCTCGCCGGCGCCCATCCGGAGCGCGAGGTGGTGTTCTTCGCCATCGGCTTCGAGACCACCACCCCGCCCACGGCTCTGGTCATCAAGCAGGCCGAGGCGCTCGGACTCGCCAATTTCAGCGTGATCTGCAACCACGTGCTGACCCCGTCGGCGATCACCACCATCCTCGAATCCCCCGAGGTGCGCGCGATCGGCAGTGTGCCGCTGGATGGCTTCATCGGCCCTGCCCACGTGTCCACCATCATCGGCAGCCGGCCCTATGCCTTCTTCGCCGAGGAATACCGCAAGCCGGTGGTGATCGCCGGATTCGAGCCGCTCGACGTGATGCAGGCGGTACGGATGCTGATTCGCCAGGTCAACGAGGGCCGCGCCGAGGTCGAGAACGAGTTCACCCGTGCCGTCACCGCGGACGGCAACCTCAAGGCCCAGGCGCTGGTGAGCGAGGTGTTCGAGTTGCGGCGCAGTTTCGAGTGGCGTGGTCTGCGCGAAGTGCCGTATTCCGCGCTGCGGATCCGCGAGCGCTTTGCGCGCTTCGATGCCGAGACCCGGTTCGGCATGAACTACCGCAGCGTGGCCGACAACAAGGCGTGCGAATGCGGTGCCATCCTGCGCGGGGTGAAGATGCCGACCGACTGCAAGATCTTCGGCACCGTGTGTACCCCCGAGAATCCGATGGGCTCGTGCATGGTGTCGTCCGAAGGGGCCTGCGCGGCGCACTACAACTACGGGCGGTTCAGGGACATCGCGGTGGTGGCGGCATGACACAGGGCATGAGGCATGGCAGCACAGCGGATGCCGGGCGACCGGTGCACCGGGCGCAGGCCCGTGCGCACGATGGATACCGGCGCGTGAGCACGATGACAGGGGCACGGGAACCCGGATCTGAGCGGGCGCCGGAGGCAACACGATGGGTGAAGTGAAGAAGGGATACGTGCGTGCGCTGGATCTCAGGCACGGTCGCGTGGATATGGGCCACGGCGCGGGTGGACGGGCAATGGCGCAGTTGATCGACGAACTGTTCGTGCGCGCCCTGGCCAACGACTACCTCGCCCAGGGCAATGACGGCGCCGTGCTTCCGGCTCCGGCCGCGGGCGAGCGGCTGGTGATGGCGACCGACGCCCATGTGGTGTCGCCGCTGTTCTTTCCCGGCGGCGACATCGGCTGCCTGTCGGTGCACGGGACCATCAACGATGTCGCGGTGATGGGTGCGCGCCCGCTGTACCTGGCGGCGAGTTTCATCCTCGAAGAGGGCTTTCCGCTTGCCGATCTGGCACGGATCGTCGACTCGATGGGGGCGGCGGCGCGCGCGGCCGGCGTCCCGATCGTCACCGGCGACACCAAGGTGGTCGAGGCCGGCAAAGGCGACGGCGTCTTCATCTCCACGACCGGGCTCGGCGCACTGCCAGCCGGGCGCGACATTGGCGGCGCCCATGCGCGCCCGGGGGATGCGGTGATCGTGTCCGGCAGTATCGGTGACCACGGCATGGCGATCCTGTCTACGCGCGAGTCGCTGGCCTTCGACACCGAGATCGTCTCCGACACGGCGGCGTTGCACGGCCTGATCGCGCATCTGCTCGAAGTGGTGCCCGGTGTGCGCGTGCTGCGCGATCCGACCCGCGGCGGCCTCGCGACCACACTCAACGAGATCGCGGCCCAATCGGGGGTGGGGATCAGCCTCGACGAAGCGGCGATTCCGGTCCATGCGCAAGTGGAGGCCGCGTGCGAGTTTCTCGGCCTCGATCCGCTCTATGTTGCCAACGAGGGCAAGCTGGTAGTGATCTGTGCCGCGACCGAGGCCGACGCGGTGGTGGCGACGTTGCGCGCGCATCCGCTCGGTGCCGAGGCTGCGCGCATCGGTGAGGTGACCGCGGACCCCAATCATTTCGTGCAGATCCTGACCGGATTCGGTGGTCGGCGCATGGTCGACTGGCTGTCGGGCGAGCAGTTGCCCCGCATCTGCTGAGCGCTTGTGAAGAAATCGTCGCGAGCGGGTCGAGTGCAAGGCCTCAGTTGGCAGATAAGCGATGCGAACGACGAGACATATCAAATGGATAGGCGAGGAGTGAGCGAGTGAGCAACGCAGCAATCGACCTGCGCAGTAGATTCATTCACAAGCTCTGAGGGCGGACACATGCGCGTCCTGCTCTTGAGCCATAGCTTCAACGGCCTCACCCAGCGCCTGTTTGCGGAGTTGCGGACGGATGGGCATATCGTGTCGGTCGAACTCGACATCGCCGATGCGGTGGCGGAGGAGGCCGTCGCGCTGTTCCGCCCCGACGTGATCCTCGCGCCCTTTCTCAAGCGCGCGGTGCCGGCGTCGATCTGGCAGCACCATCTGACCCTGATCGTGCATCCGGGCATCGTCGGTGACCGGGGCCCGTCCGCGCTCGACTGGGCGATCGTGAACGGCGCGCCCGAATGGGGCGTGACCGTGCTGCAGGCCGAGGCCGGAATGGATTCCGGGCCGGTATGGGCGACGCGCAGTTTTCCAATGCGGGCGGCGACCAAGGCCAGCCTGTACCGCAACGAGGTGGTCGGGGCCGCGGTGCTCGCGGTGCGCGACGCGCTCGGGCACCTTGATGACTGGCGCTGCAGACGCTGGCAGCCGACGCCGCCCGCCGCCTGGCCGGGGGCGTGCGGGCGATGGCACGATCCGATGGAGCAGGCCGAGCGGCGCATCGACTGGGCGGCCGATTCCACCGCCACGGTGTTGCTCAAGCTGCGCGCCGCGGACGGCTTTCCGGGCGTGGGCGACATCCTGTTCGGTGCGGATTGCCGGCTGTTCGATGGCCGCCCCGGTCCCGCCCGGCCGGGGGCCGCGCCGGGTGAGCCGGTCGGGCGCCACGAGGACGGTGCGGTGTTGCGCGCCACCGTCGATGGCGCGGTGTGGATCGGGCAGGTGAAGCGCATGGGTGGGCCGCATCCGTTCAAGCTGCCGGTCGCCGATGCCTTCCCCGACGAGGTCGCGGCGCTGCCGGTGATCGCCGACCCGCGGGCGGATGCGATCGGCTATCGCGAGTCGCCCGATGGCCGGATCGGCTTCCTGCGCTTCGAGTTCTACAACGGCGCGATGGGCACCCGCGAGTGCCACCGTCTGCTCGCCGCCGTCGAGCGCGCGGCGGCGCGCCCGACCCGCGTGCTGGTGCTCGAGGGCGGGCGCGATTTCTGGTCGAATGGCATCCACCTCAATACCATCGAGGCGGCGCCCTCGGTGGCGGATGCGTCGTGGGACAACATCAATGCGATGAACGACGTGTGCCGCGCCTTGATCGGCATGACCGGCAAGCTGACGGTGGCCGCGCTACGCGGCAATGCCGGTGCCGGCGGCTGCTTTCTGGCGCTCGCCGCGGATTTCGTGTGGGTGCGTGCGGGCGTGATCCTCAATCCGCATTACAAGAACATGGGCAACCTGTTCGGCTCTGAGTACTGGAGCTACCTGTTGCCGCGCCGCGTCGGCGACGCCGCGGCGCGCGCGATCATGGCCGATCGCCTGCCGCTGCTCGCCACCCGGGCGGTTGCGAGCGGTCTGGTCGATGCCTGCTTCGGGCAAGACCTCGAGCGCTTCGAGGATGAAGTCGCGCATCGTGCCGCGGCGCTGGCAGCGGCGCCGGCATATGCGACCATGCAGGTGGAGAAACAGGCGCGGCGGGAGGCAGACGAGGCGGTGAAGCCGCTCGCATCCTACCGCGACGAGGAACTGGCGCAGATGAAACGCAATTTTTACGGCTTCGATCCGAGCTATCACGTCGCCCGCTACCACTTTGTACACAAGTCTCCGCAGTCGTGGACGCCGCGCCATCTCGCCATTCATCGCGAACTGGGCTGGCGCGTTCCCGAGGCTGAGGTGGATGCATGACCATCGATCTGCCCGGCGTGCTGGTGGTCGATGACGAGGTGCGCTCGCAAGAGGCGCTGCATCGCACGCTGGAGGAGGATTTCAACGTGTTCACCGCGTCGTCGGCGGCCGAGGCGACAGAGATCATGGCCCGCGAGTGGATACAGATCGTGCTGTGCGACCAGCGCATGCCCGGCGTGTCCGGCGTGCAGTTCCTGCGCGACGTGCGCGAGAAATGGCCCGACGCGGTGCGCATCATCATCTCCGGCTTCACCGATTCGGAAGACATCATTGCCGGCATCAACGAAGCCGGCATCTACCAGTACCTGCTCAAACCGTGGCAGCCCGAACAGTTGCTGCTCACGCTGCGTGGCGCGGCCGACATGTACCGCCTGCAGACCGAGCACCAGCGCCTGTCGGTAGACCTCAAGGTGGCCGCGCCGGTGATGCGCAGCCGCGTTGCCAGCAAGCGCCAGCATGTGGAGCGCCGCTTCGCGGTCGAATCCCTGCTGCGTGCGCCCGATTCGCCGATGAATGCGGTGTGCGACCTGCTGTGCAAGGTGGCACGACACGATGTTCCGGTGCTGCTCACCGGTGAGTCCGGTACCGGCAAGGAGTTGCTTGCGCGTGCGCTGCATCTGGCGAGCCCGCGCCGGGCCGAGGCCTTCGTCACCGAGAACTGTGGCGCGGTTCCCGACCAGTTGCTCGAGTCCGAGCTCTTCGGCTACAAGCGCGGCGCCTTTACCGGGGCGTACGAGGACCGCATCGGCCTGGTCAAGCAGGCCGACGGCGGGACGATCTTCCTCGACGAGATCGGCGAGACCACGCCCGCGTTCCAGGTCAAGCTGCTGCGTGTGCTGCAGGAAGGGGAGGTGCGCCCGATCGGCGCGCCGCGGCCGCTGGCGGTGGATGTGCGGGTGGTGGCGGCGACCAACCGCGACCTCGAAACCGAGGTGCGCGACGGTCGCTTCCGTGAGGACCTGTACTACCGCATCGCCGCGATCACGATCCAGGTGCCGCCGCTGCGGGAGCGGCAGATGGACATCGGACTCATTGCCCAGTCCTTCGCCGACGAAACCCTGCTTGCCGCGGGACTGCGGCCGGCCCGGCTCGATGACGAGGTGCTGGCCTGCCTCGCCGCGTACCGCTGGCCGGGCAATGTGCGCGAGTTGCGCAACGAAGTCCTGCGCATGGTGGCGCTGGGCGAGGATGGCCGGCTGCGGGCGGAAGATCTCAGTCCGCGTGTACTGCGCGCTGCCGCGGTGGATCAGGAGCCGGAGCTCGAGCTGCTCGCCGGACTGGATGGCGATCTGAAGACGCGGCTCGATGCGCTGGAGGCGCGCATCATCCGCGAAAGTCTGGTGCGCCAGCGCTGGAACAAGACCCGTGCGGCGCGTGAGCTGGGGCTGTCACGGGTGGGGCTGCGCAACAAGCTTGCCCGCTACGGCCTCGAAAAGGACTGATCCTGTGCTTCAATATCTGTCATGAACGTACTCTGGCTCCAATCCGGCGGTTGCGGCGGGTGCACCATGTCGCTGCTGTGCGCCGAGTCGCCCGACCTGCTCGCCACCCTCGAGGCCGGCGGAATCTCCTTCCTGTGGCATCCGAGCCTGTCCGAGGCGAGCGGGGCCGAAGCGGTGGCCATCCTCGAGTCCTGCATCGCCGGCGAAACCGCGCTTGATGTGCTGTGCGTCGAAGGCGCGCTGCTGCGCGGGCCCCACGGCAGCGGCCGGTTCCACATGCTGGCCGGCACCGGACGACCGATGATCGACTGGGTGCGTGCGCTCGCGGCCCGTGCACGCCACACCGTTGCGGTGGGCAGCTGTGCGGCGTTCGGCGGGGTGACCGCAGCGTCGTTCAATCCCACCGATGCGTGCGGACTGCAATACGACGGGGATACGCCCGGCGGGCTGCTCGGCGCCGGTTATCGCAGCGCGAGCGGCCTGCCGGCGATCAACGTGGCCGGGTGTCCCACCCATCCGGGCTGGGTGCTGGAGACCCTGTTGGCGCTCGCACTCGACACTTTTGCCGCGGCCGACCTCGACCCCCTGCAACGCCCGCGCTTCTACGCCGACCAGCTCGTGCATCACGGCTGCTCGCGCAACGAGTTCTACGAGTTCAAGGCCAGTGCGGAGAAGTCGTCCGACCTCGGCTGCATGATGGAGCACATGGGCTGCAAGGGCACCCAGGCGCACGCGGACTGCAATGTGCGGCCGTGGAATGGTACGGGCTCGTGCACCAGCGGCGGCTATCCGTGCATCAGCTGCACCGAGCCCGGCTTCGAAGAGCCGGGGCATCCCTTTCTGCAGACGCCCAAGGTGGGGGGCATCCCGATCGGCTTGCCGACCGATATGCCCAAGGCATGGTTCGTTGCGCTCGCCGCGCTGTCCAAGTCGGCCACGCCGAAGAGGGTGCGCACGAACGCCACCGCGGATCACCCGCTGGTGACGCCGGCCATCCGCAGGACCGGGCTCAAGTGAGGGACGAGGCGGAAACAATGCGGGACACTACCGACAACCGTGCGCTGGCTGCCGACGTCGCGGCAGTTTGCGCCGGGCACTGGATGATCGCGGGCGCGGTGCCCGATCGCGTCGAGTGCCGCTCGCGCCGCGTTGGCGGCAAGGCATGCAGGGTCAGGGGGCGCCAATGAGCCGGCGCGTGCTCGGGCCATTCAACCGCGTGGAAGGCGATCTCGAGGTGAGTCTCGAAGTCGAGGATGGGCGGGTGTTGGCGGCCTGGGTCAACTCGCCGCTGTACCGCGGCTTCGAACAGATCCTAGAGGGCAAGGCTCCGGCCGACGCGCTGGTGATCGTGCCGCGGATCTGCGGCATCTGCTCGGTGTCGCAGTCGGTGGCGGCGGCAGCGGCCCTGGCCGATGCAATGGGGGTTGCCGCGCCACCCAATGGGGAGCGGGCGACCAATCTGATGCTCGCGACCGAGAATCTGGCCGATCATCTCACCCATTTTTACCTGTTCTTCATGCCGGATTTTGCGCGCGATGCCTATGCTGCCGCGCCGTGGTTCGCACTCGCGGTCGAGCGCTTCAAGGCGATTCGAGGTTCGGCTGCCGCCGATGTGCTGCCGGCACGGGCGCAGTTCATGCAACTGCTGGGTACCCTCGCCGGCAAGTGGCCGCACACCCTGAGCGTGCAGCCGGGCGGCTCCGCACGGGCGATCGGGAGCGCCGAGCGGGTGCGCCTGGTGACGCTGATCCGCAGCTTTCGAGGCTGGCTCGAGCGCCATCTGTTCGGCGATGCGCTGGAGGCGGTGAACGGGATCGATTCGGTCGAAGGCTTGTGGGCCTGGTTCGAGGCGCGTGGCCCGGAGCGCGGCGACTTCGCGCGCTTTCTCGATATCGCACGCGATCTCGGGCTCGACCGGCTCGGCCGCTGTGCGGGCGCCGAACGCTATCTGAGTCACGGTAATTACGCATACGACGGCGGCCGCTTTCTCGCCCGGGGGGTGTGGGACGCGGCGACGCAGAGCGTGGCCGATTTCAATCACGAGGACGTGGCGGAGGACGTGAGCCATGCGTGGCTGGCGGGGGAGGATGCACGCCATCCGCTCGCCGGGTTCACCCTGCCTGACGTCGGTCGCGAGCATGCCTACAGTTGGTGCAAGGCCCCGCGCTGGCGGGGTGGCGTGGTGCAATGCGGTGCGCTGTCGCGGCAGGTCGTGGATGGTCATCCGCTGGCGCGCGATCTCGTTGCCGGCGGAGGGGGCAACGTGCTGAGTCGGGTAGTGGGGCGCCTGCTCGAGATTGCACGGGTGGTACCGGAGATGGAACGCTGGGCTCTCGGCATGGTGCCGGGCGAACCGTTCTGTGTGACCGGAGAGCTGCCGGAATCGGCGCTGGGGGTCGGCCTCGTCGAGGCGGCACGCGGCGCACTCGGGCACTGGCTGGTGGTCCACAAGGGGCGGATCCAGCGCTATCAGATCATTGCGCCAACCACCTGGAACTTCTCCCCGCGCGACGCCAGCGCCACCCCCGGGGCACTGGAACAGGCGCTTGTCGGTGCGCCGGCGGCGGACGCGGAGGCGATGCCGCTGGCGGTGCAACATATCGTCCGTTCGTTCGATCCGTGCATGGTATGCACAGTGCATTGAGGGTGCCGGCGTGAAGAAAGCTGCAGACCCCGCGCGCGACATCGGCTACACCGCCCACCCCGGCGAACTTGTGGGGGTGGGCGAGGACGTGTGGATGGACGTGATCCAGAAGATGGACGAGGTGTATTCCGATCTGCTGCAGTACGAGGTGGCGCTGGAGGAGAAGAACGCCAAACTCGAGGAATCGCAGCAGTTCATCCTCTCGGTGTTGACCGCGATGTCCGACATCCTGGTGATCTGCGGGCGGGACGGCACCATCGAGGACGTCAATCCGGCGCTCGAGGTGATCACCGGGCGCACGGCGGCGGAGCTGCGCGGCACCTCCGTGTACGAACTGTTTGCCGACTCCGCCGCGCGCGCGCAGGCCCGTAGCCGGCTCAGCGTGCCGGGCGGCGAGCAGGAGGTGCACGACTGCGAGTTGCCGCTGCGCACCCACGACGGTTTGGCGGTGCCGGTGTCCTTCAACTGCACGCCGCGCTTCAATGCCGTGGGAAAGTCCCTCGGCATGGTGGTGACCGGGCGCCCGGTCGGCGAGTTGCGCAAGGCCTACCGGGCGCTGACACAGGCGCACGACGACCTGAAACGCACCCAGCAGCAGTTGTTGCACTCCGAAAAGATGGCCTCGCTCGGCCGGCTCGTGGCCGGCGTTGCACACGAACTGAACAATCCGATCAGTTTCATCATTGGCAACGTGCATGCGCTGCGGCGCTACGCCGAGCGCCTGGAGCAGTATCTCGGGGCCGTCCATACGGGCGTCCCGGCCGAGGATCTCGACGTGCTGCGCAAACGCCTGCGCATCGACCGCATCCTCGCCGATCTGGATCCGCTGATCGAAGGCACCATCGAAGGCGCGGAGCGGACACGACAGATCGTCGACGGCCTGAAGCGTTTCTCGGCCGTCGATCGCGACGAGCAGCAACATTTCGATCTGGCGGAAGTGGTCGAGCGCGCGGTGCGCTGGGTGTGCCAGGCGGCGCGCAAGAACTTCAACGTGAGCCTTGCGCTGCCCGCGCCCCTTCCGGTGGTCGGCTCGGCGGGGCAGATGCAGCAGGTCATGATGAATCTGGTACAGAACGCGGCCGACGCGACCAGTCTGAGCGATGCGCCGGCATTGCGGATCTCGGCCGAGAAGGTTGTCGGGGACGACGGACCGTGGGTGGAGATGCGATTTGCCGACAACGGTCCGGGTATCGCCGCCGAGCATCTGGCGCACGTCTTCGATCCGTTTTTCACCACCAAGCCGGTCGGGCAGGGAACCGGGCTTGGGCTTTCGATCAGTTACGGCATCATCGAGCGCCATGGCGGTTCGCTGCGAGTGGAGAACGGCGCGGAGGGCGGGGCGGTGTTCAGCGTTTCCTTGCCGCTGGCCGGGTGATCCGGATCGTCGGGGCAGGCACGCGATGCCGGGTCCGAAGTGGAAAGCTTGCGGCCGATAGGTGCCGGCGACTGTCTTCGAAATGTCCGCTACGGCGTTGCCGCTGCGGCTCAATCCCCGCCGCTGCTGGACGTCCGGCTTGGCACGTATCTTGTAATGGGTATTCGAAGGCTGTTCAACCACACCCGTAAAAATGAGGAGATATCCATGTACCGTTCACGTGTACTGATTGCCGCTGCGCTTGGCCTTTGCGCCGGACCGGTATTGGCGCATCCGGGGCACGCTGATGCCGGATTCCTGTCCGGCCTGATGCACCCGCTGGGGGGGCTCGACCACCTGCTGGCAATGCTTGCAGTGGGACTGTATGCGGCAGGACAACGCCGCGCCGCACGCTGGGCGGTGCCCGCGGCATTCGTGTTCGCGATGTTGGTGGGCGCGCTGCTGGGGATGTCGGGGCTCGAACTGTTCTTCGTCGAACAAGGGGTGGCCGCATCGGTTGTGGTTCTCGGCCTGCTGGTCGCATCGCTGGGGCGCGTTCCGCTCGCCTGGACGCTGCCTCTGGTGACGCTATTTGCCATTTTTCACGGCTATGCCCACCAGGCCGAGATCGGCGAAGCCGGTTTGCTGCACTATGCGGCGGGCTTTGCGCTGGCAACCGCGGGTTTGCACCTCGCCGGATTCCTGTCTGCGCGTTGGCTACCGGAGTCGCGCACGGGCATCGTGCTGAAGCGGATCGTTGGTGTCGCGATGGTCGGCGCCGGGGCGCTGATGCTAGGGCGTTAAGGACGAGAACGACAGGCGCCGGGATGGGGAGGAATGGTTCTCCGCGGTCAGACATGCAATAATTCGGCGTCTATGGCTTATGGCCTAGCGGCAAGCGCGGTCGCATAAGGGCTCCGAAGAGTGGCAGGGGCGTGCTCCACGCTTCCGATCACACGAACCTGAACCGGCTGCGGCCGGTTTTGTTCTTGTGGGGCCGGAGAACTGCGGACTGCTGTGCTAACATCGACCGCTCTGTCCGAGCGACGGATTCTTATTCCGAACGGATTCAAAATGCGTATTCTGGTCAGTAACGACGACGGCTATTTCGCTCCCGGGATTGCGGCGCTGGTGCAGGCCCTGGCGGAAATCGGCGACGTTACCGTGGTGGCGCCCGAGCGCGATCGCAGCGGCGCGAGCAACTCGCTGACCCTGGATCGGCCGCTGTCCTTGCGCCGCGCGGCCAATGGATTTTATTTCGTCAACGGCACGCCTACCGATTGTGTGCATCTCGCGGTCACCGGCATGCTGGATCATCTGCCGGATATCGTGGTCTCTGGCGTGAATCATGGCGCCAACATGGGTGACGACACGATTTACTCGGGTACGGTCGCAGCGGCAACCGAAGGATTCCTCCTCGGGGTGCCGTCGATCGCGGTGTCATTGGTGAGCAAGGGCGGCACCGATTTTTCCGCAGCGGCACGCGTCGCGCGCGATCTGGTCGAGCGTTTCATGCGCCAGTCCTTCCGGCAGCCGGTGCTGCTCAACGTGAATGTACCGGATCTGCCTTACGCGCAGTTCGGCGGCGTCCGGGTGACGCGCTTGGGCAAACGGCACAAGGCGGAGCCGGTGATCAAGAGCGTGACCCCGCGTAACGAGACGGTCTATTGGGTCGGCGCGGCCGGCGGCGCGGCCGACGCCGGCGAAGGCACCGATTTTCATGCGGTCGCGAACGGTCTGGTGTCGATTACGCCGCTACAGATGGACCTGACGCACACGGGTCAGATCGGCGCGGTGTCGGACTGGCTGGCGCAATGAACCAGAGGGTGCCCGATGCGGCCCGTGCCCGGGCCCGGATGGTCGATCGTCTGCGCGCACAGGGCATTCGCGACGAGAAGACGCTGGCGGCCCTCGCGCAGGTGCCGCGGCATCAGTTCGTCGAGGAGGGGTTGGCCTACAGTGCATACGATGACACTGCCTTGCCGATCGGCTTCCAGCAGACCATTTCGCAACCCTTTGTGGTGGCGCGAATGATCGAGTTGCTGCGTGCCGGCCGGGAACTCGGGCGTACACTGGAGATCGGAGCAGGTTGTGGCTACCAGGCGGCCGTGTTGTCGAATATCGCGACCGAGGTGTATGCGGTGGAGCGCATTCGCCCCCTTCTGGACCGGGCGCGAAACAATCTGCGTCCGCTCCGGTTGCCGAATGTACGCCTGAAACACGCTGATGGAAGCATCGGATTGCCCGAAGCAGCGCCGTTCGACACCATCATCGTGGCGGCGGCTGCAGTCGGTGTTCCCCAGGCATTGAAGGATCAGCTTGCGCCCGGTGGGCGCCTGATGATTCCGGTCGGTGCAATCGATCAACGCCTGCTGCTGATCGAGCGGCAGGGCAACGTCTTCAAGGAAAGTTGGTTCGAGGCCGTGCGCTTCGTACCACTGCTGACTGGTACAGAATGAACAAGGATATCTCTCGCCAACGCCTGATGCTGTTCGGGCTGACTTCACTGCTGGTCCTCACTGCAGGGTGTGCCAGCCGGACCTCGGCGCCGGTCCGCGACGGCACTGCTCCGCCGGGCGCCACCACGTCTGCCGAGCGCAAGGGCATACACGTCGTTCGTCCCGGCGAAACCCTGCTTTCCGTCTCCCGCCAGTACGGCGTGAGCGTGCGTGACCTGGTGGCATGGAACAATCTTGCCAAGCCCGATCAGATCAGCGTGGGGCAGGAGCTCCGTGTTGCGCCCGATGACGGCAGCGTGGTTCAGGTTATTCCGATTACCTCGGAACCGGCGATCGTTCCGGTGTTGCCACAGACGCCGGCGACCCCCGGCGTCGAGATCAAGCAGGAGCCGCGGGGCGGAAAATTGCCCTATTCGGATGAAGCGTGGGCAAAGCTGCAGCGTCCCGGCGATCCTGCGGTTGCCGGGCCAAAGCCGCCCGCCACACCCGATGCGCCGCCGCTGCCAGGTCCTGACGGTGAGTGGTTGTGGCCGGTCAAGGGCAAGATCGTGGTCGGGTTCGACGAGCCGATTGCGGGCGACGCCAAATTGCGCAACAAGGGCATCGATATCGCGGGTACTCCCGGTACCCCGGTACTCGCGTCGGCGGGTGGCAAGGTGGTCTATTCGGGAAGCGGCTTGCGCGGGCTCGGAAAACTGGTCATCATCAAACACGATGCCAACTACCTGACGGCCTATGCGCACAATCAGCAGCTGCTGGTGAAGGAAGCGGAGACGGTCACCAAGGGGCAGAAGATTGCCGAACTCGGCAGTACCGACGCCGATAGGCCCAAGTTGCATTTCGAGATCCGCAAACAGGGTCAGCCGGTTGATCCGCTGAAGTACCTGCCCGCACATTGACGAGGATGCCTATGGAAGACCCGGCGATCCCTGACGATATCGACAGTCATGATCCGGATCTTCCCCTTGAGGTGGAGGTCTTCTCGGATCGGCAGGCGCCAATTCCGGAGAATGAGTTTCTCAGCGACGTCACGCAGATCTACCTGAACGAGATCGGCGCCAATCCGCTGCTGACCGCCGAAGAGGAGGGCCGACTCGCGCGTCTCGTGCGGAAGGGAGACTTCGCCGCACGACAGACCATGATCGAGCGCAATCTCCGGCTCGTGGTAAACATCGCCAAGCATTACCTCAATCGCGGGATTCCCCTGCTCGATCTGGTCGAGGAAGGCAACCTCGGGCTGATCCACGCGCTGGAGAAGTTCGATCCGGAACGGGGGTTCCGCTTTTCGACCTACGCAACCTGGTGGATCCGGCAGAATATCGAGCGCGCGATCATGAATCAGTCGCGCACCATTCGCCTGCCGGTACATGTGGTGAAGGAACTCAATCAGGTGTTGAGGGCCCAGCGCAGTATCGAAGCGGGCGCCAATGGCGAATCCAGTCTGGAAGAAATCGCCCGCCGCCTGGACAAAACGGTCGAAGCCGTTCGCTCCATCCTTGCGCTCAGTGAGCACACCGCTTCGCTCGATGCGCCGCTCGATATCGACCCGAGTCTGTCCATCGGCGAGTCACTGGCCGACGACCATGCGGAATCGCCTGACGACCTGATCCACAACACCGAGATCGAGACGCTGCTGCGGGCGTGGATCGACATGCTCAACGACAAGCAACGGCTGGTGATCCGCCATCGCTACGGACTCGACGAGTGCGAAATGCTGACTCTCGAGGAACTCGCGATGCAGCTGGACCTGACCCGCGAACGGGTGCGCCAGATCCAGCTCGAGGCGCTCGGTCAGCTCCGGCGTACCCTCAAGCGTCGCGGTATTTCCAAGGACGCGCTGTTCTGAATCCGGTCGCCTGCTAAGGCGCCGAGCCCGTGCTTTGCGCCGATTTGCCGGTGCGCACGGCTTGGGCGAGTTCGAATACCGACATTGCATAGAAACTGCTGCGGTTGTAGCGCGTTATCACGTAAAAGTTGCGGTAGCCCAGCCAGTATTCGGTATTGGCGCCCGGTGTTTCCAGGTCGATCAGCGTGACTTGCGCGTCGACTGGCTGGCTGTCTTCGGCCTGTATGCCGGCGGCCAGCAGGGTTTCGGGGCTCAGCGCAGGCTCGATTCCGGCTGCGAGCAGGGGCTCGGGCTTGGCGTCGGGCGCCAGTCCGGCGCGCACTGCGATGGGCGCTCCCGGCTGCCAGCCATGCACATGGAGGTAGTTCGCGACACTGCCGATGGCATCGACGGGTGAGCTTTCGAAGTCGATCATCCCGTTGTCGTCGAAATCCACCGCGTAGTTGCGCATGCTGCTGGGCAGGAATTGCGGGTAGCCGAGTGCACCGGCATATGACCCGTAATAGCTCGTTGCCTCGCGTTCCTGCTCGCGGGCGAGCAGGAACAGGTTCTCCAGTTCGCGTCGGAAGAGGTCCGCGCGCGGCGGGTAATCGAAGGCCAGCGTGGTCAGCGCGGACAGGGTTTCGAAGTTGCCGGTATGGCGGCCATATACGGTTTCGACGCCGATGATCGCGACAATGATCTCTGCCGGAACGCCGTAACGCTCTTCCGCCATCTGCAGGATGGGTTCGTATTCTGCCCAGAACTCCAGACCCCCCTCGATCCGGATGCGGTCGAGAAAGCGGCTGCGATAGCGCTGCCACGAGCGCACGCCGGGTGTGGTTGGCGGACGGATCAGCGCGATCACCCTGGGCTCGTGCCGCGCGCGACCGAGTTCGTCGCTGACGCGTGCCCGATCGAGGCCGTGACGTGCCGAGATCTCGTCGATGAAAGCGCGGACGTCGTCGCGTGTGGTGTAGTCGGCACTCGCCGCATTGCTGCCGAGGCCGACGGAAAGGGCAAGCGCAAGGGCGCCGCTGAGGCGGATGGTGTAGGTCTGAATGGAACGGCGGGTCATGTCAGTTTCAGGGTCCGGATACGTTTGTTCAATTCGCGAATGGCACTCGGGTCTGCCGGTGGACGGTAACGCAGTCGTGCATAGCAGATGACGATTTCGTTCAGTTCGGCGGCCCTGGCGGGCAGGGCGGCGCAGATCCGCCGGCCAAAATCGAGCGGCCCTTCCGCCGGATGGCGGCCGAGGCCGTGAGCGCCCAGTTTGGCCGAAAAAGCATCCCACGCCCGGTCGAGCGGATCAGTGAGCCGGTGCTTTCGGAGCGCCCAGGCAAACAGCGCCGCCATCAGCATGGCTGCTCCCACGGCGAGCGCACCGACCAGTTCGGACCAGTGGAGGTCCCCGAGTCCGAGTCGTGACAGCAGTTCGCGCTGGCGTTCCGGATTGTAGCCAAGAACCCACTGGTTCCAGCTGTTCGATACAGCCTCCCAGTGGTGTCGCAGTCCGCGCAACCACGAGAACTGGGGGCGCATGAACAGCGGCAGAGGCTCGCCGCTCGGCAATGAGCCGGCAAGGCCGGATTCGATGCGCCCGGGAGCGGCCAGCGCGGTCGGGTCGACACGGATCCAGCCCCGTTGCGGCAGCCACACTTCCGCCCATGCATGGGCATCGGATTGACGGACCACCAGACTCCCATCGATCGGGTTGATCTCGCCGCCCTGATAGCCGGTCACCACGCGCGCCGGGACCCCCGCTGCCCGCATGAGGAACACGAAGGCAGACGAAAAATGCTCGCAAAAGCCGCGTCGGGTGTCGAACAGGAAGCCATCGGTACTGTCGTTGCCGGTCAGCGGTGGGCGCAGGGTGTAGGTGAGTTCGGCCGAACGCAGGTAGGAAAGGATCCGCTCGAGGGTCGCCGGCGCGGAAACGGCACCCGCAGCGAGTCGTTGCGCCAGCGCGCGGCTGCGGGGGTTGCCATCGACGGGCAGACGCAGCGCGGCAGTGAGCACGCGCGGCTCCTCGTCGAGGCCGACCGGTGTATCCGGGTAGGCGACCAGGTCGAGGCGCGTGCGGCTGCGTAGCGGAGCCCGGCTCAGTGCCTGGAAGTCGCTGCTGAAGCTGACTCCCGGGACGGGGCCGGCTGGAAAGTCGAGCGCCAACACCCAGCGCTGGTTGTGCGGCTCGAGGGTCACTCGATATTCCAGCTTCTCTCCATCAGGAACATAACGCGGAGTATCGCCGAGCGTATGACGTCCGGGGCGCCAGGTGGTGCCGTCGAAGTGGTTCAGTACCGGGCCGCGCCAGTAACGCCGTGCAGGTGGCGGCGGGGTGGCGCTGAACTCCGCCCTGAAGGCGATCGCCTCGGACAGGCTGAGTTCGCTGATCGAGCCCGGCGTCATGGTATCGGACAGCCCGCTCATGCCGCTGTGGGCATCCGCGGGCAGGCCCCACAGCGGACCTTCCACGCGCGGGAACAGCACGAACAGGACCAGCATGAAGGGCAGGCCCTGGCCGAGCAACAGCGCGCTGGTGCGCATGCGCTCCCGGGTGTGGGCGTTCGGGTCGGACAGGGCGAGCAGGCTGCCGATCGACAGCAGGCACCCCCCCACGGCCAGCGCTGCGACGGGCAGGGTCTGGTTGTCGAAGAACAGCCCCAGCTGGAGAAAGAAACACAGCAGTACCGCGGCGCGGATATCCCGCATGCTGCGCGTCTCGAGCAGCTTCAGCCCGAGTAGGATGGCCAGCAAGCCGATGCCGGGGTCCTTGCCGAAGAAGTGACCGTAGGCGAACCTGACGCCAGCGGCGGCGCCGATCGCCAGCAGCAGGATCAGGTAGCGGTGGGCTGCCCCCTTTCCGCGCCACAACAGGATGCTGCGCCACAGCAGCAACAGGGTGCATAGCACCGATATCCAAACGGGCAGGGTGGCGAAATGAGGGGCCAGGGTTAGCGCGGCGGCGCCCAGCAGCCACACTCCCTGGTCGCGCCGCAATGCGGCGGCGTCTGCCCGTGGCCCGGGTGGTTTCCTACGGAGCCCGAACATGGCGTGCTCCAGGATCGGTGTGCCCGTGCAAGGCGAGTGCGCGCAGGCACTGATGCAGATGATGCTGGCCGGCAGCGAGCGGGAAGTACAGCGGGGGCAGCTTCAGCGCGTAACGGTGGCCGCTGTGCGCCGCCAGCAGAATCCAGGCCGTGAGTCGGGACAGCCGCGCTTCATCGTCGAGGCTGGCAGGCAATGTGGTCCAGTCGAGTTCCAGTTCGCCACCTTCGAGTGCCGAGAACTGCTTGGTCATCAGCGGGCCGCCACGGGCGAACACCTTCCAGGCCAGATGGCGTGGCGAATCGGAAGGCTGATATTCGCGTAGTCCGGCGAAATCATCGTCGCCCCGACGCATGCTGCGCCGTCCCGGGGCATCCCCGGCCTGTTGCGCGGGCAGGGCGGGCGGATCGGTTTCAGGGGCCGGATACACCAGGCTTTCGATATCCGGGATAAGCACGCTCCATGCGCGGATCAGTCCGAGTGGCCAGGTCGTTTCGATGATGGTGCGGCCCAGCGGCAACAGTCCGCGTGCCCGGGTCGGCACTGCCAGATCGATCTCCGCAGTCGCGGCCGCAGGAAGGTCGAAGCTGGTGGACTCCCCATTGGCCCGCAGGCGCAGCGCGGGGCGTCGTGCGGTGCGCGGATTGTCGATCAGGAGCCGGAAGACGGCGTTCTCACCACAGAAGGTCGGTTCGAGCCTGCCGCCCCGTATCGACAGGTGCAACAGGTTCCTGAAGGCGTGGACAATGCTCGCGACCGCGACCCCGCCGAGCAGGAAGGTCAGCGCATAGCCGAGGCTCAGGTTGTAGTTGATCGACGCGATCAACATGACCAGCAGTGCGAGTGCGAAGGCGTAGCCGGCGGCGGTCGGCAGCACATAGATCCGGCGCTGAACCAGCATGATCGGCGTCGGCTCCGCGCGACCGACGCGGAACAGCCATCGGTCGATCAGTTGCCTGGCGGTGCTGGCGAGGGTGCCGCCGACACCCATCAGCTTACCGGCACCGATTGCAGCAGCCGCTCCAGCGCGGCAGGTGCCGGCGGGCGGCCGTCGCCGGCAAGATGGAGGCGGTGTCCGGCGATGTGCGGGAACATTCTCTGCACGTCCTCTGGGAGCACGTGGTCACGCCCTTCGGTCAATGCCCACGCCCGCGCCGCGGCGAGCAGGCCGAGTCCTGCACGCGGGCTGAGGCCGCCAGCGAACTCGGGGCTCTGGCGGGTAGTGGTCAGGAGGCTCTGGATGTAGTCGATCAGACGGTCGGCTACCAACAGCCCATGGGCCGCGCGCTGCAACTCGACCAGATCGGCGGGTGAAATGACCGGTCTCTGGCGCTCGAGCAGTTCCCGACGCTCCTCGCCCATGAGCAGGGCGCGCTCCGCCGCACGGTCGGGGTAGCCCAGCCGGATCCGCATCAGGAAGCGGTCGAGCTGGCTCTCGGGCAAGGGGAAGGTGCCGATCTGGTTCGACGGGTTCTGGGTGGCGATGACGAAGAAGGGCTCGGGCAGCGGCAGGGTACTGCCGTCGGCCGTGATCTGACGTTCCTCCATGGCCTCGAGCAGCGCGCTCTGCGTCTTGGGGGTGGCGCGGTTGATCTCGTCGGCGAGAATCAGCTGGGCGAACACCGGTCCCGGATGAAAGCGGAAACTGCCGGCCTCGCGGTCGAAGATCGATACGCCGAGAATGTCGGCGGGAAGCAGGTCGCTGGTGAACTGGATGCGCTGGAACTGAAGTCCGACCAGACGCGCGAGGACATGTGCCAGCGTGGTTTTGCCCACCCCGGGCACGTCCTCGATCAGCAGATGGCCGCGGGCAATCAGGCATGACAGCGCCAGTTGCAGTTCGTGTTCCTTGCCGAGGATGATCTGGCTGGCGGCCTCGAGAAGCCGGATTGCATGACGCTGGGGCATGAGTGGGCGCACTGTGAAATTGGCGGTGAAGCGGTGATAATAGACGACAAATATAGCGAGCCCGCACCATGGGCCATCACCGCAACCCATTTGAAATGGGTGGTCTGGGAAAGTTCGTCCCATTGGGGAGAGGAGGAGTATGACGACAACGGCGTTCATCACGCACCGCGATTGCTGGCTGCACGACATGGGTGCGCATCATCCGGAGTGCGCCGACCGGCTGGCCGCGATCAATGATCGTCTCATTGCGGCCGGTCTTGATCTTTACCTGTCCTTTTACGATGCTCCGCTGGCTACCGCCGAGCAAGTGACTCGGGTGCATGCGTCGGCCTACCTCGACGAGTTGATCGCGAGTGTTCCGGAGCATGGGATACGCCATCTCGATCCCGATACCGCGATGAGCCCGAACACCATGAACGCCGCATTGCGCTCCGCAGGGGCTGGAGTGCTTGCCACCGATCTGGTGCTCAAGGGCGAGGTCGAGAATGCCTTCTGCGCAGTGCGCCCGCCCGGTCACCACGCCGAGCGTGGGAAGGCAATGGGGTTCTGCTTCCTGAACAATGTGGCGATCGCCGCCCGCCACGCCACCGATGTGCATGGTCTCGAACGCGTAGCCATCGTCGATTTTGACGTTCATCACGGCAACGGAACAGAGAATGCGTTCCGGAATGATCCGCGGGTCATGATGGCGAGTATTTTTCAGCATCCCTTCTATCCGTACTGCGGCACCGAGAATCCGCCGGCGCACATGTGCAATGTGCCGGTTCCTGCAGGCACCCGCGGTGATGCCTTCCGCCAGGTTGTCACCGATATCTGGCTGCCGGCGCTGCGCAGCCACAATCCGCAGGCGATCTTCATCTCGGCCGGATTCGATGCCCATTACGAGGACGACATGGGGTCGCTGGGTCTGGTCGAGTCCGACTACATCTGGGTGACCCAGCAGATCAAGGCGCTGGCCGAGGAGTGCGGTCACAAACGCATCATCTCGGTGCTCGAAGGGGGCTACTCGCTCAGTTCGCTTGCGCGGTCGGTCGTGTCCCATATCAAGGCGCTTGCCGATCTCTGAGTTGGCACATGTTCGTCCCGAAGGACGTTCGGTCGGAGGTGGTCCTCCGGGCAGTGCTCTGTTTTGCCGACTCGCGACCCTGTGCGAAACAGAGCACTAGCCGCGCTGCGGCGATCGGTTAGAATCGGGGTTTTATCGTTTTGGCCATTGCAATGATTACCGGATCGATTGTCGCCATCGTCACGCCGATGCATGAGGATGGCAGCCTGGATTTTCCCCGTCTGCGCAGTCTGATCGACTGGCACGTTGCCGAAGGCACCGACGGAATCGTCATTGTTGGCACGACCGGCGAGTCGCCCACCGTCAACGTCGATGAGCACTGCGAGCTGATCCGGGTGAGCGTGGAGCATGCTGCCGGCCGCATTCCGGTCGTTGCCGGCACCGGCGCGAATTCCACCGCCGAGGCGGTGGAACTCGCACGCTTTGCGCAGGAAGCCGGCGCGGTGGCGCACCTCTCGGTCGTGCCTTACTACAACCGGCCGACGCAGGAAGGCCTGTATCGGCATTTCAGCACTATTGCCGAAGCGGTCGAGCTGCCGTTGATCCTGTACAACGTACCTGGTCGTACGGTGGCGGACCTGTCCAACGATACTGCGCTGCGCCTTGCCGAGATTCCGAACATCGTCGGGCTCAAGGATGCGACCGGCAGCATCGATCGTGCCTGCGACCTGATCGGGCGCGCCCCCGAAGGTTTCGCCCTGTACAGTGGCGACGACATGACGGTGGCGGCCTTCGTGCTGCTCGGCGGGCACGGCACCATCTCGGTTACTGCAAATGTCGCGCCGCGGGCGATGCACGAAATGTGTGCCGCCGCGCTGGCGGGCGATGGACGCAAGACCCGTGAAATCAACGCACGTCTGGTCGGGTTGCATCGGCATCTGTTCTGCGAGGCCAACCCGATTCCGGTCAAGTGGGCAGTTGCCCGCATGGGGCTGATTGGCGACGGGATCCGTCTGCCGCTCACGCCACTTGCCGAGAGCTGTCATGACCGCGTACGTCAGGCCATGCGTCAGGCCGGCGTCACCCTCTGATCCGTATTTCCCACTTCAGGAACCTCATGAATCGCTCCCCGCGCACATCCGTCTCCCTGCTTGTGCTCTCGCTCATGCTGGCAGGCTGTTCCGGTTCTTTGCTCGAATCCAAACGCATCGACTACAAGAGTGCGAGTGCCCGTCAGGTGGCACCGCTCGAAATCCCGCCCGATCTCACCGCGCCGACGCAAGACGACCGCTTTGCGGTGCCCGACGTCGCGCCGCGCGGAGTGGCAACCTATTCGGCCTACAATGCCGATCGCGCCGGCCAGCCGGCTGCGAACCGCGCCAGCGAAGTGATGCCCGTGCCCGAGAGCATGCGGATCGAACGGGCCGGCAGCCAACGCTGGCTGGTGGTGCCCGGCACGGCAGACGAACTGTGGCCGCAGGTCAGGGATTTCTGGCTTGAGCTGGGCTTCATCCTGAATATCGACAGTCCCGAGATCGGGGTCCTGGAAACCGATTGGGCGGAGGATCGTGCCAAGATCCCGCAGGATTTCGTTCGCTCCGCGTTGGGCAAGGTGCTCGACGGCTTGTTCTCCACGCCGGAGCGCGACAAGTTCCGTACCCGCCTCGAAGTTGGCCAGGAGCCTGGAACGATGGAGATCTACATCAGCCACCGTGGCATGATGGAGATCTATCCGACCGAGGCCAAGGATTCGACGATCTGGCAGCCGCGTCCCGCCGATCCCGAGCTCGAGGCCGAAATGCTGCGCCGGCTGATGATCCGGCTGGGCGCCGACGAAGCCCGCGTGCAGGCTGCGCTGGCAACGGCACCGGCGGCCGAGCGGGCCAAGGTGGCTGCCACCGTCGATGGTCAAACCAATCTGCTGGTGGATGAGCCGTTCGATCGCGCGTGGCGTCGCGTCGGGCTGGCCCTCGATCGGATCGGTTTCACGGTCGAAGACCGTGACCGTGCACAGGGACTCTACTTCGTGCGCTACGTCGATCCTGAGGCGGACAACAGCAGCAAGCAGGATGGCGAAGGCCTCCTGTCCAAGCTCGCGTTCTGGCGCAGCAGTGACAAGGTGGCCGTCGGCGGCGGCGAATACCGGCTGCGTGTGCAGGGCCAGGGTGACGGATCGGTTGTGTCCGTGCTCACCCGTGAAGGTGGTGCCGACAAGTCGGATACCGCACGACGCATGCTCGGCCTGCTACAGCAGGAATTGCGCTGAGTCGCCGGAGGGCGGACTGCTGCCGATGGTCGGCAGGCCGCCTGAAGTGATTGAGTTCGCGCCCAGGCGATCGACGGGCAACAAAAAAGCCGGTATCTCGATACCGGCTTTTTTGTGTCAGTGCGGGAAGGATTACTTCTGCACAGCTTCCTTGGTGGCTTCGGCGGCGTCTTTCACGGCGTCGGCAGCGGCAGCGGTGCCTTCCTTGGCGGCTTCAACGGCGGCGGCAGCGCCTTCCTTGGCAGCTTCGGTGGTGGCAGCGGCGCTGTCCTTGGCTGCGTCAACCGCAGCGCCAGCGGCGTCCTTGGTGGCCTCGACCGCGGTGGCGGCCTGATCCTTGGCAGCGTCGACTGCGGTAGGCTGTTGCTCGACGACCGGAGCGGCCGGGGTGGCAGGTGCTGCGGCTTCTTCTTGCTTGCTGCAGGCGGAGACGGCGAGGGCGACCAGGGCGGCGACGAGGATTGAATGCTTCATGTTCTGTTTTCCTTTTTTGATCGGGGTGAAGACAGCAGCCGTCCGGTACGGCGCGATGGAGATGGCTCGCACCGGAAGCGTTTGAATGCTAGCACGTTACGATAATCGCGATCCACCATAATGGTGCATTGCGAAATATGGGCGAATCTCCTCAAAGCCCAATAGGCGCGCCACCTGGGCCGGTTTCTGCATTTATCCAAAGTGTTTCAAATTGTGCTTTGCACTCGGATGCGGCATGAGGGTCGTCGATGCAGTTCTTGCCGCGTGCACGCTCGTGGTGGAAGCGAACCAGCAGGTGGGTGTCATCGGCAATCAGGAATGCCGACTCCGGCAGCGCCAGGTGCTCGCCGGCAAGCTTGACCGTCACCCGATGGCCGAAGCGGGTCAGGAGCCCCAGCAGTCGCGGGCAGTCACGCTCGAGGTAGTGCGGATCCCGTACCACGATGCGGATGGCCTCGGGTTGTGCCGATCTGAGCACCATGGCGCTCAGGTGCTCGACGCCGGCAAGGGTTTCGAGCCCGGTCTGGCTCAGGTCCGGATCGAACATCAGCAACGTCGAACCGGCCCGGGAAATGGTTTCGAGCACCGCGCTGCGGTAATCGGACCAGGTGTCGATCAGGTGTTCGGCAGGTTCATTCATGATCTTCGCGCGGATGGCCGAAGCCATCCTGATACCAGGTATAGAGATGGTCGAGCAAGCCGGGTGGCAGGGTTTGTCCGCCATCCAGGCTGCGCCGATGGGCAAGCTCCGCGAGTAGATTCCGGCAGCTCGGGTCGAGCTCGACCGGTTCCCCGTTCAGATGGAAACCCGCTTCCGACCACAACAGCAGCGAGCGGGCATCCAGTGCGAAGCCATTCTGCGCGACCGCCCGGTCAAATGCCTTGCGGCGCATCGGGTCTTCCGGCGGGTCGAAGAAGATATGCGATTTCGGTTCGGTCAGGTAGGAGCCGATGAACTCGGCCACATCCTTGCGCGTCCACCGGATGCCAGTGAGCATGCGTTCGATCTGGTCGATCATCGCCGGCCCGATCTGGGCCGAGTCCGTTTGCAGTTCGAGGTCCGGATCGGCATACACGCCGTCCAGGCACAGCCGCTCCTGCATCCAGGCCAGAAACTCGCTGCCCAGCTCCTGCGCGGTCGGGGTACGAAAGCCGATCGAATAGGTGGTGCATTCGCCGATCGCGATGCCGTTATGGGCCCAGTGTGGCGGCAGATAGAGCATGTCGCCCGGATCCAGGACCCAGTCGTGAGCGGGCTGAAAATGCTTGAGAATGCGCAGCGGTGCATCCTCGACCAGGCTGCGGTCGTCCTGATCGGCAATCTGCCAGCGGCGCTGGCCGATGCCCTGCAACAGGAAGACGTCGTAGTTGTCGAAGTGCGGCCCCACGCCGCCGCCGTCCACCGCGTAGCTCACCATCAGGTCGTCGAGCCGGGCCTGCGGAACGAAGTCGAAACTATGCAGCAGTCTGTCGCCTGCCGGCACCCACAGGTTGAGACCCTGCACCAGCACCGTCCATGGCTGCTTCTTGCCGCGCAGGCGGCCGCGTGTTTGCGGGCCATGCTCTACCATCCAGGTGCTGCCCGGGGTGTCGGGCTGATAGCGCACGTAGCGCGATTCCACGTCGGGGTCGCAGGCCAGGTCGAAGAGATCGTCGCGCGACAGCACGCCGGTGAATCCGGGCACCGCCTGGCGTACGAGCAGGGGCTTCTTTTGCCAGTATTCCGCGAGGAACTGGCGGGGCGAAAGGCCCCCGAGCAGTGTGGTCATCATGGCGCGCATTATAGTGGGCGAACATCGTGGCCGCTGCTTCGCCTGCGGTCCTGGCGCCGCTTCGCTTTGCGGTAGAATCGCGCGTTTTTCCCCGTCCGGAAGCATCATGCCCATTGCAGTCATCGAATCGCTCGACCACGAAGGCCGTGGCGTCGCCCGTGTCGGCGGCAAGGCGGTCTTCGTCGACGGCGCGCTGCCGGGCGAGACCGTCGAATACACCGTCCATCGCAGCCGCCCGACCTACGAGCAGGCCGAGGCGACCCGCATCATCCGTCCGAGCGCGCAGCGGGTCCCGCCGCGCTGCCGGCACTTCGGCACCTGTGGCGGCTGTTCGATGCAGCATGTCGATCCGGTGGCGCAGGCCGCCGTCAAGCAGCGTGTGCTGGAGGACGCGCTCCGGCACATCGGCAAGCTGAAGGCCGAGATCATCTACCCGGCGATCCACGGCCCCGCCTGGGGCTACCGCTACCGCGCGCGCATCGGCGTGCGCCTGGTACCGAAGAAAGGGGGGGTGCTGATCGGCTTTCACGAGCGGCGTTCGAGCTACATCGCAGACATGCAATCGTGCGATGTCCTGCCGCCGCACGTGTCCGCCATGCTGCCGAGACTGCATGAACTGGTGACCGGCCTGTCGATCCCCGACCGGCTGCCGCAGATCGAGATTGCGGTCAGCGCTGCCGTCACCGTCATGGTGTTCCGCAACCTGCTCGCGTTCACCGCAGCCGATGTGGCGCGCCTGGCCGCGTTCGCCGATGCCGAAGGGGTTCAGGTGTGGCAACAGCCGGGTGGGCCCGAGACGGCGCAGCCGCTGCATCCGAAGAACGGCCCCGGCCTGAGCTATACGCTGCCCGAGTTCGAGGTGACGATGGACTTCCTGCCAACCGACTTCACCCAGGTCAATGTCGACATCAACCGCCTGCTGATCCGGCGCTCGATGCAGTTGCTTGCACCGCAACCGGGCGAGCGCATCGCCGACCTGTTCTGCGGCCTGGGCAACTTCAGCCTGCCGATCGCGCGCTCCGGCGCCACCGTGATCGGGGTCGAGGGCAGCGACAGCCTGGTCGGACGCGCGCTCGACAACGCCCGGCGCAACGGCCTCGCCGACCGCACCGAGTTCCATGCCGCCAACCTGTTCGAGGCCACCGAAGACAGCCTCGCCGCCTTGGGTCGCGTCGACAAGCTGTTGATCGACCCCCCGCGCGAAGGCGCGATCGCTGTGGTCAAGGCATTGTCCGCGCAGCAGCAGCCGCCGCGCATTGTGTATGTCTCGTGCAACCCGTCGACGCTGGCGCGCGACGCCGCGGTGCTGGTGCACGAAAAGGGCTACGTGTTGCGCGGCGCCGGCATCGCCAACATGTTCCCACAGACCTCGCACGTGGAGTCGATCGCATTGTTCGAGCGGGCCTGAACCTGCAATACCGTCACGGCAAGTGGTGTAGCCGGTGGTATACTCCGCGACCTTCGGAAGCTTGGCAGAGTGGTCGATTGCACCGGTCTTGAAAACCGGCATACCGCAAGGTATCCAGGGTTCGAATCCCTGAGCTTCCGCCATAAGAACAAGAATTTACGTCTTCTTTCACCGCGCGGATGGTGAGTCCGATCTGTTCGACACACGGCATCCGGTGTCCTTGACGCCTATCGCCCGACCCGCGACGGTGCTTCCTGCTGCCCACCTGCTTCGAGTCTTCGACTCGCGGTCGATGCAAACGCGCGGCCTTTCGTCCGGAAAGGCGTTTCGATAAATCGGTACGAAAATTCGCTTGCTAGAGCAATCGACAGCGAGGCTGTGAAACCAAGATATGCCGGCCATGGCCCCGTTCTGGGCAAGGGGCCATAGTTGCTAACGTACAGCTCCCTGATGAAAACGAGGCACAGCAGATGGGTCAGGTACATTGAGTACGAACGCTCGCCGAGATATATCGCGATTCGTGAAATGACGCCGTCTCCGACAAAGTATCCCTTGTTGAACGATGCGACGAATACCAATGCCGCCGCGACCAGGACGACCAGTCCGTTGAAGAACCACGCGATCTCTATTCTGGCGACGAGAAACAGGAGTGCGCACAGCGTGAGAGAGAGTGGAATCCTTACGCGTGCAAACCGCAGAAAGGTCGGGGCGATGCGCTCGCAATGCCCGCTGTAATGCAGCCATGCAATGACTATCCCCAGGCAAATCGCGTCGGTTCTGAAGAACCATAGGGGGAAGGCCATGGTCTGTACAGGAACAGCTGAACGAGTGCCAGAAGTGCCGCAAAACCTGCAACCCGGCGGTGGCCTGCAAAGAACAGAAAGATGGGAAAGAGAACGTAGAACTGCTCCTCAAGCGAAAGGCTCCAGTAGATTCGAAGCGGCGATGCCGCAGTGCATTCGGCAATCTTGTAGTACAGACAGGAAACAATCTTGAAGTTCACTACCTGAAACCATGCGGCCACAGCGGTATGCAGATTGTTCTCGAATGAGTCGAACGATCCGTATCTGTTGTAGACAGCAGAGAGGAATAAGGTGACAAGGCTCCAGAAGATCGCGGCCGGCCATAGCCTGAAAATACGCCTAATCAGGAAGGGGACATAGAACAGAAGGAAGTCGGATCGATCTCGAGTGAAAATGGACTTGGCAATTACAAAACCCGAGATGCAAAAGAATAGGTCTACGCCACCGCCCAGCCAGTAGTAATCCAGGGTCGGAGAAGCCGGAAGGACCAGAACGCCGAAATGAGCAATGACGGTAATAAGGACGGCATATCCGCGCAAGACCTGTATCTCTGGATTAATTTCGTTGTTCGATGCCATTCCGTCTCGATTCCTTGTCTGCTGGCGATCTCGACTGGTCCGGGCGTCTGGGTAAACCCGGCGTAGACGTCGTGACCGCGACCGATCTCGGTTCAATTTCTATGTAGATTGGTCCGATTCTGCCTCAACTGGCCCTGCCGTAGGTTTCGTGCGGCTTCCCCTATCAGGCCGTCCTTTCGGGCGGGTGATCTCTTGGAGTCCGCCGCCGGTCAACGGGACGGCGAGGCTCATTCACACGCGCAATAGCGCCATCTTCAGCGGCGGATTGCCGTCCGGGCTCGGAAAGTCGGCATCCGGCGTAATCCACTCGAGGTCACGGATCGGTCGGCCTGCTTTCCTGGCGCTGCGTTCGAGCTGGTCGAGCCACGCCTCGCGATTGACCTGGGCGACGTTGTTGCAGCAGATCAGCGTGCCGCCTTCCGAGGTGGCGAGCAGTGCGGGCTTGAACAGGGCAGGGTAGTCCTTGACCAGATCGACCACGCCAAAGGGGCTGCGGGCGTAGCGCGGCGGGTCGAGGAAGACCATGTCGAACTGATGCGGCTCGAGCACCGGGAACGGCGGCATGCGCTTGCCCCGGACCCGCTCCGGCTGGCCGATGCCGGACAGTTGGCGCAGGGCGGCGAAAGCGTCGCTCCGGATGAAACGCACCCGGATCGGCAGCTCGTTGAGGCGGGCGTTTTCCTTGCCGATCGCAATGCTCGACTCGGAAAAGTCCACGTTCACCACATGGCGTGCGCCGGCCTTGGCGGCGGCGATGCCGACGCCACAGGTGTAGGCGAAAACGTTGAGCAGCGATTTCCCCACCGCTTCCTGCATGACCCGGCGACGGGCGGCACGCAGGTCGAGGAACAGCCATGGATCCTGTCCCGCGTGGCGGGCCTGGAAGCGGTAGCGCACCCCCAGTTCCAGAATTTCGCGCGGCTGTTGCGCGATCGCGCTCTGCTCGTCGGACAGCACATTGGCAACCCGTGAGTTCGATTGGCTGCGGTCGTTCCAGATCAGCGGCAGGCCGGGATAGGCGGTGGCGTAGAAGGCTTCGAGGGCGGCCAGGTCTTCGGCGGCGAGCGCGTGGTGGAAGGTCTGCGCGAGCAGGAGGTCGCCGTAACGGTCGACAGTCAGTCCGGGCACGCCTTCGACGCTGCCGTGGAACAGCCGCCAGGTGTTGGTCTGTTCGGCTTGGAGCCGTTCGATGAGGGGGCCGCGTGCGGCGAGGCTGGCGGCAAGCAGGTCGGGCAGGGACGGAGTCATGAGCGGAAGTGCGTGTCGCTGGAGTTGGAGGTGGAGGTGGCCGTGAACCGAGATCGCGGGCAGGGCTGCGAGTATGCATCAGCGCCCGTCCGTGCGGTGGTACGTTTGCCGGCCGAACCCGGGTCGAGTGTGCCAACGCAGCGTCTGACGCGACGAAGGGGAGACGATTCGTTGCTGTCCACGGCGGCTTGATCGACCCGGTTTGACGGCGGCGAGGGCTGGGGAAAGAGGGATGTGCGAGGAAAGGTTTCGCCTGGATGAAACTTCGCTGTCGTAAACAATGGTTTTCTGCACCTGATCGGGGGGCTAGGATGCAGGCATGTCATCAAGGATGCCTGTCATGGACCACGATCAAGCCTTCTGGCTTCCCTATACCGCCAACCGCGCGTTCTGGAAGACGCCGCGGGTGATCAAGGCCGCGCGCGGCCATTACTACACGGCCGAAGACGGAAGCCAGTTGCTCGATGCCTTTTCCGGCTTGTGGACCTCCGGACTGGGGCACTGCCATCCGAAGATCGTCGCCGCGGTCCAGGAACAGGTGGCCACCCTCGACTACGGCATGGGCTTCCAGGTCACCAACGACCGTGCGATCGCGCTCGCCTGCGAGGTGGCGGAACTGGCGCCGGCGGGGCTGACCCGGGTGTTCTTCACCAACTCGGGCTCGGAGTCGGCCGACACCGCGCTCAAGATCGCGCTCGCCTTCCATCGCGCCCGTGGGGAGGGCCAGCGCACCCGATTGATCGGACGCGAGCGCGGCTACCACGGAGTGAATTTCGGTGGCATGTCGGTCGGTGGCATCACGGGCAACCGCAAGGTATTCAGCGCTGCGCTGCTGCCCGGCGTCGATCACATCCGCCACACCTACAGCCAGGCGGACATGGCCTACACCCGTGGCCAGCCGGGCTGGGGGCTGGAACTGGCGGACGATCTCGAGCGCCTGGTGGCGCTCCACGACGCCTCCAACATCGCGGCGCTGATCGTGGAGCCGGTGGCCGGGTCCACCGGCATCCTGGTGCCGCCGATCGGCTACCTGCAGCGCCTGCGCGAGATCTGCGACCAATACGGCATCCTGCTGATCTTCGACGAAGTCATCACCGCCTTCGGCCGCGTCGGCGCGCCCTTCGCGTCGACCCGCTTCGGCGTCACTCCGGACATCATCACCACCGCCAAGGGGCTGACCAACGGCGTGGTGCCGATGGGCGCGGTGATCGTGCGCGAGGAGATCCATCAGGCGCTGATGCAGGGGCCGGAAAACGCGGTGGAGCTGTTCCACGGCTACACTTACTCCGGCCATCCGGTGGCCGCGGCGGCCGGGCTGGCGACGCTGCAGGTCTATCGCGAAGAGGATAGCTTCGCCCGTGCGCGGGCGCTGGAGCCGGCGTTCGAGGAGGCGATCCATGCCCTGAAAGGTGAGCCGCACGTCGTCGATATCCGCAACTTCGGACTGATGGGCGGGGTCGAACTGGCTCCGCGGCCGGGCGAGGCGGGCGCGCGAGGCTTCGAGGTCTTCCTCAAGTGTTTCGAGGCCGGAGTGGTGTTGCGCAACGGTGGCGACATCCTGCAGTTCTCGCCCTTCCTCGATTCGACGCCGGACGAGCTGGCCCGGATCTTCGACACCGTGCGCGCTGCGCTGCACGCGGTCAACTAGGCGCACGCAAGACAACCAGGAACAGGGACGACCCGCATGAATACCATCGGACACTACATCAATGGCCAGGCGGTCGCCGACAGCAGCCGCCTGACGCCGGTCTTCAACCCCGCGCTCGGCGTCGCCGCGAGTCAGGTCGCGATGGCCAGCCGCGCCACCGTCGAGCAGGCGATCGCCGCCGCCGAGGCCGCATTTCCGGCCTGGCGCAAGACCCCGCCGCTCAAGCGCGCGCGGGTCCTGTTCAAGTACAAGGAGCTGCTCGAGCTCAACGCCGACCGCATCGTCGCGGCGATCGTCGCCGAGCACGGCAAGGTGTGGGAGGACGCGCACGGCGAACTCGCGCGCGGCATCGAAGTGGTCGAGTACGCTTGCGGTGCGCCCGAGTTCCTGAAGGGCGAACACAGCCGCGACGTGGGGCCGGAGATCGACTCGTGGTCGGAGTTTCCGCCGCTCGGCGTGGTGGCCGGCATCACCCCGTTCAACTTTCCGGCGATGGTGCCGATGTGGATGTTCCCGATGGCGATCGCCTGCGGCAACACCTTCATCCTCAAACCTTCGGAGAAAGATCCGTCGACGGCGCTGATCCTGGCCGAACTGCTGACCGCGGCCGGGCTGCCGGCAGGCGTGTTCAATGTGGTCAACGGCGACAAGGAAGCGGTCGACACCCTGCTGACCGATGCGCGGGTGAAGGCGGTGAGCTTTGTCGGCTCGACTCCGATCGCCGAGTACATCTACGCCACCGGTACCGCGCACGGCAAGCGCGTGCAGGCGCTGGGCGGGGCCAAGAACCACGCGGTGGTGATGCCCGACGCCGATCTCGACAACGCGGTCAACGCGATCATGGGTGCCGCCTACGGCTCGTGCGGCGAGCGCTGCATGGCGATCTCGGTGGTGGTCGCGGTCGGCGACGCGGTGGGTGACGAACTGGTCGCACGGCTCAAGCCCAAGGTCGCGGCGCTCGCGATCGGCAACGGCAGCACGCGCGGGCTGGACATGGGGCCGCTGGTCACCGGCGCGCACCGCGACAAGGTCAAGGCCTACATCGACCTCGGCGCCGAAGAGGGCGCCGAGCTGGTGGTCGATGGCCGCGGGCTGAAGGTAGCCGGGCACGAAGCCGGCTTCTTCCTCGGCGGCACCCTGTTCGACCATGTGCAGCCATCGATGCGGGTGTACCGGGAGGAGATCTTCGGCCCGGTGCTGGCGGTGGTGCGCGTCGCCACACTGCAACAGGCGATCGCGCTGATCGATGCCCACGAATTCGGCAACGGCACCTGCGTGTTCACCCGCGACGGCGCGGTGGCGCGCCACTTCAGCGACAGCGTGCAGGTCGGCATGGTCGGCGTGAACGTGCCGCTGCCGGTACCGGTGGCATGTCAGAGCTTCGGTGGCTGGAAGCGCTCGCTGTTCGGCGACCTCTATGCCTACGGGCCGGATGCAGTGCGCTTCTACACCCGGCGCAAGACCTTGACCCAGCGCTGGCTCACGGCCGGCATCGAGAAGGCGCAGTTCGCCTTTCCGAGCAACGGCTGATCCGGGGAGCCGGCATGAATGATCGACTTGCCTCCGTCGCCACGCTGGCCGTCGATGGCCCGCGTTTGTGGCAATCCCTGATCGATCTGGCCCGGATCGGCGCCACCGATAAAGGCGGCGTGTGCCGCCTCGCCCTCACCGAGCTCGACCGCCAGGCGCGCGACCTGTTTTCGGACTGGTGCCGGGCCGAGGGCTGCACTCTGCGTGTCGACCAGATCGGCAACCTCTTCGCCCGCCGTGCCGGCACCCGTGACGACTTGCCGGCGATCGCCACCGGCAGCCACATCGACACCCAGCCTACCGGCGGCAAGTTCGACGGCAACTACGGGGTGATGGCCGGGCTCGAGGTGATCCGTACCCTCAACCGGCATGGCGTCCGCACCGAGGCGCCGCTCGAGGTCTGTGTGTGGACCAACGAGGAGGGCTCGCGCTTCGTGCCGGTGATGATGGGCTCGGGGGTGTATTGCGACGCCTTCAGCCTGGACCACGCGCTGACCCGTGCCGACCACGACGGCATCACCGTGCGCGAGGCGCTGGCGGCGATCGGCTATGCCGGCGCCGCGCCGGCCTCGGTGGGTGCCGGCGCACCGCGCTTCGGCGCCTATTTCGAGGCGCATATCGAGCAGGGGCCGGTGCTCGAGGATGCCGGCACCGTGATCGGCGTGGTCACCGGTGCGCTCGGTCAGCGCTGGTACGACGTCGTGGTGACCGGCATGGAAGCGCACGCAGGGCCGACGCCGATGAGTCTGCGCAAGGATGCCTTGTTCGCCGCCACCCATCTGATGCAGGCGGTGGTCGATATCGCCCTGGCGCACCAGCCCGATGGTCGCGGTACGGTGGGCTGCGTGCATGTGCACCCGAACTCGCGCAACGTGATCCCGGGCCGGGTCGCCTTCACCGTCGATTTCCGTCACGCCGACGATGCCGGACTGCTGGCCATGGATGCCGCGCTGCGCATGGCGGCGATCGAACTGCCGCGGCGTTTCCCGGTGACGGTCGAAGTCGAGCAGGTGGTGTATTTCGAGCCGGTGGCCTTCGCCCCCGAACTGGTCGATGCGATCCGTGCCGGTGCCGGGCGTGCCGGCTGCAGCCACCTCGACATCGTCAGCGGTGCCGGGCACGACGCGGTGTATGTGGCGCGCACCGCACCGACCGCGATGATTTTCGTGCCGTGCAAGGACGGCATCTCGCACAACGAGATCGAGGACGCCGATCCGGCACACCTGGAGGCGGGGGCCAACGTGTTGCTGCACGCGATGCTGGCGCGAGCGGGGGTGGTGGCCTAGCGCCGCGACCGCATGCCATCCTGCCGGTAGCGGGTACGGGGATCGTCCGGGTGGCGTTCCCCGTTGTGTTTCGGGCTCGGGCCGGGTGCCGGAAGCGAACTCAGCCTGCGGTGGCGATCTGCCCGGCCATCGCGATCAGGCTGCGGTCGCTGCCGGCCGGGCCGAGCAGCGACAGGCCGAGCGGGGCACCGAGCCGGGTCGCGAGCGGCATCGACAGCTGTGGGAAGCCGGTCAGGCCGGCCAGGCACAGGAGCTTGATCGCGTTGTTGCGATAGTCCTCGAGACCGCCCTCGCTGGTCGTGAGCAGCGGCGCGATGTCGGGCATGGTCGGCAGTACCAGCACGCCGTCGGTGCCGAGCAGTTCGCCGAGCCAGGCCGTGACTTCGCGGCGGACCGCCCGGCTTTCCTCGACCTGGGCGTCGGTCACTGCCTTCGAGAAGGCGAAGCGTTCGCGCACGCCAGGGCCGAGGGCGAGACCGTGGGTCTCGATCAAGGCGCCGTCGGTCTCCCAGGCCTCGCGTCCCTGAATATGACGGAACGCCCAGTAGAGGCGATCGAAACCGGCCGGCGCCATACGCATGAAGGCCGCCTGGCCGAACATGGCCTCGACCCGCTCGAGCGCGGGCTGCAGCGCGTCGCCGGCGGCGTCGTCGACCAGGCTCCAGCCATCCTCCGGATAGAGCAGGCGCGGTCGCGGCGCGAGCGGGGCGGGATCGGCGCCGAGCAGCACCGCGCCGACGCGGGCAAAGGTGGCCGCGTCGCGGGTGAAGAAGCCGCAGCTGTCGAAACCGGGTGCGAGGTCGAGGCAGTTCTCGAGGCTGATCCGGCCGTGGGTGGGGCGCAGGCCGAACAGGCCGCAATGGCTCGCCGGGCAGCGCACCGAGCCGCCGGTGTCGGTGCCCAGCGCGAAATCGACCAGGCCGTTGGACACCGCCGCGGCCGAGCCGGACGACGAGCCGCCGGGAATGCGCTCCGGTGCGCCGCCGTTGCGCGGGGTGCCGAAGTGGGCATTGATGCCGTTCATCGAGAACGCCAGCTCGTCGGTGTAGGTCTTGCCGACGAAGCGCGCGCCGGCGTCGAGCAGGCGCTGCACGGTGGGTGCGCTGCGGGTCTTGATGCCCGAGCGGGCGAGCACATGCGGGTTGCCCCCGCCGGTCGGGTAGCCGGCGACGTCGAACAGATCCTTGACCGCGAAGTCGAGGCCGGCGAGCGGGCCGTTCGCCGCATGGGGCACGGCGACGGCGGGGTAGGGAACGAAGGCATGGGCGGGGTCGTTTTCGATCAGCATCCTGGATCCGTGAGGGCGGGTGGAAGGGGCGCCGGCCATTGTGGCATGGCCGCGGAGGTCGGGCCGAGGCCCTCCGCAACGGGCGGGATCGGCCCGCTACGGCATGCAGACGGTTTCAGCCAGGGACGGCGGCGCCGTGGCAGCGGCAGGGTGTTCGCCGAAGGCGTCTGCGGTCGCATCGGTATGCAGACAGCGGGCGCGGTGGCCATTGGCGAGTTCGACCGCGTCGGGTCGGGTGCGCATGCAGGCGTCGGTGGCGTAGGCGCAGCGCTCGGCAAAGGCGCAGCCGACGGGCAGCCTGGCGAGGTCGGGCGGGGCGCCGGAAATGCTCGCCAGCCGGGCGCCCTTGGCCATCGCGCCGTCGGCACGCGCCTGCATCAGCGCCAGGGTGTAGGGGTGGCGCGGGTTGCGGATCACCTCGCGGGTCGGGCCCTCCTCGACGATGCGGCCGCCGTACATCACCGCGAAGCGGTCGGCCACTTCGACCGCGGCGCCCATGTCGTGGGTGACGAAGATGATCGCCAGGCCGAGCTCGCGCTGCAGTTCGCGCAACAGCAGCAGGATCTGGATCTGTACCGTGGCATCGAGCGCGGTGGTGGGTTCGTCGGCGAGCAGCACCTGCGGCTTGCATGCGAGCGCGAGGGCGATCATCGCGCGCTGGCGCATGCCGCCCGACATCTCGTGCGGGTAGGCGTCGAGCCGGCGTGCCGGGCTCGGGATGCGCACGCGCTCGAACAGGTCCAGTGCGCGTCGGCGCGCGTCGGCCGCGCTGATGTGCTCGTGGCGGCGGATCGACTCGACGATCTGGGCGCCGACGGTGTACACCGGGTCGAGCGCGAGCAGCGGCTCCTGGAAGATCATCGACGCGACCCGGCCGCGGTAGTCGGCGAGCGCCCGCTTGCCGAGTGCGAGCACGTCGTGACCGGCGATCTCGATGCGGCCTTCGATCCGGGTCTTCCGTTCCGGATGCAGGCGCAGCAGCGCGCGCAGGGTGACGCTCTTGCCGGAGCCGGATTCGCCGATCAGGGCGATCGATTCACCGTGGCGCACGCTGAGGTCTACGCCGTTGACCGCCTGTACCGGGGCCTTGCCGCCGCTGAAGGTGACCCGCAGGTCGCGCACCGAGACGATCGGCTGGAGGGTGTCGTTCATGTCGGCTCCGTTCATGAGGCGTAGATCGCGGCGTCGGACTGGGTATGGCCACTGCCGGGTTCGTGGATCAGGCAGGCCGTTTCGCGGCCACCGCTCGACTCCAGGCTGGGCGTTTGTTGCGCACAGATTGCCTCCGCGAGCGGGCAGCGGGTATGGAAGCGACAGCCCGGCGGTGGATCGATCGGGTTGGGCGGGTCGCCCGCCAGCGCCGCGGCTTCGGTGCGCTTGTCCGGGTCCATCGACGGCATCGACGACAGCAGCGCGCGGGTGTAGGGGTGCAGCGGCCGCTCGAACAGGGCTTCGGCGGGGCCGGTCTCGGCAACCTTGCCGAGGTACATCACCATCACGCGGTCGGAGATGTAGCGCACCACGTGGAGGTCGTGGCTGATGAAGACATAGGTCAGCCCGAACTCCGTCTTCAGATCCATCAGCAGGTTGAGCACCTGGGCCTCGACCGACTTGTCGAGTGCCGACACCGCCTCGTCGAGGATCACCAGGCGCGGCTCCGAGGCGAGGGCGCGGGCGATGTTGACCCGCTGGCGCTGGCCACCCGACAGTTCGTGCGGATAGCGCCCGGCAAAACGGCCCGGTTCGAGGCCGACGCGCGCGAGCAGGTCGCGGGCGCGGCCGGTCGACGCGCGCTTGCCCACGCCGTGCACCTGGGGGCCGAAGGCGATCGAATCCTGGATGGTGAGACGCGGATTCAGCGACGAATAGCTGTCCTGGAACACCATCTGCACCTGGCGACGGTATTCGCGCAGCGGCAGCGCGGGCGAGCCGACGGTTTCGCCGTCGAACACGATCTCGCCGGCGGAGGGTTCGATCAGATGCATCAGCAGGCGCGCGGTGGTCGACTTGCCGCAGCCCGATTCGCCCACCACCCCCAGGGTCTCGCCCTTGAGTACCTTGAAGTCCACGCCGTCGACCGCGCGCACGACCTTGCCGCCGCCGATCATGGTTTCGATGAAGCTCTTCTTCAGGTCGAAGTGCTTCACCAGCTTTCTGACCGTCAGCAGCGGCTGCGCCGGGCCGCCGCGATCGCCGCGCCGCTCTGCGCCGATGTGGTCGATGCTCATTCCGATACTCATGGCTGACTCCCGGGCTTAGCCCTTGACGTCCATCGCCGAGCGCAGGCTGTCGGACAACAGGTTGAACGAGATCGAGGTGATGAAGATCATCGCCCCGGGCAGCGCCGCCACCCAGGGCTGGGTGTAGATCGCGGTGCGCAGGGTGTTGAGCATCAGGCCCCATTCGGGCTCCGGCGGGCGCACGCCGAGGCCGAGGAAGGACAGGCCGGAGGCGAGGATCATCGACACCGCGATCAGGCTGGTGGCGAACACGAAGATCGGCCCCAGCACGTTGCCCAGCACGTGTACGCGGACAATCGTGAACGCGCCGGCGCCGGAGGCGCGCGCCGCCTCCACGTAGTCGCGTCCGCGCACCTGGGTGGTGACGCTCTCCGCCACCCGCGCGATCTGCGGGATGAAGACGATGGTCAGCGACAGCAGGGCGTTGCCGATGCCGGCGCCGAGCGCACCCGACAGCGCGATGGCGAGCAGCACCGAGGGGAAGGCATAAAGGACGTCGATGGTGCGCATGATCAGCGTGTTCACCAGTCCGCCCGCATAACCGGCGAGGATGCCGATGGCGCTGCCGACGACGAAGGCGATCAGCACCGGGGTGATGCCCATGAACAGCGACAGCCGGGTACCGAGCATCAGGCGTGACAGCATGTCGCGGCCCAGTTCGTCGGTGCCGAGCGGGAAGCCCTCGAAGCCGATCGGCTTCAGGCGTTTCAGCATCGAGGTCTGGTACGGGTCGGACGGTACCAGTTGATGGGCGAAGACCGCGATCAGGATGAGGCCGAGCAGCACCACCCCGGCGCCCAGTGCAACCGGGTCGCGCATCAGCTTGTGCCCGACGCCGGACCAGAACCCGGGCGAGCGCTCGAGGGGCGCCACTGCCGCGGGGGCAGGCGCGGTGGGCGCAAGGATCGCAGTCGTATTCATGATCTCTGGATCCTCGGGTCGAGGGTGGTCTGCAGCACGTCCACCAGCAGGTTCAGCACCACGAAGAAGGTGGCCAGCACCAGGATCGTGCCCTGCAGCAGCGGCAGGTCGCGCTGGAAGATGGCCGAATTGAGCAGGAAGCCGGTACCCGGCCACGAGAACACGGTCTCGATCAGGATCGAGCCGCCGAGCAGGTAACCGAGCTGCAGGCCCATCACCGCCAGTGCGGTGGGCGCGGCGTTCTTCACCACATGGGCGAAGATGCCGACGTCGGTCAGGCCCTTGGCGCGCAGGCCGACCACGAACTCCTGCGCCAGGATGTCGGCCACCAGGGCGCGCACGGTGCGCGCGATGATGCCCATCGGGATCACCGACATGGTGATCGCGGGCAGCACCATGAAGCGGATGTGGGCCCAGTCCCACGCCCATTCGCCCGAGCCGCCGGGGCCGGCGCCGGTGGCAGGCAGCCACATCAGCCACGACGAGAAGATGATCACCAGCACCATGCCGAGCCAGTAGTGCGGCACGCTGACCCCGAGCACCGACAGCGCGGAGGCGGCGCGATCGACCCAGGAGTCGCGAAAGTAACCGGCGACGAAGCCGAACAGACTGCCGAACAGGAAGCCGATCAGGGTTGCCATGCACGACAGCATCAAGGTGTTGCCCACTGCGCGCACGACCTCGGTGGCAACTGGCCGGCCGGACGCGATCGAGGTGCCGAGATCGCCCTGCAGGGCGCGCCAGAACCAGGTGGCGAATTGCTCGAGCCACGAACGATCGAAGCCGTAGAGTTTCATCAGCTGCTGCTGCAGCTCGATCGAGGCGTCCGGCGGCAGGATGGAAACGAGCGGGTCGCCGGGCGAGATATGCACCAGCAGGAAGCAGAAGAAGGCGACGCCGATCATGATCGGAATCGTGTAGATGATGCGGCGCAGGAGATAGATCATCGTTCGGCCCTCATGGGTCGGATTGGCGTCGGATCGGCAAGGCCACCGGCGCGCCGGCCGGCAGCCGTTCGGGTACGCGCCGCGCGGGGACGGTGCGCACCCGGAACATCAGTCCATCTTCATCGTGGCGATGTCGATGAACCAGCTCTTGGGCTGCACCACGTTCTTGACCTTCGGCGACATCGCGCGCGGACCGACGTCGTGGGCGACGAAGATGAACGGTGCCTCTTCGACGATGCGCGCATGCAGTTTCGCCAGTGCGGCATCGCGCGCCTTGTCGTCGAAGCTGGTGCGGGCGGTGGCGATCAGGGCGTCGAACTCGTCATTGCCGAAATAGCCCCAGTTGTTGGAAACCGGGGGGAAGGTCTTGGTGCTGACGAAGCGCACCATGGCGAAGAACGGGTCCATCGCCGCGGCCGATACGTTGATGCCGTTGGCGCCGTTGGCCGATGCGTCCTTGGCCCCCTTGCGCCAATTGGTGAACAGCGTGTTCCACTCGAGCACGTCGAGCTGAACGTCGAAGTTGCACTGCTTGAGGCTTTCCTGGATGTATTCGTTCATCGGCAGCGGCTGCATCTGGCCCGAGCCCGAGGCCGAGACCTGGATCTTGACCTTCAGCGGCTTGGCCGCTGTGTAACCGGCTTCGGCCATCATCTTCTTCGCCGTGGCCGGGTCGAACCGGATATCGAACTTCGGATTGCCCCACCAAGGGTGGTCGGGCGACACGATGCCCTTGGCCTCGCCCATCATGCCGCCGAGAAAGGCCTTCAGTTCGCTGCGGTCGATGCACAGGTTGGCGGCCTGGCGCACGCGCTTGTCGAGCCACGGCGAACCCTCGGCAAAGGACAGCTGCCACGGCCAGATATGTGGCTGCGGGTTGGAGTAGATGGTGAAGCCACGACGCTTGATCTGGTCCATGGCATCGGGCGCGGGGGCCTCGATCCAGTCCACCTGGCCGGACAGCAGCGCTGCGGTGCGGGCGTTGGCTTCGGGCAGCGGCAGCATCACCACCTTGTCGATCGTGGGTGTGCGCTGCGGATCCCAGTAGCCGGTATTCTTTGCCACCTCGAGGCGCTCGCGCGGAGCGAAGGCCACCATCTTGAACGGGCCGGTGCCGGAGGCGTCGGCGGCGAAGGCGGTCCATGCCTGTTTGGCGCGTTCGGCGGCGTCGGTCACGCTGGGCGGCACGGCCTTGTACTTGACCTCCCAGTGGGCGGGCGAGGCCATGAACAGATTGGTCAGGTTGATCGGCAGGAAGGCGTCCGGCTCGGAGGAGGTCAGCTCGACGGTCAGCTCGTCGATCTTCCGCGCGCTGCGCAGCGTCGGCATGCGCGAGGCAGTCACGCCGACCTGGCTCGGGTCGAAGTGCCTGGCGCCCTTGTCCAGCACCTTCTGCACGTTCCACACCACGGCGTCGGCGTTGAACGCGGAGCCGTCGTGGAACTTCACCCCCGGGCGCAGTTTGAACACCCACTTGGTCTTGTCCTTGGCGTCGACCGCCCACGAACTCGCCAGGCCGGGAATCAGCACGCTGGCCCCATCGGCCCTGGACAGGTCCCACTGGGTCAGCGAGTCGTACATCGGGATGCCGGTGAAACGGTTGCCCTCGAAGCCCTGGTCGGGCTGGCCCAGGGTGCGGGGAATGTCGGCGGCGGTCATGCCGATGCGCAGGATCTTTTCCTGGGCCGGTGCGCCCGACGCGGCGCAGGACAGCACGGCGAGCGTACTGGCGATCAGGGCGGGAAGCAGGCGGGTGGGCCGGGTGCATTTGCTCATGGGTATCCTCGCTCGAGACAATGGTGAAAGTACGACTGGGTTGATCGATGTTCCGCAAGCGTCGTGCCAATCGCGGGCGCAAGTCCCTTGCGGCGGCTGTTCCGCCCTTGAAGCGGCGCCGTTCAAAGGGATCGGCAGCATGCCCGGCGAATGTTCCGCACTGCGCTGGCGGTTGTTGCGCTGCGAAATTCTTCGCCGTCGCCCCGCTTTGGGGAGTCGGGCGCTCCGATGGTGCGCAACGCTGTTCCTGCAGATTCGTCATGTGCTGGTAGGCAACCTTAGTGGCGGCTTTAGTTGCAGAAAACTACAAATATCGAAAGCTGCGTTTCTGATTCATGAAACAATTGCGGCATGAAACCCCGTGCCCTGCTGAGCAACCTCGCCGAAGCCGACCTCAGGCTGTTGCGGATCTATATCGCGATTGCCGAATCGGGCGGTCTGGCGGCCGCCGAACTGCGCCTTAACATCAGCCGTTCGGTGATCAGCCGCCACCTGAAGGATCTCGAGACCAGGCTGGGGGTGCGCCTGTGCGAGCGCGGGCGCTCGGGCTTCGCACTCACCGAGGAGGGCAACACCGTGCTCGACGCGGCGCGCCGCCTGCTGGGCCAGATCGAGGGCTTCCGGCGTGAAGTGGCGGGGCTGCATGGCGGCATGCGCGGTGAGCTCAATCTCGCGGTGTTCGACAAGTTCGCCACCAACCCCGCGTGCAGGCTGGCCGAGACGGTCGCCGAGTTCGGGGCAGAGGCGCCGGCGGTGAGCCTGAGCGTGCATGTGGCCAGTACCAGCGTGATCGAGAAGGGTCTGCTCGAGGGCAGCTTCCAGGTCGGCATCCATCCTTTTCACCGGGCCAGCGAAAGCTTGCTCAGCTGGCCCCTGTTTTCGGAACAGATGTGGCTCTACGGGGCGCCCGACCACCCCTTGCTGCGCGATGGCGAACTGCCGGACGAGGCGGCGCTGCGGAGCGCGGCCTTCGTCGGCCTCGGCTACCACTCGCCCAACATGGAACATTTCTGGCGGCTGGGCCTGCGCCCGGCAGCCCGCGCCCACGAACAGGAGGCCAGCGTGTTGCTGATCCGCTCGGGACGCTATCTCGGTTTCCTGCCGGATCACTATGCGCACGCTTTCGAACAGGCGGGGGCGCTGCGCCGGATCCCGTCCGATACCCTGCAGTACCGCTGCGACTGGGTGGTGTCGATCGCACGCAGCCCGGCGCCGGGCCGGATCGCCCGCCATTTCAGCAGCCGCCTGCGCGAGCGTCATGATGCGGCGACGCGCGAGTGAGCGGCGTCCGCCGGCCGTTGCGGGTGATGCCGTGACGCGCTTCCGTGCGCCTGATTTCCGCTCCGCCGAGACTCTTCCGCCCAGGTAACTCCCGTGCCCCGACTCATCCTCCTCAACAAGCCCTACGGGGTGCTGTGCCAATTCACCGACGAAGCCGGTCGGGCGACGCTGAAGGACCATGTGCCGGTGCCCGGCGTGTATGCCGCGGGCCGGCTCGATACCGACAGCGAAGGCCTGCTGCTGCTGACCGACGATGGTGCGCTGCAGCACCGCATCGCCGACCCGCGCCACAAGCTGCCCAAGACCTACTTGGTGCAGGTCGAAGGGGTGCCCGACGAGGCGGCGCTCGCCGCGCTGCGCGCCGGGGTCGACCTGGGGGATTTCGTCACCCGGCCCTGCGGCGCGCGTGCGGTAGCCGAGCCGCAGTGGCTGTGGCCGCGCGACCCCCCGGTGCGCTTTCGCAAGGCCATTCCCACCGCCTGGCTGGAAATCGTGCTGCGCGAGGGCAAGAACCGCCAGGTCCGGCGGATGACGGCAAAGGTCGGACTGCCGACCTTGCGTCTGGTGCGGGCGGCGATCGGCGACTGGGCGCTGGACGGGCTGTTGCCGGGACAATGGCGCGAGCTGCCGGCACCGCCCGCGGCGCCACCCGGGATACGCCCCAATGCGCGGGCCGCCGTGCGCAGGCGGTAGAATCGGCCCGATTCAATTTTGCCGCGGGACAGATCGATGGATGTGAACGCTGGAGTCGGAGGCGCAATCGCGCGCGTGCTGAGGATGGGCGGCCTGCTCGGCGCGCTGGTGCCGATCATGGGCCTTGCCCAGATGCCGGTGGCCGAATTGGGCGCGGGCATGTTCCGGATCGAGGCCGAGGTCGCCCACACCGACCAGAACCGCCAGCTCGGCCTGATGAAGCGCGAGGCGATGCCGGTGCAGCGCGGCATGGTGTTCGTGTTTCCGCAGCATGCCCGTCACTGCATGTGGATGAGGAACACCTTGCTCCCGCTGTCGGTGGCCTTTCTCGACGGGCAGGGGCGCATCCTCAACATCGAGGACATGCAGCCGCAGACCGAGGACAGCCATTGCGCCGCGGCACCGGCGCGATTTGCGCTCGAGATGAACCAGGGCTGGTTTCGCGAACGCGGGCTGAAGCCGGGTGATGCGATCCGCGGCATCGAGCGTCTGCCCGCGCCGCGCTGAGGCCTCCGCAAGCCGCGAATTGCACGGGTTTCCCGGCTCTTATCCGGCGGCGGTGCTTGCAGCGTGGCGGCGATAATTGCCGCACGTCGTCCTGCGTCCGTGCCGATCCGCGCACGGTGGAGCGATAACCGGAGTCGGCCGTGGCCGAAGAAAGCGATCTCGAGAAGACAGAACCAGCGTCGGCACGACGACTGGAGCAGGCCCGCGAAGAGGGGCAGGTTCCGCAGTCGCGTGAGCTGTCGACCTTCCTGGTCACCATGACCGGCGTGGCGACGCTGTGGCTGCTCGGCGGCTGGATGGCCGAGCGCCTGTTCGGGCTCATCCGGCGCGCGTTCGCGTTCGAACGCGAGATGGCCTTCGATCATGTATTGATGCTGGAAGGCCTCAACGTCCAGCTCAGCGGCGCTTTGCTGACCCTGATGCCGCTGTTTCTCACCCTGTTGGTGGCCGCGGTGGCCTCGCCGATCGCACTTGGCGGGCTGGTGTTCTCGCCCAAGGCGCTGGGGCCGAATTTCGGGCGCATGGATCCGGTCAAGGGGCTGGGCCGGATGTTCTCGGTGCACGGTCTGGCCGAAATGGTGAAGGCGATCCTCAAGGCCTTGCTGATCGGCGGCGTGGCGTCAACGGTGTTGTGGCTGAACAAGGATCACCTGTTCGACTTCATGGTCGAGCCGCTCGAGGTCGCGATGCCGGACTTCGCCGACACGGTGGCCTTCACCGCGCTGCTGATCGCGGCCAGTCTCGGCCTCCTCGCACTGATGGACGTGCCGTTCCAGCTCTGGCAGTACCACAAGAAGCTGCGCATGACCAAGGAAGAAGTCAAGCGCGAGGGCAAGGAGCAGGAGGGCGATCCGCAGGTCAAGGGCCGCATCCGCGCCATGCAGCGCGAAATGGCGCGGCGCCGGATGATGTCCGAGGTGCCCAAGGCCGATGTGGTGGTGACCAACCCGACCCACTTCTCGGTAGCGCTCAGGTACGACGCCAGCAAGATGGCGGCGCCGGTCGTCGTTGCCAAGGGCCGCGGCGAGCTGGCGCTGAAGATTCGCGAGATCGCACGCGAACACAAGGTGGCGATGCTCGAGGCGCCGCCGCTGGCGCGCGCACTCTATACCCATTGCGAACTCGAACAGGCGATTCCCGCCACCCTGTTTACCGCGGTGGCCGAGGTCATGGCCTATGTGTACCAGCTCAACCACTGGGTTGCCAACGGTGGCATGCCACCCGCCCTGCCTGCCGAACTGCCGGTGCCCGCGGGGCTCGACCCCGGCGCGCCCGAGGAATGAAGCCTGAATCATGGCCACCAATGACACCCTGAACCTGCGCGCGTTGCTCTCGCCCGCCAACCTGCGCACGCTGGCCGCGCCGGTCCTCATCATCATGATCCTGTCGATGATGGTGCTGCCGCTGCCGGTGTTCATGCTCGACGTGTTCTTCACCTTCAACATCGCCATTTCGGTGATGGTGATGCTGGTGGCGATGTACTCGAAGAAGCCGCTGGATTTCTCGGTGTTCCCCACCGTGCTGCTGGTCACCACCTTGCTGCGCCTGTCGCTGAACGTCGCCTCGACCCGGATCGTGCTGCTCGAGGGCCACGGCGGACCGGACGCCGCGGGCAAGGTGATCGAGGCTTTCGGCAGCTTTCTGGTCGGTGGCAATACCGCAGTCGGTCTGGTGGTGTTCGTGATCCTGACCCTGATCAACTTCGTCGTGATCACCAAGGGCGCCGGGCGGATCGCCGAAGTGAGCGCGCGCTTCACGCTGGACGCGATGCCCGGCAAGCAGATGGCAATCGATGCCGATCTCAACGCCGGCCTGGTCGACGAGAAGGAGGCGAAGAGCCGGCGCAAGGAGATCGGCCAGGAGGCCGACTTCTACGGCGCGATGGATGGTGCGTCCAAGTTCGTGCGCGGCGACGCGGTCGCCGGCATCCTGATTCTGGTCATCAACATCATCGGTGGTCTGTTCGTCGGCGTCATCCAGCACGACATGGCGATCGGCGAGGCCGGCCAGGTCTATACCCTGCTGACCATCGGTGACGGTCTGGTGGCGCAGATTCCGGCGCTGATCATCTCGGTCGCGGCCGGTCTGGTGGTGTCGCGCGTCGGCGATGATGGCGACATCGGCGGGCAGGTCATCAGCCAGGTGTTCTCCAACCCCCAGGTGCTCGCCCTGACCGCCGTGATCATCGGCGTGCTCGGCCTGATTCCGGGAATGCCGAACGTGGTGTTCATCCTGCTCGCGACGCTGTTTGGCGCGCTGGCGTGGATGCGCCACAAGCGGATCGGTGAAGAGGCCTTCCAGGCCGCGGCACCCGCCGCCGCGCAGGCGGCCGCCCAGCAGCCGGGCGAGGCCCAGGAGGCAAGCTGGAATGATGTCGCGCCGGTCGACGTGCTCGGTCTGGAAGTGGGCTACCGGCTGATTCCGATGGTCGACAAGGGTCAGGACGGGGAGCTGCTCAAGCGTATCCGCGGGCTGCGTCGGAAGTTCGCCCAGGAAGTGGGCTTCCTGTCCGCGCCGGTGCATATCCGCGACAACCTGGAGCTCAAGCCCAATGCCTACCGGATTGCGCTCAAGGGAGTCGAGATCGGCACCGGCGAGGCCTATCCGGGACAGTTCCTGGCGATCAATCCGGGCCGGGTCTCGGGCCCGCTCGCCGGGCGCGAGACCAAGGATCCGGCATTCGGGTTGCCGGCGTTCTGGATCGACAGTGGCGGCCGCGAACAGGCGCATGCGCTGGGTTACACCGTGGTCGATGCCAGCACCGTGGTCGCCACCCATCTCAACCATGTCATTCTCAATCATGCCGCCGAACTGCTGGGGCGGCAGGAGACCCAGGCGCTGCTCGACCACATCGGCAAGGACGCCCCCAAGCTGGTCGACGACCTGGTGCCCAAGCTGCTGCCGGTGTCTTCCGTGCAGCGCGTGTTGCAGAACCTGCTCGACGAAGGGGTCAACATTCGCGACATGCGCACCATCATCGAGGTGCTGGCCGAACATGCGCCGCGCACCCAGGATCCGGTGGAGCTGACCGCCAAGGTCCGCGAAGCCCTTGGCCGGGCAATCATCCAGGCCCTGTTCCCGGGCACGGCCGAGGTCCAGGTGATGGCGCTCGAGCCCGGGCTGGAGCGCATCCTGCTGCAGGCAATGACCGCCGGTGGCGACGGCGGGGCGATCGAACCCGGGCTGGCCGACACCCTGTTGCGCCAGACGGCGCAACTCGCCCAGCGTCAGGAAGACATCGGCCTGCCGCCGGTGCTGCTGGTACCGGCGCCGTTGCGCATGTTGCTGTCGCGCTTCCTGCGCCGCGCGGTGCCGACGCTCAAGGTCATCTCCAACGGCGAAGTGCCGGAGTCGCGCACCATCCGGGTCACCGGCATGGTGGGCGCCGCGGCCTGAGGCGGGACTCGCGTTTTGCGGCTGGGGGAATAGACGGGGGAAACCCGGGCTATTCCCACCATGAGGCGCTCCCCGGCGGTCGCATAATCGTCTCCAGCATGCGCAAGAAGCGCACCAGTCCGGAGATCCAACATGAACGTCAAACGCTACTTTGCTCCCACCGCACGCGAGGCCCTGCGCGCGCTGAAGGAGGAACTCGGAGCCGACGCCATCGTGCTGTCCAATCGGGCGGTCGATGGCGGGGTCGAGATCCTGGCGTTGCCGGCCGATGCCGTCGGCGCCCTGCAGAGTTCGCGGCCGGCGCCGGCAGCGGTGCGCGCACCGCGGGTGGCCGTGCCCGCGATGCAGCCGGATACGGCGACGACCGCGATCGACGACCGTGACTTTCATGTGAGCCTTTCGGCACTGGCCGCCGGTGCAGTGCCGCGCAACGCGGCCGGTACGGCGCCACGACGCGGACAGGAGCCGGAGTCGATTCGGGCGTTCAATCCGCCCCGTGTCGATGCCGGCGACTATCTGGCCCGCAGCGGCGTGTATTCCGGTCCCGCGCAGGCCACTCGACCGGCACCGGCGAGCCCGCGGGTCACCGTCGAGGACGGCGGCATGCGCCCGCTCGCGCCGCGGGCCGAGCCACTGCCGGGGCGCGAGGCCGATGACGCTCGGGTGCGCGCATTGCAGGATGCGAATGCGCACCTGATGGATGAACTCAGCGGCATTCGCGGCATGATCGAACGTCAGCTCGCCGGCTTCGCCTGGGGCGAGACCCGCCGCCATGCGCCGGCACGCGCCACCCTCGTCGGTGAACTGCTCGAGGCCGGATTCTCGGGCGCAACCGCACGCCAGCTGGCCGAAGCCATCCCCGAGGATGCAAGCCCCGAGCAGGCCCATGCGATCGTCCGCACCACCCTCGATCGCCAACTGCGAGCGCGCTCGACCGACGACGACATCATCGATCGCGGCGGCGTCTACGCACTGGTGGGCCCCACCGGGGTCGGCAAGACCACCACCACGGCCAAGCTGGCGGCGCGCTGCGTGGTGCGCCACGGTACCGGCAAGCTGGCGCTGATCACCACCGACGGCTACCGCATCGGCGCCCAGGAGCAGCTGCGCATCTACGGCCGCATTCTCGGGGTGCCGGTGTTTTCGGTGCGCGACGGCGCCGACCTGCGCCAGACGCTGACCGAACTGCGCGGCAAGCACATGGTGCTGATCGACACCATGGGCATGAGCCAGCGCGACCGCATGGTCGCCGAACAGGCCGCGATGCTGAACGGGGCCGGCAACGTGCGGCGTTTGTTGCTGCTCAACGCCACCTGCCGCGGCGACACCCTGGACGACGTGGTCCGTGCCTACGCCGGGCCCGATCTCGAAGGCTGCATCTTCACCAAGGTGGATGAGGCCGCATCGCTGGCGCCGGCCATCGACGTCGCGGTGCGCCGCGCGCTGGAAGTGTTCTACGTGACCAACGGACAGCGGGTGCCGGAAGACCTGCATCTGCCCAATCGCGCCTACCTGCTGCACCGTGCCTTGCGCGAGCAGCGCGGGGAGTCGCCGTGGCGGCTGCAGGGCGACGAAGTCGGGATGATGCTCGCCGCCGCGGGCCACGGAGCCTAGGATGAGGCCATCACGCCCACAGGATGCGCGAACGGTCGGCCCGGCACGGCGGGCCGGTCCGGCAGCCACGGCGCGGCGCGCCGTGAAACCGCTGTTTCACTGCCCCGAAGGGGCGCCGGCCTCCTTCGGGATGGCCCGCCAGGAGGTCTGACATGATCGACGGACGCGAGGACCAGGCCGCAGGCCTGCGGCGTTTGTTCCGCCATGCGCCGCCCACGGTGGTCGCACTCTATGCCACCGGCCGTCACCGCACCCAGAACGCCGTACGCGCGGCACACCGGATTGCCGGTCATGCGCAGCGTGTGCTGGTGCTCGACGAGGCCACCGGCGACGAGACCCTGGCCGAGGTGCTCGGCCTGCCGGCCGGGCCCGACCTGCTGCAGATGCTCGACGGGCGCATGACCCTGGCCGGTTTGCTGCAACCGGTGCCGGGCCTGCTCGGACGGGTGCCCGCCGCCGCCGCGGCGCTGGCGCTGCCCCTGCTCGACGACGCCCGCCGCGCCTGCCTGGTGGAGGCGCTGCGGGTGCTGCATCGCCATGCCGGATTCGTGCTGATCCATGCCGGGCAGAGCTCGGCGAGCGATCCGTCGCCTTTTGTCCATGCCGCACCGCGCCGTCTGCTGGTGGCCGAGGCCAGTGCGTCGGGGGCAACCGAGGCTTACCAGGTGATCAAGCAACTGGCGGCGGCCGGTGCCGGGTCGCTTCATGTGGCGGTGTCGCGCGCGCGCAATCGGAGCGATGCCGAGGCCTTCTTCACCAGTCTGCAGGGGCTGGTCCGCCGTCACGTGGGGGTGCCGCTGGCATGGCTGGGCGAGGTCGAACGCGACGATCTGGCTGGCGGCCTGTCCCAGTCCGGATCGATGTCGACCACCCGCGAACCCGAGGCTGCGTTCCTGCGCAGTCTGGCCCTTGGACCATCGGCAAGGCCGGGCGGCCGCGCACGCCACGGATGACGATCAGGTGCCCATGACCTATCCTGCTGGTAATGCCGGCGTCAGTGCGGGAAAATGGCCGTCCCCGAATGGCCCTTCGCCCGTTCCCGAGCGGGCGCGACAAAAGAAGATACAGGTTCAATGGATGTACGACGCTGACGGCCGACTCGATACCGATCATCTGGTAGTGTCCTATGCACCGCTGGTGAAGCGCATTGCCTATCAGCTGATGGCAAAGCTGCCCGCGAGTGTCGACGTCGACGACCTGATCCAGAATGGAATGATGGGCTTGCTCGATGCCATCAATCGTTTCGAGGAAGGGATGGGCGCACAGTTCGAGACCTATGCCGTGCAGCGCATCCGCGGCTCCATGCTCGACGGCCTGCGCGACAACGACTGGGTGCCGCGCAGCCTGCGGCGGGACATGCGCCGGATCGAAGCGGCGATTCATGCGCTCGAGCAGCAGAACGGTCGTGCGCCGACCGAAACCGAACTGGCCGCAGCGCTCGGCGTGTCGCTCGCCGAATACCAGCACATGCTGCAGGACGCGCGCGGACATCAGCTGGTCTATTTCGAAGACTTCGCGCTCGACGAAGGCAGCGATTACCTCGATCGTCATCTGGGTGCGCACGAAACCAATCCGCTCGACCTGCTCGAAAACGCCGATACCCGTGCCGGGCTGGTCCGGGCGATCGAGGCCCTGCCCGAGCGCGAGAAGATGATCATGGCGCTGTATTACGACGAAGAGCTGAACCTGCGTGAAATCGGCGAGGTGCTCGGGGTCACCGAATCCCGTGTGTGCCAGCTCCACAGCCAGGCGGTGGCACGACTGCGTTCGCAGGTCGTGGGCGCACGCCCGGCTGCCTCCGGTACCGGTGCCCGTCGCGGCAGGCCGCCCAAGAATCCGTCGCCCTCAGGGGCCTGAACCAGCCCGGGAAGCGCGCTCTTATGGATAGCATCAGCCTCGTCGGCATTACGCTCGGACTCGCGGCAATTCTCGTCGGGCAAGTGCTCGAAGGCGGCCACATTTCGTCGCTGCTCCAGCCGACCGCCTTTCTGATCGTGGTCGGCGGCACCGCCGGCGCGGTCATGCTGCAAAGCCCGCTGCGGGTGTTCGTCGACGGCCTGCGGATGGCGAAGTGGGTGTTCGTTCCGCCCCTGGTCGGCCACCGCGTGATCATCGAGCAGGTTGCCGGCTGGAGTTCGGTCGCACGCAAGGAAGGCCTGCTCATCCTCGAGGCGCAGATCGATGGACTGCCCGATCCGTTCATGCGTCGCGGCCTGCAGATGCTGGTCGACGGCGTGGAGCCGGGCCGCCTGCGCGAGGTGCTCGAAGTCGAGATCGATACCTGGGAAGGGCAGCTCAAGCAGAGCGCCAGGATCTGGGACGGTGCCGGTGGGTATGCGCCGACGATCGGCATTCTCGGGGCGGTGATGGGGCTGATCCACGTGATGGAGAATTTGTCCGATCCGTCCAAGCTCGGTGCCGGCATTGCCGTCGCCTTCGTCGCCACGATCTACGGCGTGGGACTGGCGAACCTGGTGTTCCTGCCGATCGGCAAGAAGCTCCACGCGCACATCGGCACCCTGGTCGCCCAGCGCGAGATGTTCGTCGACGGGCTGGTCGGCATCGCCAGTGGCGACAACCCGCGCATCATCGAGAGCCGCATGCAGGGCTACGTCGTCTGACCGAACGCAGGAGCCGGAATGTCGCGCCGACGCAGGAACGGAAATGATGCCGAGCACGAGAACCACGAACGCTGGCTCGTCTCCTATGCCGATTTCATCACCCTGCTGTTTGCCTTTTTTGTGGTGATGTACTCGCTGAGCTCGATCAATGAAGGCAAGTACCGGGTGCTGTCGGATTCGATCGTGCAGGCGTTTCGCAGCATCAACGTCAACGAGAGCGGTCAGCAGATCATTGTTCCGCCGGTGACGGTGGTGACGCCGTCGATCATGCCGCCGGCGGCCAGGCCGCAGACGCCATCGCCGGAAGAACTGAAGGCCGAGGAGCAACGCCAGCAGAACGCCCGCAAGATGCGCAGCATGGCAGACGAGATCCGCCAGGTGCTGCAGCCGCTTACCGAGAGCGGACAGGTGAGTGTGACCGAAGGGGCGTTCGGCATCACCGTCGAGATCAACGCGAGCGTACTGTTCGCGCCCGGCGAGGCGGTGCTCGGCGCGCCCGCGGTGACGGCTCTGCGCGCGGTTGCGGGCGTGATTGCGCTGGCGGCCTTTCCGGTGACGGTCGAGGGCCATACCGACAACATCCCGATCAACACCTTCCGCTTTCCGTCGAACTGGGAGCTGTCCGCCGTGCGGGCCTCGTCGGTGGTGCGTCTGTTCGTCGAGTCCGGTGTGGCGCCGGAGCGCCTTACTGCCGCCGGGTACGCCGATCAGCGCCCGGTAAGCGCCAACACCACCGAAGAAGGGCGGTCGCGCAACCGCCGGGTCGCGATCATGATCGAATCGCGGGTGGCCGAAGCGCCGCCTGCGGCCGGTCCCGGCACCATCCCGCGCAACGATCCGCTGCGCTCCATCCTGCCGCCGATCGTGCCACCGGCACCGGGTTGACGCTCAGCTCATCCGTTCGGGCTTGAGCCGGATGGCGAGCTGCATCCCCTTGCGTGCCCGGCGATGGCGCATGTTCTCGCGCTGCGCCGGCTTGAGGACGACGCTGGCGGGCTTGCTGCCGCGGCCGATGCCGTCCACGGTCAGCACGGCGTCGTCGGCCGGTACCGCGATCGCGGCCAGCGCTTCGCCTTCGTCCATACCCATCACGATCACGCCGCGCCCGCCGGCCTGCACCTTCATCTCGGCGCGCGGGAAAATCAGCACGCGGCCGCTCTCGGATGCGGCGGCAATCCACTCGCCGAACACCCGCGCCGGGCGCAGCACCGTTTCGCCCTTTTCCAGCACCATGAAGGCCTTGCCCGCGCGTTGCCGGCTGGTGGCGTCGCCCACCGCGCAGATGAAGCCGTAGCTGCCGCTGTTGGCGAAGAAGTAGCTCGCCTCCGGCACGTCGGCCACCACCTGGGCCGGTTTGCCCCCGTCCTGGAAGTCGACCAGGGTGGCGAGCGGCACGCCGTCGCCGCGCCCACCGGGCAGCTCGGCCGCTTTCACCGTGTACGCGCGGCCATGGGTGTCGATCACGATCAGCGGCCAGGTGGTCCGGGTCTCGAGTACCGCAAAGGCGAAGTCGCCGGCCTTGTAGGTGATCGCCGCCGGGTCGATGCCGTGACCCTGGCGCGAGCGGATCCAGCCGTTCTTCGACAGGATCACGGTGATCGGTTCGTCGGCCACGCTGATCTCGGCCGGGGCCACCGCGGCGACGGTCTCGATCAGGGTGCGGCGGTCGTCGCCGTATTTCTTCGCATCGTCCTGGATTTCCTTCAGGATCAGCCGGGTCATCGCCGCCCGATTGTCGAGGATGTGCTGCAGGCCGGCGCGCTCGTCACGCAGTTCCGCCAGTTCCTTCTCGATCCGGAAGCCTTCGAGGCGGGCGAGCTGGCGCAGGCGGATCTCGAGGATGTCCTCGGCCTGGATCTCGGACAGGCCGAAGGCGGCGATCAGCGCCGGCTTGGGCTCGTCCGACTCGCGGATCACGCGGATCACTTCCTCGATGCGCAGGAAGGCGATCATGCGGCCTTCGAGGATATGGATGCGGCGATCGACTTCGTCCAGCCGGTGGCGGGTGCGGCGCTCGACGGTGACATATCGGAAGTCGATCCACTCGCGCAGGATCTGCACCAGATTCTTCTGCTGCGGCCGGCCGTCGCGGCCGATCATGGTCATGTTGACCGAAACCGAGGTCTCGAGGCTGGTGTGGGCGAGCAGCACCGCCATGAATTCGTCGCGGCTCTGACGGCTGGAGCGGGGTTCGAGCACGATGCGCACCGGCGACTTGTCGCTCGACTCGTCGCGCACGGTTTCGAGCGCACCCAGCACCAGTTGCTTGAGGTTCTTCTGTTCCTGGCTGACTTCCTTCTTGCCGGCGCGCGGCTGCGGGTTGGTCAGGGTTTCGATCTCGGCCAGCACCTGGGCGGTCGATACGCCGTGCGGCAGTTGCTCGACGATCGCCCGCCACTGGCCGCGCGCGAGTTCCTCGATGCGCCAGCGCGCACGCATGCGCAGCCCGCCGCGGCCACTGGTGTAGGCATCGCGTATCGCCTCGGGCGAGGAGATCAACTGGCCGCCGCCGGGGAAGTCGGGCCCCGGCATACGTTCGAGCACTTCGCTCAGGCCGGCTTCCGGATGGCGGATCAGGTGGCAGGTGGCTTCCGCCACCTCGCGCAGGTTGTGCGGCGGAATCTCGGTGGCCATGCCGACGGCGATCCCCGAGGCGCCGTTGAGCAGCACGAAGGGCAGGCGCGCGGGCAGCAGCTGGGGTTCTTCGAAGGCGCCGTCGTAGTTGGGGATGAAGTCCACCGTGCCGCGGTCGATTTCGGACAGCAGCAGTTCGGCGATCGGGGTCAGGCGGCACTCGGTGTAGCGCATCGCGGCGGCCGAGTCGCCATCGCGCGAGCCGAAGTTGCCTTGGCCGTCGACCAGCGGATAGCGCAGCGAGAAGTCCTGCGCCACCCGCACCATGGCGTCGTACACCGAGGTGTCGCCGTGCGGGTGGTACTTGCCGATCACGTCGCCGACCACGCGCGCCGACTTCACGTGTTTGGATGTGGACGACAAACGCATCTCGCTCATCGCGTACAGGATGCGGCGTTGCACCGGCTTCATGCCGTCCTCGACCTGGGGCAGCGCGCGCGACTTGACCACGCTCATCGCGTAGGCGAGGTAGGCGCGCTCGGCGTAGAGATCGAGCGGCAGGATGTCGTCGTTGTCTTCGGCTATCGGCGGTACGGGAGAGGGAGGCAGTGGCGGTGCGTCGTGGTCGGGAGTGTCGAAAATGTCGTTGCTCATCGGAATGGGGGTCGGAATGGAACCGAAGGGGGCCGGACACGCTGGCGCGCCCGGACGATGGGCCGCAAAGGGGGCGATCTTACCCCGTCTGCGGCGCCCGGCGCGAGCCTGTCGGCACGGCACCCCGGTGCGGGATGCGACGACAGACGACAAGCTTGTCGGAAAAGCGACTCAGTCGATCCCGGTTTCGGCATCGTCGTCGAGCAGCGCAGCGATCACCGAATGTCCCACGCCGTCCTCCGGATCGAGCACCTGCAGGCGGGCGACGATGTGGCGGCTGGCCTCGGGGTTGCCGCGGCGCAGTTCGATGAAGGCGAGCGCCTTGAGGAAGGACAGCAGGAAGCGCTGCGCCACCGAGCGCCGCGGGTCCTCGCCCACGTCGTCGCGGGTCCATTGACGCCAGTCGGGGCCCACGCGGGCCTGGTGGGCGGCCTCGGCGAGGCCTTCGAGCGCGGTGGCGAGGGCCTGGTCGAACTCGCGCTGCTGGTTCTGCAGTTTGAACAGGCAGCGATAGGCCGGCAGCGACCCGGGCGCGATCTCGATGGCGTGGCGGAACAGCGCCCGCGCGCGCGTCGGATCGGAGCGGTGACAGGCGACCCCTTGCTGCAGCAGGGCATTCACGTGCGGCGGCAGGGGGCCGAAGGCGATCAGGTTTTCCTGAGGCGTGGGTTGGGGCATGGCGGCGGCGGACGAAGTGCGGGTGGCCGCTTCTGAGCAAGTTGCATTCCATGGCCGGCGGGTATGGAATGCGCCGGCGACGCCGGGGGCGGAGATGGCACCGAACGTGCTTGGCCGGAAGGTCTGCCCACTGCCTCGTCGGCAAAAAACCGAACGGAAAACCCTCATGCGAATCGCGATCGCGACCGACCACTACACCGATGTCGCCGGCCATGCCGGCAAGGCGAGCCACTGGCTGATCTGGGCGTGCGAGCCGGGCAGGGCGCTGCCCGAACCGCAGCGGGTCGAACTGCAGAAGGCGCAGTTGATGCATTACTGGAAGGACGACGGTCCGCACCCGCTCGACGGCGTCGACATCGTGGTCGCCAACAGCGCGGGCGAGGGCTTCATCCGGCACATGCACAAGCGCGGCGCCGAGGTCCTGTTGACCGGCGAGGACGATCCGCTGGCGGCGCTTGAATCCGTGCTGGCCGGTGAGGCGCTGTCCGATACGCGCTTCGACGTCACGACGACGCTGTGCAAGCTGAAGGATCTGTTCTCGCGCTACTGAGCGATCTCTTTCGGGCCGCGGACGCCGCGGGGCACCACGAATCAGATATCGGCCTCGACCGAATCGCCCTTGTCCTCCATCCACGCCCGCCGCCCCGACGCTTCGCCCTTGCCCATCAGCAGGGTGAACATCTTCAGGGTGTCGTCGAAGGCCCCGGGACGGACATGGACCGGCAGCACGCGGCGGGTGGCCGGGTCCATGGTGGTCTCGCGCAGCTGGTCTGGGTTCATCTCGCCGAGGCCCTTGAAGCGGCCGATCTCGATCGCGTCGGGCTTGTAGCCTTCCTGGGCGAGGCGGTCGCGGATCGCGGTCAGTTCGCCCTCGTCGAGCGCATAGAGGCGGCGCGGCGGACGCTTCTTGCCCTGCGCGGGCACATCCACGCGGTACAGCGGCGGCTGGGCGACGTACACATGGCCGCGCTCGATCAGCTTCGGAAAGTGGCGGAAGAAGAGCGTCAGCAGCAAGGTCTGGATGTGGGCGCCATCGACGTCGGCGTCCGACATGATGATGATCTTGCCGTAGCGCAAGCCGGCGAGGTCGGGGCTGCTGTCGGCACGGTGGGCGTCGACGCCGAGCGCGACCGCCACATCGTGGATCTCGTTGTTGGCGAGCAGGCGGTCGGGGTCGATCTCCCACGAGTTCTGCACCTTGCCGCGCAGCGGCAGGATGGCCTGGGTCTCCTTGTTGCGCGCCATCTTGGCCGAGCCGCCGGCGGAGTCGCCCTCGACCAGGAAGAGTTCGTTGTCGGCGATGTCCTCGGACTCGCAGTCGGAGAGCTTGCCCGGCAGCACGGCGACGCCGGAGGTCTTCTTTTTCTCGACCTTCTGTGCGCTCTTCTGCCGCGCCAGGGCCTGCTTGATCGACAACTCGGCGATCGCCCGGCCGGCCTCGACATGGTTGTTGAGCCAGATCTCGAACGGGTCGCGCAACTGGCTGGAGACGAGCTTGACCGCCTCGCGCGAGTTGAGCTTTTCCTTCACCTGACCCTGGAACTGGGGGTCGAGCAGGCGGGCCGAGAGCACGAAGCTCATGCGCCCGCAGACGTCTTCCTGTTGCAGCTTCACGCCGCGCGGCAACAGGGTGTGGTGTTCGATGAAGGACTTGAGGGCGTCGAACACCCCCGCGCGCAAACCCGATTCATGGGTGCCGCCGGCCACGGTGGGGATCAGGTTGACATACGATTCGCTCGGCACCGCCGATTCGAACCACGCCAGCGCCCAGGTGGCGCCTTCGCCCGGGGCATAGCTGGGGTCGTCCCTGGTGGCGTATTTCTCGGCGGTGAAGATCGGTGCCACCGGCTCGACGTCACCGGCGAGTTCCTTCAGGTAGCCGGCCAGTCCTTCCGGATAGGACCAGGTCTTGCTCTGCACCGGGCCGGCCGTCTGCTCGATGTCGAGCCTGACCGAGACCCCCGACAGCAGCACCGCCTTGGAGCGCAGCAGCCGCTCCAGTTCGTTCATCGGTACCCGCGGGTTCTCGAAATACTTCGGGTCGGGCCAGACCCGCACCCGGGTGCCGGTCTGGCGTCCGCACTCGCCCTCCATCCGCACGTCGCCGATGGTCTCGCCGCCGTCGGCGAAATCGATCCGGTAACGCTTGCCTTCGCGCTTGACCTCGACCTCGATCCGGGTCGACAGCGCATTGGTCACCGATACGCCGACCCCGTGCAGGCCGCCGGAGAAGGCGTAGGCTGAGTTGCCCTCGCGCTTGTCGAACTTGCCCCCGGCATGGAGCCGGGTGTAGGCCAGCACCACGACCGGCACGCCTTCCTCTGCATGCAGGCCGACGGGAATGCCGCGCCCGTCGTCGGCCACGGTGACCGAACCGTCCACATGCAGGGTGACGTGGATCTTGCCCGCGAACCCGCCGAGCGCCTCGTCGGCCGCGTTGTCGATGACTTCCTGGATGATGTGCGCCGGACTGTCGGTCCGGGTGTACATGCCCGGGCGCTCTCGCACCGGTTCGAGTCCCTTGAGGACGCGGAAGGAGGATTCGTCGTATTGCTTGCCAGCCATGGCGGGCCCTGGGTGATTCCGGAAGGGCGCAAGGATAGCAGAGTGGAATGGTCCACCGGTGAGCACCCGCTCATCGGCCGCGCCGATGCAGGGTACTCAGGCGCTGCCGAGGATGCGGCCGCCGCCGGTGGGGCGCGATTGGCCGTCGGCGTCGTAGAGCTGAGGATGATTGGCGGCCGACAGCAGCACCGACAATGCGGCCTGGTTGTGCTGCATGCGTTCGGTGATCAGCTTGCCGTTGAGTTCGTTGCGCGTCCTGGCCTGGCCGGCCAGCTCGAGCACTTCGTTCCAGCGTGCCAGCACGCGCGGCAGGTGGGCGCAGCTTGCCCTGATCGAGACTTCATTGTTGGGCAGGCCGAAGCGTCCCAGCAACAGGGCACGGTCGTCATGCAGGCGCTGCAGTTGGCGGTAGCGGTCGGTCTTTTCGGTCGTCAGCGACAGGAGCGCGTCCGTGTCGCCAGCAACGAGCAGGGCTTCCTCGCGGCCGAGGAGGTCGATGAATTCCCTGAGCTGAATGGCTTCAGCTTCGATCAGGAGCGCAATGCGCTGGGTTTCGGCGGGTCCGAGTTTCTGCATCACCGAAGTCTAGCGCGAAAACCCTCAGCTGCGCTCGGATCGGGCGTCGAGCATCTGCCGAACACTGTCGATCAGGCCGTCGGCAATCCGGTTGGCGTCGATCTTGAAGCGGCCCTCGCTGATCGCAAGCTTGATTTCCTCGACCCGCTTGCTATCGACGACCGGCGTCTCGCGGATGGCGGCCTCGGCCTTCTGCAGGCTGGAGGACAGGGCCGACAGCTCGACCTTGTCGCCGCCCGCTGCGGGACGTGCGGAACCGGTTTCGACCCGGGGTCGTGCGTCCGCGGTCTGAGTGGTGCCGAGGGGCTTGCCCGTGCTCTCGATTTTCATGATGAAGCTCCAGATATGACTCGTCTGACCAACACATCGGCAGCTCTGGACAAAACTTTAGCGGAATTTACCGTTGCCCGGCGCAGGGGATCAATACCTGATCTCGACCGTTCCGCCGGCGTTGGCGGTGCCGGTGATGACCTGGCCGTTCGGCATCCGGACGCGAACCGATTCGCCCGGTGCCGCATTGTTCAGTGCGCGACCCTCGGCCGACACCTCGAAACCTTCACCGCTGCCGATCACCTTGACGTTCTGCCCCTGCCGGACCGCGGCGGGAATGCGCAGCATGTCGCCGCGCAAGGGGTTGCCCTGCGCGATCGCATAGCGGGTGTGATGGCCGACCGCCTGGGTGGGATCGGTCAGGGTGTTGTCGGGCAGGGCGGCGAGATCGCCATGACGGCGTGCGATGTCGGCCGGGCCCACGATCTGGCCGGCACGCATCGGCCGCGCGGTGACGAGATAGTCGGTCAGCACCGCAACCCGGGCCTGCAGATACGCCGCCCAGGTCACCGGCGAATCACAGCGTACGCCGACGCTGAGTGCACCCCACGCTCGGACGCCGCCGGGCAGGAAGGCGACGAGTTCGGCGCACGGCGGCAACTGGTTGCGTGCGTCGAGCGGGCCGATCTGGATCTCCACGCGCCCCGGCAGGCCGCGCGTCTCCTGTTCGAGAAAGCGTCTGGCGGCCGCTTCGACCGGTTCGGGGGCCTGCTGGGCGGCAAGCGGTCCGGCGGCCAGTGCGGCGGTCAATGCGATGAGGACAGGGGCGATGCGGGCGGCGAAGGCTGGAAGGCTCATGTGGCGATTGCAGCACGTCGGTCGCCCGCAGGCAACCCGAATTGCCGGCAATTTCTGCCGCGCGCCGGCATGGATGGGTCATGCGATTGCCGGACAGCGGTGAAATTGGCCGGGCTTTTCCGGTCTTATCCGCGCCAGGCACGCTGCGGCCCGGGGCTACCATCGGTGGCATGGAAGGTGCAATGAGATCCGCGAACACCTTTCGCCGTTGCGATCGCAACGACAACAGGATCACCGAGGTGATGTGATGCGAACCCTGCTCGACAGTCAATTGCGTGGCCACCAATCCGCGCTGAATCTCCAGGCCCACCGCCAGCAGTTGCTGGCATCGAATATCGCCAATGCGGATACGCCGCACTACAAGGCGCGCGACATCGACTTTCGCGAGGCCTTGCAGGGTTCGATTGCCGGCCGCCTCGGTCCGCTGGCGCTGAGCACCACCCGCAGCGGGCATCTGGCTGCGAGCGGCGCCCATCCGCTGGATGCGTTCACCAAGTACCGCACCGAGTCCCAGTCCAGTGTGGACGGGAACACGGTGAACATGGATACCGAGCGCGCCGCCTTTGCCGAGAATGCGGTGCATTACGAGGCCAGCATCACCTTCATCAACGGTCTGCTGCGGTCGATGCAGACCGCGATCAGCGGTCAGTAAGGTCCGACAGGAGCCTGGTCATGAGCATGTTCAACGTCTTCAAGATCGCCGGATCGGCGCTCAACGCGCAGTCGATGCGGCTCAATACCACGGCCTCCAACCTCGCCAACGCCGACAGCGTGGTGGCGGAAGACGGTCAGCCTTACCGCGCCAAGCAGGTCGTCTTTGCCGCCAAACCGGTGGCCGGTGAGGGCTCGGTCGGCGTGCAGGTGACCCGGATCGTCGAGAGTGCTGCGCCGATGCGGCTGGTGTACGAGCCCAACAACCCTGCGGCCAATGGCGACGGCTACGTGGAGATGCCCAACGTCAATGTGGTCGAGGAGATGGTGAACATGATCTCGGCCTCGCGTTCGTACCAGAACAATGCCGAAGTGATGAACACGGCACGAACCTTGCTGCAGCGTACCTTGCAGATCGGCCAGTAAGGGCCGTCCGGCACACGCCGCCGATAGCAGGAGAAAAGAATGAGCACCGTAGCCTCCACGACTCAGACCGCCAACAACGTTCTCGCCGGCCTGGCACGCAGCGAACCGGTCAACAGCAAGGACGACGAAGATCAGCAGACCCGCTTCCTGACCTTGTTGACCACCCAGCTGCGCAATCAGGATCCGATGAATCCGATGGAGAACGCCGAGGTGACCTCGCAGCTCGCGCAGATGAGCACGGTGGATGGCATCGAGCGGCTGAACAAGCTGTTCCAGTCCTTCGTCGATTCGCAATCCTCGGCCGACGGCATCAACGCGGCGGCGCTGATCGGGCGCGGGGTGCTGGTCGAAGGCAAGGGTCTGGGCCTGACCGAGGCCGGGGCGGTGGGCGGATTCGAGCTCGACGCCGCCGCCGACAAGGTCACGCTGACGATACGCGACGCGTCGGGTATCGCGGTATCCACGATCGAACTCACCGATGTCGAGGCCGGCAGTCACAACTACATCTGGGACGGCAAGGCGACCGATGGTAGCCAGGCGGCCGACGGCATGTACTCGGTGAGCATGGCGGCCACCATGGAAGGGGAGAAGGTGACCGGACGTGCGCTGCAGTTCGCTGCGGTGACCAGCGTGATCCGCGGCCCCGGCGGTACCGATGTGCAAGTGGGTTCATTGGGCGTATTCAAGCTTGACGACATCAAGCAGATTCTCTGATCCGGAGCAGCGAGCATGGCATTCCAACAAGGTTTGAGCGGGCTGGCATCATCGTCCAAGGCGCTTGACGTCATCTCCAACAACGTCGCCAACACGAGCACCGCGGGCTTCAAGGGCAGTACCGCCATCTTTGCCGACATGTATGCCTCGGCCCTGACCGGTGCCGTATCCTCGGTCCAGATCGGCATCGGCGGCACGGTCAATGCAGTGCGCCAGGCGTTCAACCAGGGCAATCTGACGACCACCAACAATCCGCTCGACATGGCCATCAACGGCAACGGCTTCTTCATGGTCGGGCGCAACGACGGCACCACCGCCTTCAGTCGCAACGGCCAATTCGACATCGACAAGGACGGCTTCATCGTCACGCCGCTCGGCGAACAGTTGATGGGTTTTCAGCGCGACCCGGCGACCGGCCTCATTCCGGTTTCGGGCGGCAGCGTTGCGGCGCTCAATGTTCCGCAGAGCGAAATTCCGCCCAACGCCACCACCGGCGTGGAGCTGACCGCAAACCTGGATGCCTCCGGCGATCTGCCCGCGGTCGCCACCTTCGATCCGGATGACGCCGAATCCTACAACGGCACCACGACGGTCGAGGTGTTCGACAGCCAGGGCACCCAGCATTCCCTGTCGCTGTACTTCGTGCGTACCGCGCCGACCACGGCCAATACCTGGGATGTCTATTCCTTCCTCGATGGCCAGCCGCCCACGGTGGCCACCCCGACGCCGCTTGCCTTCGATGCCCTGGGGGCGCCCACCGGAACCACCACGACCAATCCCACCTGGACGCTGAACTCGGGTGCCGGATCGCTCGGCTTCGAGGTCGACATGTCGAACCTGACCCAGTTCGGCTCGGATTTCTCGGTCACCGACGTGATTCAGGATGGATATCGTTCGGGCCAGATCGCGGGCATCTCCATCAGTCGCAACGGCGTCATCGAAGGCCGTTACACCAATGGCCAGACCCAGGAACTGGGCCAGGTCGCACTCGCGACCTTCCGCAGTCCGAACGGCCTGACTTCGCTCGGCAACAACCTGTGGGCTTCTTCTCCCGAGTCCGGTCCGGCGATCGTCAACAAGCCGGGCTCCGGCCTCAATGGCGTGATTTCCGCGGGCCAGATCGAGGAGTCGAACGTCGACCTCACCCAGGAACTGGTGCAGATGATCATCCAGCAGCGCAATTACCAGGCCAACGCACAGTCGATCCGGACCCAGGACCAGATTCTGCAGACCCTGGTCAACCTGAGATGAGTCCTGACCGCGGGCTGCGGGTCGCCCGTCTGGAGAGCTGAACATGGACCGCCTGATCTACACCGCGATGACCGGTGCGAAGAGCACGCTCGGCCAGCAGGCTGCGGTCTCGCACAATATCGCCAATGCCACTTCGACCGGCTTTCGCACCGAGATGCACAAGTTGCGCGCGGTCGAAGTCCAGACCGATGCCGCACGCTCCCGATCCTTCGTGGTCGACGCGAGCGTCGCCAACGACTACACGCCGGGCGCGCTGCAATACACCGGGCGTCCGTACGATGTGGCGGTCGAGGGCAAGGGCTGGCTGACGGTGCGCACCCCCGATGGCAGAGAGGCCTACACCCGTGACGGCAGTTTCGAGCTCAGCCCCAACGGCATCCTGCAAACCCGCAGCGGCCTGCCGGTCGTGGGGGATGGCGGGGCGGTGACGATTCCGCCGGACAGCGAGATCGTGATCGGCAAGGACGGTTCGATTTCGGCGCTGCAGGACGGGCTGGTGAATGTGGTCGCTCAGCTCAAGCTGGTCAATCCGCCCGAGGCCGATCTGGTGCGGGGCGACGACGGACTGTTCCGCCTGCAGCAGGGCACGCCGGTACCGGCAGACGAGAACGTCAGGGTGGCGGGCGCCTACCTCGAAGGCAGCAACGTGAACGTGGTCGATCAGATGGTGCAGATGATCTCGCTCGCGCGCCAGTTCGAGATGCAGACCAAGATGCTGCAGAACGCCGAGCAGAACGACCAGGCGGCGACCCAGGTGCTCGCCGCACGTTGACTGGCGACGCGATTAGCACGGTTTTTGCGTTGTTAATCGCGGGATGGTCGGTGAGCGCACCGACGTAAGCTGATCACATCGGAAAGCGGCACAAGCTGCCGCCCGCAACGCAAAACGAAGAGGAACGCATCATGATCCGCTCACTGTGGACCGCCCGTACCGGGCTGGATGCCCAGCAGACCTCGCTGGATGTGATCTCGAACAACCTGGCCAACGTGTCGACCAACGGCTTCAAGCGCCAGCGCGCGGTGTTCGAGGATCTGCTGTACCAGACCGTCCGCCAGCCAGGTGCCCAATCCACACAGCAGACACAGATATCGAGCGGTCTGCAGATCGGTACCGGAGTCAAGCCGGTGGCAACCGAGCGCATTTTCACCCAGGGCAATCTGCAACAGACCGGCGGATCGCTCGATCTGGCGATGCAGGGTAACGGATTCTTCCAGATCGCACTGCCCGACGGCACCACCGCCTACACCCGCGACGGAGCCTTCCAGCTCGACAACCAGGGCAACGTCGTCACCGCGAGCGGCTACCCGCTCGCCGATAACATCAATATTCCGGCCGATGCGGTCACGGTCACGGTGGGCAAGGACGGTACCGTCAGCGTGCTGCAGGCGGGCAATGTGGCGCCGGTGCAGATCGGTGCGATCCAGGTCGCCACCTTCATCAATACGGGCGGTCTGCAGAGCGTGGGCGAGAACCTGTTCCTGGAAACGGCCTCGAGCGGGGTGGCCACACCCAACGAGCCCGGCACCAACGGTTCCGGGGTGATCAACCAGGGCTACGTCGAAACCTCGAACGTCAATGTGGCCGAGGAACTGGTCAGCATGATCGTGACCCAGCGTGCCTACGAGCTGAATTCACGCGCGATCTCGACCTCAGACCAGATGCTCGCCCGTCTGACTCAGCTGTAAGAGACCCCATCATGAAGCCGATCGCCTTCCTTGCGCTCCTGGCATTCGGCCTGCTGTCCGGTTGTGCGTCGATCTATCCGACCGCGCCGACTGCCGTGCACCAGCCGATGTCGGCCCGGCCCGAGATGCGCGCGCAGGCCGTACCCGCAACCGGGGCGATCTTCCAGCCGGCGCAGACCCGACCGCTGTTCGAGGACCGGCGCGCGCGCTCCATCGGCGACACGATCACGATCAACCTGGTCGAGCGCAACAACGCGCAAAAAAGCGCCAATGCCACTGCGGCCCGCGGCTCGAGCCTGAGCGGCGGGATCACCGCCACCGCCAGGTTGCCACTGGCCGGACTCAATGGCCTCAATGCCGAGGCCGGCGTCGAATCCGACTTCACCGGCGAGGGCGCTGCAGCCGCCAACAACGTGTTCAACGGCACGATCACGGTCACCGTGATCGACGTGTTCCCCAACGGCAATCTGCTGGTGTCGGGCGAAAAAATGGTGGCGATCAACCAGGGCAACGAATTCATCCGTTTCTCCGGCGTGGTCAATGAAGATAACGTCACCGCATCCAATACGGTGCAATCCACCCAGGTGGCCGATGCGCGGATCGAGTACCGCGGCAGCGGCTTCATCGACGAATCGAACACCATGGGCTGGTTGCAGCGCTTCTTCGTTGCCATCCTGCCGTTCTGACGAGGCTCGCCGTGCACACCCTACGCCTCCGTTTCATCGCTGCCCTGAGTGCCGTGCTGGCGGCGTCGGCGGTCTTTGTGGCCGGGCCGGCCCATGCCGAACGGATCAAGGATCTGACTTCGATTGCCGGGGTGCGGGACAACCAGCTCGTGGGCTACGGCTTGGTCGTCGGTCTCGACGGCTCGGGCGACCAGACCACGCAGACCCCGTTCACCGTGCAGAGCATCATCAACATGCTCGGCAATCTGGGGGTGACGCTGCCGGCGGGCACCAACCTGCAGCTCAAGAACGTCGCCGCGGTGATGGTGACGGCAAGTCTGCCGCCGTTCGCGCGACCGGGGCAGGCGATCGACATCACCGTATCGTCGATCGGCAATGCCAAGAGCCTGCGCGGCGGTACCCTGGTCATGACCCCGCTCAAGGGCGTCGATGGTCAGGTCTATGCCATAGCCCAGGGCAACATGGTGGTGGGCGGTGCCGGCGCCCAGGCGGGCGGCGCGGCGCAAACCATCAATCATCTGTCGGCCGGCCGCATTCCTCGCGGCGCCACGGTGGAGCGTGCGGTGCCGGCGATGCTGGGACAGGGCGATTACGTGACCTTCGAGCTGCAGGACACCGACTTCGGCACCGCGCGTCGGGTGGTGGACGCGATCAACCTGGCCGCGCCCGGCACGGCGGTGGCGCTCGACGGCCGCAGCATCCAGGTGCGGGCGCCGCTCGACACCTCGGCGCGGGTCGCCTTCCTGGGCCGGATCGAAGACCTCGAAGTCACCCCCATGCAGCAGGCGGCCAAGGTGATCGTGAATTCGCGTACCGGCTCGGTGGTGATGAACCAGAAGGTGACCCTGCAGAACTGCGCGGTGGCACACGGCAGCCTCACCGTTACGGTCAATGTCCAGACCGACGTCAGCCAGCCGCCACCGTTCTCCGGCGGGCGGACGGTGATCACCCAGTCGGGACTGGTCAACATCGATCAGGAAGGCGGGGCGCTGATGAACATCCGTGGCGGCACCAACCTCGCCGACGTGGTCAAGGCCCTCAATGCGCTCGGCGCCAACCCGATGGACCTGATCAGTATCCTGCAGGCGATGAAGTCGGCCGGCGCCCTGCGCGCCGAGCTCGAGGTGATCTGAGGCGAGCCATGAACGCAGGCTTCCAGCTCAACGCTTTCGATCCGAACTCGCTCGGCGATCTGAAGCGGCTCGCCCGTACCGATGGCCAGTCGGACGAGACCCTGCGTGCGGCGGCGCGGCAGTTCGAGGCGCTGTTCCTGCAGATGGTGATGAAGTCGATGCGCGAGGCGACGCCGACCGACGGCCTGATGGACAACGAGCAGAGCAAGATGTACCAGAGCCTGCTCGACCAGCAGTTGGCGCTGAATCTGTCGCAGTCCAGGGGGGCTGGCCTGTCCGAGGTGATCTTCCGTCAGATCGGGGGCGGCAAGGGCGCCACCAGCGCGATCGATGCGCTGGCCGGCAACGCCCAGGGTGAGGGGGCCGGCTTCGCGCTCGACAATGTGCCGCGGCGCACGGCAATAACTGCCGCCCAGGCCCTGTTGCCGGGTGGTGCCGGTCGCCGCGACCCGGACGACAGCGTGGCCGATCTGCTCGGCGAACTGGGCGGGACGGGGGCGGTGGCAGGCAGCACGGCGGTGTCCGGGGTTTCCACCGCCGAATCGGCCGCGCTCGCAGCCAAGCTTGCCGAGGCGATTCGCGGTGCGCAAGAGCGTGGTGGCGCGGTGTCGCAGCGTGCGCGCGAATTCGTCGCCGAGGTCTGGCCGCATGCGGTCGACGCCAGTCGCAAGACCGGCATCCCGCCGCACTTCATGGTTGCACAGGCCGCGCTGGAGACCGGCTGGGGCGAGAAGCAGCTCCGCAATGCCGATGGCAGCCCGAGCTACAACCTGTTCAACATCAAGGCCGGCAGCGGCTGGGGCGGGCCCACCACCGAGCTCGAGGTGACCGAGCATGCCGGCGAGCGCACCTACAGGGAAAACGCCCGGTTCCGCTCCTATGCCTCCTACGCGGAGTCGTTCGGCGACTATGCGCGGCTGATGAGCAGCAACCCGCGCTACGCCGGCGTGCGCGGACAGACCGACGCGGCCGGCTTCGCCCGGGGCCTGCAGCAGGCCGGTTATGCCACCGATCCGATGTATGCCGACAAGCTCACCCGTATCATCGGCGGCAGCACCTTGCGCAATGCGCTGGCGCCTGCCGGCTGATTTTGCCGCTTTGAGCGGCATTTGGCCGATGGCAAGGTTCTTGCGAACGTAGACGCAAAACCTAGCAAATCAGGGGAACACCATGGCAGGCTTGCTCAGCATCGGACTCACCGGCCTCAACGCCGCGCAGAGCCAGTTGGCGACCACCAGTCACAACATCACCAATGCCGGCACCGATGGCTTTCACCGCCAGACGGTGATCCAGACCACACAGGATCCGATGTTCACCGGGGTCGGTTTCTTCGGCAACGGCACGCGCATTTCTGCGGTGACCCGCTCCTATGACCAGTACCTCGAAGCGCAGGTCATGTCGGCCGACAACCGGCGTGCCGAGTACTCCGCCTACAACGCGCAGATCAGCCAGATCAACAATCTGCTGGGCGACCCCAGTTCGGGCCTGAGTACGGCGATGGACGGCTTCTTCGGCGGCGTGCAGGAAGTCGCGTCGAATCCGACCAGCATTGCCGCGCGCCAGGCCCTGATCTCGAGTGCCGAGGCGCTCGTCACCCGCTTCCAGACGATCGATGGCCGACTCGGCGAAATCCGTCAGGGTGTGGAGACAGAGATCGCGACGTCGATCGAGCAGATCAACACCTACGCCAGGGCAATCGGCGAGATGAACCGGCAGATCGCGGTCGCCCAGGCCGCCGGTGCCGGCGTGCCCGCCAACGATCTGCTCGATCAGCGCGGTCAGCTCATCACCGAACTCAACCAGCTGATCAAGACCAATGCGGTGAGCCAGCGCGACGGGTCGGTCTCGGTGTTCATCGGCTCGGGCCAGAGCCTGGTGATCGGCCAGACCGTGAGCCAGCTGGCCACGGTGCCGAGTCCCAACGATCCGCAGCGCTCCGCGATTGCGCTGGTGGCGTCCAATGGCAACGAGGTCCTGTTGCCGGAGAAGCTGCTGACCGGCGGTGAGCTTGCCGGCCTGCTGGCGTTTCGCAGCGAGTCGCTCGATCCGGCGCAGAATCGCCTCGGCCTGATCGCCCTTTCGCTCGCCACCGCGTTCAACGAGCAGCACAAACTGGGCATCGACCTCGATGGCGCACTGGGCCAGGATTTCTTTACGCTGTCGGCCCCGCGGGTGCAACCGAGCGGGGCGGCAACGGTGGCGATCGATCCGGAGAACATCGGCAACCTGACCGACAGCGACTACGAGCTGGTCAATACCTCGGGCACGCTGTCGCTGCACCGCTTGAACGACGGTGCCGTGTTTTCCCCGAGCGGCGCGCCGCCGGAATTCAATGTCGACGGCCTGGCCATCAGCGGGATCACGCTGGCGGCGGGCGAGTCTGCGCTGATCCAGCCGACCCGCTACATGGCGCGCGACATCGGGCTGGGAATCGCCGACACGCGCAAGGTCGCGGCGGGCAACCCGGTGTCGGCCAATGTGCCGCTTGCCAACGCCGGCAACGGTCGCCTCGAGAACATCGTCATTGCGGACACCAGCGGCATGGTGACGGCGCCGGGCACGGTGCCCGATTTCGCGCCGATCACGCTCAGTTTCGACAGCAGCACCAACACCTTCGCGGTGCCGGCCGGCTTCACGCTGAGCCCCGACAACGCCTTCGATCCCGCGACCCAGAGTGTCGGCAAGACCTTCACCCTGACCGGCACCACCGCACCGGCGCTGTTCGAGCTGTCGTTCACCGTTGCCGGCAGTCCCGCCGATGGCGACACCTTCACCCTGCAGCCGACCGACAAGGGGGTGGCCGACAATCGCAATGCCTCGCTGCTCGGCGCACTGCAGACGGCCAAGCTGCTGTTCAACGCCGGAACCGGCGCGGCGACGGCGGCGACCGCGACGCTGGGTAACGCCTACACCCAGATGGTCAGTTCCATCGGTAACAAAACCCGCGAGGTTCAGGTCAATGAAGCGACCCAGGAGTCCTTGCTGACCCAAGCCACCGACGCCCGGGATTCGCTGTCCGGGGTCAATCTGGACGAGGAGGCGGCCAATCTGGTCCGCTACCAGCAAGCCTATCAGGCTGCAGGCCGAGTGATGTCGGTGGCGCAGCGCCTGTTCGACGAAGTCCTGTCGTTCGGCCGTTAATACGAGGAGACGATCATGCGTATCTCGACCAACATGATCTATGACAAGGGCACGGCTGCAATCCAGCAGCAAATGACGAGTCTGCTCCATACCGGGCAGCAGGTAGCCACCGGCCGGCGAGTGCTCACCCCGGCAGACGATCCGATTGCCTCGGCACGGGCGCTGGAACTGACCCAGTCACGCGGGATCAACACCCAGTTCAAGACCAACCAGAACTATGCGGACGACAATCTCAAGCTGCTCGAGGGCAAGCTGACCGGTGTCGGCGATATCCTGCAATATGCGCGCGAACGCGCGGTGCAGGCCGGAAACGGCACCCTTTCGGGCACCGACCTGAGCTATATCGCGACCGACATGCGTTCCCAGTTCGAGGCGCTGCTGGCGCTGGCAAATACGCAGGATGCCAACAGCGAATACCTCTTCGCCGGCTACAAGTCGCAGACCAAGCCCTTCGAGGGCAATATTGCCGGTGTGAGCTATCAGGGCGATCAGGGCTCCCGCACGATGCAGGTCTCGGCGTCGCGCTTCATGGCGGTCAGTCTGTCCGGATCGGAGGTGTTCGAGAACACCCGCACCCTGGCGGGTTCGCTCGATGGTTTTGCGGGTACGCAAAATACCGGAACCGGTGCGCTGTCGATCACCTACAACCCGGCTCAGCCACTGCCCGCGAACACCGGCAGGCGCTATGACATCAGCTTCGACGGCACCGATTACGATGTGATCGAGTATCAGCCCGGCAATCCTGACCCGGTGACGGTGGCGACCGGACTGAGCGGTCCGACCTTGAGTTTCAACGGCCTCGAGGTTGCCGTTTCCGGCACGCCGGCCGCGGGCGACGAGTTCGAGGTGTTCGTGGCGTCGAAGAACGTGTTCGAGAACTTCGCCCTGTTCATCGACGCGCTCGAGAAGCCGGGTGCGGGCGGAGCCGCCAGCGGCGTTGCGTTTGCGCTCGAGAACATCGATCACGGCCTGGACAACATCCTGAGGGTGCGGGCGCAGATCGGTTCGCAGATGGTCGAAGTCGAACAGCTGCAGAGCATCGGCAGCGACCTCGACATTCAGTACGCGAGCACGCTGTCCCGTCTGCAGGATGTCGATTATGCGGAGGCGATCTCCAACCTCACCCAACAGCAGACCTACCTGCAGGCGGCGCAGCAGTCCTTCCTGCGCATCACCGGCCTGTCCCTGTTCAACTTCCTGCAGTGAGTGGCGCCATGACCAAGTCGCTGCTGACGCTCGCTTGCGCCCTGACCCTGAGCGCGTGTTCCACCTTGCAGGATTACGGCGCCACCGTTGCCGGTGCGGTGGGCGGGGTCATGACCGCCGACGATGCGGGCTACACCGGTGCCGAGTACACAGCGGGAGCCTTGATCGCCTATGCGATCTACGATCCTTTTGCGCCCACCTGGAACATCCAGGTCACCGAGCTCGAACCGGATCTGCGGCAGCTGGACCTGACCATGAAGCGCCTGGTGACCGGCGGCGAGGGCGAGGCGCGGCAAACCTTCGTGCGCAACGCCCGTCGGCTCGCACTCGACAAGGGTTATGCCGGTTTCGACATCGTGCGCTACGAAGAAGGGATGGATTCTTCGCGCCCGTTTGCCCGCAGGGTCGCGAGCGGCGAGATCCGGCTGGTGCGCTCGCGCCAGTTTCCCGAACTCTAGGACGCCGTCGGCGGCTCAGGATCCGGTCGGCGCCAGCGCCTCGAGCATCGACGGGATCGCATCGAAGCCGCGTTCGAACAGGCTTTGCACCACCGGTCCGAAGTTGGTCATGATCAGCAGCAGCGCGAAGAAGCCCATCGCCAGTGTGATCGGGAAGCCGATCGCGAACAGGTTCAGTTGCGGCGCGGCGCGGGTGAGGATGCCCAGCGCGATGTTGGCCACCAGCAGCACGGCGATCACCGGCAGTGCCAGCAGCAGTCCGGTGGCGAACACCGCGGCGCCGGCGCGCGCGATGTAGCCCCAGCCATCGGCATTGATCACCGCGGTACCGATCGGCAGCCACTCGAAGCTGCGCACCAGCAGGTCGATCAGAATCAGATGCCCGTTGAGGGCGAGAAAGAGCAGGGTGGCGACCAGGCTGAGGAAGTCGGACATCACGGCGGTCTGGCCACCCGAATCGGGATCGAAGAAAAGTGCGAAGGACAGGCCCATCTGCATCCCGATCAGCGAACCGGCCATGTCGACCGCGGCAAACACCAGCCGCATCATGAAACCGATCGCAACGCCGATGAACATCTGCTGCACCATGATCATCAGGCCGATGCCGGAACCCGGGGCCACCGCGGGCATGGGGGGCATGACCGGCAGCAGGGCGATGCCGATGCCAAGGCCGATCGCCAGCCGCACCCTGACCGAGACGCCGCGGTTGGAGAAGATCGGGGCGCTCGCAAACAGGCCGAGGAGCCGCGCCAGCGGGAACATCAGGGCGGCAAGCCAGGCATCGAGTTGGGCCGAGGTGACGCTCAGCATCGGGCGGGTGCGTGCTCAGCCGATCATGGTCGGGATCGATTCGAACAGCCGCCGCATGAAGTCGGTCAGGAGGGTGATCATCCACGGACCGGCCAGTACCAGGGTGACGAAGATCGCGATCAGCTTGGGGACGAAAGACAGCGTCATTTCGTTGATCTGGGTTGCCGCCTGGAAGATGCTGATCACCAGGCCGGTTACCAGCGCAGCAAGAAAAAGCGGGGCGGAGATCAGCAGCGTCACTTCAATCGCCTGACGGCCCAGATCGATGACTGCGGTAGGGGTCATGGCGATGCTCCTAGACGGCGAAACTCTGCACCAGCGAGCCGATCAGCAGGGTCCAGCCATCGACCAGCACGAACAGCATGATCTTGAACGGCAGCGAGACGATCACCGGCGACATCATCATCATGCCCATGGACATCAGTACCGAGGCGACCACCATGTCGATGATGATGAAGGGGATGAAGATGATGAAGCCGATCTGGAACGCGGTTTTCAACTCCGAGGTGACAAAGGCCGGGATCACCACCCGCATCGGCAGGTCTTCGGCCTTTGCCACCGGCGCCACTTTGGCCAGACCGGAGAACAGGCTCAGGTCGGGCTCGCGGACCTGCTTGAGCATGAAGGTCTTGACCGGCACGGCGGCACGCTCGAGCGCCTGTTCGAAGCCGATCGTGCCTTCCGACATGGGTAGGTAGGCCTCGGCATAGATCCGGTCGGCGACCGGGGCCATGATGAAGAAGGTCAGGAACAGTGCCAGCCCGAGCAGCACCTGGTTGGGGGGCGAGGTCTGGGTGCCCATGGCCTGGCGCAGCAGCGAGAATACGATGATGATCCGGGTGAAACTGGTCATCATCAGCACCATCGCCGGGATGAAGCTGAGCAGGGTCAGCAGCAGCAGGGTCTGGATGGTGAGGCTGTAGGTCGTACCGCCGTTGGCGGCCGGACCGGTGGTCAGTGCCGGCAGCGCCTGGGCGACGGCGAGCGCCGGCGCCATGAGCAGGGTGGCGGCGAGCAAACTGCGCAGCACGGTTTCACGACCCGTCATGGCGGCGCTCCAGGGATTTCCGGAGCCAGCCGGAGAAGTCGTTCGTTCCGGGTGTGGCGCCTCCTGCCGGCGTTGCGGCAGCAGGAAAGTCGCTTGCGTCCATGACATGCAACGTGCGCACGGTGCCCGGAGCGACCCCAAGCACCAGCACCGTGGGGCCGACCTCGATCAGTACGACCCGTTCGCGCGGACCCACTGCGGTGGCGCCCAGCACCTTGACCGCCCCGGCGCCGCTGTGCGGTGCGGAAAGGCGCTTGATGAGCCACAGGCAGGCAACCAGCAGCGCGATGACGACGACCAGGCCGAACAGCATCTTGCCCAGGTTGCCGGCAAGATCGGTCGCGGGCAGGGCCGCGGGTTCGGCCGCGGCGGCGAGGGCGGGCGCAATGAGCGCCAGAAACAGGATAGGGGCGGGTTTCACTGCGTCGTGATGGTCGGATTGGGGGCGGAACGGCGCCCTTCACGGGGCTTCGTTCCGGGGGCTGGCGACGGGCTCAATGGCGAATCTTGCGCATGCGCTCGGCGGGCGTGATGATGTCGGTGAGCCGGATCCCGAACTTGTCATTCACCACCACCACTTCGCCCTGGGCGATCAGGGTGCCATTGACCAGCACATCCATCGGCTCGCCCGCCAGACCGTCGAGCTCGACCACCGAGCCGTGTGCGAGCTGCAGCAGATTGCGGATCGACAGCTTGGTGCGGCCCAGTTCGACGGTGAGCTGCACCGGAATGTCCAGGATCATGTCGAAGTCGTTGAGCGCTCCCGGCTTCGCACCGGTCGAGCCGAAATCCTCGAACAGCTGGCTGGCGGGCTTGGCCTGGTAGGGCGATTCACCCATCGCCGCTGCGGCAAGGTCGGCTGCCACCTGGGCCGATTCGCTGTCTGCGCCGGCCTCGGTCGCGGCCTGTTCCTGCATCGCCGCGGCCCAGTCGTCTTCGGTGATCTGGTTGTCTGTTTCGTCAGCCATGCTGGTCTCCCGCTGTCTTGTTGGCTTCCGGCTCGTCGGCGCCGAGAAAACGTTCTATCTTGACGGCATACTGGCCGCCCTGGATGCCGTAGCGACAGGCGATGATGGGCACGCCATCGACCTCGGCCTGCAACTGCTCCGGCACATTGAGCGGAATCACGTCGCCGACCCGCATATTGACGATATCGCGCAGGGTGACCTTGGCCATGCCGAGGTTGCAGGTCAGCTCGACCTCGGCGGTCTGCAGCTGGCGCGACAGCAGGTTCACCCAGCGCCGGTCCTGGGTCAGGTGGTCGCTCTGCATCGTCGAGTAGAGCATCTCGCGGATCGGCTCCAGCATCGAGTACGGGAAGCAGAAATGCATCTCTGCCTGCGCTCCGCCGAGCTCGAGCGAGAAGCTGGTCGCCACCACGATCTCGGACGGGGTGGCAATGTTGGCGAACTGCGAATTCATCTCCGAACGCACGTACTCGAGGTCGATCTTGAATACCGGCGCCCAGGCCTTGCTGTACTCGGTGAACACCACATTGAGCATGCCCTGGATGATGCGCTGCTCGGTGGGCGTGAAGTCGCGGCCTTCGATGCGGGTATGAAATCGCCCGTCGCCGCCGAACATGTTGTCGACCACCAGAAACACCAGATTGGGGTCGAACACGACCAGTCCGGTGCCGCGCAGCGGCTTTGCGACCACCAGATTCAGGTTGGTCGGCACCACGAGGTTGCGCACGAATTCGGCATACTTCTGCACCCGGATCGGACCCACCGATACCTCGGCATTGCGGTGCATGTAGTTGAACAGGCCGATCCGCAGGTAACGCGCGAAGCGCTCGTTGATGAGCTCCATGGTGGGCATGCGCCCACGCACGATGCGCTCCTGGGTGGCCATGTTGTAGGGGCGCACGCCCCCGTCATCGACTTCCTCGGCGACCGGCTCGTCGGACTCCCCGCTGACGCCGCGGAGCAGGGCGTCAACTTCTTCCTGGGAGAGAAAGTCCGAAGACATCGCCTTTCCTCGTTACTGGATGATGAACGAGTTGAACAGCACCGACTGGATCGGGGGTGCTGCGGCCTGCCCGCGCGCGCCTGGCGGCGGACGCGGGAAACCCAGGGACTCGTTGACCGAGTCGAGGATCTCGTTTGCCAGGCCCTCACGGCCCTCGATCGTCTGGACCTCCGACGGCAGCTTGCTCGACAGCAGCAGGTTGATGCGGTGACGGATCTCGGGCATGAAGCCCTTCAGCGCATCGGCAGTCTTCTGGTCGGCCACGCGTAGCGCAATGGCGGCCTGCAGGTAGTGGTCGCCCTCTTCGCGGCGCAGATTGACGGTGAACGGATCGAGTACGGCAAAAATGGGCGGCTTGCTCAGGTCCACGGCGGTCGACGGCATGGCTGCCGCGGCTCCGGCGTGCTCTTTGTCGGCCGCGTCGCCACCGCCCTTTTTCATCAGCACCAGTGCGCCGATCGCTCCGGCAACGATGATCAGTAGCACCAGCACCGCGATGATGATGATCATCAACATCTTTCCGCCCTTCCTGGGGGGCGCATCGGCTGCGGGTGCTTCCGGCTTCGCTGGGGCTTTCGCCATCAAAATCTCCTTTTCCTACGCTTGGATTATGGCTGATTGTCACCTCGTCCAAGCGCGGAAAAGTGGGGCAGAGTGGCCCTAATTCATACGCTTCAGGCGAAGGTATCGACCAGCCCTTCAGTTTGTCTTGCCCAAGGTGCGGCCACGCCGGCCTCACCCGTTTCGATGCCGCTGCCATCGGTTCCGCGGCCGCCGCCACGCGTGTGACCGTCGCCCGACGCCTGCTGTTCTCCCGACGTGCTCACGCCGGTCTGACCCAGGCTGATACCGGATTGGGCCAGCAGTTCACGCAGGCGTGGCATGGCCTGCTCGAGTGCGTCGCGGGCGACCTGTGTTGCGGCAACGAACTGGGCCGTGGTCTGGTCGCCATTCAAGTTGATCGAAACCTCCACCTTGCCCAGATTGGGTGGGGTCAGCACCAGCTCCGCCTTGCTCTCGGCACGGCCGACCATCCACATCACCCGGTTGCCGACCTCGTTGGCCCATCCGCTTTGTCCCGCCGGGGTGGCGACCGGAAGCTGCGGTGTCGTTGCCGGTAGCTGCCCGGGATGACGAAGTGCATGCATGACCGACCCTTGCGCGCCGACCGGCGCTTCGCCCGCGACCGCCTGCAGCGCGGAGGCTGCGCGTTCGGCAAATCCGGACGACAGTTCCGCCTTTGCCTGCAGCACGGTGATGGCCTGTGCCTGAGGGCCGGCCAAACCCGGGTTCGGAGCAAGCTTCGATCTGGCTCCGGCGGGATTCTGAAGCGATTTGTCCCGAGTGTCACCCGTCAGGCCCATTTCCGCGCTGAGATCGATCCCGTCGGTGTCTTCGGCGCTCCCGTCGGGGATGCCATGATCGCCGGTGACGGGTCCTTGCTTCACGGCAAGGCCGGGGAGCAAGGCGGCAATCGCTGCCGGCAGGCCGGCAAGGTCGTTTGCCGCTGCGACATCGGCAACGGCCGACTCGGCGGCTGCCGATTCGGGATCGGGATCGGTGCCCTCGCTGGCCGCAGTCTGCTTCTCCTTGTCGCCGGCCTGTGGTTTGGCGACCGCGGCCGCGTCCTTTTCCGCCGCCGCCGTCGAAGGCGCCGATGCGTGCGCCTCGCGGTCAGGGTGGGGACGCTCCGGGGCAGCCGTCTTGCGCGGATTTCCGCGGTCGGGGGCGCGCTCCGGCTGGCGCGCAGCGGGTGCGTCAGCAGGGCGTTCCGGGGTGCGGGCAGCGGTCGTGGCGTCGACGCGGGCCGGTACCGGGGTCGAGCCGGTGCGCAGCTGTCCGCGCAACACGTCGGAGAAACTGTTGTCCGCCATCGTTTCCCGTGCCTTGCCGGTGTCGGTGCCGAAACCGCCGGTCGTGTTCATGAAAGCCAGGGCGGGTGAGCTGGATGCGACTGGGGATGCCATCGTGTTGCCCTCTTGAGCGGATCTCACCAGGGAGCAGCAAGCTGCGTGCCAGTTCGGCCCTTCAGGTCGGGTCTGTCCCTTTGTCGCGATGTTGCCGGGCCGCGTGCTCGTCGGTCGTACGTTGCTCCAGGCGCGATTCGGCCTTTGCCTGTTCGTGCTGATGCCGCTGCGACAGCGTATCGAATGCCCTGACCTTGCTGCGCTGGGCCATCCAGACTTGCTGTCCCTGGCTGATGTACTGCTGCGACTGCTCCACCACTCGCAGCTGGGCGGCGATGGCGTCGTCGATGCGTCCGATGAACGCACTGAAGTTGCGCATCGCGTCGGGACCGATACCTGCTCTGGTCGCCTCGATGAAGCGCTCGCTGTATTCGGTGCGGTAGCGTTGGAGCATTTCCAGCTTCTGCTGGCTGCTCTTTTCGGACGCGATCAACTCGCCGAGCCGGCGCGCGGCTTCGTCCATGCGGGTGTTGGCAAGGTCGAGCAGGGGCTGGAGGAGAAATTTCCCGGTCATTGTGTTTATGCGGTAACGGGACGCGTGCATTGTACCCGACGCCTGAGCGCCGTGATCGATCCGGCATGGACGAATCCGGGGTGCGGCCGGCAACGACGACGGGCAGGCCGCCGCCGACGGGACTCCGTAGCGTCGATCAGGCGGCGTCGATCAGACAGCGTTAAGTACCCGGTTCTTGCCGGCGCGCTTCGCGGTGTACATCGCCTTGTCCGCGCGGTCGATGGCGATCAGCGGATCCTCGTCGCTGCCGAGGCGTGCAATGCCGGCACTGAAGGTGATCAGCAGACGCTCGGTGTTGGCGAGGAAGAAGCGGCGGGTGAGTTCGCGCTGCAGACGTACCAGGATGGCGTTGGCCTGATCGAGGTCGGTGTCGGGCAGCAGAATGAGAAACTCCTCGCCGCCGTAGCGGGCGACCGCATCCTGGGGGCGCAGGGTTTCGCGCACGATGGCTGCCAGATGGCGCAAGGCATCGTCGCCCACCACATGGCCATGCGCATCGTTGATCTGCTTGAAGTTGTCGATGTCGAGCAGGGCGATGGACAGCGCGGTCCCGAGACGTCGCATGCGCGAAATTTCGCGCGCGAGCGCTTCATCCAGGCCTTTGCGGTTGAGCGCACCGGTGAGCGGATCATGGCGGACGAGTTCGCTGGTTTCGTCAAGCTCGCGCTGCAGCCGCAGGATGCGCTGATTGGCGGATTCGACCTCCTCGCGCAACTGGGACAGCTCCTTGCCGGATCGTTTGGCCGATTCGCGCGTGTTGTGGGTTTCGCGCAGGATCTCTTCGACCACGTCGGAAAGCTCTTCGATGCTTTGCGCCTTGCTGATGCGCAGTGCCCCCTTGCCGAGCACCTCCTGATAGTCGCCGGTAACCGCGGAAAAGTCCGATAGCCGGTCGATGAAGCCGGCGAGCATGGATTTGAGCCGTTGCTGGGCGTCGGACAGCTGACGCTTCAGGTGACTCTGTTTTTCGATCACGTCGCGCAGACGGTGCTCGACTTCGTCGAGCAGGCGAATGTCGAGCACACCGCTGAAGGCCTCGGAAATCACCGAAAGCTGCCCATGCAGCCAGCTGTCGTCGATCACCAGTTCGCGGATGTTGTCGATGATCAGCCGAAGCAGGTTCAGCAAGGCCTGGCGAACCGCCCGATGTTCTTCGCCGATCCACTCCATGCGCGCGATCAGCTGGTCGAAGCGCCCGCCGATCGATGCGAGTTCTTCGCTTCCGGGGGCACGCAGGACCGCGCTCGACAACTCGCGTGCGGCCGCGGCCAGCACCTCGTCGCCCTCGGCAAACGGAATGACGCCCCGCGTCAGCAGGTTCGCGAGCAGGGGCCCGAGCGGGCTGCCGGTCCCGTGCTCGTGGCGCTCGCCGCGTTCACCCACGACGATCTCGGTCGTCGCGGCGACGGGGATGTCGTCGTCCTCGGGGTTGTGCCCCCAGCTGCGCACCAGCGCACCGAGGCGCAGATAGAGCTGGTCGGGATCCGCACTGCCGGACAGAACGTGGTTGAGCGCGTCACGCTTTCGTGCCTGGGTGAGATTGCCGTGGTGGCGTTCGAGCTGGGCAACGAGTTCCCTGATCAGTGTCGCCCACTGCTTCTGACCGGACCCCTGGGTTTCGCAGATGGCCAGGATCGCCTGTCGCAGCGCCGGCCACTGACCGCTCGCCACCCCTTTCTCGAACAGACGTGCAACGCGCAGGGCTTCCGGCGAGGAGCGGGGAAGTGCCCCGGCAATCGCCTTGAGGGTGCGGGCGGGGAAGGCATCTTCCGCAACAATGCCGGAGATCTGGGCGTAGAGATCGCGGTAGTTGTCCGGCGTGGGCGGCACCCGCCGGATCGCAAGCTGGCGCAGGGTCTCCCGTGCGATCTCCGAGGGGGAAGTGCCATCTCCGCCGGTAGTCTTGCCCTGACTGCGGGGCTCCGCATCCGCAGCTTTCGGGGGAACAGGCATGGCAGGCGGTTGGGTCATTCGCTGAATCCGGGTGGTAACGGCGGGGGCGGACCCCAGGCAGATCGTGCAAGGTAGCGCGTGGCCGATTATGCCTCCGTACCCTGCCGTTATCCACCACAAAAGGGATCCGCCCATGCGCCTGATCGGGTCCCGCTTCCCGGCACCGCAAGGCGACACCCTCCAGTGCGGGTGGCCGAATTCCGGTTCCGAATGACGATGCCCTGACCTGGTGCCGGAACTCGGCCCGGATCACCCGTCGTCGCGTGTGGGGGTGAAGAGCTCGTCGAGCGTGGGGCGGGTGAGGCGTTTGAAGGCCATTTCGGTCACGAAGGCCTCGCGCGAGCGTTCGCTCAACTGCACCAGGCGTTTGCGCTGCTCCGACATGGTGCTGACCGTTCGCCCGTGAAGCCCGTGTGCGGGAAAGACCAGCGTTTCGTCCGGGAGGTGCAGGATGCGCCGGGTCAGACTGTCGAACAGCAGCCCGGCATCGGCCTCCTGATTGCCGGTTACGCAACTGCCGACGTCGAAGACATCGCCGCAGAACAGACGGTCTCGCCACAGATAGCTGACGCATCCCGACGTGTGTCCGGGGGTGAACAGGACGCGGACCAGCTCGTTGCCGAATACCAGCGTGTCGCCATGAACGAGCCGCTTGCATCTCGATGGCGGCAGACTGCAAGGAGGGGCATGTTCGCCCACCGCGGTGTGGGCGCCGGTGATTTCGCAAAGTGCCGCGGAGTCGGCCCGGTCCGGATGGTGGATGTGGGTGCGCAGTATGTAGCGCAGACGCAGGTCGCGCTCGTCGAGCAGGGCGCGAACGAGATCGGTCTGATCCGCTGGAGGATCGACGACGACGGCCTCTCGTTCGTCGAGGTCGCCGAGCAGGTACCCGAGTGCGCCATCCCTGGCGTGCTCGATAAGTCTGAAGTACATGTCGTTCCCGGGAAGGTTGAAGGGGGCGGCCTTGGCGGGGCCGCGTTCAAGTGAGCAGTCGGAGCCCGGCCAGGCCAATGCCGACGACGCAGGCCGCGGGCGAGAAAAGCCAGCGCCACAGCCTCAGTGCGGGCCGGAAGCCGACGCCGGCGATGAAGCCCGCGCTCATCGACCAGAACAGCGCCATCGCCGCCCAGTGGTCTGCACGTCCGTCGGCCGCGGCCAATGCGCCCGGCCAGACGGTGACGCCGATCATGATGAGGATCGCCACTGCCAGCGGCAGTGTCCGGACCCGGCCGTCGTGCCGCGGCGCCGCGCCGGTCGGCCCGAGCTCAGTGTCCGCGCGATTCGTGCTCATGTCCGGCCTCCGTCGGGTGCTCGTCGGCCGGCCCCCGACCGATCTGTGCGCGGGCTTCTTCATGGTCGCCCCACAGGGTGTTGAGAATGGCCAGCAGCACCGCGAATCCGATGCCCAGTACCCAGGCGAAATACCACATGGTGTTCTCCTTGCGTTGCCGGCCTAGTAGGCCGAGTGCTCGTTCTCGCGGATGTAGGCGGCGGTGACTTTGCCGGCCATCACCTTGTAGGCCCAGCTGGTGTAGGCAATGATGAGCGGCATGAAGATCAGCGTCGCCCACAACATGATGCCGAGGGTGCGATGGCTGGAAACGCTGTCCCACACCGTGAGGCTGGCGCCCGGCATGGTCGACGACGGCATCACGAAGGGGAACATGGATACTCCCGCGGTGCCGATCACGCCGATGATGGCAATCGACGACGCGACGAAGGCGGCGAGCGTGCGTCCCTTCGCCACCAGCACCAGGGCGAGGCTGCCGCCGAGGTAGGCGAGTGCCGGAACGATCATCGTTGCCGGCGCGCTGCGGTAATTCGCCAGCCAGGCCCCGGGCTGCAGGATGACCGTCTTGGACAGCGGGTTGGGCTGCGCGTAGGGGTCGATCACCGAGCTGATCGCGTAGCCGAAGCTGCCGTTGGCGATCCACACCCCGGCTGCGGTGAGGCCGGCCAGCATCAGCACGCCGAAAATCAGCGCGGCGCGGGTGGCACGACGCTGGATGTCGCCCTCGGTGCGATGGGCGAGGTAGACCGCGCCGTGGAAGGTGATCATCGCTGTGCTCACCACGCCGGCGAGCAGCGCGAACGGATTGAGCAGGCCCCAGAACGACCCGGTGTAGTACGAGGCCAGGTTGTCGTCGAAGTGGAAGGGCACCCCCTGCAGCAGGTTGCCGAACGCGACGCCGAAGATCAGCGGCGGCACCGCGCCCCCGATGAACAGGCCCCAGTCCCAGGTGCTGCGCCAGATCGGGTTGTTGATCTTGCTGCGGTAGTCGAAGCCCACCGGGCGGAAGAACAATGCCCACAGCACGGCGAGCATGGCCCAGTAGAAGCCGGAAAAGGCGGTGGCATAGACCAGCGGCCAGGCGGCAAAGATGGCGCCGCCACCGGTGATGAACCACACCTGATTGCCGTCCCAGTGCGGGCCGACGGTGTTGATGACGACGCGCCGTTCCTCATCGTTCTTGCCGACGAAGGGCAGCAGCGTGCCCACCCCCATGTCGTGGCCGTCCATGATGGCAAAGCCGACGAGCAGCACACCCACCAGCAGCCACCAGATGAATTTCAGGGTCGGATAGTCGAGGATCATGATCGTGAATCCTTGTGTTCGGACACGTGTGAAAAGGTTACCGATGGCGGGGCGCCGGATCCCGTCGTTCGCGTCATGCGTGCACCGCCTCGTTCAGGTAACGCCCGGTGCCCAGGCTGCCGGGGCCCTGACGCGCGAACTTCACCATCAGATACATCTCGACCACGAGCAGCAGGGTATAGAAGCCGACGAAGCCGGCGAGCGAGCCATAGAGGCTTTCCACGGTGAGCGTCGATACCGACAGGTGGGTCGGCAGTACGCCGTAGATGGTCCACGGCTGGCGACCGTATTCGGCCACGAACCAGCCCATCTCGGAGGCGATCCACGGCAGGGGCAGACTCCACAGCGCCACCCGCAGCAGGGTGCGGCGGCTGGCGAAATCGCCCCTCACCGAATGCCACAGCGCCAATCCGAACACCACCAGCATGAAGAAGCCCAGCGCGACCATGATGCGGAAGGTCCAGAACAGCGGGGTGACGCGGGGCAGGGTGTCGCGCACGGCGCGTTCGATCAGCTCGGGGGTGACCTCGTCCATCGAGCTCACGTACTTCTTGAGCAGCAGTCCGAAGCCGAGGTCGGCCTTGACCGCCTCGAAGGCGGCCTTGGTCGCGTCGTCGGTCCGGCCCGTGCGCAGGCGCTCGAGCAGCCTGACCGCTTCGATGCCGGTGACGATGCGCGCGCGGTTCTTGACCAGGATTTCCTTGATGCCGGGGATCTCCTTGTCCAGCGAACGGGTGCCGATGATGCCCATGACCCAGGGAATGTGGATGGCGAAGTCGTTCTTCATGCCGGCCTCGTCCGGAATCGCGACCAGGGTGAAGCCCGCGGGCGCCGGCTCGGTCTCCCACATCGCTTCCATCGCCGCCAGCTTGGTTTGCTGCGCCTCGCCGACGGTGTAGCCGGATTCGTCGCCGAGCACGATCACCGAGCACACCGAGGCGAGACCGAAGGCCGCCGCGATGCGGAAGGAGCGCTTGGCGAACTCCACGTCGCGGCCTTTGAGCAGGTACCACGACGAAATCGACAGCACGAACATCGCGCCGGTGACATAGCCGGCCGAGACGGTGTGGACGAACTTCGCCTGGGCGTCGGGGTTGAACATCACCGCCCAGAAATCGACCAGCTCCATGCGCATGGTTTCATAGCTGAATTCGGCGCCCACCGGATTCTGCATCCAGCCATTGGCGATCAGGATCCACAGCGCCGACAGGTTGGTCCCCACTGCCATCAGGATCGTCACCAGCAGATGCTGCTGGCGTGACAGCCGGTCCCAGCCGAAGAAGAACAGGCCGATGAAGGTCGATTCGAGGAAGAAGGCCATCAGGCCCTCGATCGCCAGCGGTGCCCCGAAAATGTCGCCCACATAGTGCGAGTAGTAGGCCCAGTTGGTGCCGAACTGGAATTCGAGGGTGATGCCGGTGGTCACGCCGAGGGCGAAATTGATCCCGAAGAGCTTGCCCCAGAAACGGGTCATGTCCTTATAGACCGGCTTGCCGGTCATCACATAGGCACTTTCCATGATGACCAGCAGCCAGACCATGCCGAGCGTCAGCGGCACGAACAGGAAGTGGTACATCGCGGTGGCGGCAAACTGCAGCCGCGAGAGGTCGACAAGTTGTTCACTGACCATCGTGTTCTCCGGAGGTGGGGTGTTGCTGTGCGAGGCTCGTGGGCGCAACGAGCTGGGCGGCCATGCGCCCGCTGTCCACCGGCACCTTGTCGTCGCGGACGAACCCCCACCACAGCGTGGAGATCAGGGCGAGCTTGATGACGACGACCCAGACCAGTTCGCGGACGAGGCGCCGATCGGGGATGGATGGGGGTGGCAGTTGCATGGCGGACTCCATGGCACGACAAGCCTGCTATACAAGAGCCGTGCCAAGGGTCATGGCTAAAGTGTTTATGTTTATGAAACATAGGCTTGTATCGCTGTACGGATTGTGAAGATGGCGCTTTCACTGCCGTGGCAGCATAATCTGGCAGATTACTGTCAGGAGTGTCGGTCCATGTCCAAGTCCATCGCGTCAGTTATTGGTCCACTCCCTGAACTGGTGTCTTTCCTCGAGACGCTACCCGAGCCTCATATCCTGTGCGATCGGCACTATCGGGTGATAGCGGCGAATGCGGCCTATCGGGCCAGCTTTGCAACCGGACGCAGCGTGGTCGGGCGCACCTGTTACGAAATCTCGCACCACTACAGTGTTCCTTGCGACCAGGCGGGAGAGTCCTGTCCGCTGGCAAGGAGCGTGCAGTCCGGACAGCGCGAGCGGGTGCTGCATCTGCATCACACGCCGCGGGGCGAGGAATATGTGAACATCGAGCTCTCGCCGATTCGTGACGGTGACGGTGAAATCGCCTGGTTCATCGAGAAGATGGAGCCGATGGTGGTCGCTCGCGGACTGTCGGATCATCACGCGCTGGTCGGTCGGGCACCGGCGTTTCAACACATGCTCGAACTGGTGGCGAGGGCTGCGCCCTCCGAGGCGAGCATCCTGCTACAGGGCGAATCGGGTACCGGCAAGGAACTGGTCGCCAATGCGATCCACGAGGCCAGCCGGCGCGCCGAACGCCCCTTCGTCGCGGTGGACTGCTCGGGTTTGCCCGAAACGCTGTTCGAGAGTGAGGTGTTTGGCCACGAACGCGGCGCCTTCACCGGCGCGAGTGCGCGCAAGCCGGGGTTGATCGAGGCTGCGAGCGGCGGGACCCTGTTTCTCGACGAGGTCGGCGATATCCCGCTCGGCATGCAGGTCAAGCTGCTGCGGCTGCTGGAGACGGGCACGTACCGTCGGGTCGGATCGACCGAATTGCGCAAGGCCGACATCCGCCTGGTGTCCGCCACCCACCGGCCGCTCAAGGACATGGTGGAAGAGGGCAGCTTCCGGCGCGACCTTTTCTACCGGCTCAACACCTTCCCGATTACCGTCCCGCCGCTGCGCGACCGTCTGGCCGACCTCCCGATGCTGGTGAGCTCGCTGCTCGAGCGCGTCGCACCGAAACGGCCACTGACGGTGTCGGCGGAGGCGATGCGAGTGCTGATGCGTTACCCGTTTCCGGGCAACGTGCGGGAACTGCGCAATGTGCTTGAACGCGCCAGCCTGATGTGCGACGGCGATGTCATCGGCGCCGAACACCTCGCCGAGGAATTGCACGAAGTGTACGTGCCGTCGTCGGCTGTGCGTCCGCAGGCCGGGCACGTGTCCGATCTGCACGCGCTGGAGCGGCGGGCCCTGCGCGACATCGTGCGGGCGCATCGTGGCAGCCGGCGAGAACTGGCACTCAAGCTGGGGGTGAGTGAGAGAACGCTGTATCGAAAGCTGCAGAACCTCGATGATGTCTGACAGTGGCAGATCAAGTGCTGTCATGAGTGACAGTTTGGCAGGGTGGGACCGAGCCGTTTTCACGTGCTGTGGCCTGATGGGATCTTGCCAATGCCTTCCAGAACATGGATTTGAACGTCTTTCTGGAGATGCGGTGTTTCTGGCACGTTACTTGATATGTAAGAGCTCGAAGCAGGGGTATCCAGTCCAGTTGGCGGCCTTCGGTCACCTCAGACTGTCCCCGACCCCAAGCGGTGGCCGCCTTCCATCGTCTCCTTCCTGCCCCTGCTTCTTTTTCCCCCGGGGGCAAACCCGGCAAGCTGCGGATTTGTTCGCCCGAACGTGGCGATCAGTGATGTCGATCGATAGCGGTCTCCGCGAGTGCGCTCAGGTAGAATGCAGTCTTCAAGCCGACCAGCCCGCCGCATCATGACGACCGAAACGCCCCCCGTAAAACCCGCTCTCGAGCCCCGTGCCCTGTTGCAGAAGCTCCAGGAACAGTCGCCGACTTTCCGCGACTTCAAGCCCCTGGCGATTCGTATCGACACCAACATCCTCGAGCGCTTTCCGGAGTTCGAGAAGAAGACGCTGCGCACGGCACTACGGATGCACACCGCATCCACGCGTTATCTGAAGGCGATGGAACGTGCCACCGAACGCTTCGATTTTGAAGGGAAAGTGGCGGGCGAGGTTACCGACGAGCAGCGCACGCATGCGTCGATGACCTTGAAGGAGCGCTTTGCCGCCGCAGCCAAACAACAGCGCGCGAAGCGCGAGGCAGAAGAAGCGAAGCGTGCAGCCGAGGAGGCGGAACGCCGTCGCGGCGAGAAACTGCAGCAACTCGTGAGCAAGTTCGGCAAATGAGTCCGCGCGGCCGTTCGCTTGCCATTTTCTGCGCGTGCGCGCTTGCCCTTGGTGCCTCCGCGCACGCAGAGACGGTCGGTGACGTGTCCACGGTATGGAAGCTGATCGGCCCCAACCATAAGGTTGCCGTCGAGGCTTACGATGATCCACGGGTGGAAGGTGTGACCTGCTACGTTTCGCGGGCGAAGACCGGTGGCCTGTCCGGTGCCGTCGGTCTGGCGGAAGACCGTTCCGATGCATCGATCGCGTGTCGTCAAGTCGGGCCGATCCGGTTTCGCGAACCGGTTCCACAGCAGGAAGAGGTGTTTTCCGAGCGCCTGTCGGTGCTTTTCAAGCGACTCCAGGTTGTCCGCATGATCGATGCCCGGCGCAATGTCCTGGTCTATCTGACTTACTCCGACAAGCTGATCGAAGGCAGTCCCAAGAACAGTGTGACTGCCGTCGCGGTCGACCGCAGCACACCGATCCCGCTACGGCGCTGAACCGGCGTCGCGCTGGCTTTACCACAGACTGCGTTCTTCCCCCGAACGTGTGCGCAGCAGCCACGCTCCGGCTGCGCCCGCCAGCGCCAAGGCAATCGCGCCGCCGGCATTTCCGGTGCCCAGCATCAGCCCCGCCAGCAATCCGCAGCCCATGAGCAGTCGATTGATCTTCGGTTCCATCGTGTCTCTCCGTCGGGTAAATGAGACGAGGTCTGCTGTTGTCTCGATAACTGTGATTTTATACAGTATATGGAAAAAGGAAAGCCTTTTTGTCGCCTCCGTGCGCGCTCGACCCGATGGCGCGCTCTGCGACTTCGGCTATAATCCGCGGCCTGAAGGAAAGCCCTTGTAGCTCAGTTGGTAGAGCAACGGTTTTGTAAACCGAAGGTCGGCGGTTCGATTCCGTCCGGGGGCACCAAGAAAATCAAGGGCTTGCAGCGATGCAGGCCCTTAGTTTCTTGGCCGGGCTAACACCGGGCTAACATGCCAAGGCGCCCCGAAACGGGTAACCTGCTCCAACTGTTACATTTGGACCTCGCCAGCGCCGGCACCTCGGGCAGCGTTTCATGATCCATGCGCCGCGCGCCCTGCCAGGTCGTTCAGGCGTCCGGCGGCTTGATGGGTTCGATCAACTCCGGGCCCTGCGCCCGGGGATTCCCCACCGCGCGGCCGACTGGATATGCCCGCATCAGATGCGCCGGGTATGGGCTGGCCAGGCTCCGGACTGCATCCGCGTCGATGAGCGCAGGATCGAGCCAGGCGTTGTAGTTCTCCGGCAGGATGATGACCGGCATCCGATCGTGGATCGGTCGAATCAACTCGTTTGCCGCCGTGGTCAGCACCGCGAACGTGAGCACGGGCCCGTCTGGTCCGTCCCAGTGCTCGAGCAGGCCGCCAAGGGCAAAGTGCGCCGTACCGCTCGCTGGTCGGATGAAGAAAGGCTGCTTGCTGCCGGCGACAGGCTGCCACTCGTAGAAACCCGAGATCGGCACCAGAACGCGCGAGTGCCGGAAGGCATGCCTGAACATGGGCCTCTCGGCGGCCGTCTCCAGTTTCGCGTTGATCGGCTGTGCCAGCTTGCCCGGCTCTTTCACCCAGGACGGGAGCAGGCCCCAGCGCGCCCGAATGAGGGACCGCCGTCCGGCCGTCGTCGCGCGGATGACGGGAGCCCACTGAGATGGGGCGATGTTGTACAGGTCGACCTTGATCTCGTCGATCTCTTCCAACTCGAAATCAAACTCTCGTTGCAGCCGGGAATGGGGGCCGTAGAGGGCATACCGTCCGCACATGGATCTCTCCCAGCAACCGCGGGTGGACAAGGCTACACCCGAGCGGGCAATCGGGCCGTGGTCTTGTCGGCGGCGCGGAGGCTTGTTCTCGCTGTCGATCAGTTTGAAGCAGTAGGATTGCCGCCGGGGGTAAGATGACACCTGTTTCGGGTCACGCATTCTGCATCGACGGGGACCGGGTTCTGCGGTAGTGCCGAGCGATGTCGATGGTATAATTCGTTTGGCAGATTATCTTGTGGCGGGATAGGGGGCGAAATGGACGAATTCGATCAGCAAGCACAGGCTTTTGCCGACAAGATCGAAGCTGAACTGAGCGAGCGGCGGCTTGTTTTTCCTGTGTCCATGGAGCTTTCCCTGCGGATCAAGCGACTTGCCGATGATCCCGACTCCCGGCTGGACCAGATTGTTGCCGTCATCCAGGCGGAACCCGTGCTCGCCGCCAAGACCATTCGCATGGCCAACACGGTGGCCTTGAATCCTTATGGTGCGCAGGTCGATTCGGTTGGGGTCGCGGTCAGGCGGATCGGCTTTTCCGCGTTGCGTGGCCTCGCGTTTGCGGTGGCTTCGGAGCAGCTTGCCGGCGACCACCGCTCGCCCAACATGCGTACGCTGGGTTATGGACTGTGGATTCGTTCGGTGGATGTGGCGTCCTGGTGCTTTGCGCTTGCACGCAGCACCCGTGCAGCCAATCCGGATACCGCACTGTTGGCCGGCATGATGACGCAGATCGGCCACTTCCTGCTCATTGCACGGGCCTGCGACTACCCCGCGATGGAGCGCAATATCGACCGCTTTGCCGGCTTCGTCGATGGCTTGCACGCGCGCGTCGGGCTCGCCGTGCTCGATGTATTCGACATGCCCGAGACCATTCTGGACGGGCTCGATGCAGCGCAAGGCTATTCCGGCAGTTGGCCGCCGAACAGTCTGCACAGCGTCGTCCACATCGCTTCACTCGTATCCGAACATCACGATCCCTTCGACGGACTCCTCGGCCGCAATCTGCCTCGGGGTCCGGCGGCCGCTGCGGAACTGGGCATGGATCCGGCCGAACTCCTGCCCTTGCTCGAAGATTCGCGTGAGGAACGGCAGCAGATTCTGGACGCGGTGCGCGGCTAGCCTGTGGGTCGATGATCTGCGGTGGCCGGACCAGCGCAGTGGAGCTTGTTGCGGTCGGGTCGATTAAAGTTCCGGAGATCGTGGTCGTTAGCGCTGGTGCAAGCAACGGGAGCGCGCTGCCATGATCAATAAACTCAAGCTACGAACGCGGATTGCCCTGCTGATCCTGGCAACCTTCATCGGTCTGGTCGTGACCACTGTCATCGGCGCACTCGGGGTCAAACGCGATCTGATGGACAGCCGCATGGGGCAGATCACGACGGTGGTCCAGTCCGCCTATCACGTCGCCGCCGGTTTTCATGCGCTGGCTGCGAAAGGCGAGATATCCGAGGACGATGCGAAACGGCAGGCACTGCTTGCGCTGAACGGGATGCGCTACGGTGGCGACAGCGGAAAGGCCGAGTATGTCTACGTCTGGAGCACGTCCGGTGTTGCGGTGATGCATCCGATCCGTACCGAATGGGCTGGCAAGAACATGCTCGAAGAGGTTCGCGACGGCAAGGGGCGCTACACCATCAAGGATATCGTCGCCGTGGCCAAGGCGAGCGGCAGCGGCTTCGTCGATACCGCCTTTCCGCGCCCCGGACAGACGGTGGCCGTCGACAAACTTCAGTACGTGATGCTCTTCCAGCCGTGGGACTGGGTGATCGGAACCGGCGTGTACGTCGACGATGTGACCGCGGACTTCAACCGGCGGCTGATGGTGGATCTGGCGATCGGTGGCGTCATGATGGCAATCATCATCGGCCTCGGGGTGCTGATCGCACGTTCAGTTCTGCGCCAGATCGGTGGCGAGCCGGCCGAGGCCATGGCCCTGATGGAGCGTGCCGCGGCCGGGGATCTGACCGTCGATCTGCGTTTTGCCGCCAACGGCAGCATGCTGGAAGGATTGTCGCGGATGCTGCGTGCCTTCCGCGACATGATCGGTCAGATCTCGACCGGCGCAAACACGCTTACCGACACCGCCGAGCGCATCTCGCAAGCGTCCGGGCAGGTGGCTGGCGCCGCGCATCGCCAGGCCGACTCCACCTCCGCGATGGCTTCGGCGGTGGAACAGATGACGGTGTCGATCAACCACATTTCCGATAGCGCCCGGGAAACCGAACGCGACTCCGCAGCGGCGTCGGAAATGGCCGAGGACGGTGAGCGGAAAGTGGCCAATGCCACCAGCGAAATGCATATGATCGAACGCTCGGTGTCGACGGCTGCCGAGCAATTGCGTTCGCTCGAAAGCCGTACCGGCGAAATTTCCTCGATTACCAATGTGATCAAGGAGATTGCTGCCCAGACCAATCTGCTCGCGCTCAATGCAGCGATCGAAGCGGCGCGCGCAGGCGAGCAGGGCCGCGGTTTTGCGGTGGTTGCGGACGAGGTGCGCAAGCTCGCCGAGCGCACCTCGGCCGCCACCGAAGAGATCGGCGGCATGATCGGCGCGATTCAGGGCGACACCGCCAGTGCGGTCAACGCCATGGAGCAGGTGTTGCCGCAGGTCGAGAACGGGGTGAGTCTGGCTCAGGACGCGGCACAGTCGCTGCGGGATATCCGGGAGGGCGCCGGAAAGACCCTGGGCAGGATTCGCGACGTGGCGCTGGCCACCCGGGAACAGAGTGTGGCGAGCAATGCCATTGCCCAGCAGGTCGAGAGCATCGCCCAGATGGTCGAGGAAACCGGCGCCTCGATGCAGCAGACCGCCCAGTCGGCGCACGGTCTTGAGCAGGTCGCGCGCGAACTCGGCGGCCTGGTGGCGCGCTTTCGGCACTGACCCGGTCGCCTTCCGCAGCGCCCTAGCGTCCGGACTTGCTGCCGAACTGAAGCGCCAGATCGCACGTCCTGCCGCCGGCAAACCAGCGTGCAACGGCGCGGGCGCCCTGTGCAAAGGCGAACTGAAATTCCTCCGATACCGGCTTCGTCACCGCTCTTGCCTCGGTATGGGGGCCGAGCGAGCCAGCGAGAGAGCGGGCGAAGTCAGCCCCGCTTGCACGGCAGGCGTCGGCATCCGGCGTGGATGACGCCTGGCCGGAGGGCAGTCCGATGATCTCTTCGATGCGACCGTCGGCCGCGGCCATCGACATCACCATCATCGGGTGACCGGACACGTTCAGGGTGACGGTGACCTGCGCCCGCTGGTCGCAGCCGGGCCCGATCTGGGCAGCGGCGGGGTCGAGGCCCACGGCCGCGGTGGCCGCGGCGCCGAGCTGTCGCCCCAGCGTGAACGACGCGATCCCCCGCGGGCTCAGGGCCGCCACCGAAGCCACTGGCGGCAGCGCCTGCGCACCGACGCTCACCGGGCCCGCGGCAGACAGCAGCAAGACCACGGAGAGCCGCCTACCGCAGCGTCGCATGCCTACCCGCCTGCCTTCACCACGCCGCACACGATACGCGCGCCGGCGCCGCCGATCGGCTGGGTCATGTGATCGTCGCGACTCTCATGAATGACGAAGGCCGCACCGTCGGCGTCGAGCACGGCGGCCCGGCCACCGGCTCCGTTCAGGCTGGCAAGCGTGGTAAACAGTTCCACTTCGACCGCGCCGTCTGCATGGACGAAAATCACCGGCAGATCGCCCGCATCCGGGCCTTCCGGATTCATCAGCCCGTGTTTGCGGCCATTCGGGTTCAGGTGCCCCTTGGAGGCCACGAAACCCTTGTCGGGATCCTCGCAGGTGCCGACGCTATGAATGTGGATGCCCTTCGCCCCCGGCGGCAGGCCCTTGGCCGAGACATGGATCAGCACGCCGTGCGGTCCATCGGTCAGGCTTACGCTGCCGACGGCCTTGCCCTGACGATCGACGAGTTCGGCGCCGGCACGGTCTGCCGCACTGGCGGCGGCAGCCATCCCGGTTGCGATGGCGGCGACGAACAGTTGGTGGCGAATCTGCATTGTGATCTCCTCGGTTACGCGTTGTGGATGGTCTTTGCATGATAGGCGATGGTACCGGCGTGGAAAGAAAAAGCGGTACTCTGTGGTCATGGGTCGGCGGTGCGTGCTCGCAAGGGCGTTCATCGATCGGCGGAGTCGGGAAGATCGGGAATAAAGGCGATGAAAGACTGGGTGAGCTATTGGTGGGGAGTGCTCCGTGCCACGGTGCGGCTGTGGCTCGATGCCCAGGTCTTCATCCATGCTGCGGCGCTGGCCTTCTTCACCGTTTTCTCGGTGGCCCCGGTGATGATCGTCGCGGTGACGATCGTCGGTGTGGTGCTCGGCGAGAGTGCCGCGCAGGGGGAGATTGCGCGCCAGCTCGAGGCCGCGATCGGTCCGGAGGCGGCAGCGGCGGTGCAGACTGCGGTCGAAGGCAGCCGCCTGGAGAAAACCGGCATCCTGCCCACGCTGGTCGGTATCGGCGCCATGCTGTTCGGTGCGACCACCGTGTTCGCGCAGATGCAGAACTCGCTGAACGCGATCTGGGGCGTCGCCCCGCGGCCCACGCGCAGCAGTGTCCTCGTCTACGTCAAGGGGCGTCTGCTGTCGCTTACCGTGGTGCTGGCGATCGGTTTCGTCCTGCTGGTGTCGTTGTTGCTCAGCGTGCTGGTCCAGGCGCTGGTCGTCTTTGCCCAGGACTGGCTGCCCGTTCCGCCCCCGCTGCTGTTGGTGCTCGACGGCGTGGTGGCGCTGACGGTGGTGACGCTGCTGTTCGCCACTATCTTCCGGGTGCTGCCCGACGTGCTGCTGGATTGGCGCGACGTATGGTTGGGCGCGTTCGTGACCGCGCTGCTGTTCGTGTTCGGTCGCATGCTGATCGCGTTCTATCTGTCGACCGCCGGCACGGCCTCGGCCTATGGTGCGGCCGGGTCGCTGGTGCTGCTGTTGATGTGGGTGAACTACTCGGCGCTGATCCTGTTGTTCGGTGCGGCCTTCACCCGGGCCAACGTCGAGGCGCGCGGGGTGGCGGTGAGCCCGCGCACAACCGCGGTGTGCGTACACCGCGCCGTGGTCGAGGAGCCGGGCAGGCTGCAGGGTGGGGCCAGACTGTAGTCTTCGCCGGCGGGAGCTTCAGTCCGGCTCTTGCAGGGACTGCTTCTTCAACCGGTAGTTGAGCTGCGGGCGGGTCATGCCGAGCAGGCGGGCTGCCGCGGAGAGGTTGCCGCCGGCACGCTCGACCGCGCGCTGGAGCAGGGTCTGCTCGAAGTCCTCGAGCGCGATCCCGGCATCGAGCACCGCCCCCGGCAGGTCGTGGCCGCTGCCGGGCAGGCTTTCCTCGAGCTTGCCGCTCTCGCTCAGCCCGGCCTGCAGGCCGAACTGCGGCGCCGCGCCGATGAAGAGCTGGTCGACCTCGATCAGGCCGTTGTGCGGGGCGAGGATTACGCCGCGCTCGAGCACGTTCTCCAGTTCGCGCACGTTGCCCGGCCAACTGTGGCACTTCAACGCGTGCATCGCCTTGTCGGTGATGCCAGCCACCCGCTTACCGTGCAGCGAACAGAAGCGCTCGATCATCGCCTCGACCAGCGGCGCGATGTCCGACACCCGTTCGCGCAGCGGCGGTATCGTCACCGGATAAACGTTGAGGCGGTAGAACAGGTCGCGGCGGAAGCGGCCTGCGGCGACCGCCTTCTGCAGGTCGACGTTGGTTGCCGCCACCAGGCGCACATTGACCTTGCGCGTGCGTTCATCGCCCAGGCGCTCGATCTCGCCTTCCTGTAGCACCCGCAGCAGCTTGGCCTGGGCCGACAATGGCAGTTCGCCGACCTCGTCGAGGAACAGGGTGCCGCCGTCGGCGCGTTCGAACTTGCCCGCGCGCGAGGCGTGTGCGCCGGTGAAGGCGCCGCGCTCGACCCCGAACAGTTCGGATTCGATCAGCTCGTCCGGTAGTGCCGCGCAATTGACCGCGACGAAGGGCGCTTCCTTGCGCGGACTGATCTGGTGCAGGGCGCGGGCGAAGCGCTCCTTGCCAACCCCGGTTTCGCCGAGCAGCAGCACCGACACATTGGTGGCGGCAGCTTTCATCACCAGCTCGTAGGCGTGGCGGAAGCCACTGGAGGTGCCGATCAGGTTGGGAATCTTGCGCGGACAGGCGATGCTGCGCCGCATCGCCTCGACCTCCTCGCGCAGTTCGAGCAGGCGGCCTACGATGGAGTCGGCCTCGAAATAGGGGGTCAGTTCGTGCGCGTCGGGCCAGTCCTCCGCCGGTTTGCCGACGATGCGGCAATGGTCGATGCCGGTGGCGGCGCACTCGGTCTCGCGGTACAGGATGAAGCGTCCCATGAAGGCGCTGGTGTAGCCCGAGGCATAACCGATCATCATCCAGCACACCGGATGCTCGACTTCGCCGTAGGCCTGCACGTGCACTTCGGCCTCCCACGAATGCTCCCAGATGAACTCGCCGTAGAAGCCGCCCGATTCGGCATCGATCTCGAGCTTCACCGGCGAGACCTTCACGCAGCCTTCGAGCATGTGCAGCTGCGGACCGACCACGAAGGCGTCGGCCAGATCGCTGCTGCCGCGCGTCTTGCGCGCGAGTTCGGCGTCACGCATGCCGGAGGCGAAGCCCATTCGAGTCAGGATGCGGCGCGCCTGCTCGGTGCCGACCGAGCCGATGAGCTCCTTGCGCAGCTCGGACAGCGCCGCCGTATGCAGCAGCACCATGCGGTGCTCGCCCAGCCAGATCAGGCCGTCTTCGGCGGAAAAGCGCAGCAGCCTGCGCAAGTCCGCGCTCTCCGGGTAGTGAATGCTGCTCACTGCTATCTCCTCGTCCCGTCGACATGCGGGTTCCGTTCGTGCCCTTCCTTTGCCAGGGGGGCTGCCTGGACGGGTTTCTTATAGCACGCCCGCCGCGCGTCGTCGTGCCTGCCGCGTCACCGTTCTTGAGCTGGATACTAGGTTCGGAGAATAATTAAAATCTCGACATTTATAAACAATGGCATGGATCTTGTTACTCATCCACCCGTTTGGGTGTGACCGAAGCGAATGATCAAACCACCCGCCGCGGCGGGACATAACGAGAGGGGACGCATGGCTGATCGATTTTTCATCCTGATCCAGGACAGCGGCGAGTCCTTTTCCTGCGACGGCAGCCAGAATCTGCTGTGCGCGATGGAGGTGCTCGGGCGGCGTGGGGTGCCGGTCGGCTGCCGCGGCGGCGGCTGCGGCGTGTGCAAGGTGCACGTTACCGGCGGCGCCTATCACACCCGCAGGATGAGCCGCGCCTGCCTGTCGGAGGCGGAGGAGGCCGCCGGCGTGGTGCTGGCGTGCAAGCTCTTTCCGGACAGCGATCTGTCGCTGCAGGTGGTCGGCAAGATGAGCAAGGCGCTACAACCGCGGCGCGAGTGACAGTGGCGCGCCGCACGGGCGCGGCCGTGGGCTGGAGCAGGGCCGTTGCGGAGATCCGCAACGGCCCTTTTTTCTGTCTGCCGGCGCAAGTGTCTGTTGCAACGCAGTAAATCGGTTTGACCAAATGATCAATCAAGGAGCGCATTTGATCATTTGATCAAGCAATAAATCGGCGTGATGACCTAAATAATCTCGAGAAAACTGTTCTTGTCCATGATTGACGCCACTTCTCATGAACTGGCACGAAGCTTGATATAGGGTCTCCCGCACCAGACCCCATTGGATCAATACGGAGGCTTCAGCCAAATGGATACGGACAAGCCCGCAATCGACGTCAGCCTCAAGTACGTGCGTCTCATCGAGCGCCGCGCGGACGGCTTCGTCGAGTTCGAGTTCGCCATCGGCGAGCCCGAGCTGTGCGCCGAGATGCTGCTGCCCGCCGGGGCCTTCGAGGCTTTCTGTTGCAACAACGAGGTGATTCACCTGGCTCCCCGCGACGAGTCTTCGGGCTCCGACTGGAGCTGGGGCCTGCACCAGGCAACGCATCAGCGCTTCCGCTGAGCGACCCATAAAACAAGGAGGAGGCATTCATGCATATCGATCTGCGTACGGTGACCATCAAGCCGCTGCGCCACACCTACGATCACGTTGCGCGTCGTATCGGCGGCGACAAGCCGGCATCGCGTTACCAGGAAGGCACCTTCGACCTGCAAGCTACGGCCAACTTCCACTACCGCCCGACCTGGGATCCGGCGCACGAGATCTTCGACACCTCGCGCACCGCGATCGTGATGGCCGACTGGTATGCATTCAAGGATCCGCGCCAGTTCTACTACGGGGCCTACACCCTGGCGCGCGCCAAACAGCAGGACACCGCCGAGGCCAACTTCGACTTCGTCGAAACCCGCGGTCTCGCCCAGGCGCTGCCGGCCGACCTCAAGGACGCCGTGCTCCGCGTGCTGGTGCCGCTGCGCCATGTGGCCTGGGGCTCGAACATGAACAATGCCTCGGTCTGTGCCTACGGCTATGGCACTGCCTTCACCCAGCCCTGCGTCTATCAGGCCATGGACCAGCTCGGCATCGCCCAGTACCTGACCCGCGTCGGCCTGCTGCTCGGCGATGCCGACAACCTCGACGAAGGCAAGCGCGCGTGGATGGAGGACGACGCCTGGCAGGGCCTGCGCCGCTACGTCGAGGACAGCTTCGTGCTCAAGGATCCGTTCGAGCTGTATGTCGCGCAGAACGTGGCCCTCGACGGGCTGCTCTATCCGCTGGTGTTCGAGACCATCATCGACGACGTGCTGTCGAGCCGGGGCGGCACCGCGGTGGCCATGCTGACCCAGTTCATGACCGACTGGTTCGGTGAAACGAAGAAGTGGGTGGACGCGACGACGAAGACCGCCGCCACCGAATCCGCCGCCAACAAGGCCCTGCTCGAGCAATGGACCAGCCACTGGCGCGACCGCGCCGCCGCCGCGCTCCTGCCGGTGGCCCGTCTGGTGCTGTCCGACAACGCCGACACCGTGATGAGCGACGTCGTCCAGCAGTTCAACGCCCGCCTGGCCAAAGCCGGCGTGGCCATTTGAGGAGCACGCGATGTCGACCGTGTTCATTGCCCTGCAGACCAACGAAGACACCCGTCCGATCATCGAGGCGATCGTCGCCGACAACCCTCATGCCCGCGTGAACGAGCAGCCGGCGATGGTGAAGATCGATGCCGAGCGCACCCTCACCGTGCGCCGCAGCTCGATCGAGGCGCTGCTCGGTCGCGACTTCGACCTGCAGGAGCTGCACATCAACCTGATCTCGCTGTCCGGCAACATCGACGAAAGCGACGACGAACTCACCCTGAGCTGGAGCGCCTGAGCGCGCCCACGCCGAAGCACGAGGAGACACGACATGGACATGCAAGCGACGAAGAAGAAGCTCGGCCTGAAGGAACGCTACCAGGTCATGACCCGCGGCCTGGACTGGGAGCCGTCCTACCAGAAGAAGGACGACATCTATCCCTATGTCGCTTACGAAGGGATCAAGATCCACGACTGGGACAAGTGGGAAGACCCGTTCCGCCTGACGATGGACGCTTACTGGAAGTACCAGGCGGAGAAGGAACGCAAGCTCTACGCGATTATCGACGCCTACGCCCAGAACAACGGCCATCTCAACGTCACCGACGCGCGCTACCTCAACACGGTGAAGCTCTTCCTCACCGGCGTCAGCCCGCTCGAATACATGGCCCACCGCGGTTTCGCCCATGCCGGGCGCCAGTTCCCCGGCGCCGGCCCGCGCGTGGCCTGCCTGATGCAGTCGCTCGACGAGATCCGCCACGCGCAGACCCAGATCCACGCGCTGTCGAACTACAACAAGCACTACAACGGGCTGCACGACTTCCGTCACATGCACGACCGCGTCTGGTACCTGTCGGTGCCCAAGAGCTTCTTCGACGACGCGGTCACCGCCGGCCCGTTCGAGTTCATGGTCGCGATCGGCTTCTCGTTCGAGTACGTGCTGACCAATCTGCTGTTCGTTCCCTTTGTCTCCGGCGCCGCCTACAACGGCGACATGAGCACGATGACTTTCGGCTTCTCGGCGCAGTCGGACGAAGCCCGTCACATGACCCTGGGCCTGGAGGTGATCAAGTTCATCCTCGAGCAGGACCCGGACAACCTGCCCATCGTGCAGCGCTGGATCGACAAGTGGACCTGGCGTGGCTACCGCGTGCTGACCCTGGTGGCGATGATGATGGACTACATGCTGCCCAAGCGCACGATGAGCTGGAAGGAAGCCTGGGAGGTGTATTTCGAGGAGAACGGCGGCGCGCTGTTCAAGGATCTGGCCCGCTACGGCATCACCATGCCCAAGTGCGCCGAGACCATCGCGCTGGAGAAGGACCACCTGTCGCACCAGGCCTGGGGCACCTTCTACAACTACGGCGCCGCGGCCGCCTTCCACACCTGGGTGCCGGAGCAGGACGAGTTGGACTGGCTGGCGTCCAAGTATCCGGACAGCTTCGACAAGTACTACCGCCCGCGGCTGGAGTACTGGCGCGAAGAGGCGAAGAAGGGCAATCGCTTCTACAACAAGACGCTGCCCATGCTGTGCCAGACCTGCCAGATTCCGATGCTGTTCACCGAACCCGGCGACCCGACCAAGATCTGCTATCGCGAGGTCGACTACAAGGACAACAAGTACCACTTCTGTTCCGACCACTGCAAAGAGATCTTCGAGCACGAGCCGGAGAAGTACATCCAGTCCTGGCTGCCGGTGCACCAGATCTACCAGGGCAACTGCTTCCCCGAGGGCACCGACCCCACCGCCGAAGGCTTCGATCCGCTGGCCGCGGTGCTGCAGTACTACCACCTCGAGTTCGGCCGCGACAACCTCGACTTCGAGGGCTCGGAAGACCAGAAGAACTTCGACGCCTGGCGCGGCATGGCGACAAAAAACGCCTGAGCCCTGACGTCCAATGCCGCGGGCGCCCGTCGTCCGCGGTGATCCACAGATCAAGAGGAGACACGACATGGCCGTCGCTGCCATCGGCAAGTACGAATTCGCGCCCGCCGACGCGATCGAGAAGTTCCATGGTGCCCAGCTGCTCTACATCGGCTGGGAGGATCACCTGCTGTTCTGCGCCCCGTTCGCCTTTCCCTTCCCCCCGACCATGCCATTCGGTGCGATCGTCGACCAGGTGCTGCCCGGTTCCTTCGGCTACCACCCCGACTTCGCCCGCATCGACTGGGCCAAGGCGGAGTGGTTCAAGTCGGGCAAGCCGTGGTCGCCCGACTTCGCCAAATCGCTCGCGGAAAACGGCCTGAAGCACAAGGACGTGATCCGGTTTCGTACCCCGGGGCTGACCGGGATTGCGGGGTCGTGCAGTTGAACGGCGGATCGGCCTTTCCGGCTGGAACAGGCTTCGATTAGAAGGTTCCTTCCCCTTCAAGGGGAAGGACAGGATGGGGATGGGTTTCGTCGGGCATCGGACCCTAAACCCATCCCCACCCCAACCCGGTAGCCGGTGCCAGGTGGCACCGTCGTTCGGCCGGCGGCGAGCATTGCTCGCCGAAACCCCGTCCTCACCCCCTTGAAGGGGGGAGAAACCCAGGACACGTATCATGACTTACGAACTCACCATCGAACCCCTCGGCCAGACTATCGAAGTCGAGGACGACCAGACCATCCTCGATGCTGCGCTGCGCGCCGGGATCTGGCTGCCGCACGCCTGCTGTCACGGTCTGTGCGCCACCTGCAAGATCCAGGTGGTGGACGGCGAAGTCGACCACGGCGAGGCATCCAGTTTCGCCCTGATGGATTTCGAGCGCGACGAAGGCAAGACCCTGGCCTGCTGCGCCCGGCTGCAAAGCGACCTCGTGATCGAGGCCGAGATCGAGGAGGAACCCGACGCCGAGTCGATTCCGGTGCGCGATTTTCCCGGCACCGTGCGCCGGCTGGAGAGCCTCACCCCGACGATCAAGGGCGTGTTCATCGAGCTCGACGAACCCGTCCATTTCCAGGCCGGGCAATACATCAACCTCGAGATCGACGGCGGCACCTGCAGCCGTGCGTTCTCGCTTGCCAACGCACCCTCGGCCGGCCGCGAGGTGGAACTGAACGTCCGCATCGTGCCGGGCGGGCAGGGCACGACCTGGGTGCACGAGCAGCTGCAGGCGGGCGACCGGGTGAAGCTGTCCGGGCCCTACGGCCGCTTCTTCGTGCGCAAGTCGGCGCCCGCGGGCCTGCTGTTCATGGCCGGCGGCTCCGGCTTGTCGAGCCCGCGCTCGATGATCCTCGACCTGCTCGAGGCCGGCGACACGCGGCCGATCACGCTGGTCTACGGCCAGCGCAGCCGCACCGAGCTGTACTACCACGACGACTTCGTCGCGCTGGCCGAACGGCATCCCAATTTCAGCTACGTGCCGGCCCTGTCGGACGAAGCGGCGCAGTCGAAGTGGCCGGGATTCCGCGGCTTCGTGCACGACGCCGCACGGGCACACTTCGATGGCGACTTCCGTGGCCTCAGGGCCTACCTGTGCGGCCCGCCGCTGATGATCGACGCCTGCATCACCACCCTGATGCAGGGGCGGCTGTTCGAGAAGGACATCTTCACCGAGAAGTTCTTTTCGGCGGCCGACGTGCAGCAGGTACGCAGTCCCTTGTTCAAGCGCATCTGATACATGTCAACAAATATCGAGATTACTGTTGTTTATCGTGTTTAACACGTTACTATTTCGCGGCCTTTCGTTTCACGGCTGAAATCCCGTTCCGATCCGGCATCCCGAAGCACGGACGAACGAACATCTGGAGGAGAGAATCATGGCAATGACTGGTGTACTGCGCCCGGGCCACGCCCAAATCCGCGTGCTGGACCTCGAAGAGGGGATCAACCACTACAAGAATGTGCTCGGCCTGATCGAGACCGGCCGCGACAAGGAGGGTCGGGTCTATTTCAAGGCCTGGGACGAGCGCGATCACAACAGCGTGATCATCCGCGAGGCCGACAGCGCCGGCATCGACTTCTTCGCATTCAAGGTGGCGGACAAGGCCACGCTCGACAAATTCGACCGCGACCTGCAGGAATACGGCCTCAAGACCTCGCGCATCCCCGCCGGCGAACTGCTCGAGACCGGTGAGCGCGTGCGCTTCAATATTCCGTCCGGGCACCAGATCGAACTGTACTGGGAGAAGACCGACATCGGTACGCCCGAGACCTACACCAACCCGCCGCCGTGGACCAGCGACGCCGAGCGCGGCATCGCCCCGATCCGCCTCGATCATTGTTTGCTGTACGGGCCGGACATCGAGAAGGTGCAGGACATCTTCGAGAAGGTGCTGGGTTTCTACCTGGTCGAGCACGTGGTCATGGAAGACGGCAAGACCGACCTCGCGATCTGGCTGTCGTGCTCGATCAAGGCGCACGACATCGCCTTCGTCCGCCATCCCGAGCCGGGCAAGCTGCACCATGTGTCCTTCCTGCTCGAGAGCTGGGAGAAGGTGCTGCGGGCGGCCGACATCATGTCGATGAACAAGGTTTCGATCGACATCGGCCCGACCCGCCACGGCATCACCCGCGGCACCACGATCTACGCCTTCGACCCCTCGGGCAACCGCTTCGAAACCTTCTGCGGCGGATATCAGAGCTACCCGGACTGGAAACCGATCAAATGGACCTGGGAGGAAGTCGGCACCGGCATCTTCTACCACGACCGCGCGCTGAACGAACGCTTCCTGACCGTCGTGTCCTGAGGCATCGCCGGTTTCGTAGGGCCGACTTCTGTCGGCCGCCTTTTCGGGAAGCTGGCAATGGTGCCCGATCAACGCAAAGGCGGCGGGTTAAAACCCGCCCTACGTGGCCGCACTGCGCCGATGGGGTCAGCGCCCGGTCTTGCCGGTGAAGAAGTCGGACGGCATGCGCTTGACCGCATCCAGCGTGCGCAGGATGTGTTCCGACAGGATCGAGGTGGCGCGGGTGGCGTCGTGTGCCAGCGTGGTGTCGAAGATGGCCTGGTGTTCGGCGTGGATGTCGCGCGGGATCGGCTGGCGGAACAGGCTGATGCGGCGGTAGCGCGCGGACTGCTGATAGAGGATGTGCTGGAAATGGCGAATCCACCGCGACGGGCAGGCCGCGATCAGCGCTTCGTGGAAGGCGCGGTTGCGCAGCTCCCACTCTTCGGTCGTGCTCACGTCATGGTCGGCGAGCTTCTGCTCGGCGCGCGACAGGCGATGGAAGGCCGCCACCAGCGCGGCTTCCCAGGCCTCGTCGCCGTGCGCGATCGACTGGCGCAGGGCTTCGGTTTCGAGCAGCACGCGGGTACGGGTGATGTCCTCGAAGTCGGCGAGCGAGATCGGCGCCACGCGAAAGCCGCGCTGGCCCTGGCCCACCACCAGGGCGTCGGTGACCAGCAGCAGCAGGGCTTCGCGCAGCGTGCCGGCGCCCACTTCGTACTGGTCCTTCAGGTGCTCCACGCGCAGCTTTTCGCCCGGCGCATGCACGCCTTCGATGATGTCGCGGCGCAGGCGGTTGTAGGCCGCCTCGACCAGGGTCTTGGGTTCGGCCGGGGCGGGCGTCTGGAGGCTGGCTGCTTCGTTCATTGGGGCTCGCTGCGATGGAATCTCGTTTGCATGGATTCTAGACGAGGTATCGGAGGCTCGATACAGGTTTGTAAAAATCTCGAGATTATATATTGACGTCGAGAAAATAGAGCCCTATCGTGTCGGACATCGGTTGGCGCACCCAGCGCGGGTGCGGATCAGGAGAGCAGCAATGAATATCGCAGTACCCCAGGCAACGGTTTCGGCGGAGGCGGCGCATGCCGCGGTGGCGGCTGCCGTGGGCCATGCCACGGAGCTGGGCGTGCGGATCAATGTCGGCGTGACCGATACCGCCGGCAACCTGGTCGCCTTCCTGCGCATGCCCGGTGCCTTTCCGCAGTCGATCCGGATCGCGATCGACAAGGCCGCCACCGCCGGCGGCTTCGGCTTCCCGACCGCGAAGTGGATGGACGTGTGCGGCGCCGACCAAGGCATGAAGCTCGGCCTTTCGGCGCAGCCCGGGCTGATCGTGTTCGGTGGCGGCCTGCCGATCCGCGCCGAAGGACAACTCATAGGCGGCATCGGCGTGTCCGGTGCTTCCGCACAACAGGACGAGGCGTGTGCGCGGACAGGACTGCGCGCGATCGGCGCCGACGATATCGAGGCTTGACGGAGCAAACCCATGAAACAGATCCACAACTTCATCAACGGCGAGTTCGTCGCCACCGCGAAGACCTTCGACAAGTTCTCGCCGCTCGACAATACCCTGCTCGCCAAGGTGCATGAGGCCGGCCGCAGCGAGGTCGATGCCGCGGTGGCCGCCGCACAGGCCGCGCTCAAGGGGCCATGGGGCCGGATGACGGTGGCCGAGCGGGTCGAGCTGCTCAACGCGGTGGCCGACGGCATCAACCGCCGCTTCGACGACTTCCTCGCTGCCGAATGCGCCGATACCGGCAAGCCGAAGAGCCTTGCCAGCCATATCGACATTCCACGCGGTGCGGCCAACTTCAAGATCTTCGCCGACGTGATCAAGAGCGTGCCCACCGAGTTCTTCGAGATGGCCACGCCGGATGGTCGCGGTGCGCTCAACTACGCGCTGCGCCGCCCGGTCGGCGTGGTCGGGGTGATCTGCCCGTGGAATCTGCCGCTGCTGCTGATGACCTGGAAGGTCGGCCCCGCACTGGCCTGCGGCAACACCGTGGTGGTCAAGCCCTCGGAAGAGACCCCGCAGACCGCGACCCTGCTCGGCGAGGTGATGAACGAGGTCGGCATGCCCAAGGGCGTGTACAACGTGGTGCACGGCTTCGGCCCCGGTTCGGCGGGCGAGTTCGTGACCACCCATCAGAAGGTGAATGCGATCACCTTCACCGGCGAGACCCGCACCGGTGCCGCGATCATGAAGGCCGCGGCCGACGGCGCGCGTCCGGTGTCGCTGGAGATGGGCGGCAAGAACCCGGCCATCGTGTTCGCCGACTGCGATTTCGACGCCGCGGTCGAAGGCACGATGCGCTCGGTGTTCGCCAACTGCGGCCAGGTCTGCCTCGGCACCGAGCGGGTCTATGTCGAGCGCCCGATCTTCGACCGTTTCGTCGCCGCGCTCAAGGCCGGCGCCGAAGGCTTGAAGCTCGGCCGCCCGGACGACGCCGCCACCGGCATGGGGCCGCTGATCTCGCAGGAGCACAAGAACAAGGTGCTCTCGTACTACGACAAGGCGAGGGAACTGGGCGCCACCGTGGTGACCGGCGGCGGCGTGCCGCAGATGGCGGGCGAACTCGCCGACGGCGCCTGGGTGCAGCCGACGATCTGGACCGGGCTCGACGACAGCTCGCCGATCGCGCGCGAGGAGATCTTCGGGCCGTGCACGCTGATCCAGCCCTTCGATTCCGAGGAGGAGGTGGTCCGCCGCGCCAACGACACCGACTACGGCCTGGCCTGCTCGGTATGGACCCGGGACCTTGCCCGCGCCCACCGCGTTGCCGGCCAGATCGAGGCCGGGCTGGTGTGGGTGAACTCCTGGTTCCTGCGCGACCTGCGCACCCCCTTCGGCGGCGCCAAGCAGTCCGGCATCGGGCGCGAGGGCGGGGTGCATTCGCTCGAGTTCTATACCGAGCAGAAGAACATCTGCATCAAACTGTGAGGAATGCCGCCATGGACAAGGAACTGATCAACCGGCTCGGCGACGAGCTTTACCAGGCGCTGGTCAAGCGCGAGGTGCTGGCACCGCTGACCGAGCGTCACCCGGAGATCAGCATCGAGGATGCCTACCACATCCAGCAGCGCATGCTCGCGCGCCGGCTGGAGGCGGGCGAGCGCGTGGTCGGCAAGAAGATCGGCGTCACCTCGAAGGCGGTGATGAACATGCTCGACGTGTACCAGCCCGATTTCGGCTACTTGCTCGACGGCATGATCTACAACGAGGGCGAGGCGATTCCGGCGAACACGCTGATCCAGCCCAAGGCCGAAGGCGAGATCGCCTTCGTGCTGAAGAAGGACCTGAAGGGCCCCGGCGTCACCGCTGCCGAGGTGCTCGCCGCCACCGAAGGGGTGATGACCTGCTTCGAGATCGTCGATTCGCGCATCCGCGACTGGAAGATCAAGATCCAGGATACCGTCGCCGACAACGCCTCGTGCGGCGTGTTCGTGCTCGGCGACAGCCTGGTCGACCCGCGCGCGGTGGATCTGAACACCTGCGGCATGATCCTCGAGAAGAACGGCGAGATCGTCGCCACCGGCTCGGGCGCCGCGGCGCTGGGCGCACCGGCCAACGCGGTCGCCTGGCTCGCCAACATGCTCGGCAGCCTCGACATCCCGCTCAAGGCCGGCGAGGTGATCCTGTCCGGTTCGCTCGCGGCGATGGTGCCGGTCAAGGCCGGCGACAACCTGCGGGTGACGATCGGCGGCATCGGCGGCTGTTCGGTGCGCTTCGTCTGATTGCCCGCTTGCAGCCGCGCGGCGAGCCTCCTGTGCTCCCGCTCCCCGCCCGTCGCGTGGCCTGCATCCCCCACGAATTCGCTACCCAGGAAGGAACCATGAACAAGATCAAATGCGCCCTGATCGGCCCCGGCAACATCGGCACCGATCTGCTGTACAAGCTGCGCCGCTCGCCGGTGCTCGAGCCGGTCTGGATGGTGGGCATCGACCCCAGCTCCGAGGGCCTTGCCCGCGCCCGCGAACTGGGCCTGAAGACCACCGCCGAGGGTGTCGACGGCCTGCTGCCGCATGTGAAGGCCGACGGCATCCAGATCGCCTTCGACGCCACCTCCGCCTATGTGCACGCCGAGAACAGCCGCAAGCTCAACGAACTGGGCGTGCTGATGATCGACCTCACCCCGGCCGCAATCGGCCCGTTTTGCGTGCCGCCGGTGAACCTGGTCGAACACGTGGGGCGCGGCGAGATGAACGTCAACATGGTCACCTGCGGCGGCCAGGCCACGATCCCGATGGTCGCGGCGGTGTCGCGCGTGCAGCCGGTGGCCTACGGCGAGATCGTCGCCACCGTGTCGAGCAAATCCGCCGGCCCCGGCACGAGGAAGAA
>NZ_JBDGKX010000014.1:0-126757 GCF_057656155.1 Azoarcus sp. Soil_N_20 | reverse complement strand
GGCGGGCGCGGCGTGGGCAGCAGCGAGCACTACCACGCGCTGCTCGAGCCGCTCGCCGACAAGCTCGGCGCGGCGCTCGGCGCCAGCCGCGCGGCAGTCGATGCGGGCTACGTCCCCAACGACTACCAGGTCGGCCAGACCGGCAAGATCGTCGCCCCCCAGCTCTACATCGCGGTCGGCATCTCGGGCGCGATCCAGCATCTGGCCGGGATGAAGGAGTCGAAAGTGATCGTGGCGATCAACAAGGACCCCGAGGCCCCGATCTTCCAGGTCGCCGACTATGGCCTGGTGGGCGATCTGTTCGAGGTCGTGCCGGCGATCTCGGGCGCAGTGTAAGGGCTCCAGTGCGTGTGCGGGTCGGCGTGATCGGGGTGTGCACGGCGGGTGTCCGAAGTGGCATGATGGTCCTCTCCTGTCTGCCGAGCGCCATCGATGTCCACTCTCACTGACCCTCCCGGTTCCTGGCCTACCGTGCCGGCCTGCTATGGCTGGCTGTCGCTCGACCAGAGAGGGGGCTGGCGGCTTCGTGACGAGGTGGTCAGGCATGCCGGCCTGGTCGCCTACATCGGCGCGAACTATGGGCCGGACGAAAGCGGCAACTGGCTGGTGCGCAACGGGCCGCAACGGGTCTATGTCGCGCTCGATTACACGCCCTGGGTGTGGCGTCTCGGTGTCGATGGCAGCTTGGCCGCGCACACCGGCGCCGACGGCGGTACGCCGACCGCGGCCTTTCTCGACGAAGACGGGGTGGTCCTGCTGCAGTCGGATCGCGGCATCGGCGTACTCGACGACCGCGATCTGGCCTTGTTCCTTGACGGATGTCGGGGCGGAAGCGGTGATCCGGCAACCGAGTCGGACCTGCTCGCGCCTGGCGCCGGCGCGCCCGGCGTGACCTGGAACGCGTTGCCGCTGCAAGCGGTCAGACGGCAGGCGGTGCCGGCCCGCTTCGGTTTCGTCCCGCGGCCTGTTGCCCGGTGAACCGGGGGCGGTTCGGAGCGGTCGCCGCCCGCCCTTGAAATCCTCGGGAGAGTCGGTATGAGCAAGAAATGCTGCAAGAAGAAGCCGCGCTGCAAGGATTGCCCGAAACGCAAGTAGCGGCCCGGCCCGCTGCCGCATTGCCCGGGCCGCCCGGCCGCGGCCGGGTTTACGGGGCAGGCGTCAGTCGGCGCCCGCTTCCATCTGCGACTGCAGGTAGTTGGGCAGGGTGACGCTGTCGATCAGGCTGTGCTGGGTTTCCAGCCAGTCGATTGCTTCCTCGCAGTGCTCCAGCAGGTCTTCGAGGAGGTCACGGCTGACGTAGTCCTGCAGTTCCTCGCACAGGGCGATCGACTCCACCAGCAAGGGGTGCTGGATTTCGCGCTCGTATTTCAGATCGCACTGCAGGCACTCGACGACAGTCTCGCCGATCATCAGTTTGCCCAGGTTCTGCAGGTTGGGCAGGGCCTCGAGGAAGAGGATGCGTTCGATCAGCTCGTCAGCTTCCTTCATCACCCGGATCGACTGCCGGTACCGGTAGTCGTTGAGCTTTTCGAGGCCCCAGTTGCGGAACATGCGGGCATGCAGGAAGTACTGGTTGATCGAGGTCAGCTCGTTCTTGAGGATCTTGTTCAGGGCCTCGATAAGCTTCTTTTCACCTTTCATCGCCGCGCCCCTCAGCCCGGGGTACCCGAACCCATCTGGCTCTGCAGGTAGTTCTGCAGGCCGACCAGGGTGATCAGGCGCAACTGTTTCTCGAGGTAGTAGGCGTGATCCATCTCGGTGTCCTCGAGTTGGGCCGCCAGCATGTCGCGGGTGACGTAATCCTTGGCCTTTTCACAGGCAGCCATCGCCTTCTTCAGCTCGCCCACCACCTTGTATTCGACCGCGAGATCGGCCTCGAGCATCGCGGCCACGTCCTTCCCCACATTCAGGGCGTCGCGCTTGGCGAGGTTGGGCGTGCCCTCCAGGAACAGGATGCGCTGGATCAGCGCGCGGGCATGCTGGCGCTCGTGATCGGACTCGTGCAGCGCCTTTTCGGCCAGTTGGCCCAGGCCCATGTCGGCGTACATCTCGCCATGGATCAGGTATTGGTCTACCGCGGTCAACTCGCCGGCCAGCAGTCCGTTGAGGGTGTCGAGTATCTTCTTGTCGCCTTTCATGTGCGCAGCCCCGGTAGTGTATTGATATTGGGTCGACGATCTCATGACGATTGGCGGAAATCAACGGAGGCCGGCCATTCCGTTGATCCGGAGGATCGCGTGGCCGTTCATTGCCTGGACCGCCGAACCGCCAGCTGTCCGTCGTTCTCTGCAGGGAGGCGGGATGGGCCGACGCGGCAGCGCACCCCGGCTGCGGTTCAGTTACCGTTCAGCCCCCCGCGGCCAAACTCCTTTCCAGGCCGCCGCATTCCGCGGCGCTACCGGTGCAAGGAGTACATCATGAACAAGCTCAAGGTTTTGGTTCTCGCCTCGTGCCTCGCGTTGTCCGCAACCGCGCAGGCGGATTGGTCGCACCATCGCGACTCGCGCGCAGACGACCGTCGCGGCTGGGCGCGGGTGGTCCGCACGGTACCGCAGTACGAATGGGTCCGTGTTCCGCGGCAACGGTGCACGCGAGAGCGTGGGTATGGAGACCGGTATTACCGCCAGAGTGAGCATCGTTCGATCGGCGGGGCGGTCATCGGCGGGCTTGCGGGCGGCATGATCGGCAACCAGGTCGGTGATGGCCGCATCGCGGCGACCGCGGTCGGGGCCGTCGTCGGTGCGATCGTCGGTGATCGTATCGGCAACAACGGAAGCGCGGTGGCGGTTCGCCACACCGGCTATGCGCGGCCCCTGGAACGGTGCCATACGGTGTACGAGCGTGAGCGCCGCGTGTCCGGCTACAAAGTGACCTATGAGTACAATGGGCGTCGCCACACCCGCCTGATGGATCGCGATCCGGGCCGCAGGGTCTATATCGAGGTCGCGGACAGGCCGTGGCGTGGCCGTCATTGATCCGGTCCGCACCCGGCTTTCCCCGAATTCTGGAGCTCCCTGCCATGTCAGCACGCCTGTTCCGTCTTGCCCTTGCGCTGTGCATGGTGCTTGGCGCCCCCGCGGTGTCGGCGCTCGACCGTGAGCAGGCGGCGGCGCAGGTGCAGAAGAGCACCGGCGGTCGCGTGCTTGCCGTCGAGCGCGGCGAGCGCGACGGCCGGCCGGTGTTCCGGGTGCGGGTGCTGACGCCGTCCGGTGATGTGCGGGTCGTAGTGGTCGAGGCCGGCAACGGCGGTGACGCCGCCGGTGGAGGCCGGCGTTGATGCGGGTCCTGGTGGTCGAGGACGAGGCGTCGCTGCGCCGCGGTGTGGCGGCTGCACTCGGTGAGGCGGGGGCCAGCGTGCGCGAGGCGGCGGACGGACGCGAGGGGCTGTATCTCGCGGCCGAGTACCCCTTCGATGTCGCCATCGTCGATCTCGGTCTGCCCGGGTTGCCGGGGCTGGAGCTGATCCGCACGCTGCGCGCGCGCGGCTCGCGCCTGCCGGTGCTGATCCTGACCGCCCGCGGGCGCTGGCAGGAGAAGGTCGAGGGTCTCGAGAGCGGGGCCGACGACTACCTGGTCAAGCCCTTCGAGATGCCCGAGCTGGTTGCCCGGGTGCGGGCGCTGTGGCGGCGTGCGGCGGGGGCCGCGAGCACGGTGGTGACGGTGGGGCCTTACCGCATCGACCTCGACGCGCTGCAGGTGACGTGCGGGGAGCGTGCGGTGGAACTCACCGCCTTCGAGTTCCGCGTGCTCGACTATCTGGTGCGCAATCGCGAGCGCGTGGTGTCCAAGCACGAGCTGGGTGACTACCTCTATCCGCAGGACGCGGAGCGCGACAGCAATGTGCTCGAGGTGCTGATCGGACGGCTGCGGCGCAAGCTCGATCCGAGCGGGGAATGGGCGCCGATCGAGACCTTGCGCGGGCGCGGCTACCGCTTCGCGCCACGGCAGGCATGAGCGCACCGTGGTCGCTGCGGGCGCGCCTGCTGGTGGTGTCGGCGACCGTTCTGCTCGGCTTCGTGATCCTGACCGGGCTCGCGCTCGATCGCGCCTTTCGCGACAGTGCCGATGCAGCACAGGGCGAGCGCCTGGAGGCGGCGCTCTACCTGCTGATGGGCATCATGGAACTCGATGCCGACGGCGGCGTGCGGCTGCCGAATCCGCTGCCGGAGCCGCGGCTGCTGACGCCCGGTTCGGGGCTGTACGCGGTGATCCGTAGCGCCGATGGCAGCACGCGCTGGGGCTCGGATTCGGCCCTCGGGCGTGTGCTGCCATTCGGTGCAGATCTCGCCCCCGGTATGCGTCGCGACGTGGTCGGGGTGGGCGGCGACGGCGCGCGCTATCGCGTCCTGGCCCAGGGCGTGCGATGGGCGATCGGCGCGACGCCGGTGGCGCTCACGCTGCAGGTTGCGGCACCGCTGGCGTCTACCGGGACCGAGGTCGGGGTCTATCGGCGCAGTCTGTGGTCGGCGCTCGCGGTGATGGCGGTGCTATTGCTGGTCGCGCTGGTGGCGGTGCAGCGCTGGGGACTGCGGCCGCTGCGCGCGCTGGCCCGCCGCCTGGCCGCGATGGAGGCGGGTGAGGTGGTGGAGCTTTCTACTCCGCAGCCGCGCGAACTGGTGCCGCTGGTCTCCAATCTAGATCGCCTGCTGCGCCGCGAGCGGGCGCTGCTGGAGCGCCATCGCACCGCGCTCTCCGACCTGGCCCACAGCCTGAAGACGCCGCTGGCGGTGTTGCGCGGCGCACCGGCGGATGCCAGGCTGCCCGCGTGCGTGCGCGAGCAAGCCCGGCGCATGGACGAGATCGTGCAGTACCAGTTGCAGCGCGCGGCGACCGCGGGTGCGAGCCTCAATGCGCCGCCGATCGCGCTCGCGCAGCTGGTCGACCGATTGTTCGCGTCGATGGCCAAGGTCCATGCCGGCCGGGGGCTTGCGCTCGGCCATGACATCGAACCAGGGTTCAGCGCCCGCATCGACGAGGGTGATGCCATGGAACTGCTCGGCAATCTGATCGACAACGCGTGCAAATGGGCTGCAAGCCGGGTCGACGTGCATGCGCGGCGGGGTGACGGCGGGCTCCTGCTGGTGGTCGAGGACGACGGCCCCGGCATCGCCGACCCGGAGCGCCTGCGCTTGCGGGGCGAGCGCGGCGACGAGCGGGTGGCTGGGCACGGGATAGGGTTGGCGATCGTGCACGACATCGCGCTCGCCTATCGCGGCGACCTGCGCATCGAAAGGGGCGTGGCGGGCGGGGCGAGAATGGTGGTGTGGCTGGGCCAGTAGCGGGGCACCGAGGGGGACAGGGCGCTCACGGCATGCATCGATCGGCACCCTGCACTTGCCGTTCAGTGCACCGTCGTCTGGAATAGTCCTGCGGGCATATGCCAGGTCGCGAACTCCTCGACCGGGAGCGGCGGGCTGATGAAGAACCCCTGGGCGGTATCGCACTTGAGCGCCGCCAGCCGCTGCCACGTCGCATGATCTTCCACGCCTTCGGCGATCACCCGTAGCCCGAGATCGTGGCCGAGGTCGATGGTGGAACGGACGATCGCGTCGGAGCCCTCGTGCTCCACCATGCGAGTGACGAACGACTGATCGATCTTGATCGCGTCCACGGGCAGGCGCTGCAGATAGCTGAGGCTGGAAAAGCCGGTGCCGAAATCATCCACGGCCAACTGGACCCCCAGATCCTTCAGCCGATCAAGGGTCTCGAGAGAACGCTGGGGGTCTTCCAGCAAGGCGCTCTCGGTCAATTCGAACTGGACGTTGGCCGGGTCGACCCCCCAGGTGAGAAACAGCCCCCGGATATGGTCGACCACCCGGGCATCGAGCAGATCCCGTGCCGACAGGTTGATCGCAAGGGGAACGGCGAGGCCGTCCAGTTGCCACGCGTAGAGCTGACGAAATGCTGCGTCCAGCACCCAGTTGGTGAGCGGCGTGATCAGGCCGGCCTTCTCCGCCAGCTTGATGAAACGATCGGGCCCGATCAGGCCCTGCTCCGGATGTGCCCACCGCACGAGCACCTCCGCGCCGCACGACATGCCCGAGGCAATGTCGATCTTGGGCTGGCAGAACAGGCGCAACTGGTCGTTCGCGATCGCGCGATGAAGGTCGGCGATCAGGGACAGGTTCTGGCTGCACTCGCGGTCCAGGTTGCCGGTGAAGATGGCGTAGTTGGCCGGGGTTTGCCGCGCCTCACGGGCTGCCACCGCGGCCCGTCGCATGAGCGCGTCCGGATCGGTGCCGTGTCCCGGGAACAGCGCGATGCCGACCCGCGGACGCGCATCGACCGCGAGTTCGGCGAGTGTCAGGGGTTCGGCAAAGGTCGCCAGCAGCTGCGTCGCCTTCTGTATCGCGCGGTCTGCATCGGTCTCCAGCCACAGCAAGGCAAACTCGTCGTCGCTCACCCGTGCCAGCAGATCCTCCCCTTCGACCAGGGCACTCAGCTTGTGGGCCACCTGCAGCAGCAATTCGTTGCCGTGGTCTGGGCCCACCATTTCATTGACTTCGCGGAACTGGTCAATGGCAAGGATGCCGACCGCAAACGGTTGAAGTGTGCGCGGTGTCTGGCAAGTCAGGTCGTCCAGCCGTCTGCGGAACTGCGCGCGGTTGGGCAAGCCGGTGAGCCCGTCGTACAAGGCCATATGCTGCAGCGCTGCCTCGGCTTCCTGATGACGTTTGCGGGAGCGGATTGCAGCGATGCCGAACGACACGTCGTCGGCCAGTTCGCACAGGACGTTGACCTCTTCTTCACCAAAGGCATCCGCTTCGCTGGCAACAATGCTGAGATTGCCGCCGATCTCGCCCTCGATGATCAGCGGGAAGGCGCTGACGGACACGTAGCCGCGCTTGCGTTGCTCGGCGCGCATGTGCTCGAGCGCGGGATCCTCCAGCACCAGATGCCCCACGCGCGGCAAACCGCTCCGGATTGCCAGCGCCGTGGGGTGCTTGATCTCGTCCGCCCAGGACAACTCGAAGATGTCGAAGATCCCTTCCTCGGCGCCCGCACACGCCATCGGCCGGATGGTCTTGTTTTCGTCATCGTTGGCATAGCCGATCCACGCCATACGATAGCCGCCGTGATCGACGATCGCGTGACACATGTCGTGCAGCAGGGTTTGTTCATCGGTTGCGCGCGCGAGCGTCCGGTTGCCTGCACTCAGGGTGCGCAATGCACGAAGCAGACGCTCGTAGTCGTCGATCGAGACACCGGGCGGTCCGTCGGACCGTTCGCTTTCCGGCTTGCCGCTGTCCATGTCCCCCTCCGACGAGCACGCAAAGTATGGCTGATGATTGACCGAGTGCCGGCGTCAACGCGGCCTCCGCGGGAACACGCCATCTGTCTGATCCGCCGCCTTTCTTGCTTGTTGGACATCGCCACGACGGGCCCCGTTCACCGGGAGAGCGTGTCCTGATGCCTAACGGGATTCTAGCCTTGATTAGGTGCCCTTGCGGGGGGTTGCGGATTGGCGCGCAAGAAATGAATGTTGAGGTGACGGAACCCGCAACCCGGTGTCCTTGCTGGAAGGCCCGGCAGTCGGGGAGCCGCGAGGAAAAACCAGTGCTGAGATGGGCCTCGACATCTGACGAGCCGACAAGGAATGAATGGTGAGATGAGTGTGCGGTTGTATTGGGCTATTCACGGGGCACGGCCCCGGGTTTCGGCTTCCTGTGTGCGCCAACGTACCGAGCAATTCCGGCGAGACGAGTAGGGTGGATTTCGACGGTCGTGAATCGCCCCAAGCTCGCGATTCGACCTTCAAGTCACGGAAGGAAATCACATGAACAGCATCATATACATCGTCGGACTGATCGTGATCGTCCTGGTCATCCTGTCGTTCTTTGGCCTACGTTAGATCGACACGGTGGCAGTCCTCTCAATATCTGCTCCTTGTCTCAGGCGTGGAGCACTGCTCACCAGGAGGTGACATAAAAGAGCGCGTTCTTCTGCTGATCGCGGCCGTCGGTCTGTTGTCCGGCTGCCTTGCCTACGATGATCCCTAGCGGAATGGTGGTGACCGCTACGGCGCCCATGACCGCTACGGCGGGTCTGATCACGATCGGTACCGGAATCGGGATCACGATGGCGGTCCAGATCAGCAGGACCGGCGTCCGGATGACCCTACCCGCTACCAGGCACGGTCAAATCATTCCCCACCACCCGACCAGGAGACTTTGATGAACATCCAAAGCCCGCAGCAAACTTCCGTCAGCGATCAGCCCACATGGAAGACCGAGGAATACCATGGCAAGCAGATACATGTCTGGGCGGAACCGCGTGTCGTTGAAAACCAGGCGCTATCCGGCCATGGTCAGCAATGGACTTTCACGGTCAAGATCACCGACAAGGATGCTGGACCAATGGCTGAGCCTGGCGCCAGCGCCAAGTCAGACCCGGGACTCTTCTATTCCACGCAAGCCGTTGCCGAAGACATGGGCTTCCTCAAAGGCCGTGAGCTGATCGAAGGGGCCCCGGTCGCGGCCGCGGTAACTCCGCTGCGATGATCCGTGGTGGGGCCACGATGACGCACATGGCTTTTCGCAGGACCGAGAAGGCGCGAGGGAACTGAAAATGAGCATCGTCGCCAGCAGGACCGCTCGGATGGCGATGCCGTTTTCGAGGAAGCCCGTCATGTCGGCCAGGACCCCCCGGGATCGGCGCGGCACCACCCATTCCGGCTAGCGCCCTAGGGTTCGCAGCAGGGCAATTGCGCTCGTACGCCATGAACCGGCGTGATCAGCAGGCATGGCTTGCCCGTCTCCTTGCACTCCGCAGTTCGATCGACGCGGTCATCAGAAAAACTTGACTTTCGATCAATGAAACGTATGATTCAAACACACGTTTGAATCGAGCGTTTTAGATGACTCTTTCGCGCACTCGCCTCCCCGCTCCGGAAACCCGTGACCGCATCCTCGATGCGGCCGAGGTGCTGTTCGTCGAACATGGTTTCGAAGCCACTTCGATGCGCATGATCACCAGCCGTGCGGGAGCCAATATCGCCGCGGTGAACTATCACTTCGGAACCAAGGATGCGCTGATCCAGGAGGTTTTCGGTCGTCGACTGACCGAACTCAACCGTCAGCGGCTGGCAGCACTCGATCGTCTGCAGGCCGAGGCGAACGGCGAACCGGTCAAACCCAGTCGCATCGTCGACGCCTTTTTTGGCACCGCACTGGTGCTGGCCGCCGATACCGAGCATGGCGGCCACACGTTCATGCGCCTCCTCGGGCGCACCTACACCGAGCCCAATGCCTTCGTGCGCCAGTTTCTGGCTGAAGAATATGCCGAAGTGATCCAGCGCTTCCTGGATGCACTGTACGGTGCCCTGCCCGACGCGCCGCGGGAGGAGATCCTGTGGCGTTTCCATTTCATGATGGGGGCCATGTCTTACGCGATTGCGGGTACCGATACGCTGCAGTTGTTTGCCGGCAGTTTCGACGATGCCGATCCGCAGCGGCTCATGCCGCGCCTGATGTCCTTCCTGCTGGGCGGCCTGCGCGCGCCGCTGGCCGAGTTTGGCGAGAGCACGGGACAACGGGGCGGCCGCGAGGCGGCCTGAAAACGATTCGATGAACACGGCGGATTGCGACGGCAAGATCGCGGCCGCGTTAATAAGGAGACAGCAATGATCTGGTGGTTTCTGGTTTCCCTCCCTCCCTTGGCTGGTGCGCTCGCCTACGGGCGAGCGCCACTTTTTGCCTGGTTCGGGGCAGGTGTGGTCTGGCTCGCAGCCCTTGCTGCGGTCGACGGATGGACGGTGCAGACGTCGATGCTCGCGTTGGCAGCATGGTCGGTGGCATTCGGGGTGTTCCTGATCGTGCCGGTGCGCCGCTCCCTGGTTAGCGCACCGATTTTCAAGGCCTTCTGCCGTGCGTTGCCGTCGATGTCGCAGACCGAGCGCGACGCGCTCGAAGCCGGGACGGTCTGGTGGGAAGGACAGTTGTTCGCCGGGCGTCCCGACTGGAAGCGGCTCGCGGCCTATCCGTGGCCCCGGCTCGATGCCGAGGAACAGGCATTTCTCGACAACGAGACCGATGAACTGTGTCGCCTGGTGAAGGACTGGGAGACGACCGGCCTGCAGGACATGCCGCAGTCGGTGTGGCAGTTCATCAAGGACAAGGGCTTCCTCGGCATGATCATTCCGAAGGAGTACGGCGGCAAGGGCTACTCCGCCTTCGCTCACTCCCAGGTGGTCACCAAGCTGTCGACCCGGTCGTCGGCACCAGCGGTGACGGTGATGGTGCCGAACTCGCTCGGGCCGGCCGAACTGCTGCTGCATTACGGCACGCCGGAGCAGAAACAGCATTACCTGCCGCGCCTGGCCTCGGGTCAGGACATTCCGGCCTTCGCGCTGACCAGCCCGTGGGCGGGCTCGGACGCGGCCTCGATTCCGGACGCCGGCGTGGTGTGCAAGGGACAGTGGCAGGGCGAGGAAGTACTCGGCATGCGGGTGAGCTTCGACAAGCGCTACATCACCCTGGCGCCGGTGTGCACCGTGTTCGGCCTGGCCTTCCGCCTGTACGACCCGGAGCATCTGTTGGGCCAGGAAGCCGATCTCGGCATCACCTGCGCGCTGGTGCCGCACGACCACCCCGGGGTGGACATCGGCCGCCGCCACTTCCCGCTCAATGCGGTCTGGATGAACGGGCCGATCCGCGGCATCGATGTGTTCATGCCGCTGGACTTCATCATCGGCGGGCCGAAGATGGCCGGTCAGGGCTGGCGCATGCTGATGGAGTGTCTCGCGGCGGGACGTTCGATCTCGCTGCCGGGCTCCAACACCGGCATGCAGAAACTCACCGCACGGGCGGTCGGGGCCTATGCCCGGGTGCGCTACCAGTTCAAGACCGCGATCGGCCGCTTCGAGGGGGTCGAGGAGGCACTGACCCGGATCGGCGCCAATACCTATCTGTGCGACGCGGCGCGGATCATGACCGCGGGTGCGATCGATCTCGGCGAGAAGCCCTCGGTGGTGTCGGCGATCGTCAAGTACCACGTCACCGAGCGCGCCCGCCAGACCGTCAATGACGGTATGGACGTGATCGGCGGCAAGGGCATCTGCCTCGGGCCGCAGAATTTCCTTGGCCGCGCCTATCAGCAGATCCCGGTCGGGATCACGGTCGAAGGCGCCAATATCCTGACTCGCAGCCTGATCCTGTTCGGCCAGGGTGCGATCCGCTGCCATCCTTATGTCCTCGACGAGATGCACGCGGCACAGCAGGGCGACCTGAAAGCCTTCGACCGCGCGTTCTGGGGCCATATCGGGTATTCGGTATCGAGCGGGGTACGGGCGATGGTGATGGGTCTTACCGGTTCGCACTTTGTCGGTGTGCCGGCCGACGTTGCGCCCGAGACCCGGCGCTACTACCAGCAGCTGACCCGTTTCTCGGCCGCGTTTGCCTTCATCTCCGACATCTCGATGGGGACCATGGGTGGGGCCCTGAAGCGCAAGGAGAAGCTGTCCGCACGCCTGGGCGACATCCTGTCACTGATGTATCTCGCCACCGCGACCCTCAAGCGCTACGAGTCCGAGGGCCGGCAGCAGGCCGATTCGCCGCTGATGCATTGGGCGATCTGGGATTGCATGTTCCGCGCGCAGAACGCCTTCGAAGGCGTGATCGCGAACTTCCCCAACCGCTTCTTCGCGACGATCCTGCGCCGGCTGGTGGTGTTCCCGCTCGGGCGGCCTTATTTCGTGCCGTCCGACCAGCTCGGTCATGAGGTTGCCCGGACGCTGATCGAGCCCTCGGCCACCCGCGACCGGCTGACCGCCGACGTCTATCTGCCCGCGGATCTCGAAGAACCGCTCGGTGCGCTGGAGGCTGCGCTGTTGGCGACGGTCGAGGCCGAACCGATCGAGGCCAAGGTCAAGAGGGCGCAGCGCAACGGTCGTTTCAAGCCCGGCCTGCTGGTCGGCGGCGGCGTCGATGCGCTGTGGGTGCAGGCACATGAGGCCGGGGTGATCAGCGCCGAGGAATTCGCGGTCCTGCAGCGCCGCGGCGAGCTCCGCGACAAGGTGATCCGGGTGGACGACTTTCCGTTCGATTTCGGGTTGAAGGCCGCACAGTGCGACACCCCGACGCTGAAGGCGGCGGCGTGACCAGCGACGTCTTCATCATCGACGGCGCCCGCACGCCCTTCCTGAAGGCGCGCAATGCACCGGGGCCCTTCGCCGCGGCCGATCTCGCCACCGCGGCCGGCACCGCACTGCTCGCCCGCCAAGGCTTCGCACCCGACCAGCTCGACGAGGTCATCCTCGGCTGCGCCAGCCCCTCGCCCGACGAGGTGAACATCGGTCGTGTGGTGGCGTTGCGGATGGGCTGCGGGCTCACGGTGCCGGGATGGACGGTGATGCGCAACTGCGCCAGCGGCATGCAGGCGCTCGACTCGGCCTTGGTCAATATCCGCGCCGGGCGTTCGCAACTGGTGCTGGCCGGTGGCGTCGACGCGCTGTCGCGGGCGCCGCTGCTGTTCTCCGAGGCGATGGTGCGCTGGCTTTCGGGCTGGTACGCGGCACGAACCAGCGGCGAGCGTTTCGCCGCGCTGCGACGCTTCCGCCTCGGCCACCTGGCGCCGGTGATCGGGATCATGAAGGGCCTGACCGACCCGATCGTCGGCCAGCTGATGGGGCAGACCGCCGAGAACCTGGCGTGGAAGTTCGGCATCAGCCGCGAGGAGATGGACGCGTACGCGGTGGAGAGCCACCGTCGCGTCGCCGCGGCGCAGGACGCAGGCCACTTCGATGCCGAGATCGTGCCGCTGATCGACCGCGACGGCACCGTATACAAGGACGACGACGGTGTGCGGCGGGATGCGTCGATGGCCGGGCTGGCCAAACTGAAGCCCTTCTTCGACAAGCCGTACGGCCGCGTCACCGCCGGCAACAGTTCGCAGATCACCGATGGCGCGGCGTGGCTGGTGCTGGCCTCGGCCGACGCGGTCGAGCGCTTCGGCCTGACCCCGCTCGGTCGGATCGTGGATAGCGAGTGGGCCGGACTGGCGCCCGAGCAGATGGGCCTCGGTCCGGTGCACGCCGCGCTGCCGATGCTGCAGCGCCACGGCCTCGCCCCTGCAGGGCTCGATGCGTGGGAGCTCAACGAGGCCTTTGCCGCGCAGGTGATCGCGTGCCAGCGTGCCTTCGGCGATGACGACTACGTCCGCACCCATCTCGGTATCGATCATGCGCCCGGCGCACCCGCTGCCGACCGGCTCAATGTCGATGGCGGCGCGGTGGCGCTCGGCCATCCGGTGGGTGCGAGCGGCGCACGCATCGTGCTCCATCTGCTCCAGGTGCTGCGTCGCACCGGAGGACGGCACGGAGTCGCGAGCATCTGCATCGGTGGCGGACAGGGCGGGGCGATGCTGGTGGAGGCGCTGCAATGAGCGGGGTGGAACGGGTTGGCTATACGCACTGGCGTCTGCGACGCGACGCCGACGGCCTCGCCTGGCTGGATTTCGACAAGGCGGAAAGTTCGACCAACACCTTGTCGGCCGAGGTCGTGCAGGAACTGGGGCAGGTGCTCGATGCGCTCGACGTGCAACCGCCGGCCGGGCTGGTGATCGCTTCGGCCAAGGCGGCGGGTTTCATCGCCGGTGCCGATATCGACGAGTTCACCCGGCTCGATTCGGCCGCGGCGGCACGTCAGCTGGTCAAGCGCGGCTGGGACCTGTTCGAGCGCCTGGCTGCGGTGCGCTACCCGACCCTGGCGCTGATCCGCGGGCATTGCCTCGGCGGCGGGCTGGAGCTGGCGCTCGCCTGCCGCTACCGCATCGTGGTCGACGAGCCGGGCACCAAACTCGCACTGCCCGAAGTCATGCTCGGCATCGTGCCCGGCTGGGGCGGCATGAAGCGCCTGCCTGAGCGCGTGGGCCCGATGCTGGCGCTGGACCTGATGCTGACCGGGAAGTCGGTCGATGCGAAGAAGGCGAAACGGATCGGGCTGGCCGATGACTGCGTACCGCCGCGGGTCATGGAGAACGCGGCCCGCATGCGGCTGCGGTCCGCCAGCGCCGGCGCCGCCTTGCCATGGATGGTCAGGCTGATGAATGGGCCGCTGCGGTCCTTGGTCGCAGGCAGGGCGCGCAAACAGGTGGCCGGCCGGGCGCGGCGCGAGCACTATCCGGCGCCCTACGCCATCATCGACATCTGGGCGCATTTCGGTGGTGACGCGCTGGCGGTGCCGACCGGGCACCCATCGTCGCTCGAGGCCATCGTCGCTTCGCCGACCACCAAGAATCTGTTGCGCGTCTATCAGTTGCAGGAGCGGCTCAAGGGCTTCGGCAAGGCCGGCGATTTCATCCCGCGCCATGTGCATGTGGTCGGTGCCGGTGTCATGGGCGGCGACATCGCCGCGGTGTGCGCGCTGCGCGGCCTGACCGTGACCCTGCAGGACCAGGGCGTGGAACGCATCGCACCGGCGATCGCGCGCGCGGCGAAGCTCTTCGACCGCCGCCTGAAGGGCGACCGCCGTCAGGTGCGTTTCGCCCTCGACCGCCTGATCCCCGATCCGCGGGGGCATGGCGCGGCGCGCGCCGACGTCATCATCGAGGCGATCTTCGAGAGCATCGAGGCCAAGCGTGCGCTGTTTGCCGATCTGGAACGTCGCGCACGGCCGGATGCGGTGCTGGCGAGCAATACCTCCAGCCTCAGACTGGAAGACATTGCGACCGGCCTGGCCGATCCGGCGCGCCTGGTCGGCATCCATTTCTTCAATCCGGTGGCGGTGATGCCGCTGGTCGAGGTGGTCCAGGGCGAGGCCTCGGACGCCGTCGCGCTGCAGCGTGCCGCCGCCTTCGTTCGCCATATCGACAAACTGCCCTTGCCGGTGAAGAGCGCCCCCGGTTTTCTGGTCAATGCCGTGCTCGGCCCCTACATGCTCGAAGCCCTGCGTTGCGTCGAGGAGGGCATTGCACCGGAAACCGTGGATGCCGCGCTGGTCGCCTTCGGCATGCCGATGGGGCCGGTGGAACTGGTCGATACCGTCGGACTCGATATCGCCGTGGCGGCGGGCAAGGCCCTCGCCGGTGCGGGGGCCGCGCCGCCGCCGCGTCTGCTGGCGCTGGTGGCCGCCGGCAAGCTCGGCAAGAAGACGGGCGAGGGGTATTACCGCTGGTCGGCGGACAAGCCGGAGCGCGCGAAATCGGCTCCGGCACCCGCCGGGCTGGTCGATCGCATCGTGGCCCCGCTGTTCGCGGCGGCCCGGCGCTGCGTCGATGAGGGCGTGGTGACCGATGCCGACCTGGCCGATGCGGGTGTGATATTCGGCACCGGGTTCGCGCCATGGACCGGGGGGCCGCTGCACTACCAGCAGCACTTGGGGAAAGCCCCGATAGGCACGGCCTCGACGCGTGGCGATCGTGTGCTGGCCCCCGTTCAATAGGATCGAGTCATGACATCCAGTTCCGATTTTTACACCTCCCTGCCTGAAGGCCGCCAGCCCGCCCTGCGGGTGATGCCGATGCCGTCCGACCTCAATCCCGCCGGCGACGTATTCGGTGGCTGGATCATGGCGATGGTGGATATCGCCGGCGCGATTCCCGCCCATCGCCGTGCCAAGTCGCGGGTGGCGACGGTGGCGGTCAATTCCTTCGTGTTCAAGCAGCCGGTGTCGGTGGGCGACCTCGTCAGTTTCTATGCTGAAGTGGTGTCGCTCGGCCGCACCTCGGTGACCGTCGATGTGGAGGTGTATGCCGAACGCGACCCGGAAAACCCGGTGGTCGTGAAAGTGACCGAAGCCCGGCTGACCTATGTGGCGCTGGACGATAAGGGCAGGAAGCGGCCGATTCCGGCCGAGTGAGGCGTAGCACCTGACCGTGCAGGCGCTACGACCCAACCCGGACATTTCGCGATGGCGGCGTCCGGGGGTTACAGAGCAGGTACCGATAAGACTGATGAGGAGACGATTCAAATGCAGAAAACCAGACTGACGCATCTACTGGCGCTCGGCACGCTGACCCTGGGTGCAGGCTCGGCGTCCGCCGCCGGCTTCCAGTTGCTCGAACAGAATGCGAGCGGCATCGGCAACGCCTATGCGGGTTCCGCCGCGGTGGCGGAGAACGCCAGTACGATCTTCTTCAACCCGGCGGGCATGACGCAGCTCCAGGCGCGGGAGATGTCGGTCGGCGCGTCGGCGGTGCGGCCCAGCTTCAAGTACGACGACAAGGGGTCGACCGCGACCGGCTTTCTCGCTGGCGACACCCAGGATGCCGGATCGTGGGCGTTCATTCCGAACGGCTATCTGTCGTGGGCGCTGAACAAGGATCTCTATGTCGGCGTCGGGCTCGGCGCCCCGTTCGGGCTGATCACCGAGTACGACGATGACTGGGTGGGGGCCGCCCACTCGATCAAGTTCGAGATCAAGACGTACAACATCAATCCGTCGATCGCGTGGCGGGTCAATGACGTGGTTTCGATCGGTGCCGGCCTGAACTGGCAACGAATGGAGGCCGAGTACGACCGGATCGCGGCCGTGGTGTCGGCCCCGCTGTCGATGACGCACGCGATCCTCGATGCCGACTCCGATGCCTGGGGCTGGAACGTCGGCGCGCTGTTCAAGTTGTCGGATGCTACCCGGGTGGGGGTCTCGTATCGCTCCTCGATCGAGCATGATCTCGAAGGCGATCTCAAGGTCAAGGGGCCCGCCGCCGGTGCCAATGCGGCGCTGACCACCGGCAAGGCCGAAGCCCGCGTGGAGCTGCCCGATACGCTGATCCTGAGCGCCGTGCACAGGCTCGACAACCGCTGGGAACTGCTTGGCGATGTGTCGTGGACCGGCTGGAGCAAGATCAAGGAGGTTGACATCGTCCGCACCTCCGGGCTGCTGACCGGCGTTACGGTCCAGACCCTCGATGCGGAGTTCCGCGACACCTGGCGGGTGGCGCTCGGAACCAACTACCAGCTCAACGATGCCTGGAAACTGAAATTCGGCGTGGCCTACGATCAGACCCCGGTCCGCGACAAGGAGCGTCGGCTGACCGCACTGCCCGACAACGACCGTACCTGGTTCACCGTGGGGGGACAGTGGAAGCTCGCCAAAGGGTCGACCGTGGACCTGGGCGCCGCCTACATCTACGTTCCCAAGACCAAGATCGACAATAACCAGGCCGCGGACGGTCGTGGCCGGGTGACGGGCGAGTACGACTCCAGCGTATGGATTCTCGGCGCCCAGTATTCGCTGGCGTTCTGAGCCGCGCCCGGTCGGGAGCGCCGGTGGCGGGAAGCCTCCACCGCGGTCGCGATCGGGCCATGAGCAACGCGACGTCCGGCACGACCGGGCGCCGCCCGCAGTAACAAGGAGAACCGCGTGAGTAATTTCATCATCCGCAAGGTTGCCGTGCTCGGCGCCGGCGTGATGGGCGCCCAGATCGCTGCCCATTGCGCCAATGCCGACGTGCCGGTGATCCTGTTCGATCTGCCGGCCAGGGAGGGCGAGCCGAACGGCATCGTCAACAAGGCGCTGGGCAGCCTGAAGAAACTCGATCCGGCACCGTTCGCGGCGAAAGATCGTGCCCAGTACATCGAAGCGGCCAACTACGGCAGCGACCTCGGCCGCCTCGGCGAATGCGATCTGGTGATCGAGGCCATCGCCGAGAAGATGGAGTGGAAGCTCGATCTGTATGCAAAGGTCGCCCCCCATCTGAAACCGGGCGCGGTGTTCGCATCCAACACCTCCGGCCTGCCGATCAATGCGCTCGCCGAGGGCATGCCGGCGGCGCTGCGCAGCCGTTTCTGCGGGATCCATTTCTTCAATCCGCCGCGCTATATGGCGCTGGTGGAACTGATCCCGACCGCCGACACCGATGCGGCCATGCTCGATGCGCTCGAGGCCTGGCTCACCACCCGGCTGGGCAAGAGCATCGTGCGCGCGAAGGACACCCCCAACTTCGTCGCCAACCGCATCGGGGTGTTCTCGATCCTCGCGGTGATGCACCACACCGCGCGGCTCGGCCTGAGTTTCGACGAGGTGGACCTGCTCACCGGCCCGCTGATCGGGCGGCCCAAGAGTGCGACCTTCCGCACCGCCGACGTGGTCGGCCTCGATACCCTGGCGCATGTGGTCGGCACCATGCAGGCGACCCTGTCGCAAGATCCCTGGCATCCGCATTTCAAATCGCCCGACTGGCTGCAGGCGCTGATTGCCAAGGGCGCCCTCGGGCAGAAGACCCGTGCCGGCATCTACCGCAAGGATGGCAAGCGGATCCTGGTGCTGGACCTGGCGCATCAGGACTATCGCGAAAGCGGGGGCGAGATCTTTCCCGATGTCGAGGACATCCTCAAGCTCAGGGATCCGGTCGAGAAGTTCGCCCAGCTCGCCGCCCATCCGCATCCGCAGGCGCAGTTCCTGTGGTCGATCTTCCGCGATGTATTCCACTACTGCGCCGTCCATCTGGGCGCGATCGCCGACAACGCGCGCGACGTCGATCTGGCGATGCGCTGGGGCTTCGGCTGGGCACAGGGGCCGTTCGAGACCTGGCAGTCGGCAGGCTGGCGCGAGATCGCGGCAATGGTGAAGGAGGATATCGATCACGGCCATGCGATGGCCACGGTGCCGCTGCCGGCGTGGGTGCTCGAGCGTGACGGCGTGCATGCGCCGGCCGGCTCGTTCAGTGTGGCCGATGCGGCGCTGAAACCGCGTTCGACCTTGCCGGTGTATGGGCGCCAGCTCTATCCCGACCGGGTACTCGGCGAGGCCCGCGCCGACCGTGGCGAAACCCTGTGGGAAAACGCCGGGGTGCGGCTGTGGCGGCGGCCGGATCAGGACGCGCGCATCGGTATCGTGTCGATCGTGTCGAAAATGCATGCGATCGGTGAAGAAGTCATGGACGGCATGCTCGAGGCGATCGCGCGCGCCGAGACCGATCTCGACGGACTGGTGATCTGGCACGAAGCGCCGTTTGCGGTGGGCGCCAACCTGCAACAGGTGGGCGCGGCCTGCCGCGCCGGGCAGTTCGATCTGCTCGAGCGCATGGTGGCCAAGTTCCAGCACACGTCGATGGCGATCAAGCATGCCCAGGTGCCGGTGGTGGCCGCAGTGCAGGGCATGGCGCTGGGTGGCGGTTGCGAGTTTGCGATGCACGCGGCGCACCGGGTGCTGGCGCTGGAGAGTTATGTCGGCCTGGTCGAGGTGGGCGTGGGACTGATCCCCGCCGGTGGCGGCAGCAAGGAGTTCGCGCTGCAGGCCGATGCGCTGGCCCGGCGTGCAGCCGGGGGGGACGTGTTTCCCTACATCCAGACCGCGTTCCAGACCATCGCCATGGCGACCGTGGCCAAGAGCGGCATCGAGGCGGTACAGCTCGGATTCGGCAAGGCCGCGGATGACATCGTGTTCCACGCCCACGAACTGCCGTATGTTGCCATCCGCCGCGCCCGCGCGCTGTTCGAGGCCGGCTGGCGGCCGTCGTTGCAGCATCCGGCGGTGACCGTGGCCGGACGCAATGGCATCGCAACCTGCGAGATGATGCTGGTGAATATGGCCGAAGGCGGCTTCATCTCGGCACACGACTATCGCGTGGCCAAGGCGGCGGCGACGGCGCTCTGTGGCGGCGAGGTGGAAACCAATGCGCGGGTGAGCGAACAGTGGATTCTCGATGTGGAGCGGGCGCAGTTCGTGGAACTGCTGAAGACCGAGAAAACGCAGCAGCGGATCGCGCACATGCTCGAGACGGGCAAGCCGCTGCGGAACTGATGGGGACATGGACATGAGCAAACAGATACAGGACGCCTACATCGTCGCCGCGGTACGTACCCCGGTGGGGCGGCGCAACGGCGCCTTCCGCCATGTGCGTCCGGACGACATGCTGGCGAAGGTGCTGCGCGAGGTCGTGGGCAGGGTGCCGGACCTCGATCCGAACGAAATCGGCGACGTCATCACCGGCTGCGCGATGCCGGAGGCCGAGCAGGGCATGAACGTGGCGCGCATCGGGCTGCTGCTTGCGGGGCTGCCCGACCGCGTGCCCGGTATCACCATCAACCGTTTCTGCGCCTCCGGCCTGCAGGCGGTGGCCGATGCCGCCAACCGCATCCGCCTCGGCGAGGCCGAGGTGATGATCGCCGCCGGCACCGAGAGCATGAGCGCGATGCCGCAGATCATGGGTAACAAGATCAGCCTCAATCCGGAGATTTTCGCCAGGGCCGAAAACGTCGGCATCGCCTATGGCATGGGCCTGACCGCCGAGAAGGTGGCGACGCAGTGGAAGGTGAGCCGCGAGGACCAGGACGCCTTCGCGGTCGAATCGCACCGCCGCGCCTGCGCCGCGATCGCGGGTGGCCAGTTCGCCGCCGAGATAATGCCCTACACGGTGAAATCCCATGTCCCGGGCGAGGGCGGCACGGTGCGCATCACCGAGCGCATCGTCGAGCACGACGAAGGTCCCCGTGCCGATGCCTCCCCCGAAGGGCTGGCAAAGCTGAAGCCGGTGTTTGCGGCGCGCGGTTCGGTGACGGCCGGTAACAGCTCGCAAATGTCCGATGGTGCCGGTGCGGTGGTGCTGATGAGCGAGACGGCGCTCAAGCGCTACAACGCCACCCCGATCGCCCGCTTCCGCAGTTTTGCGGTGGCCGGCGTGCCGCCGCAGGTCATGGGTATCGGTCCGGTCGAGGCGATTCCGCGTGCGCTCGGACTGGCCGGCGTGGCGCAGGACGCGGTGGGCTGGATCGAACTCAACGAAGCCTTTGCGGCGCAGGCACTTGCCGTGGCGCGCCAGCTCGGACTCGACCCGGCCCGGATCAATCCACTGGGCGGTGCGATTGCGCTCGGGCATCCGCTCGGCGCGACCGGTGCGATCCGTACCGCGACGCTGATGGCGGCAATGCAGCGCGATCCGACCCTGCGCTACGGCATGATCAGCATGTGCATCGGGACCGGCATGGGCGCGGCGGGGGTGTTCGAGCGCGTGTGAGCGTCCGCGTGCGCTGGGCCAGTGGTGCAAAAACGCCACTTCAATAGTGCTTATGTGTTGAGGAGCAAAATCCAGTCAGATCGGGTGGTTCGGGAAGCCGGCCACCCGATTTGCATTTCAGGAAAAGCTGATGCAAGAAGAAATCTGGCCTATGGCGGATTACCGCAAGTGATCGGCTGGTAACTATCTCTTATAATTCTCAGGTTTGTATATCCGGGGTTTCTGTCCGCAGCCCGAAAACAGCGGGTCTTGCGGGTCGCAGTGCCTCTACCATTCTCACGAGTGATTGGGCGATAGACGCATGATACGAATCAAACGCGGACTCGACCTGCCGGTCACCGGCGCACCCGAGCAGCGTATCGAGACCGGACGGCCGGTACGCAGCGTGGCCGTCATCGGCTTCGACTATCACGGCATGAAGCCGACGATGGCGGTGCAGGTGGGCGACCGGGTCAGGCAGGGGCAGGTGCTGTTTTCCGACAAGAAGACGCCGGGTGTGGACTTCACCGCGCCGGCGGCAGGTGTGGTCGGCGCCATCCACCGCGGCGAACAACGCGTGCTGCAGTCGGTAGTCATCGATGTCGAGGGCGACGACGCCATCGACTTTGCCCGCTACACCGACGCCCAACTCGATACCCTGGCGCCCGAGCAGGTGCGCGAGAACCTGCTGAAATCGGGCCTGTGGGCTGCGCTGCGCACCCGACCCTACAGCAAGGTGCCCGCGGTCGACGCCACCCCGTCGTCGATCTTCGTCACCGCGGTCGATACCCACCCGCTGGCGGCCGATCCGGCGGTGATCATCGCCGAGTATGCCGAAGACTTCGCTCGCGGCCTCAAGGTGCTCGCCCGTCTGGCGCGGGTCTTCCTGTGCCACGCCGAAGGCGCGAAGGTGCCGGGCGCGGGGCTCGCCAACGTCACCGTCGAGACCTTCGGCGGCCCGCATCCGGCCGGACTGCCGGGAACGCACATCCACTTCCTCGACCCGGTCGATGCGCACAAGTCGGTCTGGTACCTGAACTACCAGGACGTGATCGCGGTCGGCAAGCTGTTTGCGACCGGCCGCCTGTGGGGCGAGCGTATCGTGGCCCTCGCCGGACCGATGGTCGACAAGCCGCGCCTGGTGCGCACCCTGCTCGGGGCCAACCTGGACGAACTCACCGCGGGCGAACTCGCGGTCGGGCGCAAGGTCCGGGTGATCTCCGGATCGGTGTTCGGCGGGCGCACGGCGCGCGGCGCCTGTGCCTATCTCGGCCGCTACCATCTGCAGGTGTCCTGTCTGCAGGAGGGCAACGAGCGCGAGTTCCTGCATTACCTGCGTGCCGGAGTGAACAAGCACTCGGTGCTCAATATCTATGCGTCCAAGCTGTTCGGCGGCCGCCAGTTCGACTTCACCACGACCACCAACGGCAGCCCGCGCGCGATGGTGCCGGTCGGTAACTACGAAGAGGTCATGCCGCTCGACATCCTGCCGACCCAGTTGCTGCGCTATCTGATCGTCGGCGACACCGACATGGCGCAGAAGCTCGGCGCCCTGGAACTCGACGAGGAAGATCTGGCGTTGTGCACTTACGTGTGTGCCGGCAAGTACGAGTACGGCCCCATCCTGCGGGATAACCTGACACGCATCGAAAAGGAGGGCTGAGCATGGGCCTGCGTTCATATCTCGATAGCATCGAGCACCACTTCGAGAAAGGTGGCAAGCACGAGAAGTGGTATGCCCTCTACGAAGCGGTCGATACCGCGCTTTACCGCCCGGCCAGCGTCACCCGCACCACCGCCCATGTCCGCGACGGCTTCGACCTCAAGCGCATGATGATCACGGTGTGGCTGTGCACCTTTCCTGCGCTGTTCTTCGGCATGTGGAACATCGGTAGCCAGGCCAATACCATCTATGCGGCCAATCCGGAGCTGCTCGCGGCCCAGGACAACTGGCGCCTGGCGCTGATCCCGCTGTTTGCCGGTTTCGACCCGGGGAGTGTGTGGGACAACATGGTCCACGGCGCGGCCTACTTCCTGCCGATCTACCTGGTGACCTTCGTCGTCGGCGGGTTCTGGGAGGTCTTGTTTGCCTCGATTCGCCGCCACGAGGTCAATGAGGGCTTCTTCGTCACCTCGGTGCTGTTCGCGCTGATCTGCCCGCCGTCGGTCCCGTTGTGGCAGGTTGCGCTCGGGATCAGCTTTGGCGTGGTGATCGGCAAGGAAGTGTTCGGCGGCACCGGCAAGAACTTTCTCAACCCCGCGCTCACCGGGCGTGCCTTCATGTTCTTTGCCTATCCGGCACAGATGTCGGGCGACGCGGTGTGGACCGCGGTCGACGGCTACACCGGTGCCACCGCGCTGTCGCAGGCCGCGGCCGGCGGGGTGGAGCAGATCGTCGCCGGCGGCCTGACCTGGATGGACGCCTTCCTTGGTTTCATGCAGGGCTCGATCGGCGAGACCAGCACGCTCGCCATCTTCATCGGCGGCGCAGTGCTGCTGATCATGAAGATCGCCTCGTGGCGCATCGTGGCCGGGGTGATGCTGGGCCTGATCGGCATGAGCCTGGTGTTCAACGGCATCGGCTCCGACACCAACGCCATGTTCGCGATGCCGTGGTACTGGCACATGGTGGTCGGAGGCTTCGCCTTCGGCTTGATGTTCATGGCCACCGACCCGGTGTCGGCGGCCATGACCGACACCGGCAAGTGGGTGTTCGGCGCGCTCATCGGCATCATGGTGGTGCTGATCCGGGTGGTGAACCCGGCCTTCCCCGAGGGCATGATGCTGGCGATCCTGTTCGCCAACCTGTGTGCCCCGCTGATCGACCATTTCGTGGTCGCAGCCAATATCAAGCGGAGGTTGGCACGCCATGTCCAGTAAGAAAGAATCGACGAGCCGCACGCTGTTCGTGGCGCTGGCGGTCAGTCTGGTGAGTTCGGTGTTCGTCGCCGGTGCGGCGGTTTCGCTCAAGCCGGTGCAGATCGAGAACCGCCAGCTCGACAAGCAGCGCAGCATCCTGGCCATTGCCGGCCTGGGCAGTGCCGACATGTCGGCGCGCGAGGTCAAGGACCTGTTCGCCAGCCGGATCAGTGCCAAGGTGGTGGACCTGGAGACCGGTGCCTATACGGATGCCTACGATCCGGCGAACTTCGATCCGCTCAAGGCAGCCCGGGATCCAAAGCTCTCCGAGGAGCTGGCCGGTAACGAGGACATTGCCCTGATCAAGCGCCGTGAGCGTTACACCACGGTGTACATGGTGGAGCAGGACGGCAAGCTCGAGTCGCTGATTCTGCCGGTGCGCGGTTACGGCCTGTGGTCCACGCTGCACGGCTTCATGGCGATCAAGGGCGATCTCAACACCGTGGTCGGTTTCGGCTTCTACCAGCATGCGGAGACCCCGGGGCTCGGCGGCGAGGTCGACAATCCGAAGTGGAAGGCCCTGTGGCCGGGCAAGACCCTGTTCGACGAGGCCGGCAAGCCGGCGATCCGCATCGTCAAGGGCGGCGTCGACCCGTCGAATCCGGCCGCTGCCCATCAGGTCGATGCGCTGGCTGGCGCCACCCTGACCAGCAATGGTGTCGACAAGCTGCTGCAATTCTGGCTCGGTGAGCAGGGCTTCGGTCCCTATCTCGCCAAACTGCGTACCCAGGGGGTCTGATCATGTCGCAACCCACGGTAAAAGAAGTCCTGTTCAACCCGATCTTCCACAACAACCCGATCGGGCTGCAGATCCTCGGCATCTGTTCGGCGCTTGCCGTCACCTCCAACCTCAAGACCGCGGTGGTGATGTCGATTGCGCTGACCCTGGTGACCGCGTTCTCGAGCATGTTCATCTCGATGATCCGCAGCCAGATCCCGAGCTCGATCCGGATGATCGTGCAGATGGTGATCATCGCCTCGCTGGTGATCGTGGTCGACCAGATCCTGCGCGCCTATGCGTTCAGCCTGGCCAAGCAACTCTCGGTGTTCGTCGGTCTGATCATCACCAACTGCATCGTGATGGGACGCGCCGAAGCCTTCGCGATGCAGAATCCACCCTTCCTGTCGTTCATGGACGGCATCGGCAACGGGCTGGGCTATAGCGCAATGTTGCTTGTGCTCGGCGTGATCCGCGAACTGTTCGGTGCGGGCAAACTCTTCGGCGTCGAGATTCTCGCCCTGACCAAGGACGGCGGCTGGTACTTGCCCAATGGCCTGCTGCTGCTGCCGCCGTCGGCCTTCTTCCTGATCGGCCTGATCATCTGGGGACTGCGGACCTGGAAGGCGGAGCAGGTCGAGCAACCCACCTTCCGCATGGCGCCGCAGGTGATCAACAAGGAGGCCTACTGACATGGAGCACCTGATCAGCCTCTTCGTCCGGGCCGTGTTCATTGAGAACATGGCGCTGTCCTTCTTCCTCGGCATGTGCACCTTCATCGCGATCTCGAAGAAGGTGGAAACCGCGATCGGTCTCGGCATCGCGGTCATCGTGGTGCAGACCATCACCGTGCCGGCCAACAACCTGATCTACACCTGGTTGCTGCGCGACGGTGCGCTCGCGTGGGCCGGCATGCCCGAGGTGGACCTGTCTTTCCTCGGCCTGCTGTCGTATATCGGCGTGATCGCGGCGATCGTGCAGATCCTCGAAATGCTGCTCGACAAGTACGTGCCCAGCCTCTACAACGCGCTCGGCGTGTTCCTGCCGCTGATCACGGTGAATTGCGCGATCATGGCCGGCTCGCTGTTCATGGTCGAGCGCGACTACAACCTGGCCGAGAGTACCGTGTATGGCGTGGCCTCCGGGGCGTCGTGGGCGCTGGCGATCGCGCTGCTGGCCGGCATCCGCGAGAAGCTCAAGTACAGCGACGTGCCCGAAGGGCTGCAGGGCCTGGGCATCACCTTCATCACCATCGGGCTGATGTCGCTGGGCTTCATGTCGTTCTCCGGCGTGCAGCTGTAAAGGGGGCGCAGACATGAATATTCAGGAAATCGCCCTTGCGATTGGCATGTTCACGGCGATCGTGCTCGCGCTGTCGGTGTTCATCCTCGCTGCCCGCTCCAAACTGGTGTCGAGCGGCGACGTCACCATCAACATCAACAACGAACGCAACATCACCGTTCCGGCCGGTGGCAAGCTGCTGCAGACGCTGGCCAACAACGACATCTTCCTGTCGTCCGCGTGCGGTGGCGGCGGCACCTGCGCGCAGTGCAAGTGCGTGGTCGAGGCCGGCGGCGGCGAGATGCTGCCGACCGAGGAGTCGCATTTCACCAAGCGCCAGGCCAAGGAAGGTTGGCGCCTGTCATGCCAGACCCCGGTCAAGCAGGACATGAAGATCGAAGTCCCGGAAGAGGTCTTCGGGGTGAAGAAGTGGGAATGCACGGTGGAGTCCAACCCCAACGTCGCCACCTTCATCAAGGAACTCACGCTGCGCCTGCCCGCAGGCGAGAACGTCGAATTCCGCGCCGGCGGTTACGTGCAGCTCGAGTGCCCGCCGCACACGGTGAAGTACAAGGATTTCGACATCCAGCCCGAATACCGCGGCGACTGGGACAAGTTCAACATGTGGCGCTTCGTGTCGAAGGTCGACGAGACCGTGATCCGCGCCTACTCGATGGCGAACTACCCGGAAGAGCACGGCGTGGTGAAATTCAACATCCGCGTCGCCTCGCCTCCGCCGGGTCGTGACGACATTCCGCCGGGCAAGATGTCGAGCTGGGTGTTCAATCTCAAGGCGGGCGACAAGGTCACCGTGTACGGTCCTTTCGGCGAGTTCTTCGCCCGCGACACCGACAACGAGATGGTGTTCATCGGCGGCGGCGCGGGCATGGCGCCGATGCGTTCGCACATCTTCGACCAGCTGAAGCGATTGTCGAGCAAACGCAAGATCAGTTTCTGGTACGGCGCCCGCTCGATGCGCGAGGCCTTCTACGTCGAGGAGTTCGACAAGCTGGCGGCGGAGAATCCCAATTTCACCTGGCACCTGGCGCTGTCCGATCCGCTGCCCGAGGACAACTGGACTGGTTACACCGGCTTCATCCACAACGTGTTGTACGAGCATTACCTCAAGGACCATCCGGCCCCCGAAGACTGCGAGTTCTACATGTGCGGCCCGCCGATGATGAATTCGGCGGTGATCAAGATGCTGCTGGATCTCGGGGTCGAGCGCGAGAACATCATGCTCGACGACTTCGGCGGCTGATTGCCGTCGCGGCCGCCTTTGCGCTGCGGCCGCAGCCATGCAAATGCCCGCTTGCCTGACGATACAGGCAGGCGGGCATTTTTCATTTTGCGCTTCCGCGCTAACCTGTCGATACCGGACAACAGAGGCAGTGGCCGGTTGTCCGCAACAGCAAAGAGGAACACAGCATGACAGGAACCGTTTTGCTCGACATCACCGATGGTGTCGCCACGCTGACCCTGAATCGCCCCGACGCATTGAACGCGCTGTCGGTCGAGATGATGCAGGACCTTTCCGCTGCGGTTCGCGAACTCGGGGTGCGCAAGGACTTTTCGGTGGTGGTGGTCGTGGGCGCCGGTGACCACTTCATGGCCGGGGGGGATCTGAAGGACTTCGGCCGCAATCTTCATCTGTCGCCCGAGGCACGGCGCGTCACCTTTCGCGCAATGATCGAGCAGTACATCAACCCCACGGTGGAGAACCTGCAGCGGCTCGACCAGCCGGTGATCGCCAAGGTCCGTGGTGCATGTGCAGGGTTCGGCCTGTCGCTGATGCTCGGTTGCGATCTCGTGCTGTGTGCGGAGAACGCCGTGTTCACCACCGCATATGCCTCCATCGGCCTCTCCGGAGATGGCGGTGCCTCCTATTTCCTGCCGCGCGTCGTCGGCCAGCGCAAGGCGGCCGAGTTGCTGTTGCTGGCCGAGCGTTTCGACGCCGCAGAAGCACTGCGCCTTGGCCTGGTGACGCGCAGCGTGGCGCCCGCCGAACTCGATGGCGAAACCGCGAAGCTCGTCGCCCGTTTGCAGGGCGGTCCGCTCCAGACCTATGGCGAGATCAAGCGCCTGTTGGCCGCATCGCACGCCAACCAGCTCGAATCCCAGCTGCAAAGCGAAGCCGAGGCCTTCGGCCGCTGTGGCGGGAGCGCCGACTTTGCGGAAGGCGTCGCCGCCTTCCTCGAAAAGCGCAAGGCCGTCTTCAAGGGCCAGTGAGCGCGGTCCGGGGTGGTGGCAAGGAGGTTCGGCTTGCCCCGGGGCGTCAGCGCGTCAAGCGGTACGCCAGCAAGCCCAGCCATTCGTGCACCGCATACCACCCGGCGTAGGCCGCGGCGGCGCTCGGCATTGCCGGCCAGACCTCGTCACCGCCGCCCGGGCGGGGCCCATGCCAGGCAGTTGGGGCCGCGATCACGGTCAGGCCGTGGGCTTCGAATTCGGACTGCGCGCGCCGCATGTGTGCGGCATGGGTGACCAGCACCACATGCGAGATGCCCGCGGTCCGGAGCCGGGCGGCCGAATGGCGGGCGTTCTGCCGGGTGTCCAGCGATTCCGTTTCGGTCCACCGGACCGCAACCCCGAAATCCTCTTCCAGCACGGCCTTCATGATGACCGCTTCCGGCAGTTCGCCGCTCGGGGCGCCACCGCTGACCAGTACCGGCAGACCGCTCCGCCGTGCCAGCCGGGCCCCGTAACGCAGGCGTTCGAGGGTGAAGCGATTGACCGTGTCGCCACCGTACTCGGGGGCGTCGTGCAGCCGGCCGCCGCCGAGGATCACGATCGCCTGGGCCTGCGCGGCGGCCGCCGGATCCAGCGCCTGGCGCGGCTCCAGCGGGGTGAGCAGCCAGCCCACCGATGCCGGCGTGATCAGCAGCACCCCGGCGAGGAGTCCTGCCCATGCCAGCCCCTTGCCCGGCAGCGGTCGGCGACCGGCAAGCAGCAAGCCGGCAAGGATCAGCATGAAGGGTAGCAGGGGGGGCAGGATGAATACCGAGACCAGCTTCTTGAGCCAGAACAGGATCAGCAGGGGGTCGAAATCCATTCGGGTTTGTCCTGAGCAGTCGTGGCCAGTATTATCGGTCCAATTCCATCCTGCGGTTCCGGGCCGATGCCCGCTTGCCGCCAGCGCTTCGATTCATTCTTTATCCGGCAACAGCCGTGTGGCGGCAATAGATCATGGGAATCCGGCAACTCGTATGGGCATTGATCGCGGTGCTGCTGCTGTACGGCGGCTGGCAGATCCTGCGCTCGCTGACGGCCGGTCGAAGAACGATCGGGAGCAATCCGGTCGAACCCACGCCGGTGCTTGCGGCGGAGCAGCCGGCGCTCCCGACTGCCGACACGGACGACGGGCGCGACGACGATGAGGGCGGTTTCGACTATGCGCCGATACCCTCCGCGGACGCTGCGCCAGCGCCACGGCCGCCCGAATCCCTGACCGCGGGCCCCGATCTGTTTGCGTTCGAGCTGGAACTGCAGCGCCTGCGTCGTGAGTTGGGTGCCGTGCGTGCGGCCCTCGATGTGCAGCAAGAGGAGATCGGCGCGCTGCATGAGATGGTTCAACACCTGGGTGAGATCGCGCCGGCGCGGACAGCAGCCGCGGAAGCGGTCGAGCAGAGCGCTTCGCCGGAGTACAGTGAGGCACTGGTGCTGGCGCGGCGCGGACTGTCGGTGGAGGAGATCTCGACCCGCTGCGGCATTACCCGCGCCGAGGCCGAACTCGTGGTCTCGTTGGCCGCGCGTGCGGCGGGTGAGGGCGGCGCATGAGCGCGGGACAACTCGATGCGGTGAAGCTCGAACGCAAGCGCGCCTTGCGACGGGCAGGACTGGCCGTGGCGGCGGCGCTGTTGTTGCTGATCGGTGTGCTGATGGTCGAGCAGGGGCATGAGCCGGGCGCAGAACGCAAGCCCGTTGCCGGGCTTGCGGCCGAGGCGCCGGTCCGCGCGGAATCGCAGTCGCCACCAGCCACCGTGGTCGAAGATGCCGGCCGCGCCGATGCCGGGATCGCGACATCGTCTGCTGCCGCTGTCGCGCAGACTGAACCGACCGCGCCCGCCGCCGCGCCCGCGGAAGCTGCGCCGCCGGACGTAGCGCCGAACAGTGTGCCAGCGGACGGCACGGTGACAGGCGCGGCCTCCATGCCGACCCCTGCCGCTGTCGCGGCGCAGCCCGCACCCGCACCCGCACCCGCACCGCCGGATGGCTATCTGGTTCAACTGGGGGTATTCGGGGCGCTGGAGAACGCGGAGGCGTTGCGTGCCGATCTCGCGGCGCGTGGCTTGCCGGTCCGGGTCGAGGGGCGGGTGGTCGTCGGACCGTTTGCCGACAAGGGGGCAGCCGAAGCCGCCCGGGTCCGGCTTCGCCGCGAGACCGGCGCGGTCGGTTTCGTGGTGCCGCCGCGTACGGCGCGCGCCGCTGGGCGGTCCGGGAAATGATCGATAAGTTCAATCAGGGGGAGAGCAGAACATGAAAATCGAAAGTCCGGTGCTGGGTGTCGTGGATGTGTCCGATGACAAGGTGATCGAGTTCCCGGCAGGTCTGCCCGGGTTCGAGCATTGCCATCGTTTTGTGCTGGTGCATGAGGAAGGGCGCGAGACCACGGTATTCCAGCTGCATAGTGTGGATGACCCGGATGTTTCGTTTTCGCTGACCGGGCCGGAGCAATTCGGCATCACCTACGAATTTCCGTTGTCCGACGACGAAGTCGCCGCCCTTCAACTGGATCGTCCGGAAGATGCGCTGGTGGCGATCATCGTGCGCAAGGAGGGCGAGGACCCCGCCACCGCCGGCCTGCGGGCCAACTTCATGGCGCCGCTGGTGATCAACGTCGGGGCACGGCGTGGGCTGCAGAAGGTCATCAACAAGCTCGGCTGCGACATCATCCTGCGCGCGCAGGGCTGAAGAGCGGCACGAGGAACCAAACGGCCGCGGTGCCAGCGGGCGGGGCGGGTTAAAATTCGCTCCGTCTTCTTATTTTCAGGAATCTGTCCATGAGCCGCAGCATCGTTTCCACCCCCAGTGCGCCGGCCGCCATCGGCACCTATTCGCAGGCGGTGAAAGCCGGTAGCACGGTCTATTGTTCCGGCCAGATCGGACTCGATCCGGCGTCGATGCAGATGGTCGAGGGCTTCGAAGCGCAGACCGTGCAGGTGTTCGAGAACCTCAAGGCCGTGGCCGAGGCTGCCGGCGGTTCGCTCGCCGATGCGGTCAAGCTGACCATCTACCTGACCGACCTGGCCAATTTCGCCAAGGTCAATGAAGTCATGTCGCGCTACTTCGTGGAGCCCTATCCGGCGCGTGCCGCGGTCGGGGTCAAGGAGCTGCCGCGTGGTGCCGTGGTCGAGGCCGATGCGATTCTCGTGCTCGGCTGAGCGTTTGAGTTGAGCGAGGCGGATGCGCAGCGTGCGCCGGCCCGCGGCTGGCCGGGCGTCGGCGGTCAGCTTGCCGCGCAGTTGGCGAAGATCGACCTCCATCGGCCGGAGGACCTCGTGCTCCATCTGCCGCTGCGTTACGAGGACGAAACCCGGCTGACGCCGATTGCCGTCGCGCGGCATGGTTTTCCGGCCCAGATCGAGGGCGAAGTGAAGGCGTGCGAGGTCACCCTGCGTCCGCGCCGGCAACTGGTCGCGCGGGTCACCGACGGCTCGGGCACCCTGGTTGCGCGCTGGCTCAATTTTTACCCATCGCAGCAGAAGCAGCTGACGATCGGCCGGCGCGTGCGCCTGTTCGGCGAGGTGCGCGGCGGCTTCTTCGGCGACGAGATGGTGCATCCGCGGGTGCGCGTCGTCGACGCCGGCGAAGGCCTGCCCGACGCACTGACGCCGGTCTATCCGACCACCGCCGGGGTCGGCCAGGCCACCCTGCGCAAACTGATCGATCGCGCGTTGCAAACTCTCATCCTGGACGATCCGCTGCCGCCGGCAGTGTGCGCCCGTCTTGGTCTGCCGGGATTCGCCGACGCGGTGCGCGCCTTGCATCATCCGGCTCCGGATGCCGACCCCGCTGCGCTGGAGAGTCGCCAACATCCGGGATGGCGGCGGATCAAGTTCGAGGAGTTGCTGGTCCAGCAGCTGTCCTTGCGGCGTGCCTACAACGCCCGTCGCGCCAAGGGTGCGGCGAGTCTGCCGGCGCGTGCGGTGCTGACCCGGGCCCTGCTCGAGCAGCTCCCGTTCGGGCTGACCGGCGCACAGCGTCGCGCGGTGGCCGAGATCGGGGCCGACCTCGCGGCGGCACATCCGATGCAGCGCCTGCTGCAGGGCGATGTCGGCAGCGGCAAGACCATCGTCGCCGCGCTGGCGATGCTGCAGGCGGCCGAGAACGGGTTTCAGGCCGCACTGATGGCGCCCACCGAGATCCTGGCCGAGCAGCATTACCGCAAGCTCGCGGCGTGGCTGGCACCGGTCGGGATCGAGATCGCATGGCTCTCGGGCGGCCGCAGGAAGCGCGCACGCGAGGCCGAGCTCGAACGCCTGCGCAGCGGCGCGGTGCTGCTCGCGGTGGGCACCCATGCGCTGATCGAGGATCCGGTCGTCCTGCCGCGACTGGCGCTTGCGGTGGTCGACGAGCAGCACCGCTTCGGGGTGCGCCAGCGTCTCGCGCTGCGCGAGAAGGGGCAGGTCGGATTGCGCCCGCACATGCTGATGATGTCGGCCACGCCGATCCCGCGCACGCTGGCGATGACGCATTACGCCGATCTCGATGTGTCGGTGCTCGACGAGTTGCCGCCGGGGCGCACGCCGATCCGTACCCGGCTGGTGTCGGACGCACGGCGCGACGAAGTGATCGGCCGTGTGCGCGACGCCTGCCTCGCCGGGCGCCAGGCCTACTGGGTGTGTCCGCTGATCGAGGAGTCGGAGGCGCTGCAACTGCAGACCGCGGTCGAGACCTTCGAGACCCTGTCGGCGGCCTTGCCCGAGCTGCGCGTCGGTCTGATCCACGGGCGGCTCAAGGCCGACGAGAAAGCGGCTGCGATGGCGGCCTTCGTCGCCGGCGAACTGCAGGTGCTGGTGGCGACCACGGTGATCGAGGTCGGGGTCGACGTGCCCAACGCCAGCCTGATGGTGATCGAGCACGCCGAGCGCTTCGGTCTCGCCCAGTTGCACCAGTTGCGCGGGCGGGTAGGGCGCGGCAGTGCCGAGTCGGTATGCATCCTGATCTACGCCCGGCCCTTGTCGGAGAACGGTCGCGCGCGGCTGAAGGTGATCTACGAGAACACCGACGGCTTCGTGATCGCGCGTGAGGATCTGCACATCCGTGGTCCGGGCGAGTTCGTCGGCGCCCGCCAGAGCGGCGTGCCGTTGCTGCGTTACGCCAGCCTGGACGATGACGCCGATCTGATCGAGCCCGCACGCGAGCTTGCCGAGACCTTGCTGGCAAACGATCCGGTGGCGGTCGAGCGCCTGATGGCACGCTGGATGGGCGGTCGTGAAGGCCTGTTGCGGGCTTGATCCGGTAAGATGCGGCCTGCACCCGAATCCGACGTTGCGCCCATGATGCTGTCCGACCGACTCCCCCTTTACGCTCGCCTGATGCGGCTCGACAAGCCGATCGGCACCCTGCTGCTGCTGTGGCCGACGCTGTGGGCGCTGTGGATCGCGGCCGACGGCGTGCCGCCGCTGCACATCCTGTTCATCTTTGCGCTCGGCACGCTGCTGATGCGCTCGGCGGGCTGCGTGATCAACGACTACGCCGACCGCGACTTCGACGGTCATGTCGAGCGCACCCGCAACCGTCCGCTGGCGACCGGGGCGGTGAGCACCAGGGAAGCGCTGCTGCTGGCCGGTGGCCTGTCGCTGCTCGCCTTCGCGCTGATCCTGCCGCTCGATCCGCTGGTGATCTGGTTGTCGGTGCCGGCTCTTTTTCTGGCCGCGAGTTATCCATACACCAAGCGCTTCTTCGCCATCCCCCAGGCCTACCTCGGCATCGCCTTCGGGTTCGGCATTCCGATGGGCTTTGCCGCGGTCGTGGGCGAGGTGCCGCCGGTGGGGTGGGCGATGCTGCTCGCCAACATCTTCTGGGCGGTCGCTTACGACACCGAGTACGCCATGGTGGACCGGCCGGACGACCTCAAGATCGGGATCAAGACCTCGGCCATCACCTTCGGCCGTTTCGACGTCGCGGCGGTGATGCTGTGCTATGCGTGCGCGCTCGGTCTGCTGGCCGCGGTGGGCATGGCAACCGGGCGGGGCCCCGTCTTCCACCTGGGGCTGCTCGGCGCCGCCGCAGTGGCCGGCTATCATTTCCTGCTCATCCGCGGGCGCGATCGTGCCAACTGCTTCAAGGCCTTCCGCCACAATAACTGGCTGGGTGCGGTCATCTTCGCCGGCATCTTCATCGACGATCTGCTGCGCCGGCTCTGATCCGGCGTGTCACTGGAACCCATCATGCACTTCATGACCGCCCTCAAGGCTGCCTGGCAGCAGCGCAACACCCTGCTGTGCGTCGGCCTCGACCCTGATCCGGCGAAGTTTCCGGCTCATCTGCAGGATCGCCCGGATGCGATCTTCGAGTTCTGTCGCGACATCGTCGATGCCACCGCCGACCTCGTGTGCTGCTTCAAACCGCAGATCGCCTACTTCGCCGCGCGCCGCGCCGAGGACCAGCTCGAGGCCCTGATCGAACACATCCATGCGCGCCATCCCGCGACCCCGGTCGTGCTCGACGCCAAGCGCGGCGACATCGGCAGCACCGCCGAGCAGTACGCGGTCGAGGCCTTCGAGCGCTTCGGGGCGGACGCGATCACGGTCAATCCCTACATGGGACGCGATTCGGTCGATCCCTACCTGGCCTACCCCGACAAGGGCGTGATCCTGCTGTGCCGGACCTCCAACCCGGGCGGATCGGACCTGCAGTTCCTCGAGGTCGGCGGCCCCGGCGGCGGGGAAAAACTCTACGAGCGCGTCGCCCGCCTGGTCGCCGACGACTGGAACGCCAGCGGCAACTGTGGCCTGGTGGTGGGCGCCACCTTCCCGGCCGAGATCGCCCGCGTGCGTGCGCTCACCGGCGACATGCCGCTGCTGGTGCCAGGCATCGGTGCCCAGGGCGGCGATATCGCCGCGACCATGGCGGCCGGACGGACCGGGGACGGCAGCGGGCTGATGATCAACTCCTCGCGTGCGATCCTGTATGCGGGCAAGGGCGAGGACTTCGCTGCCGAGGCGCGGCGCGTGGCGCGGGAAACCCGCGACGCGATCAACGCCCACCGTTGAGGGATGCATGAAATACCACGATCTGCGCGACTTCATCACCCAGCTCGAAGCCCGCGGCGAGCTCAAGCGCATCGCCGTTCCCGTCGACACCCACCTGGAGATGACCGAGATTGCCGATCGCGTGCTGCGCGCCGGCGGCCCGGCGCTGCTGTTCGAGAAGCCGGTGACGAAAGGCGTGGCGCAGGCGATCCCGGTGCTGGCCAACCTGTTCGGCACGCCGCAGCGGGTGGCCTACGGCATGGGCGAGTCGGGCGACTGGCAGCAGGCGCTGCGCGAGGTGGGCAAGCTGCTCGCCTTCCTCAAGGAGCCGGAGCCGCCCAAGGGCTTGAAGGATGCGTGGGAAAAGTGGCCGGTGTTGAAGCAGGTGCTCAATATGGCACCGAAGGAAGTCCGCTCCGCCCCCTGCCAGCAGGTGGTATGGGAGGGCGCCGACGTCGACCTGGCGAAGCTGCCGATCCAGCATTGCTGGCCGGGCGACGCGGCGCCGCTGATCACCTGGGGGCTGGTGGTGACCCGCGGGCCGCACAAGAAGCGCCAAAACCTGGGCATCTACCGCCAGCAGGTGATCGGGCCGAACCGGGTGATCATGCGCTGGCTGGCGCACCGCGGCGGCGCGCTCGATTTTCTCGAGCACCAGCGCGCCCATCCGGGCGAGCCCTTCCCGGTGACGGTGGTGCTGGGCTGCGACCCGGCGACCATCCTCGGCGCGGTCACGCCAGTGCCGGATGCAATCTCGGAGTATCAGTTCGCCGGCCTGCTGCGTGGGGCCAGGACCGAGCTGGTGAGCTGCCTCGGCTCCGATCTTCAGGTGCCGGCCTCGGCCGAGATCGTGCTCGAGGGCGTGATCCAGCCCGATGACACGGCGCCCGAAGGGCCCTACGGCGACCACACCGGCTATTACAACGAGGTGTCGGACTTCCCGGTGTTCACGATCGAGCGCATCACCATGCGGCGCGACCCGATCTACCACTCGACCTACACCGGCAAGCCGCCCGACGAGCCGGCCATGCTCGGCCTCGCGCTGAACGAAGTGTTCGTGCCGCTGCTGCAGAAGCAGTTTCCCGAGATCACCGATTTCTACCTCCCGCCTGAGGGCTGCTCGTACCGCCTGGCGGTGGTCAGCATCCGCAAGCAGTACCCGGGTCACGCCAAGCGGGTGATGTTCGGGATCTGGAGTTTCTTGCGCCAGTTCATGTACACCAAGTTCATCATCGTGGTCGATGACGACGTGAACATCCGCGACTGGAAGGAAGTGATCTGGGCCCTGACCACGCGCATGGACGCGACCCGCGACACCACGCTGGTGGACAACACCCCGATCGACTACCTGGATTTCGCTTCGCCGGTGGCCGGGCTCGGGAGCAAGATGGGGCTGGATGCGACCAACAAATGGGCGGGTGAAACCAATCGCGAATGGGGGCGTCCGATCGTCATGGACGAGGCGGTGAAGCACAAGATCGATGCGATGTGGGGCGAACTCGGACTGTAAGCACGGTTCCGGCACCGCACCCGGCTGAAACCGGCCCCATGGCGTCCCCGCCGCCTGTTATCGAAATCTCGACAGGAGCACCCCGAAATGGCTTATCCCGATTCCGTACCCGCCCCGCTGCAGGCCGGCCAGCCGTCCGAGAACATGGTGACGCTGACCCACCTGATCTACGCCCTGCATGCCTTCGCCGTGTTCTCGGCGCTGGTCGGGTCGGCGACCATCGTGTTCAGCTTCGTCGCCAGCCTGCCCTCGATCGCCGCGGTGGTGCTCAACTACTGGAACCAGTCGGCGGTACGCGGCACCTGGCTGGAGAGCCACTTTCGCTGGCAGATCCGCACCTTCTGGTTCGCCGTGCTGTGGATTGCGATCGCCGGGCTGATGGTCGTGACCCTGATCGGCATCCCGGTAGCGATCGCGGCCATTCTCGCCGTCGGCCTGTGGGTGCTCTATCGTGTGGTGCGCGGCTGGTGGACGCTGCTCCAGCGCCGCACTTTGCCGATGGACTGATCAGCGTCCGCCCGCCCACACCCACTCGAGCAGGGCGTCCTGCGCCGCCGCGGTATCGGGTGCGAGCGGATGGTTGATCAGCATCGCCACGGCGTGGCGTCGCCCGTCGCGATCGAGCACGTAACCGGCCATCGCACGCACGCCATTGAGCGTGCCGGTCTTGATGTGCGCCCGCCCGCGCGCGGGGCTGTCGGCCAGACGGCGGCGTGCCGTGCCGTCCTCGCCGGCGATCGGCAGCGCGGCGATGAACTCCGGCATCCAGGGTCGTTTCCATGCGGCAATCAGCAACTGGCCGAGGCTGTCGGCGCGAATGCGCTCGATGCGCGACAGTCCGGCGCCGTTTTCGATCACCAGTCCGGCGGTGTCGATACCACCCATGACGAGTTGGGTGAGGGCAACCTCCGCACCTGCGGCCACCATGTCGGTCGCCACCCCGACGCGGGTCGCGCCCAGCGTCGCGAGCAACTGGCGGGCGATCACGTTGCTCGACCATTTGTTCATGTCGCGGACGACGTCGGCCAGCGGCGGCGAGTCGTCCACCAGTATCGTGCGTGCGTCCGCGGGTGCGAGTCCGGTGCGCACCGTGCCGTGCAAGTGTCCGCCGACCTCCCGCCACAGTCCTTCGACCAGGGCGGTACCGAACTCCGCGGGCAGTAGCGGTGCCGCGCTCCACAGGCGCGCTCCGCAGCTGGCCGGTAAGCTGCCGCTCAGCACCAGATGACGTCCGGGTTCGAGATGGGCCTCGAGGTCGCGATACCAGACCGTGCACGGCGCCTCCGAGGTGATGAGCCGGTTGTCGATGACCACCCCGGCGAGCGGGGGCTCGGCAGCGATCGTGACCCGGTCGTTGGCGCTCAGCCCGGGAAACAGGGCCAGCTGCAGCGTGTTGTAGTGCAGCAGCAGGCCATGGGGGCCACTGTTGTAGGGACGCAGCCCGCGGCCGTCGAACAGTTCGGGATCGTGAGCGGGCAGGTCGAGTGCCGAGCCGTCAAGCACGATATCGCCCATGATTGCTTCGATACCGAGCGCACGCAGGCGCCGCAGCAGCTTCCATAAGCGTTCGTATGACAGGACCGGGTCGCCTCCGCCGATCAGGTGAAGGTCCCCCAGCAGCCGGCCCTCGTGCACCGGCGCGGTGGTGGCGAAACGGGTCTGCCAGGTGTGGGTAGGGCCGAGGCGCTCGAATGCGGCGAAGGCGGTCACGAGCTTCATCACCGAGGCCGGATTCATCGGCACCCCGGCGTTGAGGGTCAGCGTCGGTCGCTCGGCATCCACCGGCTGGACCCAGATCGCGACCGCCTCGAGCGGAATGTTCGCCTGCCCGAGCGCCAGGCCGACAGCCGGCGGGAGCGCGGGTGGACCGTTTGCACCCGCCCCGTTCGCGCTGGTGGCGAGCAGCAGGACGAAGATCCGCACGATCAACCGCCGGATGGCGATGGTGGTCAATGGCACGGGGCGGTACCGGAGCGTGAGCACTGCAAATGGCATGGAAAAAAAGCTGTCCGGCTAGAATGCAGCATTGCAGGGCGCGCGGGCACCAGATCGCATGCCGATGTCCCAGGGGAAACGCCTCCGGGCAATCGATCACTGCTCCTACCGGAATGCATCACGATGAGTGGATTTGGGCACTATGCACGCACGGCACTTGAACTCGAGCGCGAAATCTTCAAGCGCGGGCTGATGATCGGTGTGGACTGGCAGGATCCGGCAGCCATGCGCAGCCTCGCGCATGAAGCCTTGACCTGCACCACGGCCTGCCGTCTGGAGATGCTGCGCAGCGCGGACAGGCAACAGCGCGGCAGGGGCGAATTGTTCGCCCTTGCCGAGATGATGCTCGACACGATGCGGCAAAGTGCCCAGATCGGTGTGCATACACAGGGCGGCGAGGTCTGGAAGGCCTTCGGTCGTGCGCTGTATGAAGAGTCGGAACGGCTCGACCCGGGCGCGGGACGCTGAATCGATCGTCCGCCGCATGGTGCTCCGCCGCTCAGACGAGCGGCTTCTCCAGCGCGTAGAGCGATTCGATCGCCTCGCGCTCGCGGACGAGATGCGTGTTCCCGCCATCGACCATGACCTCCGCGGCGCGGCCCCGCGTGTTGTAGTTCGAGCTCATGGTCATGCCGTAGGCGCCGGCGGAGAGCAGGGCGAGGAGGTCGCCCTCGGCAATGGCCAGGCTGCGGTCGCGAGCGAGAAAATCACCGCTCTCGCAGATCGGGCCGACGATCTCGTAGCGCCGGGCAGGCAGATCCCGTTCCGCAACGGTAACCGCCTCATGGTAGGCGTCATACAGCGCCGGGCGGGCGAGATCGTTCATCGCCGCATCGACGATGGCGAAGTTCTTGTCCTCGCCCGGCTTGATGTATTCGATCCGGGTCAGCAGCAGGCCGGCGTTTCCAACCAGCGAGCGTCCCGGTTCGAAGCACAGCTCTTCGCGGCGACCGTTGAAGACTTCGAGCAGCGGCGCGAGATAGTCGGCCACTGCGGGCGGGGTTTCGTCCCGGTAGCGGATACCGAGGCCACCGCCGAGATCGATATGATCGAGCCGGATCCCCTCGGCCGCGAGGCGGTCGACCAGTTCGAGGACCTTGGCAGCCGCTTCGGCCATCGGTGCAGGGTCGAGCAACTGGGAGCCGATATGGCAGGCGATGCCGCTGATCTGCAGATGGGGCAGGCCGGCCGCGCGCCGATAGAGGTCCAGCGCTTCAGTGAATGCCACCCCGAACTTGTTGCTCTTGAGACCGGTGGAAATGTAAGGGTGCGTCTTCGGATCGACATCCGGATTGACCCGCAGCGCGATCGGAGCCCGTTTGCCGAGTTGGCCGGCCACTTCGTTCAGGCGTTCGAGTTCGGCGGCGGATTCGACATTGAAACAGCGGATGCCTGCTGCGAGCGCCTGCCGCATCTCGCTCCGGGTCTTGCCCACGCCGGAGAACACCACCTTGGCCGGGTCGCCGCCGGCGGCAATGACACGCGCCAGTTCGCCGCCGGACACGATGTCGAATCCGGCGCCGAGTGCGGCAAAGACCGACAGCACGCCCAGGTTGGAGTTGGCCTTCACGGCGTAGCAGACCAGTGCGGATCGGTTTCCGAGCGCGCTGCGATAGGCGGCAAAGGCGTCGCTGAGCGCGGCGCGGGAATAGACGTAGGTCGGGGTGCCGAACTGTTCGGCAATCGCGGACAGGGGCACGCCCTCCAGCGTCAGCTCGCCCTCGCTGCGGTGCAGGGTCGGAATCGGAAAGGCTGTGCTCATTGGATCGGGTTCGGAAGCGACTCGGGTGGGGAATCGGGTTTGTTATGATTGTCCGTCGTCTGGCCGCTATCGGCGGGACGGGGCGCCTGGGGTTTCTGGGGGAGGTAGAGCGGCCCCTTGATGCCGCAGGCGGACAGGAGCAGTACGCCAATCAGCGCTACCGCGGGAATCATCGCTCGCATGGCCGTTCTTCGATAAAAGACGGAATGCTAACAGAAGGAGTCGGCATGGAAGAATCGGTATTCAATGCTCTGGCGGAAGCCGAACTGGCACGTATCGAGGCGGCGCTGGAAGCATGTGGGCTGGACCTCGATCTCGAGCTCAAGCAGGGCGGCGTGCTCGAGGTCGAGTTCGACAACGGCAGCAAGCTCATTATCAATCGCCATTCGGCCGCGCGCGAAATCTGGGTGGCAGCAAAATCGGGTGGATTCCATTTCCGGCCCGAGGGCGGGAAATGGATCGCGGGCCGTGATGGCGCCGAACTCTATGCACTGCTGTCGCGCGTGGTCGGCGAGCAGGCGGGTGTGGCGGTGAGTCTGGAACCCGAGGCCTGATCAGCGCCGTACCGGCGTCGGCATGCGGTCGATGACCGGTGCGGGGGCCTGCATCTGTGGTACCGGCCTCGGTACAGGTGGTGCCGTGGGGATGGCCTCCTCCGGGGCTTCCTGCGCCGGTGAGACGACGCCGAACAGCTGCTCGAGCCAGTTCGGTTGTTCCATCAGTTCGGGAGCGCTGTTCTCGGCGTAGTGGAAGTCTTCCCGGCTGCCGTCCGCAACCGGGGCGCTGCGCAAGCCTTCGGGTCGCGCCAGGGTGGACTCCGGTACGTCCTTCAGTGCGGTTCGCATGTAGTTGATCCAGATCGGCAGTGCCGCCGCGCCGCCGGTTTCCCCGCGACCCATGTTCTTCGGTTGCGAAAAACCGACCCAGGCAACGGCCACCACCTCGGGGTTATAGCCGCAGAACCAGGCGTCCAGGTAATCGTTGGTGGTGCCGGTCTTGCCGGCGAGGTCACTGCGGTTGAGGCTGCGCGCGCGGGTTGCGGTGCCGCGCCGAACCACGTCCTGCATCATCGAATCCATCAGCCATGCGTTGCGCGGGTCGATCACGCGCGGCGCGCTTGCGCCGGCCACCGGAGGGTCGATCCGTGCAATCAGTTTGCCGCTGCCGTCGTAGATCTCCTTCACCACATAGGGGTCGACGCGGTAGCCGCCGTTGGCAAATACCGCATAGCCCGAGGCCATCTCCCAGGGGGTGACCGATCCGGCGCCCAGCGCCATGGTCAGGTAGGGCGGATGGCGTGCGGTGTCGAAGCCGAAGCGGCCAAGGTAATCCTGCGCATAGTCGGGGGTGATGTTCTGCAGCAGCCGGATCGAAACCATGTTCTTGGATCGTGCCAGCGCATCGCGCAGCGTCATCATCCCGTCGAACTTGCCGTCGTAATTCTTCGGCTCCCATGCCTGCCCGCCAGTGACGCCGGCGGGGAAGTAGAGTGGCGAGTCTTCGACCAGCGTGCCGGGGCTGTAGCCGCGCTCGAGACCGGCGGAGTAGATGAAGGGCTTGAAGCTGGAGCCAGGCTGGCGCTGCGCCTGCGTGACATGATTGAACTTGTTGCGATTGAAGTCGAAACCTCCGACCAGTGCGCGGACGGCTCCGGTGTTGGCGTCGATGGAAACCAGCGCGGCCTGCACGTCGGGCAGTTGGACGATCTCCCAGCCCTTGTCGCCGGTATCGCGAATGCGCACGATCGCTCCGCGCCGGATGCGCCGCGTCTGCGGTGCCTTGTCGGCGAGCATCGGTTTTGCAAAGCGCAGTCCATCGCCCGAGATGGTGTAGGCCTGGCCGCGCCGGAACACTTTGACTTCGGCGCTGGACGCGGCGAGAACGACGGCGGCCAGGAGGTCGTCATGATCGTTGGCGTCAACCAGGGCGTCCTCCAGCACCTCATCATCCACCTCGCCCGGGGCCAGTTCGACGAATCGCTCCGGACCACGGTAGCCGTGACGGCGGTCGTAGTCCATGACGCCTTTGCGCAGCGCGGCATAGGCGGCTTCCTGGTCGGCACGATTGATCGTGGTCACAATCCGGATACCGAGCTGGTACGCCTGCTCGCCGAACTGCTCGACCGCAATCTGACGCGCCATTTCCGCAACATAATCGCCGTGAAGCGAGGGGCTGTCATCGCTGCCGTTGCGGGCGACGCTTCCGGGCCGGGGGCGCATTGGTTCCGCAAGTGCCTGGCGATAGGCCGCGTCATCGATGAAGCGGGCCTCGACCATGCGTCGCAGCACATAGTGCTGGCGCAAGGTGGCACGGGCCGGATTGACGATCGGATTGTAGGCGGAGGGCGCCTTCGGAAGCCCTGCCAGCATCGCCGCTTCGGCAAGCGTGATCTCGGTGAGCGGCTTGCCGAAATAGGCACGTGCAGCGGCAGAGAAGCCATACGCGCGCTGACCGAGGTAGATCTGGTTGATGTAGAGCTCGAGGATCTGGTCCTTGGGGAGGTTGCGTTCGATCTTGAGAGCGAGCAGGATTTCGTACAATTTGCGGTTGTAGGTCTTTTCCCTCGACAGGAAGAAGTTGCGCGCGACCTGCATGGTGATCGTCGACGCGCCCTGGCCGCGCCCGCCCGAGGTGAGGTTGGCAAGCGCGGCGCGGGCGATGCCGATCGGGTCGATGCCGGGATGCTCATAGAAGCGTTCGTCTTCGGCGGCGAGGATCGCCTGTCTGAGCGTGAGCGGAACATCGCCAATCTTGACCACCGAGCGGCGCTCCTCGCCGAACTCGCTGATCAGGTGGCCATCCGCGGTGTAGACGCGCAATGGAATGCGCGGACGGTAGTCGGTGAGCGCATCGAGTGACGGCAGGTTGGGCCAGGCCAGGATGGAGATTGCCGCCAGCGTGGCGAGCCCGAGTGTCACGAGCGCGGTGAGCGCGGCAATCGGATAGAGGACCCAGCGCATCTTTTGTCCGGAAAATGTGAACAGTTGCGCATTATATAAGGTGAAAACTGGAGCGATTGCCGTATAACGGTGGCTGATGCATTTTGATGCATTTGCTTTACACTCTGCGCGCTTGTTGTTACGATTTGAGAGCCTTATTCAGCAATGGCGCCTAACATGAAGAAATTTAAGGGTTTTCTTTGTGATTGACTTCTCGATGTTCGGTTCGAAGGCGCGCCAGCTTGCAGGGCTGGATATCTCTTCATCATCGGTGAAGATGGTGGAGCTCGCCGAAAGTGAGAAAGGGGGCTTTCGCGTGGAACGTTACGCGATCGAAGCCCTCCCGCGCGATGCGGTGGTCGATGGGAACATCGCCAACCTGGACGCGGTCACCGAAGGTGTCAGGCGACTGGTCCGACGCTTCGGCCCCGGTGTGAAGAACGTCGCCATGGCCCTGCCTGCTTCCGCGGTCATCACCAAGAAGATCATTCTTCAGGATGGACTGCGCGAGCAGGAAATGGAACTTCAGGTCGAGTCCGAGGCCAATCAGTACATTCCGTTTGCGCTCGACGAGGTCAATCTGGACTTCCAGGTGGTCGGTCCGGCGCCGGGTAGCCCGGGCGACGTCGAAGTGCTGATCGCGGCCTCGCGCAAGGAAAAAGTCGAGGACCGCGTTGCGGTGGCGCAATCGTGCGGACTCAAGGCTGTGGTGCTGGACGTGGAGTCGCTCGCGGTCGAATCGGCTTTCGAGCTCGTCAGCCGGCAGCTGCCGGGCAGCGGCGCAGGCAAGGTCGTGGCCCTGGTCGATATCGGTGCGTCGGCGATGAACGTGTCGGTGCTGCGTGACGGCCAGCAGGTGTATTCCCGTGAGCAGGCCTTCGGCGGCTATCAGCTCACCCAGGACATCGCGCGCCAATATGGCATGAGCGTGGAGGAGGCGGAGGCGGCCAAACGCTCGGGCAGCCTGCCCGAGGACTATGGCCGCGAGTTGCTGCGTCCGTTCATGGATAGTCTGGCGCTCGAAGTTTCACGCGCCTTGCAGTTCTTCTTCACCTCGACTCAGTACAACCAGGTTGACCATCTGGTGCTTGCGGGCGGATGCGCTGTCATGCCTGGTCTGGCGGACGTCGTGGGGGGCCGGACCCAGGTCGAAACCATGGTTGCCAATCCCTTTGCGGGCATGACCCTGTCTTCGAAGGTCCGCCCCAAGAACCTGCTGGCCGACGCGCCCTCGTTGATGGTGGCGTGTGGGTTGGCCTTGCGGAGATTCGACGCATGATCCGGATCAACCTGCTGCCCCACCGGGCAGAAAAACGCAAGGAACGGCGGCAACAGTTTTTTACCATCTCCGGCGCGATGATCGTGCTTGGCTTGGCAATCGCCCTGCTCGTGCATACCATCTATGCCGAGTACATCGAGGATCAGGAAAGCAAGAACGCCTACCTGACCGCAGAGATCGCCAAGCTGGACGCCGAGATCGCGGAGATCCGCCTGCTGCGTCAGCAGATCGAGGCCCTGCTGGCACGCAAGCAGGTGATCGAATCGTTGCAAGGCAGCCGCGCCGAGACGGTGCACCTGTTCAACGAACTGGCGCGACGGATGCCCGATGGGGTCTATCTCAAATCGGTCAAGCAGACCCCGCAACAGGTCACGCTGGTCGGCTACGCCCAGTCGAACGCACGCGTATCGAACCTGATGCGCAGCCTCGACGAATCTCCCTTCCTCCAGAACCCGGGGCTGGTCGAGGCGAAAGCGGCGACGGTGAATGGTCGAAGGGTGAGCGAATTCACGCTGAATATCGGTATCGAACGTGCCACGGCAGATGAAGTTCCGGCGGGGCAGGGAGGCGGACGATGAAACCAAAGGGTGTTCTCGCCGAGGTGCGCAGTTTCGACTTCCAGCGTTTCCAGAACGATTTCAGGGGGTTGGATCCGAACGATCCCGGCGTCTGGCCGCTTGCACCCCGTGTCGTCGTGTTCATCGGTCTCCTGGCTGCGACGTTGGTCCTGGCGTGGTGGTTCGACTGGAGCGAGCAGGCTGTGGTGCTCGAGCAGCGCCAGGCCGAGGAGCAGCAGTTGCGACAGGATTGGGTGAGCAAGAAGCGTCTGGCCGTCAATCTCGAGGAGCACAGGCGCCAGCTCGCCGAGATCGATCGCCAGTTCGGGGCCCTGCTCAAGCAGTTGCCCAATCGAGCGGAGATGGATTCCCTGCTGTCGGACATTAACCAGGCAGGCCTCGGGCGAGGTCTGCAGTTCGAGCTGTTCAAGCCGGGGAGCGATCAGATCAAGGAATTTTACGCCGAGATGCCGATCGACGTCCGGATTACCGGGAGCTATCACGATCTCGGCGAATTCGCCAGCGACGTGGCGCGCATGCCGCGTATCGTCACATTGAACAACATTGCGCTGGATTCAGGGGCCGACGGCCGCCTCAAACTCGATGCCAAGGCGGTCACCTACCGTTATCTCGATGAGGACGAGTTGTCGCAACAGCGCAAGGCTGCACAGGGGGCCAAGCGATGACAAAACTGCTGGTTCTCGTCTGTTGTGCTGCGCTCGCAGGGTGTGCGGACGATCAGGAAGATATTCAGGCCTGGATGGCAGAGCAGACCGCAGGCATGCGTGGCGTGGTGAAGCCGCTGCCCGAGATCAAGCCTTTTCCGGTCGTGGACTATGACGCCGCGGCGCTGGTCGAGCCGTTCAGGGCCGCACGCATCGAGCCCGAGCGAAAGATGGGGGGTGGAGGGCTGAGGCCCGACCCCGACCGTCGGCGTGAGCCGCTGGAGTCGTATCCGCTCGAATCCTTGCGCATGGTGGGGATATTGACCCAGGGCAAGGCCTCGCATGCGCTGATACAGGCGGACAAGGCGCTGTATCAGATCAGGGTGGGCAACTATATCGGGCAGGATTACGGCGTGGTCACCGCGATCACCGAGTCCGCGGTATCCCTTCGTGAATTGGTGGAAGACGTGAACGGTGACTGGGTCGAGCGCACCAGTTCGCTGCAGTTGCAGGAGCGGCAGGAGGCCGGCAAATGAAAAACAGAATCGGAACAGTGCTGCTCGCAGCCATCATGATCGCCGTGGTGCCCGCGGTCTCGGCGTGGGCTCAGGACCAGGGGCAGGTGCAAACGGCGGCGAATCGCATCGAGGCCCTGGAAGTTGCGGAGCAGGGAGGGGCGCTCTTCGTCCGGCTGACGCTTAAGGAGCCGCTTGCTGCGCCTCCCGCCAGTTTCAGCGTGGCCAATCCGGCGCGGATCGCTTTCGATTTTCCGGCAACGGACAATGGGCTCGGCCGCAATGTGCAGGCCATCGAACAGGGTGATCTGCGCAGTGCCAACATCGTGCAGGCGGGAAACCGTACCCGGCTGGTGCTCAATCTGGTCAAAATGACGCCGTACGACACCCGGATCGACGGTCGCAACGTGATCATTTCGCTGACCCCGATCAGTGCTCAGGCGACCCCGACACCCGGCGCCCAGGCCTATGCCAACTTTGCCGATACAAAGCCGGCGCTCAGCGGTGGCAAGAGCATCCGCGACATCAATTTCCGGCGTGGCAAGGAAGGCGAGGGGCGCGTTGTCGTGCAGCTTTCGAGTGCGGAAACGGGAATCGACATTCGCCAGCAGGGTGGCAATCTGGTCGTCGATTTTCTGAAGACCTCGCTGCCCGAGCATCTTCGCCGCAAATCGGACGTGACCGACTTTGCCACGCCGGTGACCGGCATGGTCGCCCAGCAGTTGGGTGACAACGTCCGCCTGGTGGTCACCCCCAATGGGTTGTGGGAACACAACGCCTACCAGAGCGACGACCAGTTCGTGCTCGAGGTCAAGCGCATCATCGAGGATCCGAACAAGCTGGTACAGGGCTCGCGCGGACAGTACCAGGGCGAGAAGCTCTCGCTCAATTTCCAGAACATCGATGTGCGTTCGGTCTTGCAGGTCATTGCCGACTTCACCGATTTCAACATCATCACGTCGGATTCGGTGCAGGGTACCCTGACGCTGCGACTCAAGGACGTGCCGTGGGACCAGGCGCTGGACATCATCCTGCAGGCCAAGGGCCTCGACATGCGCAAGAGTGGCAACGTGATCTGGATTGCACCGGGTGACGAGCTTGCGGCACGCGAAAAGCTTCAGCTCGAGGCCAAGGCGCAGATCAGCGATCTCGAGCAACTGCAGACCGAAAGCTTCCAGATCAATTATCACAAGGCCAAGGAGATCTTCGATTTCCTCAAGAGCAAGGACCAGACGATGCTGTCCAAGCGCGGCAGCGTGGTGGTCGACGATCGCAGCAACAAGGTATTCGTCACCGATGTCGGCTCCCGGCTGCAGTCGCTGCGCCGCCTCATCACCGAAATCGATATTCCGCCGCGTCAGGTCTTGATCGAGGCGCGGATCGTGGAGGCGAACAAGGACTTCGCCCGCGATCTCGGGGTGCGACTCGGATATGGCGACAATCGCGTGAAGAATCTCGGCGACGGCGCGCAGATCGGCTTCGGATCATCGTCACTGGGGAACACGGCCAACACCTTCAATCCCGGCTTGGTCTCGTCCGGCGGCCTGGTTCCCGCGGCAACCTTTTCCACTTTGAACCTGAGCCTGTTCAACCGTTCGGCGACCCGGTTCCTGAACCTCGAACTGTCCGCGCTTGAGTCCGATGAGCGTGGGCGGGTCATCTCCAGTCCGCGGGTGTTGACGGCCAATCAGGTGGAGGCGTCGATCGAGCAGGGTACCGAGATTCCGTACCAGGAAGCCACGAGCTCCGGGGCGACCAGTGTGTCGTTCAAGAAGGCGGTGCTTTCGCTCAAGGTCAAGCCGCAGATCACTCCCGACGGGAGAATCCAGCTCCAGGTGCTGGTGAACAAAGACTCGCCGATTTTTGACCCCCGCTTTTCCGTGCCTTCAATCAATACCAAGAATCTGAAGAGTGAAGTCCTGGTGGAGAACGGCGGAACGGTTGTGATCGGCGGTATCTACGAGGAAGAGCAGAGCACGAACATTGCGCGCGTGCCGGTGCTCGGTGAAATACCATTCCTCGGGGCATTGTTCCGTAAGACCAACACCATCAACGACAGAAGCGAGTTGCTGGTCTTCATCACGCCGCGTATCGTCGCCGATTCGCTGACGCTCAAATAAGCCCTTCCCGCTGCTGTTACAATCGGGGGCGAGGACTCCAGGGGGAGTCCTCGCCCCGTGCTTTTGTGGACCCCGGCGATATTCGTGTGACTTGTCTGATACTGATCGGCATGATGGGTGCCGGAAAAACGACTGTAGGCCGTGAGCTGGCAAGGCGCCGGAGGATGCGCTTCGCCGATTGCGACCATGAGATCGTGGCGCGCACCGGGGTCACGATTCCGACCATCTTCGAGATCGAGGGCGAGGCCGGGTTTCGGCGGCGCGAGTCCCAGGCGCTGGACGAACTGACCCGTGAGGCCGATCTGGTGCTTGCGACCGGTGGCGGGGTGGTCCTGGATCCGGGCAATCGTGCGGTCCTCTCCAGTCGCGGCATCGTCGTGTACTTGAACGTGCCGCCACAGATCCTGTGGGAGCGCACCCGCCACGACCGCAACCGGCCCCTGCTGCGGGTCGAGAACCCGCGACAGCGGATTCAGGAGCTCTATCTGGAACGAGATCCGCTCTACCGTGAGGTGGCCGATGTCGTCGTCGATGGTGGACGCGGCAATCCCGGCGCGATGGTGCGTCAGATCGAACGGGCACTGGCCTCATTGGACAAGACTTCATGCGAACACTGACCGTCGCCCTTGGCGCGCGCGCCTACCCGATTCATATCGGCCCGAACCTGCTCGATCAGCCCGACCTGATCCTCCCCCATCTGAAGACACGTCGTGTCGCGATCGTGACCAATGACGTGGTCGGTCCCTTGTATCTCGAGCGGCTGCAGTCGGGCCTGGAGACGCACGGCGTGGCGGTGACGCCGGTGGTATTGCCGGACGGCGAAGCGAACAAGGATTGGCAAACGCTGAACCTGGTGTTCGATGCGCTTCTGGGCACCCGTTGCGAGCGGTCCACCACCCTGATCGCGCTCGGGGGCGGGGTGGTCGGCGACATGGGCGGGTTTGCCGCCGCCTCCTACCAGCGCGGCATGCCCTTCATCCAGGTGCCGACTACACTGCTGGCACAGGTCGATTCGTCGGTCGGCGGCAAGACCGCGATCAACCATCCGCTGGGCAAGAACATGATCGGCGCTTTCTACCAGCCGCGCCTCGTCCTGGCCGATACTTCAACACTGAACACCCTGTCGCCGCGCGAATTGGCGGCCGGCCTTGCCGAAGTGATCAAGTACGGCCTGATCCGCGATTCGGAGTTCCTGGTGTGGCTCGAGGACAATCTCGAGCGGCTGATGGCACGCGAGCCGGACGCGCTGGCCGGTGCGATCGAACGCTCGTGCCGCAACAAGGCTGAGGTGGTGGCCGCCGACGAGACCGAGCAGGGCGAGCGTGCCTTGCTCAACCTGGGGCATACCTTCGGCCATGCGATCGAGACTGGCATGGGCTACGGACAGTGGTTGCATGGCGAAGCGGTTGCCGCCGGCACCATGATGGCGGCAGAGCTGTCACGGCGCCTGGGCTGGCTGGGCGACGCCGAGGTGGCCCGGATCGAGGCCCTGTTCCAGCGCGCGGGTCTGCCCGTTACCGGGCCGGCTCTGGGGGTCGCGCGCTATCTCGAGCTGATGGCGCACGACAAGAAGGTCGAGGCCGGGCAGCTGCGCCTGGTGCTGCTGCGCAGGCCGGGACATGCGGTATTGTGGGGCGACGCACCGGCGGCGGACATCGCCGCCGCGATCGAGGCGCGGTGCGCGTGAGTGCCCTGGCCGGATTGGCAAGCTACGCCGCCTGCGAGGCCAATTCGCGCGGGCGTCGGCACCCGGAGCCGCCGCCCGACGGGCGTAGCGAGTTTCAGCGCGACCGCGACCGGATCATTCATTCCACCGCCTTTCGCCGCCTCGAATACAAGACTCAGGTCTTCGTGAATCACGAGGGCGACCTGTTTCGCACGCGGCTCACCCACAGTATCGAAGTCGCCCAGCTCACGCGCAGCATTGCCCGTGCGCTGGGCTTGAACGAGGACCTTGCCGAAGCGATTGCGCTGGCGCATGACCTCGGTCACACCCCCTTCGGTCATGCCGGACAGGAAGCCCTCAATGCCTGCATGAAGGCGTTCGGCGGCTTCGAGCACAACCTGCAGTCGTTGCGCACGGTCGATCAGCTGGAGGAGCACTACGCTGCGTTCGATGGTCTCAATCTGACTTACGAGACCCGCGAAGGTATTCTCAAGCACTGCTCCCGTGGGCATGCCGAGCAGCTCGGCGAACTCGGGCAGCGATTTCTCGATGGCACTCAACCTTCGATCGAGGCCCAGCTGGCCAATCTCGCCGACGAGATCGCGTACAACAATCACGACGTCGATGATGGGCTGCGCTCCGGCCTGATCACGCTCGAGCAACTCGATGCGGTGGCGATCTTCGCCGATCACCGGCGCGCGGTCGAGGCGAAATGGCCTGGCCTTGGCGGACGCAAGCTGATCCACGAAACGGTCCGTCTCATGGTCAACACCATGGCGCTCGACCTGATCGGGCAGACGCGCTCGAACATCGTCGATGCCGGCGTCCGCACCCTGGACGATGTGCATCGCGCCCCCCGGCTGGTGTCCTATTCGGACGCGCAATTGCCGCGCCTGAGCGAGCTGAAGGGCTTTCTGCGTGAGAATCTGTACTGGCACTATCAGGTGCTGCGCATGACCGACAAGGCGCGACGCATCATCGGCGACCTGTTCGAGGCCTTCATGGCCGATCCCAGGTTGCTTCCGCCCCAGTACCAGTCGAAGGCACGCGAAGACAAGGCCAGGGCGATCGCCGACTACATCGCCGGCATGACGGACCGCTATGCGATGAAGGAACATCGGCGGCTGTTTGCGGTAGGCGAAATCCATTGATTTGTCATGGGTTTACCGCAGTGCAAAAAAGTCTTGAACCGAGCGTTTTGCCAGCGTATATTCGGACATCCGCTTAATGTGTTCGTAGCGATCCGGTGACCGAAAGCCGATCGTACAAGCCGGGGTGCACGCGCGCCCGGCTTTTTTGTGTCCGCACGGTTTACGTGTGCGGGTTTGAAAGGCGACGGGAGTCGCCCGAACTGCGCCGGCAACTTCCCGGCGAACATGTTGTTTCGAGGACGAACGAGATGGATCTCCCCCAGAAGCAGGGTCTGTATGATCCCGCGAACGAACATGATGCCTGTGGCGTGGGTTTCATTGCCCACATCAAGGGTAAGAAGACTCACGACATCATTCTGCAGGGCCTCGAGATCCTGAAAAATCTGGATCACCGGGGTGCGGTCGGGGCCGATCCGCTGCAGGGCGACGGCGCAGGCATCCTGATCCAGATTCCGGACCAGCTCTATCGCGAAGAGATGGCAGCGCAGGGCGTGACCCTGCCCGCGCCCGGCGAGTACGGCGTGGGCATGCTGTTCATGCCCAAGGAGGCCGCTTCGCGTCTCGCCTGTGAGGAAGAGATCGAGCGTGCCGTGCGTGCCGAAGGCCAGGTCGTGCTCGGCTGGCGCGACGTGCCGGTCAATGCCGACATGCCGATGTCGCCCACGGTCAAGGCCAAGGAACCGGTAATCCGCCAGGTTTTCATCGGCCGCGGTCCGGACGTGATGGTGACGGAGGCGCTCGAGCGCAAGCTCTACGTTGCCCGTCGCCGTGCCGCGAACGCGATCAACGCACTCAACCTCAAGCACGGGCAGGAGTTCTACATGGTTTCCATGTCGGCTCGCACCGTGAACTACAAGGGCCTGCTGCTCGCCACCCAGGTAGGCGTCTACTTCCGCGATCTCGTCGACCCGCGTGCGACCTCGGCGCTGTCGCTGGTGCACCAGCGGTTCTCGACCAACACCTTTCCGAAGTGGAACCTCGCGCACCCGTTCCGCTACATCGCCCACAACGGCGAAATCAACACCGTGCGCGGCAACTACAACTGGATGCGCGCACGCGAAAAGGGCGTGTCGTCGCCGCTGCTGGGCGCCGATCTCGAGAAGATCTGGCCGCTGATCTACCCCGGTCAGTCCGACTCCGCCGCGTTCGACAATGCACTCGAACTGCTGGTGATGAGCGGCTATTCGATGGCCCATGCGGTCATGATGATGATTCCCGAGGCCTGGGAGTCGCACGCCCACATGGACGAGAAGCGGCGCGCATTCTACGAGTACCACGCGGCGATGATGGAGCCGTGGGACGGTCCGGCGGCGGTGGCATTCACCGACGGCCGTCAGATCGGCGCCACCCTCGACCGTAACGGTCTGCGCCCGGCGCGCTATCTGGTGACCGACGACGACCTCGTGGTGATGGCGTCCGAGTCCGGCGTGCTTCCGATCGCCGACAGCAAGATCGTCAAGAAGTGGCGTCTGCAGCCGGGCAAGATGTTCCTGATCGACATGGAGCAGGGCCGCATCATTGACGACAAGGAGCTCAAGGACAACCTCGCGTCGGTCAAGCCCTACACCGACTGGCTGTCACGCATCAACATCAAGCTCGACAGCCTCGAAGTGCCGGCCGATGCGGCTGCGCCCGATTGTGTGGCGAGCATGCTCGACCGTCAGCAGGCGTTCGGCTACACGCAGGAGGACATCAAGTTCATCCTCGAGCCGATGGGCAAGACCGGCGAGGAAGGCACCGGCTCGATGGGCAACGACTCGCCGCTGGCGGTGTTGTCGACCAAGGAAAAGCCGCTCTACAACTACTTCCGTCAGCTCTTCGCCCAGGTCACCAACCCGCCGATCGACCCGATCCGCGAGCAGCTGGTGATGTCGCTGGTGTCCTTCATCGGACCCAAGCCCAACCTGCTCGAAATCAACGAGATCAACCCGCCGTTCCGTCTCGAAGTGACGCAGCCGGTGCTGGATTTTGGCGACATGGCCAAGATCCGCAACATCGCGCGCTTTACCAAGAACAAGTTCCGTTCGGCCGAACTCGATATCTGCTACCCGGTGGAATGGGGCAAGGAGGGCGTCGAAGCCCGCCTGGCCTCGCTGTGCGCCGAAGCCGAGAATGCGGTGCACGAGGGTAACAACATCCTGATCGTGTCCGACCGCAAGGTCGCGGCCGAACGGGTCGCCATTCCGGCCCTGCTCGCGCTGTCCGCGATCCATCAGCATCTGGTGGCCAAGGGCCTGCGGACCCGCGCCGGACTGGTGGTCGAGACCGGCACCGCCCGCGAAACCCATCACTTCGCCGTGCTGGCGGGCTATGGTGCCGAGGCCGTTCACCCCTACCTCGCCCTTGAGACCCTGCAGCAACTGGCCGGCAATGAAGAGACCGGGGCCAAGTACATCAAGCATTTCGTAAAGGGTGTCGGCAAAGGCTTGATGAAGGTGATGTCCAAGATGGGCATCTCGACCTACATGTCCTACACCGGTGCGCAGATTTTCGAGGCGGTCGGGCTGCAGCAGGCATGCATCGACAAGTACTTCACCGGCACCACCAGCCAGATCGAGGGCATCAGCGTGTTTCAGGTCATGGAAGAGGCAATCCTCCTCCATGCCCGGGCCTTCAGTGCCGATCCGGTGCTGGCCAACATGCTCGATGCAGGGGGCGAATACGCCTATCGGATCCGTGGCGAAGAGCACATGTGGACGCCGGACGCGATCGCCAAGCTGCAGCATTCGACCCGTTCGGGTCAGTACGACAGCTTCAAGGAATACGCCAGGATCATCAACGATCAGAGCAAGCGCCACATGACCCTGCGCGGCCTCTTCGAGATCAAGCCCGCCGGTGCGCCGGTGGCGCTCGACGAGGTCGAGTCGGCCAAGGAGATCGTCAAACGCTTCGCCACCGGCGCAATGTCGCTCGGCTCGATCTCGACCGAAGCGCACACCACGCTCGCGATTGCAATGAACCGGATCGGCGGCAAGTCCAATACCGGTGAGGGCGGCGAGGACCCGATGCGGTTCAAGGCGATCACCAAGGCGATGAAGCTGTCGCAGATCATCGGCGAGAGCCGCATCGAACGCGACCTCGACCTGTCGGCGGGCGACTCCCTGCGCTCGTCGATCAAGCAGGTCGCGTCGGGGCGCTTCGGCGTCACCACCGAGTATCTGGTCAATGCCGACCAGATCCAGATCAAGATGGCCCAGGGCGCCAAGCCGGGCGAGGGCGGCCAGTTGCCCGGGCACAAGGTGTCCGAGTACATCGGCTACCTGCGTCATTCGGTGCCGGGGGTCGGCCTGATCTCGCCGCCGCCGCACCACGACATCTACTCGATCGAGGATCTGGCGCAACTGATCCACGACCTCAAGAACGCCAATTCGCGCGCCGACATCTCGGTCAAGCTGGTGTCCGAGATCGGTGTCGGTACCGTTGCGGCGGGGGTGGCCAAGGCCAAGGCCGACCATATCGTGATCGCCGGCCATGACGGCGGCACCGGTGCCTCGCCGTGGTCGTCGATCAAGCATGCCGGTTCGCCGTGGGAGCTGGGTCTCGCCGAGACCCAGCAGACCCTGGTGCTGAACCGCCTGCGCAGCCGTATCCGGCTGCAGGTCGACGGGCAGATCAAGACCGGCCGCGACGTGGTGATCGGCGCACTGCTCGGCGCCGACGAGTTCGGTTTCGCGACCGCACCGCTGGTCGTCGAAGGCTGCATCATGATGCGCAAGTGCCATCTCAACACCTGTCCGGTGGGGGTCGCCACCCAGGATCCGGTATTGCGCAAGCGCTTCACCGGCCAGCCCGAGCATGTGGTGAACTTCTTCTTCTTCATTGCCGAAGAGGTCCGCGAGCTGATGGCGCAGGTGGGCATCCGCAAGTTCGACGACCTCATCGGCCGTGCCGACCTGCTCGACATCAAGAAGGGCCTCGAGCACTGGAAGGCGAAGGGGCTCGATTACTCGCGCATCTTCTATCGTCCCAATGTGCCGGCCAGCGTGCCGCGCCTGCATACCGAAACGCAGGATCACGGCCTCGAGAAGGCGCTCGACAATCAACTCGTCGCGCTTGCCGGGCCTGCGCTCGACAAGGGCGAACGCGTCTCCATCGACCTGCCGGTACGCAACATCAACCGTACCGTGGGGGCGATGCTGTCTGGCCGGGTGGCGGAGAAGTACGGTCACGCGGGTCTGCCCGACGACACCATCCACGTCCGCCTGACCGGTACGGCGGGGCAGGCCTTCGGCGCTTTCCTCGCCCGCGGCGTGACCCTCGAGCTGGTCGGCGAGGGCAACGACTATGTCGGCAAGGGCCTGTCGGGCGGTCGCATCATCGTGCGCCCGCAGGCCGAGTTCCGCGGCGCAAGCTCGGACAACATCATCATCGGCAATACCGTGCTCTACGGTGCGACCGAAGGTGAGGTCTATCTGGCTGGCGTCGGCGGCGAACGTTTTGCGGTGCGTAACTCCGGGGCCACCGCGGTGGTCGAGGGTGTCGGCGACCACGGCTGCGAGTACATGACTGGCGGCACGGTGGTCGTGCTGGGGCAGACCGGCCGCAATTTTGCCGCCGGCATGTCCGGAGGCGTGGCCTATGTGCTCGACGAGGATGGCACCTTCGAGCAGCGGTGCAATATGGCGCAGGTGTCGCTCGAGCCGCTGCCCGAAGAGTTCGAGGCGCGCAAGGGTTCCGAATCGGGAGATGATCTCGAAGGTCTCGGCCGGGTGGATATCGACCACCTGACGATGGGCGACGAGCTCATCATCAAGGGCCTGATCGAGCGCCATGCCCGGTTCACCGGCAGCCTTCGCGCCCGGGAGATCCTCGACCACTGGAGCATCTGGCGGACCAAGTTCGCCAAGGTGATGCCACATGAATATCGTCGTGCGCTCGCCGAGATGGCCGAGCAGCGTCAGCAGCAACTGGAGGCCGCGTAAAAATGGGCAAGCCCACCGGATTTCTGGAATATCAGCGTCTGTCGGAGGCGTACGAGCCCGTACCGCAGCGCCTGAAGAGCTACCGAGAGTTCATCCTCCGTCTCTCCGACGAGCAGGCCGCGGTGCAGGGGGCACGCTGCATGGACTGCGGCATTCCGTTCTGTAACAGTGGTTGCCCGGTCAACAACATCATTCCGGACTGGAACGATCTGGTCTATCGCGGACAGTGGAAGCAGGCCATCGAGGTGCTGCACTCCACCAACAACTTCCCCGAGTTCACCGGCCGTATCTGTCCGGCGCCTTGTGAGGCGGCGTGCACACTCAACATCAACTCCGACCCGGTCGGGATCAAGTCGATCGAGCATGCGATCATCGACAAGGCCTGGGAAGAGGGCTGGGTGCTGCCGCAGCCGGCCGCCGTGCGGACCGGCAAGAAGGTCGCGGTGGTTGGTTCCGGCCCGGCCGGTCTCGCAGCAGCACAACAACTGGCGCGTGCCGGTCATGATGTGACCGTGTTCGAGAAGAACGACCGTATCGGCGGTCTGTTGCGTTACGGCATTCCCGACTTCAAGATGGAAAAGAACCTGATCGACCGTCGGATGGAACAGATGGTCGCCGAAGGCGTCAGTTTCCGCACCGGCGTGCTGGTCGGAACCGGGGCGATGCCCGCCGGCATCATTTGCGATGCCAAGGAAGTGGTGACGGCGGATCAGCTCAAGCAGGACTTCGATGCCGTCGTGCTCGCAGGCGGCTCGGAAGTGCCGCGCGATCTGCCGGTGCCGGGGCGTGAGCTGGACGGGGTGCACTTTGCCCTCGAGTTCCTGATTCCGCAGAACAAGCAGGTCGCGGGTGGCGCATCCAACCCGATTTCCGCCGCCGGCTGCGACGTGGTGGTGATCGGCGGTGGCGACACCGGGTCCGACTGTGTCGGCACCAGTTATCGTCATGGGGCGAAGTCGGTGACTCAGTTCGAAGTCATGCCGCAGCCGCCCGAGCACGAGAACAAGGCGTTGACCTGGCCGTACTGGCCGATCAAGCTGCGCACCTCCTCCTCGCATGTCGAGGGCGACACGCAGCGCGAATACGCGATCGGCACCAAGGAGTTCGTTGGCGAGAACGGCAAGCTGACCGGCGTGCGTACCGTTCGTCTCGAGTGGAAGGGCGGACGGATGTCCGAGGTGCCCGGCAGCGAGGAGATTTTCCCCGCTGAACGCGTGTTCCTTGCCATGGGTTTCACCAATCCGGTTGGCGGCGTGCTGGAGAACTTCGGTGTCGACAAGGACGCACGAGGCAATGCCAGGGCGACCACCGAAGGTGAAGGTTGTTACGCCACCAACGTGGACAAGGTGTTCGCCGCCGGCGACGTGCGTCGCGGCCAGTCGCTGGTGGTCTGGGCGATTCGCGAGGGGCGCCAGGCTGCGCGCGAGGTCGACCTGTTCCTGATGGGATCGAGCGTTCTTCCGCGCTAGGCGCAATCAGCCGCGGCTGACTGAAGTCGGCCGCAGATTTGGCAAGGGCGACCTTCGGGTCGCCCTTGATTTTTCAGGGGGCGGTGCATGGAAATGGATGTCGGCGGCTGGATCGTGACCGCCATTGCCATCTTGCTGACCGGTATTTCCAAATCCGGTCTCGGTGGATCGCTCGGCGGGTTGGCGGTGCCTTTCATGTCGATGTGGATTCCGCCGCGCGACGCGGTGGCGGTGGTGCTGCCCATCCTGATCGCGATGGACATGGTCGGCATCCGCGCGTGGCGGGGGAAGGCCGCTTGGGACGAGCTGAAGATCCTGATCCCGGCCGCCCTGCTCGGCATCGCGCTGGGCGCGCTGGCCTTCGGCGTGATGTCCGACCGGATGGTGCTGGGTGCGTTGGGCTTGATCTCGGTACTGTTTGCGGCGGATCGTCTGCTGCGCCGGGGAAGAGCCGCGCCGGCCGCCGGAACGACCGTGCCGCGCGTCTGGGCTGGGGTATGCGGCGCTGGCGCAGGCTTTACCAGCACGCTGTCGCACGCCGGCGGACCACCCCTGCTGATCTATCTCCTTGGCCGTGGCCTGCCCAGGGAGCGCTTCGTGGCGACCTCGGTATTCTTCTTCGCCGCGATCAACCTGGCCAAGCTGCCCTTCTATCTGCAGCTCGATCTGTTCAGCCGCGACACACTGCTGATGTCGGCAGTGCTCTTGCCACTGGTGCCGCTCGGGGTATGGCTGGGAATGCGCCTGCTGGCACGCATTCCCGAGCGGCCCTTCTTCTTTTTCTCGACCGCCATGCTCGGACTCGCGGGCGTCAAGCTGCTGTTCGATGCGCTGACCGGCTGAATGCTGGTCAGAGGGCGAGGACTTCGACCGTGTAGCGCGCGATCATGCCTTCCTCGTTGGTCGGCACCACCGCGACCGCAACCCGGCTGTCCGGGCTGTCGATCCGCGCGGCGTGTGCGGCGTTGGCGTCGCTGTCGATGCCAACGCCGATCCAGCCCGACAACGCCGCGACCTTTTCCCGGACCTGTGCGGCGTGTTCGCCGATTCCGCCGGTGAACACGAGGGCGTCGAGGCCGCCGGCCGCTGCCGCCAGCGATCCGAGTTCGCGGGCGATGCGGTAGCAGAACAGGTCGACGGCCTCCTTCGCTTCCGGCGCATGCGAGGCGAGCAGCGTGCGCATGTCCTGGCTGATGCCGGACACGCCGAGCAGGCCGGACTCCTTGTACAGCAGGTGGGTGAGCGCTTTCACGCCCATGCCCTTCTGTTCCATCAGGTACAGCATGACACCGGGATCGAGCGTGCCGGTGCGGGTGCCCATCATCAGGCCTTCGACCGCAGTGAAGCCCATCGTGGACGCCACGCTCTTGCCGTTGCGCAGGGCGCACATCGAGGCACCGTTGCCGAGGTGGGCGATGACGACCGCGCCATGGGCGCGCTCGCCGATGATGTCGGGCAACTTGCGCGCCACGTAATCGTAGGAAAGTCCATGAAAGCCGTAGCGCTTGATCCCTTCGGCGGTGATTGCCCGCGGCAACGCGAACGCCTGGGCGACGGCGGGCTGGGTGCGGTGGAACGCGGTGTCGAAGCAGCCGACCTGCGGGATGTTCGGCATCAGCGTGGCGACCGCCCGTACCGCGCGCAGATTGTGGGGCTGATGCAGGGGCGCGAGCGGAACGAAGGTGTCGAGTTCGCGCAGCAGCGCCTCGCTCAGCTTGACCGGGGCGCTGTACAGATCGCCGCCATGCACCACCCGGTGGCCGGCGGCGGCGATTTCGAGCTCCGGGTTGTGGGCGCCAAGCCAACGGAACAGGTGGGTCAGGGCATCGCGATGCTGTTCGCCCGTGTCGCCCCGGGTGGCGACCGGCTCATGGTGGCGCTCGCCGTTCGCATCCTTGGCGGTCAGCTCCGGCGTGGCGCCGATGCCGTCGATCTGGCCCGATAGCGCCGGCGTGGCGGCGAGCGTCGGCTCCAGCGCGAACAGCGCGAATTTCAGGCTCGAGGAGCCCGCGTTGAGCACAAGAACAGACTTCATAGTTTGGATGCCTCGCGCTTGCGGTGGGCCATGAGCTGCGCGATTGCGCACGAGGCGGCGCGGGTTTCGGCGGTGTCGGCACGGCTGGTCAGCACGATCGGCACCCGCGCACCGAGCACGACCCCGGCCATCAGCGCATCGGCGAGATACTCCAGCTGTTTGGCGACCATGTTCCCGGATTCGAGGTCCGGCACCACCAGAATGTCGGCATTGCCGGCGACCGCCGACCGGATGCCTTTGGTCTTGGCCGCAACCAGCGACACCGCATTGTCGAATGCGAGCGGACCATCGAGCAGGCCGCCGGTAATCTGCCGGCGATCGGCCATCTTGCACAGCGCGGCAGCGTCGATGGTCGAGCGCATCTTCGAATTCACCGTCTCCACCGCGGCCAGGATCGCGACTTTCGGTTCGGCGAGTCCGAGCATGTGACCGAGTTCGATCGCGTTCTGGATGATGTCGACCTTGTCTTCCAGCGTCGGCAGAATGTTGATCGCGGCGTCGGTGATCATCAGCGGGTGCGGATAGGTCGGTACGTCGGCGAGAAACACATGGCTGATCCGGCGGGCAGTGCGCAGGCCGCTGGTTTTGGATACCACCGCGCTCATCAGTTCGTCGGTGTGCAGCGAACCTTTCATCAGCGCCTCGATGCCGCCGTCGCGACACAGGGCGACCGCGGTTTCGGCCGCGGCGTGGCTGTGCGGCACGTCGACGATGCGAAAACCCTTCAGATCGAGACCGAGCTCCTCCGCCAGCGCCCGGATCTTGGCTTCCGGACCGACCAGGATCGGATCGACCAGCCCCGCATGCGCAGCCTGGATCGGGCCCCGCAGCGATTCGGCATCGCACGGATGGGCGACCGCGATCGGGATCGGCGACAGGCCGGCGGTGACGGACAGCAGATGGCGGTAACGCAATTCGCGGTCGGAAATCGTGACCTCGGGCAGCACCACGCGCGGGCGCGAGATCTTTTCGGTCGGGGCGGCAACTTCGGCACTGCCGTCGATGACCTTGAGCCCGTCCTGGTTGACCGCCAGGCAGTCGAATACGATGTGGTGATTGTGCTCGTACTTTTCCCGGCAGGTGACGGAGATGGTCAGCGTGTCGCCGATGGTGATCGGGCGCCAGAAGTTCAAGCCCTGCGACACATACACCGTGCCGGGCCCGGGGAATTCGGTCCCGAGCACGGTGGAGATCAGCGTACTGCCCCACATGCTGTGGCCGACGACTTCGCGAAACTGGCTCGAACGCGCGAATTCGGGGTCGACGTGGGTCGGATTGACGTCGCCGGACATCGCCGCGAACAGGTGGATATCCTCGGGGCGCAAGGTGCGCACGAGCTGTGCAAAGTCACCGACCTGAATCTCGTCGAAGACACGGTTCTGAATGAGCGAATGAACGGTGTGTTCCATGTCTGGCCCTTGGTATGAGTTGCGTTGCAGCATGAGCATTCTAGCCTCAGGTGTGTGACTAAAGTTGGATCCTGGGGGCGGACCGCGCGGTGCTGCACCGTGCCGTATCGCATCCGCAACATGGAGGAGGTCACGGAGCGGATCCATGCCACATGTTAGAATCGGCCCGACCAAGTTCCCGGAATTTCCCATGGAAGTCGTGATTCTCGCCGCCGGTCAAGGCAAGCGCATGCGTTCGGCCCTGCCCAAGGTGCTGCAGCCGATTGCCGGCAAGCCGATGTTGACCCATGTGTTGACGGCGGCCCGTGCACTCGACGCAAGGCGCATCTGCGTGGTCTATGGCCATGGCGGCGAAGTCGTGCGCGAGCGGCTCGATGCCCCCGATCTGGCCTGGGCGCGGCAGGAGCCGCAGCTGGGCACCGGCCATGCGGTGCAGCAGGCGCTGCCACACCTGAGCGACGGTGCGCTGGCGCTGGTGCTCTACGGCGATGTCCCGCTGATCGGCGTGCCGACCCTGACCCGGCTGGTGGCGGCAGCCGCGGAGCGCCGGCTGGCGCTGCTCACCGTGGAGCTGGACGACCCCACCGGTTACGGCCGCATCCTGCGCGATGCGGCGGGGCGGGTGGTCCGCATCGTCGAGGAAAAGGACGCCAGCGCGAACGAGCGCAAGGTGCGCGAGGTCAACACCGGCATTCTGGTGGCACCGGTCGTCCGTCTGCGTGATTGGCTGGGCCGGCTCGGCAACGACAACGCCCAGGGCGAGTATTACCTGACCGACATCATCGGCATGGCGGTGGCCGAGGATATCGAAATCGTCTCCGTGCAGCCGGACGCGGTGACCGAGACGCTCGGGGTGAACAGCAAGCCGCAGCTGGCCGAACTCGAGCGCGTGCATCAGGCCGCCATCGCCCGCCGCCTGCTCGACGAGGGCGTGACCCTGATCGACCCGGCGCGCATCGATGTGCGCGGCGAGCTGGTGTGCGGCTGCGACGTCGAGATCGACGTCAATTGCGTGTTCGAAGGCCGCGTGGAGCTTGCCGACGGCGTGCGTATCGGCGCCAACTGCGTGATCCGCGATACCCGTATCGGCGCGGGTACCCGCGTGGCCCCGTTCTCGCATCTCGACAGCACCACCATGGGTGCCGACTGCGTCATCGGCCCCTATGCCCGAACCCGTCCCGGCACCGTCCTCGGTGCGGACGTGCATGTCGGCAATTTCGTCGAGATCAAGAATAGCGTCATCGCTGACCACTCCAAGGCCAATCACCTCGCCTATGTGGGCGACGCCGACGTGGGGCGGCGGGTCAATATCGGCGCGGGCACCATCACCTGCAACTACGACGGCGCCAACAAGTTCCGCACGGTGATCGAGGACGACGTCTTCATCGGTTCCGATACCCAGCTGGTGGCGCCGGTGCGGGTCGGGCGCGGGGCCACGCTCGGTGCCGGAACCACGCTCACCAAGGATGCGCCGCCCGAACAGCTCACCGTGTCGCGCGCGAGGCAGTTCAGCATTGCCGGCTGGAAGAAACCGGTCAAGAACAAATAAACCGTTCGACAGCCCCGCTGTCGGCCAACGCCCTGAGGATCAGCGCCATGTGCGGAATCGTTACTGCAATCGCCACCAACAACGTCGTGCCCATGTTGCTCGAAGGCCTGCGCAAGCTCGAGTACCGTGGTTACGATTCGGCCGGTATCGCCGTGTTGGCGGGTGAGCTGACGCGCCTGCGCGCGGCCGGACGGGTCGCCGAACTCGCTGCGCTGGCCGATGCGCGCAAACTGGCGGCCAACGTCGGGATCGCCCACACGCGCTGGGCCACCCATGGCGTGCCGTCCGAACGCAACGCCCACCCGCACATCTCGGCGGGGCTGGCGGTGGTGCACAACGGCATCATCGAGAACTTCGCGTCGATCAAGCTCGCGCTCGAGGCGCGCGGCTACGTGTTCTCGTCCGAAACCGACACCGAGGCGATCGCCCATCTGATCCATCACAAACTCGCGTCGACGCCCGATCTGTTCGAAGCCGTCCGGCTTGCGACCAACGAGCTGGTCGGGGCCTACGCCATCGGCGTGGTCTCGGAGGCCGATCCGCTGCGCATCATCGTGGCCCGCCGCGGCTCGCCGCTGTTGCTCGGCATCGGTGACGACGGCATGTATGCGGCGTCCGATACCGCCGCACTGCTGCAGGTCACGCGCAAGGTGGTGTATCTGGAGGACGGCGATCTGGCCGAGCTGCGTCGCGACAGCTACCGCGTGATGCTCCCCGACGGCTCGCCGGTCGAGCGCGAAGTGCATATCTCCAGTCTGTCGGCCGATGCGGTCGAACTCGGCCAGTATCGACACTACATGCAGAAGGAAATCTTCGAGCAGCCGCAGGCGCTGGGCAACACGCTCGAGCTGATCGCCGGCGGCGGCTCGATCACGCCGCTGCACTTCGGTGCCCGCGCCGCCGAAGTGTTCGACGGCGTCAAGCGGGTGCTGGTGCTCGCCTGCGGCACCAGCTTTCACGCCGGGCTGGTGGCGCGCTACTGGCTTGAGTCGGTGGCGAAGATCCCGTGTACGGTCGAAATCGCCAGCGAGTACCGGTATCGCGAATCGGTCCCGGACAGCGAAACCCTGGTAGTGGTCATCTCCCAGTCGGGTGAAACCGCCGACACCCTGGCGGCACTGAAGCACGCCAAGGCGCTCGGCATGGAGCGCACACTGGCGATCTGCAACGTGCCCGAATCGGCCATCGTGCGCGAGGCGGCACTGCGCTTCGTCACCCGCGCCGGTCCCGAGATCGGGGTCGCATCGACCAAGGCTTTCACCACCCAGCTCGCCGCGCTCGCGCTGCTGACCCTGGCGCTGGCGAAGATCAATGGCCGCTTGCCGGAAGCCGAAGAGAACCGCCATCTCATCGCCTTGCGCCACCTGCCGGTGGCGGTGCAGAAGGTGCTCGAACTGGAGCCGGAGATCGAGCGCTGGGCGCAGCGCTTTGCGAGCAAGGAACATGCGCTCTTTCTCGGGCGCGGTCGCCACTGGCCGATCGCGATGGAAGGGGCGCTCAAGCTCAAGGAAATCTCCTACATCCATGCCGAAGCCTACGCCGCCGGCGAACTCAAGCACGGGCCGCTGGCGCTGGTGGACAAGGACATGCCGGTGATCGCGGTGTCGCCGGCCGACGAGCTGCTGGAAAAGCTCAAGTCCAACCTGCAGGAAGTCCGCGCCCGCGGTGGCGAGCTCTACGTGTTCGCCGATGCCGGCAGTGAAATCCCCGAGTCCGAAGGCGTGCACATCCTGCACCTGCCGGAGCACTACGGCATGCTGTCGCCGGTGCTGCACGTGATTCCGCTGCAACTGTTGTCGTATCACGCCGCGCTGGTGAAGGGCACCGATGTCGACAAGCCGCGGAACCTGGCGAAAAGTGTGACGGTGGAGTGAGCTTCCCGGCGGGCAACAGCTTCTTCGTCAATTGCCGGCACAGGACATCATTCTTCGAACACAATGCCGCGTCGCGTGACGTATCGGCATGATTGCGCTTGAGTCAGACGGTCCGGACGGCCTTGGCCGGCGCGACGGCGGGAAGTCCGGTTCCGTTGCGTCCAGGATCGGCTGCAGGCCCGTGGTGACCAGGACGGTCCGCAGCGATCGCTGACGGATGACGCGATGGATGGCGTCCATGCCTCGTTTTCGTGCATCTTTTGCTTCTTGCGCGCTGTGCACGCTGCCATCGGCGGCGCGGCTGGGCGATAATGGCGAACTGCGTCAAAACGGACACCCAAGTAATGAAGCGTGTGGATGATTTTCGCCTGCGGCTCGGTTCCCACGAACTGGTGCCGATCATGGTAGGCGGCATGGGCGTCGACATTTCGACCGCCGAGCTCTCCCTCGAGGCCGCGCGCCTTGGTGGCATCGGTCACATTTCCGATGCGATGGTGCCGACCGTTTCCGACCGGCGCTTCAACACCAAGTTCGTCAAGAACAAGCTCAAGCAGTACAAGTTCAACGTCGCCAATTCCGACAAGTCGGTGGTGCAGTTCGATCTCGGCCTGCTGGCCGAGGCCACCGCCATGCATGTGGGCAGGACCATGGAGGCCAAGCGCGGCCCTGGTCTGGTGTTCATCAACTGCATGGAAAAACTGACCATGAACAGCCCCAAGGACACCCTGCGGGCACGGCTGCTGGCGGCGATGGATCATGGTATCGACGGCATCACGCTGGCAGCGGGTCTGCACCTGGGCTCGTTTGCGCTGATTCAGGATCATCCGCGCTTCAATGACGTCAAGCTGGGCATCATCGTGTCCTCGCTGCGCGCGCTGCAGCTGTTTCTCAAGAAGAACGCCCGCACCGGCCGTATGCCCGACTACGTCGTGGTCGAAGGCCCGCTGGCCGGCGGCCACCTCGGCTTCGGCATGGACTGGGCGCAGTATGACCTCGCCACCATCGTGGCCGAGATCCACGCCTGGCTGCGGGCCGAGCACCTCGACATCCCGCTGATTCCGGCCGGCGGCATCTTCACCGGCACCGATGCGGTCAGGTTCCTCGAGAACGGCGCGGCAGCCGTCCAGGTCGCGACCCGGTTTACCGTGACCCACGAATGCGGCCTGCCCGAGGAGGCTCAGCAGGAGTATTTCAAGGCCAGTGCTGAAGACATCGAGGTCAACGGCATTTCCCCCACCGGCTACCCGATGCGCATGCTCAAGAACAGCCCGGCGATCGGCAGCGGCATCCGTCCGAATTGCGAAGCCTTCGGCTATCTGCTCGACGCCAAGGGCAACTGCCAGTACATCGATGCCTACAACCGCGAAGTGGCGGAGCACCCCGATGCGGCCAAGATCCGGGTGTGGGACAAGACCTGCCTGTGCACCCACATGCGCAACTTCGACTGCTGGACCTGTGGCCACTACACCTACCGGCTCAAGGACACCACGCACAGGAGCGCGGACGGCAGCTACCAGATCCTGTCGGCCGAACATGTGTTCCACGATTATCAGTACAGCACCGACAACATGATTGCGCTGCCTGCAGCGGCGACCGGCGCTTGAGAAACGCGGCATCTCCGGGGCGCTGCCACCGGAGATGCCGTGGCCGGGTGCCAGCCCGGTTCAGCCGTAGCGCCGTGCCGCCTGGACCGCCAGCCCGGCCCCGATGCTCCCGTACAGATCTCCTTCCACACTGCGTGCCTGCGGCAGCTCGGCAGCGATGCGCGTGCGCAATTGCGCCACGCCGCTCGCACCGCCGGTGAAGTACACCGTATCGACTCGATCCCGCGCCACCCCCGACTGGTCGAGGAGGGTGCTCACGGTCGCGGCGACCCGGTCGACCAGCACACGGGTGGCGAGGGTGAAGGCCTCGCGGGTGATGGCGTGACTCAGGCCGGGTTCCAGCCTGTCCAGCAGCAGGGTGGCCTCGGCGCTTGCCGACAGATCGATCTTCGCCTGTTCGACCTGCAGCGCCAGCCAGTGCCCCTCGCGGCGGCTGATCAGGCGTGACAGGCGATCGAGTTCCTCGCGTGCGGTCGCGTCGCGATAGATGTGCTGCAGGTCGGCGCTGACCTGCCGGCTGTAGGCAAAATTGATCGTGTGCCAGGTGGCGAGCTGAAAGAAGATGCTCGACGGGATCTCGGCGCCGTTCTTCATTTTCCCGCGATAGCCGAGCAGCGGCATCACGCATTCGAGGCTGAGCGCGCGGTCGAAGTCGGTGCCGCCGATATGCACCCCGGCGTTGCCGAGCAGGTCTTCGCGGCGATCCTCGGCCTGGGCGCGCTCCGGCGACAGGCGTACCAGCGAGAAGTCGGCGGTGCCGCCGCCGATGTCCGCGACCAGCACCAGCTCCTCGCGCTCGAGCGAGTTCTCGTAATGCAGTGCGGCGCCGATCGGCTCGAACTCGAAGCTCACCTCGCGAAAGCCCACCTGCCGTGCGATCGCCTCCAGGGTGTCCTGCGCCTTGCGGTCGGATTCGTCGTTATCATCGACGAAGTGCACCGGGCGACCGAACACCGCATGATCGAACGGGCGTCCGGCCCGAGTCTCGGCGCGCAGCTTGAGTTCGCCGATGAAGCTGGCCAGGAGCTGGCGGAAAGGCAAGGCGCGGCCGTGGACTTCGGTATGGCCGTCGATCAGGCTGCTGCCGAGCAGGCTCTTGAGCGCGCGCATCAGGCGCCCCTCGTAGCCGTCGAGGTATTCGGCGAGCGCCTCGCGGCCGAAGCAGGTGGTGTCTTCGTCGGCGTTGAAGAACACCGCCGAAGGCAGGGTCGGCCTGTCGCCCTCGAGCGCGAGCAGGGTGGCGGCACCGGGGCGCAGCCAGCCGACGGTGGAGTTGGAGGTGCCAAAATCGATTCCGCAGGCGCGGGCGGGCGCAAGACGCATGGTGAGCAATGGTGCGACGGGAGAGGGCTGCGATGCTACGCGATGCGGCGGGGCAGTGCGAGCCCGAATCGCATCGCGCTCGTCGATGGCGGCCGCGCCCGCACCGTGCTCGCGCGAGCGCGCGGGTGTAGGCTAGGCATTCTGGATGGACGGGGCGCCGGGTGCCGATCCGGCCCGCTGTGCCCCGTGCGTCCGCAACGGGATGGTCGCGGCAGCGGTTTGGCGGACGGCAGTCCGCGCCGTTAAGGGGGTTCCGAGCATGGATGGTTTGCTGTTGTACTTCGAGGACGAGCAACGGCTCGCCCGGCGGATTGCCGATGCGGCGGGGATGGGCGCGGTGTTGGTGCAGCGTCATCGTTTTCCCGATGGTGAGCTCAAGCTGCAGCTGCCGCCGGCGCTGCCCGCGCGGGTGGTGCTGTTGCGCGGGCTCAATGCGCCCGACGAGAAACTGGTCGAGCTGCTGCTGGTCGCACACACGGCGCGCACCCTGGGGGCGCGGCGCCTCGGCCTCGTTGCGCCCTATCTGGCCTACATGCGGCAGGACATGGCGTTTGCGCCGGGTGAAGCGGTCAGCCAACGGGTGATCGGCCGTTTTCTCGCGTCCTTGTTCGATGCGGTGATCACCGTGGATCCGCACCTGCACCGCGTGACCCGACTGTCCGATGCCGTTCCGGCGCAGCACGCGATCGCGCTGTCGGCGGCGCCCCTGCTCGCCGAGTTCATTGCCGCGCGCCGTCCGGGTGCGGTGCTGATCGGGCCCGACGCCGAGGCGGCGCAGTGGGTGGCCGCTGCCGCCGCACGGCACGGCTTCGAGTATGCGGTGTGCGCCAAGCAGCGCCATGGCGATCGGGAGGTCGACATCGCCCTGCCGGAGCTGGCGGTGGCCGGACGCGAGGTGGTGCTGATCGACGATGTGGCGAGCAGCGGGCAGACCCTGGCGCGCGCGGCCGAACGCTTGCTGGCAGCCGGTGCCGCATCGGTCGATGTGGCGGTCACCCATGCGCTGTTCGCCGAGGGGGCCCTGCAGACCGTACTGGGGGCCGGCGTCGGCGCAGTGTGGAGTACCGATTGCATCGCCCATCCGAGCAATGCAGTGAGCGTGGCGCCGATGCTCGCCGCGGCGCTGGGAGATCTGTCATGAACACGCGTTGTGCCTGGGTGTCGGACGATCCGCTGTATATCGACTATCACGATCGCGAATGGGGCGTTCCGGTGCGCGACGCGCGCGCGCTGTTCGAGGCGCTGGTGCTCGACGGGGCCCAGGCCGGCCTGTCGTGGATCACGGTGCTGAGAAAACGTGCGCGCTACCGGGAGGTGTTCGATGGCTTCGACCCGGCCCTGATCGTGCGCTGGGACGACGCGAAGCGCGCCGCACTGATGTCCGATCCCGGTATCATCCGCAACCGTGCCAAGATCGAGGCGGCGGTCAGCAACGCGCGGGCATGGCTGGCGCTCGAGGCGGAAGGGGTGGATCCGGTCGAGTGGCTGTGGCAGTTCGTCGGCGGCGAACCCCGGGTCAATGTCTGGCGCTCGCTGGCCGAAGTGCCCGCCCGCACCCCTGCCTCCGAGGCGATGAGCAAGGCGCTGCGGGCGCGGGGGTTCAAGTTCGTGGGGCCGACCATTTGCTATGCCTTCATGCAGGCCGTGGGGATGGTGAATGATCACACCACCGACTGCTTCCGGCATCCCGGTCATATCACCCCCGGACACGACAGGTAGCGACGTGCGGGGCCGCATCACGACCGATGACGTCTATCGACGGTAATGCTACGATCGCAGTCGACGTCAAGTGACTTTTGTCACGGAGCGGCGCGGTTCTGGTGCAGTCATACGAATAGGGCGAGGAGGCTTGTGGAGCAAGCGGGAAAAACGGTGGTGTTTGCCGATCTGACCGGCAGTACCGGCCTGTTCGAATCTGCGGGTAACGTGGTGGCGACCCATGTCGTCACCCGCTGCACGCAGGCGCTCGGGGCGCATTTTTCGCGGGCAGGCGGGTATGTCGTGAAATACCTCGGCGACGGGGTTCTGGTCATGTTCGACGATACCGTTGCCGCGATCGAGGCCTGTATCCGAACCCGCGACATCCTCCACGACCTCAACACCGAACAGTTCCGTCATGCGCCGCTCGGCTTCAAGATCGGCGTCGAGCACGGGCCGATCATCGAGCAGGATGGCGATTGCTACGGCGATGCGGTCAATGTCGCATCGCGCCTGAGCGATCGGGCCGAGGCCAACGAGATCCTGATCGGCGAGGCCGTATTCCGCCGCCTGCCCGATGTCCAGCGTCTGTCATGCAGTAGCCTCGACCGTATCGTGGTCAAGGGCAAGACCGAGCCGCTGCGGGTGTGGCGCATCGATTGGGCGCGCACCGCGGAGACCACCCTCACCATTCCGATGGAAATGCTCGAGGCACGCACCCGTGCCGCGCTGGTCCAGCGCCTCGATCTCGATCTGCTCGACCAGCACCTTCAGCTGCTCTCGTCCGACGGCCCCCTGGTGATCGGGCGCGGCGACGAGGCCGGCTTCGTGATCAACGATCCGCGGGTCTCGCGCCGTCATGCGCGCATCGAATGGACAGGCGGGCAGTGCGTGCTGAGCGATTTCAGCAGCAACGGCACCTGGGTGAATTTTGCCGGGGCCGGTGCGCCGGTGATGCTCAAGCGCGACAGCTGCATGCTGCATGGACGGGGCGAGATCGGTCTGGGCGCAACGCCCGATGACTTCACCGCACCGACCCTGTCCTTTCAGGTGCTGAACGACGCCTGAGCGTCGGCGTCCGGCTGGCTGCAGCTGCGATGAGCCGCCTTTCCCGCCTTCTCCTCCGTAGTCTGCCGTTTTCGGAACGAGCCCGATGAAGTGCCTGCCTGCCCTGCTGTTCTGCCTGTCGTCACTTGCCTTCGCGGCCGACTGGACCACTCGTCCGCTGGCCGAGATTGCGCTCTTTCCGGAGTTCCGGGCACCGGCGAGTGTGCTGGCGCGCGACGAGGCCAAGCTCGCCGCCGAGGTCAGCGCGCGGGTCGTCGCGATGCCGGTACGCCAGGGGCAGGCGGTTGAAAAAGGGGCCGAACTGGTCCGCCTCGACGACGCGACTTACCGCATCGATGTCGAGCGTGCCCGCGCGCAGGCCGAACTGGTGGACAACCGGATCCGGCTGGCCGAGGTTCAGTTGTCGCAATCGCGCGCGCTCGCGGGCAAGGGCTTCATCAGCGCTGACGGTCTGCGGATCAAGGAAACCGAACTCGCCGTGCTCGGCAGCGAGCGCGATGCGGCGCGGGCTGCGTTGCGTGCGGCCCGGCTCGCGCTGGAGCGCACCGTGGTCCGCGCGCCCTATGCTGGCGTGGTGCGCGACCGGCTGGCCAATGTCGGCGATCTGGCCGCACCCGGCTCGGCACTGCTGACTTTTTCGGCAACCGCCGATGCCGAAGTGCGGGCGCGCGTTCCGGAGGATCAGATTGCCGGGCTGCAGGCGGCCAAGGAGTGGGTGCTGCATGCCGGCGGGGCCGTGCATCGGCTGCGCATGGAGCGCATTTCGCCCCTGGTGGAGCGGGCCGGTCAGGCGCGTGAGGTGCTGCTGATCGCCGATGCCGCCCTTCCTCCCGGTCTGGCCGGAGAGTTGCGGTGGCGAAGTGCGACGCCACACCTGCCGCCCACTTACCTGCAGCAGGATGGCGGGGTCCAGGGGGTCTATGTGGAACGCGACGGGCGGCCGGTCTTCGTCGCCTTGCCCGAGGCGCAGGCCGGACGCGCGGCCGCGATCGACCTGCCTCCCGATACCCGGGTGATCGATGAGGGGCGCTTTGCCCTGACCCTGAACCGGAGCGCGCAGTGAGCGGTCTTTACCAGCGGCTGATCGACAATCACCCGCTGGCGAACATCACCTTCCTACTCGTCCTGCTGGGGGGCGTGTTCAGCTATCTGACCATGCCGCGCGCGCAGGACCCTGAGATCAACTTCAACTGGGTCAGCATCGTGACCACCCTGCCGGGCGCGTCCGCCGAGGACGTGGAGCGTGAATTGACCGGGCCGCTCGAAGACGCGATCAAGCAGGTCAAGGACATCCGCTTTGTGTCCTCGTCGAGCCGGGAGTCGGTGTCGTCCATTCTGGTGCGTTTCGAAGAGGTCGGGGAGCGCACCTTCGACAAGCGGATCAACGACTTGCGACGCGAGATCCAGAACAAGGCCGCAGCCGAACTGCCTCCCGATGCGAACGATCCGCAGGTGCTCGAGATCACCTCGTCGAACGGATTTCCGACCGCGATCCTGGTGCTGTACGGTAACAGCGGCGAAGCCTTGCGCTCGACCGCCTTCGAGGTCAAGAAGGATCTCGAGCGGGTCAGTGGGGTCGATCAGGTGATCGCGGCGGGTTTCGATGATCCGCAACTGCAGGTGAATTTCGATTCGGCCCGGGTGGCTGCGGCGGGTTTGTCGCCGCTCGAGGTCGCCGACGCGGTGGGGGCGTGGTTCCGCAACACGCTGGGTGGGCGGATTCCGGTGCAGGATCGCGAGTGGCTGGTGCGCATCGAAGGCAAGACCGCGGATCCCGAAGTGCTGGCCGGCGCCGCCGTGGTGACACCACAGGGCCGGGTGACGCTGGACGAGATCGCCACCGTCGAGCGCGGACACGAGCGCGCCACCCAACTGGTGAGCTACCACGATCGCCGTGCCGTGATGCTGTCGATCACCAAGGATGCCCGTGCCAACACGCTGGAACTGGTCGAGCGCCTCGGCGGCTTCGTGGCCGACCGCAATGTATTGCTGGCGGCGCAGGGGCTGCAGCTCGCCCTGGTCGACGATCAGACCCATGCCACCCGCAGTGCGATCGGCATCATGGAGTCGAACGCGGTATTCGGCCTGATCGCGGTGTTGGGCATGTGCTGGATCTTTCTCGGTTCGCGACTCGCCCTGCTGGTCGGGATCGGGGTGCCGTTTGCGCTCGCCGGTACCTTCATTGCGGTCGATCTGATCGATTCCACGCTCAATCTCACCGTGCTGCTGGGCGTGGTGATCGCCCTCGGCATGCTGGTGGATGACGCGGTGGTGATCGTCGAGGCGATCTATTACCGTCTGCAGCGCGGTGAGCCCGCGCATGACGCGGTGACGGCCGCCGTGGCCGAGGTAGGGCTGCCGGTGCTCGCCTCGGTGCTGACCACGATCGCGGCCTTCTTGCCGCTGATGTTGCTGCCCGGCATCCTGGGCAAGTTCATGTTCATCGTGCCCTTCGTGGTGACGGTCGGTTTGCTGGTGAGCCTGTTCGAGGCCTTCTGGATCCTGCCCACCCACGTCCTTGCACTGCGCCCCGACGCGGCCCGACGCAGTCGGGCGCAGGAGCTACGCGAACGGTTTACCCACCGGGTGCGGGTCAAGTACTCGCAAGCCCTGGTGTTCGTGCTGCGGCGGCCGAAGCGGACGCTGGCCGCGCTCCTGCTGGTGATGGCGGGAGCGGGGGGCGCGCTGGGTGCAGGCTTGGTGAAGGTGGAGTTTTTCGCCTTCGATTCGATGCGGCTGTTCTACGTCAGCGTGGATCTGCCTCCCGGCGTCACCCTGGAGCGCTCCCTCGCGGAGACGAACCGCGCGCTCAAGGTGGTGGAGTCGGCACTGGATGGCGCCGAACTGCGGGCGGTGACCAGCTATGCCGGGATCAAGTTCACCGACACCGAGCCGGTCTACGGCGATCAGTACGGGCAGGTGCTGGTTTCGCTATTGCCGCGAAAGGGGGACATGCGGGATACCGCCGAGATCATTGCCGGCCTGCGTCCGCAGATCGAGGCCCTCGGCGGCGAGGCCCGTTTTTCCTTCCTCGAGCTCAAGGGCGGCCCGCCGACGGCGCGGCCGATCAGCATCAAGGTCAAGTCCGACGACTACGCCCAGCTGCGGGCGGCGGCCGATGCGCTGCTCGCCGAAGTGGCGAAGCTGCCGGGCGTGCACGACATTACCGACGACGATATGCCCGGCCGGAGCGAACTGCGCCTGGTGCTGAACCGCGAGAAGCTGTCACGGGCGGGGGTCAGCGCCGGCGAGGTGTCGCGCCTGCTGCGCCTGTATGGCGAGGGCGAAATGGTCGCCACCACGCGCGACGGCGGCGAAAAGGTCGAGGTCGTGGTACGCGCCCGGCCCGAGGCGCTGAACGACATCGCCGAGTTTCTGCAGCGACCGGTGCAGCTGGACGACGGCAGCAGCGTGCATCTTGGCGGACTGGTGGATCACCAGATCCGTTTGTCCAAGGGCTACATCCGTCACTACCAGCTGACCCGTGCGATCACCGTCGAGGCCGAGATCGACAAGGCGCAGATCGACACCGTGAGCGCGAACGAGCGTCTGAAGACGGCATGGGCCGCGATGCGGGCACAGTATCCGTCGGTCGAGCTGGACTACTCGGGCGAGCTCGAGGATATCCAGGAAAGCATCGATTCGATGAGCAAGCTGTTTGCGCTCGGCGTGGGCCTGATCTACCTGATCCTCGCGACCCAGTTCCGCAGCTACTGGCAGCCGTTCATCATCCTGGTGACCGTGCCGCTCGCCTTCACCGGGGTGGTGCTCGGCCTGCTGATCTCGGGCAATCCGCTGTCGCTCTATACGCTTTACGGCGTCATCGCCCTGACCGGCATTGCGGTCAATTCGGCCATCGTGCTGATCGATGCCGCCAACGAGCGCCGCGCCGCGGGCATGAGCGTGCACCATGCCGCGATCTACGCCGGGCGCCGCCGCGTGGTGCCGATCCTGATCACCTCGACGACCACGATCGGCGGGCTGCTGTCACTTGCCATCGGCCTGGGTGGGAAGTCGCTGATGTGGGGGCCGGTGGCGGCGAGCATCGTCTGGGGGCTCGGATTCTCCACCGTGCTCACCCTGTTTGCGATTCCGCTGATCTACCGGATGGCAATGGGACGGGGTGCCGCCTGAGCGGGGCCTGGCTGGAGCAGGATGGGTTGTGGTGGCCGCGGCGGACAGGCGCCGGGCCCGTCGGCCGACGGTGCTACCGACGCGGGCGCTACTGATCGATGAGGAGCGCGTTGATCGCCTGCACGTCGTCTTCTCCCAGCGTGCCGGCGGCCGCCTTCAGGCGCAGTTGGGCAAGCAGGGTGTCGTAGCGCGCGCGGGACAGGCGCTGCAGGGTATCGGCAAGCTGGCTCTGGGCGTTGAGCACGTCGATGTTGATCCGTACGCCGACTTCGTAGCCGAGCTTGTTGGCATCGAGCGCGGAGATCGACGAAATTCTGGCCGCTTCCAGTGCCCGAACCTGGGCCATGCCGCTGGTCACGCCAAGATAGGACTGGCGGGCGGCGAGGGCGGCGCTGCGGCGGGCGTCTTCGAGGTCGGCGTCGGCCTTGAGCTTGAGCGCGGCCGCTTCACGTTCGCGCGAGGAAATGCCGCCGCCCTGAAAGAGCGGCACGTTGAGGCGCAGACCGATGGCCGTGCTCTCGCTGCGCCCGATCTGGTTCGTGGGGCGCTTGCTGAGCGCGTGGGTGGCGACGAGGTCGACGGTGGGCAGATGTCCGGCGCGCGCGCGCTCGACTTCGCGGATGGCGATCTCGCGTGTCAGTTGCTGCGCCTGCACCCCGATGCTGCCTTGCTCGGCCGCAACCACCCATTCGCCGATGTTGTCGGGCTGAGGCCGCTGCAGCGCCACGCCCGGACGCAGCCGGGCAAGCGGCTCGGGCTCCTTGCCGATGACCTGGGCGAGGGTCTGGCGACGCACGTCGAGCTCGTTCTGCGCCGCGATCTCCTGCGCCGAGGCAAGATCGAAACGGGACTGCGCTTCGTGGACGTCGGTGATCGTCACCGTGCCGACTTCGAAACTGGTCTTGGAGATCTCCAGCTGCTCGGCCGCCGCCGTGCGCAACTGACTGACCGCCTCCAGCGCATCCTGCGCATTGAGCACGTTGAAGTAGGCGTCGGCCGCGCGCAGGACAAGATCCTGCCGCGCCAGATCAAACTGGCTGCCGGCAAGGGCGGTCTGCAGTTCACCCTGCTTGTACTGCACCCAGTTCTGCCACCGGAACAGCGGCTGGGTGAGCTGCACGGCATAGCCGTTGCTGTTGAACCGGCTATCGCGCTGGATGCCGAACGCGTCGTCCGAGTCCAGCTCGTTCCAGGTCGTATTGGCCGAGGCATCGATCGTGGGCAACAGCCCGGCGCGGCCCTGCACCACCCTTTCCTGCCCGGCCTCGAGCTGGGCGCGGGCGGCCGAGAACACCGCGTCGTTGGCGAGCGCATCACGGTACACCTGCATCAGGTCGGCAGCGAACGCGCCGCCCGCAACCAGGCTGGAAAGACATACCGCAATCACTCGCTTCATCGGGTTCTCCGTGGTTCTCAGTACTGGGGCATTTGTGGATCGACCCGGGCGGACCATTCGTTCACACCGCCGGCAAGGTTGATCACCTTGCCGAAGCCCTGACGTTCGAGAAACATCGCAACCTGCGCACTGCGGCCACCATGATGACAGATCACCACGATCTCGCGCTCGGGGTCGAGTTCGTTGCTGCGGGCGGGAACCGCGCCCATCGGTATCGCTTGCGAGCCCTCGATGTGACAGAGCTGGAACTCCCAGGGTTCGCGCACATCGAGCAGCAGCGGCGCCGGGCGCCGCGGGTCATCGAGCCACTCGGCAAGTTCTACGGGAGATATCTGGCGCATGGCGATCGGTCAGAAGCTGAAGCTGTCGTGACGTGCCGCATTGCGCAGCATCGGCACCATGGTTTCAAAGATGTCCTCGGTGCGGAAACGGCCTTCGGACTCGCAGCTCACCAGGCGCGCCTTCATCACCGGCGCTTCGCCGACGAAGGCAAACAGGCGACCGCCGACCTTCAGTTGCGCGAGCAGCGACTGCGGCACGAAGGGCAGGCCGCCGGAGACCACGATCACGTCGTAAGGCGCACGCTCCGCCCAGCCCTGGGCGGCATCGCCTTCCTCGACGATCACGTTGTCGACGCCGTTGCGGGCGAGGTTGGCGGATGCGAGCTTCACCAGTTCGGGTTCGATGTCGATGGTGCGCACCCACTCGGTCTTGGCCGCGAGCAGGGCAGCGAAATAACCCGAGCCGGCGCCGATTTCGAGGACCGAGTCGGAGCGGTGGAGCTGCAGCGATTGCAGGATCTTGGCCTCGATCACCGGTTTGAGCATGACCTGGCCGCAGGGCAGCGGGATCTCCACCTCGGCAAAGGCCAGCGAACGGCTGGCGGAAGGCACGAATTCCTCGCGCTTGACGGTCATCAGAAGGTCGAGCACGCCCTGATCCAGCACCTCCCAGGGGCGAATCTGCTGCTCTACCATGTTGAAGCGCGCTTGTTCGAAATTCATCAGGTACTCCTGGCGAAATATTAGCACACGCTAATGTATTAAGTGTTCAAACGAAAAACTTTCGTATTCTAGCGTAGTTGGTGCACCGCACGCCTGCAGTGGGGGGCGACGGGCCGGTGGGAGCAGCATGGTTCGTCACCGCCCCGCGACCGCCGCGGGCGACGCGCTCGGGCCGGGGGCCGGTTTGACCCGGAACCACGCGGCGTAAAGCGCGGGCAGGAACAGCATGGTCAACAGCGTGGCCACGGTCAGCCCGCCCATGATCGCCACCGCCATCGGGCCGAAGAACGCCGAGCGCGACAGCGGGATCATCGCCAGGATTGCCGCGGCCGCGGTCAGCATGATTGGGCGGAAGCGGCGCACGGTGGATTCCACGATCGCCTCCCAGGGCGCGTGGCCTGCGTGCAGGTCCTGTTCGATCTGGTCGACCAGGATCACCGAGTTGCGCATGATCATGCCCGACAGGGCGATCGTGCCGAGCATGGCGACGAAGCCGAAGGGTTTGTCGAACGCGAGCAGGAAGGCGGTGACGCCGATCATGCCGAGCGGCGCGGTCAGCACCACCATGAAGGTGCGCGAGAAGCTCTGCAGTTGCAGCATCAGCACGGTCAGCACCACCAGCACGAAGAGCGGGACGCCGGTCACGACCGAGCTGCCGCCCTTGCCACTCTCCTCGACCGAGCCGCCGACTTCCAGCCGATAGCCCAGCGGCAGACTGCCGCGGATGGCGTCGATCGGCGCGGCGAGCTGGCCCACCACCACCGCAGGCTGGGTCGTGCCATACAGCGTGGCGCGGACGGTCACGGTCGGGATGCGGTTGCGGCGCCACACCACGCCCTCCTCGAAGCCGTATTCGGCGGTTGCGACCTGGGCCAGCGGCACGCTGCGGCCGTCGGCCACCGGCACCGACAGATCCGGCAGCAGACCGAGCTGCACGCGTTCGGACGCGGCGCCGCGCAGCACCACCGAGATGGTTTCGCTGCCCTCGCGGAACTGGGTCACGGTCGTGCCCTGCAGCGAGGTGGCGAGCAGTTGCGCGACGTCCTGGCTGGAGACGCCGAGCAGACGCGCCTTGTCCTGGTCGATCTTGAGGTGCACGGCCTTCGACGGCTCCTCCCAGTCGAGGTGGACGTTGGAGAGTTGCGGATTACGCCGCATCGCATCGGCGACCTGGTGGGCGATGCGACGCATTTCGCTGGCGTCCTGTCCGCTTACCCGGTATTGCACCGGAAACCCGACCGGCGGGCCGTTCTCGAGGCGACTGATGGCCGCCTGTAGCGGCCACGGTTCGTCCTCGAACAGCCGGATCAACTTGGCGCGCAGCGCCTCGCGCTCGGCCGTGTTCTTGGTCAGGATCACGAACTGGGCAAAGTTGGTCTGCGCCAGTTGCTGATCCAGCGGCAGGTAGAAGCGCGGACTGCCGCCGCCGAGCCAGGCCACGTAGTTGTCGATTCCGTTCTGGCGGTCGAGATAGGCTTCGAGGCGCTTCACCGCAGCCTCGGTCGCCCGGTGCGAGACGCCTTCGGCCAGGCGCAGGTCGACCAGCAGCTCCGGCCGGGTGGAGTCGGGGAAGAACTGCTGCGGAACCAGACGCACGAAGGCGACCATCGATAGCCCGAAGAGCAGCACGGTGAGCCCGATCACCAGCCAGCGCCGGCGCACGCAGCCGTCAACGAGGGCGCGAAAGCGGGTGTAGAAGGGCGTGTGATAGATCGCGAACTCGTCGTGTTGCTCATGGCGGTGTGCTGCGCGTTCTGCCAACCGCCGGCCGAGAGCGGGCGACACGCGCGCGGCAAGACGTGCGAGCGGCGACGGTTTGCCGTTCTGCTTGCGAAAGTCCGGCAGCAGGTGGAAACCCAGATAGGGCACGAACAGCACCGCGGCGACCCACGACACCAACAGCGCGATCACCGTGACTTGGAAGATCGAGCGGGTGTACTCGCCGGTGCTCGACGCTGCGGTGGCGATCGGCAGGAAGCCGGCCGCGGTCACCAGCGTGCCCGACAGCATCGGCATCGCGGTCGAGGTGTAGGCATAACTCGCTGCCTTGGCGCGCTCCCAGCCCTGTTCCATCTTGGTCGCCATCATTTCCACCGCGATGATGGCGTCGTCGACCAGCAGGCCGAGCGCAATGATCAGCGCGCCGAGCGAGATCTTGTGCAAACCGATGTCGAACAGATCCATGAACACGAAGGTGATCGACAGCACCACCGGGATGATGATCAGCACCACCACGCCGGTGCGCAGCCCGAGCGAGATCAGGCTCACCGCCATCACGATCGCCACCGCCTCGATCAGGACCTTGACGAACTCGCCGACCGAGCTGCGCACCGCCCGCGGCTGGTCGGCCACCCGTTCGAGCCGGATGCCCACCGGCAGCTGGGCCTCGATCCGGCCGACGGCGGCGTCGAGATCGCGACCGAGCGCGACGATATCGCCACCGGCACGCATCGACACCCCGATCCCGAATGCGTCCTCGCCCATGAAGCGCATGCGCTCGCCCGGCGGGTCGACCAGCCCGCGCCGGATCTCGGCCACGTCACCGAGGCGGAAGGCCCGTCCGCCAGCCCGGATCAGGGTGTCGCGAATCGCATCGAGATCGTCGAACTGGCCCGAGGTGCGCAACCAGATGCGCTCGTCGGCGCTTTCGAAAAATCCGGCGCCGGTCTCGGCGTTCTGCGCCGACAGCGCGCCGGCGATGTCGGCAATATCGAGGCCGAAAGTGGCGAGCTTGGTGTTCGACAGTTCAATGAAGACGCGCTGCGACTGCTCGCCGAAGAAGCTGACCTTGGCGACGTCGGGAATCCGCAGCAACTCGTTGCGGATCGCATCCGCGTTGCGTTTGAGCTCTGCATGCGGCACGCCGGCGCCGACCAGGGCGAACAGGTTGCCGTAAGTGTCGCCGAACTCGTCATTGAAGTACGGCCCCTGCACGCCCGTCGGCAGCGTGGCGCGGATGTCGCCGACCTTCTTGCGCACCTGGTACCAGACCTCCGGCATGTCGCGTGCCGGGGTCGAATCCTTGGCGAGGAAGAACACCAGCGCTTCGCCAGGCTTGGAGTAACTGCGTACTACGTAGACTTGAGCGACTTCCTGCAACTTCTTCTCGATCTTGTCGGTAACCTGCTGTTCCACCTCGCGTGCGCTGGCACCGGGCCATTCGGCACGTACCACCATCGCCTTGAAGGTGAATGGCGGATCTTCCGACTGCCCCAGGCGGGTGTAGGAGAGCAGCCCGATCAGGGTCAGTGCGATCAGGAAATACAGCACCAGGGCCGGATGCTGCAGGCCCCATCCCGAGATGTTGAAGCGCGACTCGTCGGCTTTCATCGCTTTACATCCAGCGCGGGTGCGCTGCCTTCCTCGATCGGACGCACGGTTTCGCCGGCGACCAGCTGATGCACGCCGGCGACGACCACCCGGGTTCCCGGCGCGAGCGTGCCGCGCAGCACGGCGCCATCCTCGCGGAAGGCGACGATCTCGACCGTGTGCGGCGCAACCGCGCCGGCGTCATCGACCAACCATACCGATGCCTGGCCGTTGTGGCGGGTAACCGCATTCAAGGGCAGTACGCTCTGCTGCGGGGCGACGCTGCCGAGGGCGATGCTGGCGGTGGCGCCGAGCGGCAGATCGTCACCGTCGGCGATGCTCACGCGTACCGCATAGGTCCGGGTCGCACGATCGGCCGCGGGCGAGACCTCGCGCACCACCCCGGCGCGGGACTGTTCCGGCGCAAGCCACAGCCGGACGGCGGCCGGCGCGCCCGGTGCAAGCTGCTGCACCCGGCTCTCGGGCACGTGGACGAGCACTTCGCGGTCTCCCGGGCGGGCCAGGCGCAACACCGTCTGTCCGGCGGCGACCACCTGACCCGCCTCGGCGACGACCGCAGTGACGATGCCCTCGCTGTCGGCGGCCAGTTCGGTGTACGCAGTCTGATTGCTCGCGGTCGCGGCCTGAGCGCGGGCCTGGCGCAGACGCGCAGCGGCCGCCTGCATCGCGGTGCGTCGGGTATCCACCGCGGAAGCACTGATGAAGTTCTTCGCCAGCAGGGTTTCGGTGCGCGCCAACTCGGCGCGCGCCAGCGCCGCATCGGCCTCGGCCGCGGCCACCTGGGCGGTGGCCGCACTCGCTGCGAGGCGGGCATCCTGCGGGTCGAGGCGGGCGAGCACCTGGCCGCGACTGACACGGGCGCCCGCATCCACCTTGCGTTCGATCAGCTTGCCGCCGAGCCTGAAGGCCAGGTCGCTTTCGAAACGGGCGCGGATCTCGCCAGTGTAGACCTGCATCACCGGCGCCCCGACGTCCTCGCCCACGGTGCGCACCAGCACCGCACGGGGGGTCGGGGCGGTGGCCGGCGGCGGCGAGCAGGCGGACAGCGACAGCAGCAGTGGCAGCGCATACAGCGCGGGCAGTGGCTTCATTGGGGTACTCCGGGGCGGACGGTGAGCCCGTTGAGGACCAGATCGATGTGAGCGTCGACATAGGCCTGCGCGTCGAGTCCGTTGTCGCAGCATGCGGCAAACGAGTTGCGCCAGTTCGCGAGGTGGATCAGCGGGGCGATCAGCAGGGCGCCGATCAGCGCCGGATCGACCGGACGAAAAATGCCCTGGTCGATGCCGCGCTGGACCACGGTGCGCAGCAACGCGAGACCGCGCTGGATCACCGCTTCGTGGTAGTAGCGGGCAACCTCGGGAAAGTTGCCGGCCTCAGACATCATCAGCTTCGGGATGCCGCCGAGGGCGGTGCTGCCGATACGATCCCACCAACCTTGTAAAACGAAGCGCAGCAGGGTGGCCGGGTCGTCGGCCTGCCCGGCGAGCATCGCCTCGCCGGCTTCGATCGCCGGGATCACCCCTTCGCGGATCACCGCCTGGAAGAGCGCTTCCTTGCTGTCGAAGTAGAGATAGAGCGTTCCCTTGGAAACGCCTGCCCGCGCGGCGACTTCATCGAGCCGGGTGGCGGCGAAGCCCTTTTCGACAAACAGCGTCAGCGCGGCCGCGGTCAATTCCTGGGGCCGCGCTTCCTTGCGCCGACGGCGCGGGGCGTTGCGTTCAGCGGACATCCGGATACCTTCCGCTGATGAGGGGGATGACGCGGTCCGGCGTGTGCCGTGCGGTGGTCTGCGGGCACTGATCGATGGGGAAATTCATCACGGCTCGTTCTGTTAATAACTGACTGGTTAGTCATTAAAGACGAGCCGGATGGATCCCGCAAGTTAATCTTTTGTTGGCGCTTCCCGCATTGCATGCAGCGTTTTTGCGCTGGAATGGCAGCCCGGGCGGAAGGGGAGTTGCAGCGCCACCATGCTCACCCGCCCCGGAACCGCGGTCTCCGGGTGGGTCTCCGACTGCCATTGGCGCACCACCTTCAGGCTGCGCGCGTCGATGACCACGCCGCCCTGAGCGCTCCACAGCCATAGCCGGTTCTCCGCCGCGTCGAGCGCCATCGCACCGGGGCACAGGGTCGCCGGGAGCGGAACGGCCCCCAGCGGGGTAATGCCGCCGCGGATCGAGAACACCTCGAGCCGGGTACGCGCCGCGTCGAGTCGGAAGATCGATTGCCGTTCCGGCCACAGGAGTTCGATCTGGCCATCAGCCGGCACGACACCGCAGCCCGCAAGCAGGGCCGCCGTCAGCAGCAGGGGAAGCAGGAATTTCCGGTTCGGGCGCATGTCGGTCTCCTTGACAATCGTTCATCGTCAGTCAGACACTACCTGACACTTGTCGATCTTGAACGGACACATTGTGTGGCGATGCGCTGAATCGTATCGGTCGTGCGAGCAGTACAGGTCCATGCACATGGACTGGTGAATTCAGGAGGAAGAGATGCTGATGGTCAGTCTGGACAATACGCAGGCCATGCCGCTGGTGGAGCAGATTGTCGATGCGGTACGCACCCAGATCGACGATCGCATCCTGCGCCCGGGCATGAAAATGCCACCGATCCGCAAGCTGGCAGAGCGCCAGCAGGTGAGCCGCTTTACCGTGGTCGAGGCCTACGACCGGCTGGTGGCCTTGGGCTATCTGCGTTCGCGCCGCGGCTCCGGCTTCTATGTCGCGCCCCGGCACGAAGGCGGCGAAGGGCGTCAGTTGGCGAGTGTGGACCGGGCGGTGGACGTCGCCTGGATGATGCGTCAGGCGCTCGATGATCGGCCGGGGCAGATCAAGGCCAGCGCCGGCTGGCTGCCATCCGACTGGCTTGATGGCGAAGGCTTGCGCCGCCACCTGCGCAGTTTGTCGCGGCGCCCCGATGCGCGCCTGACCGCCTATGGCACCGCACAGGGCTATCTGCCGCTGCGCCAGCAGTTGCAGATCAAGCTGGCCGAATTCGGCATCGGCGCCGCGCCGCATCAGATCGTGCTCACCGAGGGCGCCACCCGCGCCCTCGACATCCTTGCCCGTCATCTGGTCAAGCCGGGCGACACCGTGCTGGTGGATGATCCGGGCTACTTCAATTTCTTCGGCAACCTGCGGCTGCAGGGGGCCACGCTGGTGGGCGTGCCGCGCAACCTCGACGGCCCCGACGTCGAGCAGCTCGAAGCCCTGCTCGCCCACCACAAGCCGCGCGTGTTCTTCACCCATTCGGTGCTGCACAACCCGACCGGCGCCAACCTGTCGCCGGGGGTGGCCTTCCGTATCCTGCAGCTGGCGGAGAAGCACGACTTCCTGGTGATCGAGGACGACACCTATGCCGATTTCCACCCCCACGCCACCACCCGTCTGGCCAATCTCGACCAGCTCAACCGGGTGATCTTCGTCGGCAGCTTTTCCAAGACCCTGTCGGGCAGCCTGCGGGTGGGCTTCCTCGCCGCGCGCCCGGACCTCGCCGCCGAGCTGACCGACGTGAAAACGCTCACCACGGTGGCGTCGAGCGAGTTCAACGAGCAACTGGTGTACCAGATGCTCACCGACGGTCACTACCGCAAGTACATCGATCGCCTGCAGGGGCGTCTCACCCAAGCCACCGACGCGTGCCTGCGCATGCTCGAGCGGGTAGGACTGGAGGTGTATCTGGAGCCCAAAGGCGGCGTCTTCCTGTGGGCGCGGCCACCCGGTATCGAGGATGCCGCATGCCTGGCCTCAGCCGCCGCCGCGCAAGACATCATGCTCGCCCCCGGCAAGGTCTTCCGCCCGCAGATGCAGCCCAGCCCCTGGCTGCGCTTCAATGTCGCTTTTGCGACCGTGCCCAAGGTCGAGCGCTTCCTGGGCGAGGCGCTGGCTGCGAGGTGAGCAGGCGCGGCGCTATGCGACGGCAGGCATCAGCGCGATTCCAGCACCAGACGCCCGGCGGTGGGCTGGATCGGACGCGAGTTGCGCGGGTACAGCCGGGTGAAGATCTCCAGTTGCCCGGCCGATAGCACGACCGGTTCCTTCATCACCACCCACAGCACGCCTTCGGTGCACGGCGGCGTGGTGAGCGAGCCCATGTACAGGAAATGCCCCGGGTTGGACGGCAGCAAGGCAGCAAGGTCGATCGTCGCTTCCGGCATGTAGGTGCTGCCCTTTTCCAGCGGCAGGTTGTTGAGCACCACCTGCAGTTGCGCATTGCGTTGCTCGCCCACTGCCAGCAGCACGCCGAGCATTGCGGGCTTGCCATCGCCGTCGCGGTGGTGAAAGTGCACCACCATGTCGGAGGCGCCGCCGCCCACGCGCTCTTCGGAAGGGCGATGCAGGGTGATGTAGTCCAGCATGTAGCGCTGGCCGCGCACCTCCATGGTCATGCCGCTGTCCACATTCACCCGCAGCATGTTGCCGGTGTCGATGATGCGGAACCGCGTCGCCCCATAGTCGAACTTCACCGGGTCCAGTTCAACCGCGATCCCGTTACGCAGATCGATCGGCGACTGGCGGAGCCCTGTGCTGCAAAGCTTCCAGTCGGGGCGCAGGCCGCCCCAGCGATCGGGCCCGGTGTCGCCGGCATAGCTCCAGCCTTCTCCTTGCGGGGGGCGGAAGGTGGTCTGCGGTTTCGGGCGAGGCGCCGCAATCGCTTGTGCGCGGGGCGCGGGTGTCCGACGCGCGGCGCGGGTTTCGGCTGGGCGCGGGGCAGCCCGAGCTGGCGCAGGCGGTGGTGCAGCTGAGGAAACGATCGCTGGCGGTGGCAAAGTGGCTGGTGTCGGTTGAGTGGCAGGCGCAGGAGGACGCGCGGTCGTTACAGCCGGCGTGGCGTTGGCCGGGCGCACCATCTGCGCCTGGTTCTTCGCTGCCAGCGCGGCCAGATCTGGCCGGATGGACGGAATCGGCATCGCCGCCGGCGTGGATCCTGGCTTGATGACCTGAACCGGCTTTCCGAGTGCCGTGGTGGCGGCCGGCGGTGTCGATGGCGCGGCCGTCTTCGCGGGCGCCGCAGCCGACGTGACAGGTGTTGCGGGAACAGGCGCCGCGGTCGGTGGCTTCGGTGCGACGTCGGCCTTCTTCGCCTCGACCACCGGCACCACTTTCGGTGGCGGCGCAATCGCGGGTGCGGCAGCCACGGGCTTAGCCGCAGTGACGGCACTGGCCGCAGCCTTGCTGGCCGCTTCGGCAATCTGCTGCAGGTCGGCCCCGCCCGGAGGCCGACATACTTCGCGCCACATCCGTTCGTCGGCGGTATCCCGCGTCACGACCACCGGGGTCTGGTCGGCGACCGATTCTTCACGCAGCACCCGCTCGTTGAAGTCGAGATACACCCGCTTGATCGTGAAGAAACTCCGCTGCGGGCAGTCGTAACGGTTCAACGCCTTGATCGTCCGATACCCTGCCGTGGCCGCCTCCGCGTCCGCCAGCACCACCCGCCCCCAGGACACCTTGGTGCCCCGGTCCGAGTCGAAGATGCTCTCCCGGTCGATCTCCACCGTGCGCCCGCGGTCGCCGAGCACCTTCTGCCAGTCGGCGCCATACGCCTGTCCCCCAGCGCACAGCCAGAGCACGGCGGCGAGTTGCATCGACAGGGAGTGGAGCCGGGTGAGCTTCATTGCAGAACATCCAGGGTTGCTGTTCAGGGTATCGGCAGTTTGTGGGAAATCTTTAGCCCGAGATGAGGAGTGAATGCTGAATGACGCGCACCGCTTGCATTGCCGCCGGGGCTCTGTTTGCCGAAGTCCGACGCCGTCGATTCGCGGCGAGACCGTGTAGTTGAAACCAAGTTCCGACCAGTAGCGGTCGCAAGAGCCAAACTCGCTTCGCAGTCTCAGTTTGCAGCATCGATATATTGCCGCTGCATGTATTTTGGTGAGCCTCATGAATACTCTGCAGGCCACTGTCGGCGTGGCGCCCTGCGGATGGCTCTGCGCAGGTGCTTCTCTGCGGTTCCTATGCTCGAAGGCACTGACGAGGGCCCGGAAATCGACTCTATGCCATCGAGCAGAATGTATTGGACCAATCGGACGAGGGCATGAAACCGCACCGGGCCTATTGGTGGTGATACACCGCGGTATCCCCTCACTCCAGCATGAAGAGTTCGAGCATCGTAGCCGGCGTCTGGGCGTTTTGCTGTACTGGTCTGCAAGAAAATACAAGTTCGATCATGGTGCTGGCACTTGAAAAGGCATCCATCCGGCTGCCTACGGTATTCTCGGTGGATCTGATGTCTCGATGAGTGTTTGCAACTCAAGTTCACTCATTTCATTGCCATGGTTGTCAAGAATGTTTGCTGGTTGCAGTGCACGAAATACTGATCGATTTCCAAGCCGGTAAGCGTCGAACAACGCCGTAGCATCCGCAACTCCTATATGCCTGCTGAGAACCAGGGGCCACAAAGTTGCTCTGCTCCGATGGGCTACCGAGAACCTGCTCTGCCTTACCAGCACCGTCTTCATCCCTAGGGCGGCTAGTGCGGAGAGGCGGTGGTTGCCATCGGTTACGAGGAAAGACGAGCCGGAGTTGTCCGCGAGTTCCATGACGGTGACGTAGCAATGCTCTTGCGGACGGTAGCCGCTTGTGGAAATAGCCTTCCATGCACTTTCCAGCCAAAAGAATTCTTCAGTGATACGAATCCACGGAACACCTTGCGCGCAAAAATAAGTGAGGATGTCGGGAATCTCGTTAGGCGACGCACACCAGCCAGTTTGCCGGAATAGTTTGCGCCACGACTTCCAAGGCAACCACCAAAGGGGTATCGCGCGCGATGTTGGTACCCCGAGTGCCTCACCAAGACTCTGGGGTCTATAAAAACGGATAAAGTCCAAAAAACGGCTCCGAAGGTCGACTGTCGTCAATCTTTCAGCCAGTCCTGTAACGTAATTCTCATACGGATTGAACTCTCGCCGCCCATACCGAAATCCACAGTAGTGCACACAATCTGCGATGGCGACCTCACGTACCCTCCATTTAAGATCCCATCCCACCTATTTTCTCCTCAAAACTACCGCTACTGCCTCGCCCTCCCCGTAGGGGGCAAGTTTCACCCTCCTACTCACCTGCATCTCTGCAGCAACGAATGCGGAAACCAGCGTTTCCCATGAGTGGTGATACGCCTGGATATGCGACCAAGCTTCCTTTGCTCCGTGCTTCTGTGGAAAACCGAGGAGGCGGGCGACCGTCCTCGGACTACGTCGCACTGCGCCGATGAGCATGCCCAATGGACCTGGGGCGAGATAAGCTTGGATCAGCACGTCGCCGGACGCTACCCTCCGCAGTTCGCGTAGAGCAGGCACAAGCATTTCCCGTGGCAACAGATGTAGGAAGCGCCAGCTTACAACGACATCAAAGTAAGCATCGGGGTAGCTGAGGGCGAAGATATCGCCGGACGTAAGACGTGTGTTCCCAAGGCCAAGTCGTGATACCCGCGACTTGGCTTCGAGTAACATCGACTCGGAGATATCCAATCCAACGACCTCCCTTACCTGATGGTAGTAAGGCAAGAAGCGCCCTGTTCCGACTGGGGCATCAAGCAAGCGCCCAGGATTGGATGTTTGAAAGTATTCTTCGACAAAGCGATTCTCCGCGTGCCAAACCGGCTCCACTTCCCGCGCAACGTCGTATTCTCGTGCTTCGTTTTCACCGTACTTCCTATAGCCGTCGTACATTGCCTACCCTTTTTGATCCTACAGTTAGTTCGTCATGCCAAGGCATCAAACATAGTGCTTTCGTCTGCCAACGGAACAAAGGCCTGGTTTTGGGAAATATGGCGTTTGCGAAGTAGGCTGAGACGGAGTATGAGATGACCGTTGCAATTGCCACTCCCTTTGCTCCGTAATCCGGTACAAGCCAGAGGTTGAGCAGGACGTTGGTTACAGCGCCAAGGAGTGTCTTGGGAATAAAGTACACTTGGTTGCCGTGTCCCATGAACCATGGCTCACTCGCCGTGCTGACGAACACGAATACTGCCGACCAGACATGAATCATCAAAATGACGCCGCCGGCCGCATATTTCGCTCCGAACAGGAAGGGAACAACCCAGTCAGCAATGAGCGTGAATAGCAACGCGACTACCAGGCCCAATCCAGCCACAAAACGAATGCATTGATAGACCTTCGGGTCAAAATTCTCTGGGTCGCTCTTGCGAATGGCTAACAGAATCGGCGCATACGAAGCCATGATCGCAAAAGGAAGTGCGTGTGTTGCTTCGGATATCAAGGCAGCGATGGTGTAAATTCCAACGTCGTTCGTGCTGTGATAGTGACCAAGAAACAGCACGCCGACCCTGGCGTAAAGTGCGACGGAAATAGCAGAAATCAAGAGCGGCAATGACTGTCTGAATATCATTCGCACTCGGTCGAGTCTCGGCTGCCATGATCGTTCCTGGCCGCCAAGGCGTTGATACACGGTCAGTAATGCAAGGGCAATGAGTAGCCCCTCCAATGCCTGGATAAGGGCCAGAAAAACTAAAGGACGATCCGTCGTCAACGCAAGCAAGCGGGCTCCGGCGCCCAGCAACAACACAGCTTGGCGGACAATAACCATCCAGTGAGACAAGAGTCTCTGCCGCAGCCAATATTCAACCACCTCCGCAGCCTGAAACATGCTGGCTGTTGCAATAAGAGGTGTAATCAGCAGGAAGATGGGTTTGTCAGGTTGAAGCAACCACACTACAACGTAGGAAACCGCGATGGTGCTTGCCCCGCCCAAGAATCGCATGAGCATGGCGCTGGATAGGATTTCCATCCGCCGTTCGGGCTCTTCGACCAGCATCCTGACTACCACAGCCTCTATCCCAAGAGTGGCAAGAAAGGAAAGCACACCTACCGTTGCATTGGCGTAACTTAGTACTCCAAACACCGCTGGTTCGAGTCGCTTGGCCACCCACACACTCACCGCGAAGGCTATGGCAAGCCGCAAGCCTCGATCAAGTATCAACCACAGGACATTGAGGGCAAGACGTCGTTGGCCAAGACCATTAGGCATGAAGCGGGGGGATCAACACTAGAGAGCACAAGTTGGGTTAGGATAGCCGGAAAGACACCCTAAGTCAGGAAAAATGTACTTGCTTCGCTGGATGACGGGCAGCCCCCGCGGGAAGAGTTTTATACGTCGCTGGATCCCGCAGGGCGCCAGGGATCTCGTAAATCGGCTCGCTGGCTATGCCATCACCTACGAGGGTCGCTACGACACCTGGCAAGAAGCGAAAATGAAAGGTGCCGGATACGACAACGCGGAGCTCGTGAGTCGCCTGCTGGACGCTGCGCGAGCGGTCAGGCGAGGCGAGGCTGCATGGGAACAGGATGGTGTCACGCATGCTGAAATCCCAGCCCACTTTCCGCTGCTTGCGGGGTTGCTTCGTATCGTTGTCGAACGACGGATCGATTGCTTGCGCGTCGTCGATTTCGGTGGTGGATTCGGCAGTTCCTATTATCAGTGCCGAGCCCACCTTCCAGACGATCTGAGACTCGAGTGGAGTATTGTGGAGCAACAGTCTCTCGTTGAGGCCGGTCGGGCCGAGTTCGAAACCCCCCTGCTGCGCTTTTACCTGACGTTGGAGGCCGTCAGGGATGCGGGAGGCCCGCTACCGGATGTCGTCTTGCTTTCCAGTGTCCTTCAGTACCTGGAGTATCCCTATCGACTTATGGACGAGATTGCATCTATGGGGATTCCGTACATGCTGGTAGACCGTCATCCGTGTTCATTCAACGGGGAGGTGATTACCGTGCAACGCATCCCTGCTGCGTTGTATAAGGCTAGCTATCCGTCCTGGCTTTTCGACCGGAGACGCTTCATCGAACGCTTGGGACACAGTTACGAGTTGATCACGCAGTGGGAGGGGAAGGATCCCCCGATCTGGTCTAGCGGGAGCGTAGGTGCGGGCTTCCACGGCTTCCTGTTACGCCTTCGGGGAATCCGGTGAATCGCCTCATAAAGCGCGCCCTTTTTGAAGCGCCTTGGTGGGCACTGTTCATCAATCCGCACTTCATCCCCCGGCGCGCCCTATATGGCGCGATGAGCCGCTCGGTTGACTCTCTGAGTGGGAGAGTCCTGGATGTAGGTTGCGGTGTGCAGCCATACCGGCACCTGATGACGAAAGCCCGAGAAGTAGTCGGGCTGGAGCTAGATACCCCGCAGAATCGGGCGAAGAAGCAGGCGGACATATTTTACGAAGGAGCCGTGTTCCCGTTTTCTGATGGTCATTTTGACGGCATTCTGTGTAATCAGGTTTTGGAGCACGTATTTGATCCGACTGTGTTTCTGGATGAGATATATCGAACCATGGCCCCGGGTGGTACGCTGATTTTGTCTGTGCCATTTGTCTGGCCTGAACACGAGCAGCCCTGGGACTGCCTACGCTACACTTCGTTTGGCTTGGAGGACAAACTCCGTGCTGCTGGTTTCCACATCGATGAACACGAGAAACTGGTTGGCGGAATGTCGGCGCTCCTGGCGCTGTTGGCCGACGGCCTCAATGCCCGGATCAGAGCGCTGCCGACGCTCTTCAGGCTGGGCTTGAGAATGCTGTGTATTCCCCCGATTTCATTGGTTGGCGTGTGCGTCCAGCCTCTGGTGCGGGCGGACCCCAATTTCTACTTGGACAATTTCGTACGCGCCCACAAACCTTTCTCGGGGGAGTAATCATGACCTTCCATGGCAAACGAATACTTATTACCGGCGGCGCGGGTTTCATCGGTTCCTCCTTAGCCAGACGCCTCGTTGGAGCCGGGGCTGATGTTACCCTCGTCGATTCCCTGATTCCGGAGTACGGCGGTAATCTGACGAACATATCGGATTTCAGCAAGGATGTCAGGCTCAATATTTCTGATGTTCGAGATCCCCATAGCATGAAGTATCTGGTGCAGGGAGTCGATGTCGTGTTCAATCTTGCCGGACAGACGAGCCACCTTGATTCCATGCACGATCCCTACACGGATCTCGATATCAACAGCCGCGCGCAGCTTTCGATACTTGAGGCCCTGCGACACCACAATCCTTGCGCTAAGGTTGTTTTTGCGAGTACCCGTCAGATCTACGGACGACCAGAATACTTGCCGGTTGACGAAAAGCACCCGCTTCGCCCAGTTGACGTCAATGGCATCAATAAGATTGCTGGCGAGAGCTATCACCTGCTTTACCACAAGGTGTACGGCATGCGTACCAGTGCATTGCGTCTGACCAATACCTATGGCTCAGGAATGCGCATTCGTGATGCTCGGCAGACCTTCATCGGCGTATGGATCCGAAGGTTGCTGGAGGGCCAGGCGTTCGAAGTCTGGGGTGGCGAGCAGTTGCGTGATTTCAATTACGTCGAGGACGTTGTTGATGCCTTCCTTCTTTCTGCAGCAGATGACAAGGCTGATGGTATGGTTTTCAATCTGGGTTCGGACGAGGTTGTTAGCCTGGCCGAACTCGCCCACATTCTGGTCGCCGCGAATGGCAGTGGTTCCTTCGAGGTTAAGACGTTCCCGGCTGAGCGGAAGAAAATCGACATTGGCGACTATTACTCCGACTTCGGTCTCATCCGTGAGACCTTGGGATGGGCGCCGAAGGTGACGCTCCGTGATGGTATCAGCCGAACACTCGAGTATTTCAGACGATGTGGGAGCGACTACCTGTGAGCATTCCACAGTCGAATCCCAAAGCCAGTTTCACATCCCATCGTAGTGCCATTGAGGCGGCCGTCGCGCGGGTACTGGAGAGCGGCTGGTATATTCTGGGAGAGGAGGTCAGTGCCTTCGAGATGGAATTTGCGCGGGCGATGCGATCTGAGTGGGCCGCTGGCGTAGCTAACGGCACCGACGCGATTGAACTGGCTTTGCGAGCAGTAGGCGTAGAGGCCGGTGATGGAGTGGTTACCGTTTCTCATACTGCCGTGGCCACCATTGCTGCTATCGCTAGAATTGGAGCCCGCCCACTCTTTGTGGATATTGACCCCCTGTCCTACACCATGTCTCCGGGCAGTCTTGAATCCGTCCTGGCAAGCCAAGCTGCTGCAAGTGCCAGGGCTGTGGTAGTCGTGCACCTCTACGGCCAAGCGGCCGACATGCCGGCCCTGATGGCATTGGCACAGGAAAAAGGCTTGCCGGTCGTCGAAGATTGTGCCCAAGCGCATGGTGCGCTATTGGATGGAAGACCTGTCGGGACATGGGGAAACCTCGGTTGTTTTAGCTTTTATCCCACCAAGAATCTAGGAGCTTTGGGCGACGGCGGGGCGGTCATTGGCAGTGATCGAAATTTGGAAAAGCAAGTAAGGCTCCTGAGGGAATATGGATGGCGTGCTCGATATATTAGTGACACCATTGGATTCAATTCCAGACTTGATGAATTGCAAGCTGCAATTCTGAGGGAGAAGCTGCCCTTCCTCAGTTTCGATAACGACCGGCGCAGGGCCGTTGCACAACGGTATGGTGAACGGTTGTCTGGATTGCCAATTGTTCTTCCCTTCGAGCGACCTGGAAGCAGTCATGTTTTTCACCAGTATGTCATTAGGACCCATGCTCGCGATGAGCTCAGACGCCGACTCGGGGACTGTGGAATAGGAACGCTGATCCACTATCCACTTGCGGTACACCAGCAACCGGCGTTCTCCGCGGAGGTGTGCCGACCGGCTCCACTTCCCCACACTGAGTCGATTGTCGGCGAAATTCTCAGTCTGCCCATGTATCCAGAGCTCGCCGAGAACGACATCGAGTCGGTATGCCTTGCACTCCAGGAGTGTGTTGCTTGCTGCGGCTGACCTGCTGTATCGGCTTCATTTTATGGGATCCCTTGGATAATCCGACATGCACTACTTCTGTACCTACTTTGACAGCAACTATCTGGTCCGAGGGCTGACCCTTTATCGTTCTTTGATAGAATCCGGATGCAAGTGCAAGCTGTTTGTCCTGGCCATGGACGCGCGAACATTGGAAGTCTTGGGATCACTGGGGCTTGAGCACCTGGAGGCCGTTCCTCTTGGTACCCTCGAAGCCTGGGCGCCGGAACTGTCTGAAGTCAAAGATCGTCGCAGTCTCATCGAATACTATTTCACGCTGAGCCCCTATCTTCCGCTTTACCTCCTTCAATCCAGGCTCGAGATTCCTCTCATCACCTACCTGGATGCCGATTTGTACTTCTATTCGTCCCCTGAGCCTCTGTTTACTGAGCTCGGGGATCGGTCCATCCTCGCAATCGAGCATCGATACTCGCCGTCCCTTAAAGGTAAGGAGGTCTACGGTCGCTTCAATGTTCAGTATCTGTCTTTTCGAAGAAGCCCGGGGGGCATGGACTGCCTCGACCGGTGGCGCGCCCAGTGCCATGAATGGTGCTATGACCGCCCTGAGGATGGAAAATATGGAGATCAGAAGTATCTTGACGAGTGGCCAGAGCGTTATCGGAGCGATCTCGTCATTGCTCGGCACCCTGGGGCTGGGGTCGCGCCCTGGAACTGGGCGGGAGTCCCTATGCCGTGGCAGGACGGAAAGCCTTGTCCCGACGGCGAGGCACTGATCTTTTACCATTTTCACGGCGTTAAGATATTCAGTCCTCATTTCATATCGACCGGGCTCCTGGACTGGGGTTTGATGCCGCACAAGCTGTGCAGATGGTTCTACGCGGGCTATGTACGCGAACTCAGGAAGACCTGTAGTTTCATCATGGAGAAAGGTGGTCCGAAACTGCTCTTGAAAGACCACGCCCGGCGCGGCAGTGGCGTCAGGCTGGATACCTTGGGTGAGATCCTCCGCAAGGCCTACCACCAAGCTCTGGTGCTGCTCTGATAACGTGCGGATACTTGTAATTGCCAAGCGCCAGTACAGTGGCCGTGATTTGCTTGGGGATCGCTATGGTCGCCTGTTCGAAATTCCTGCTGCTTTAGCTGCCCAAGGCCATGAGGTTCGCGGGCTTGTCCTGAGTTACAGGCCGACGCAGGAGGGCATCTACCAAGGCAGTGGTGCCAATACCGTACGTTGGGAGTCGATGAATGGCGTGCCATTTCTTCCACCAAGCAGTGTTCGCCACCTTCAGAGGCTAAGGCAGGCAGTCCAGGAATTTAACCCTGACGTGGTTTGGGCCAGTTCCGACGCGTGGCATGCAATTGCGGCATGGTGGATTTGCCGCGCAGTCGGCGTGCCATATGTCGTCGATCTCTACGACAACTATGAGCATTTTGGGCTGACTCGTTTGCCTGGGGTGAAGGCGCTCCTGCGTCTAGCCTGCCGAAATGCAGTCGGTCTGACGGTAGTGAGCAACACTTTGGATGCCTATGTCCGATCCAGATATCGTCTTGGAACAATCCCGAGTCTTGTATTGGGCAATGCAGTTGATCCGAATCGTTTTCGCCATATATTGGCGGTCGAAGCGCGGCGAACGCTGGGGCTTCCTGAGTCGGGCATGTTGATAGGCACTGCTGGCGCACTCGACGCGAGTCGCCAGATCAGCACACTGGTTGATGCCTTTGGAATTCTTTCGGAAAGGCTTCCATCACTGCACCTGGTTCTTGCCGGACCATGTGACAGAGTGATCAAAAGACTTCGACACCCACGCGTTATTTACCTTGGAGATCTTCCTGCACACCGCATTCCATATGTTTTTAGTGCTCTTGATGTAGCGGTGATTTGCAACAGGGATTCAGACTTTGGGCGCTACTGTTATCCACAGAAATTTCAGGAGATCATTGCATGCGGGACGCCTATCGTGGCGGCCAACGTAGGGGAAATGTCCAGCTTGCTCGCAGATCGACCGGACTGCCTTTTTCCTCCGGAGTCACCGGCAACCCTCGCGATGAGGCTTGAGGAACAACTACACGCTCCGCATGGTGTCAGTTCACAGGCAGTCAAGAGTTGGCACGATCGCGCCACGTCACTTTCGTCGATGCTTGAACGGCTGTGCCTCCCCCTCGAGCGTGAGGCGAGGTCTTAGCGAGCTTAACGCAGCCTTTATCAATTGAGATGGGTAAGCTGGACATCTTGCTGAGAAAACGTTCTGGTCTGTGCGGCTGACGAAGGGCAGACAAGACCCGTCTGCACCGGATGCGCAGATATTTCGCTTCGGCCCACGATATCCGTTCAAGGTGTCACGGTATTCATTTTCAGCTAAGTACGCCTGCGTCAGCGGGTACGTGAGCGGCTAACTCGGTGCGTTTAGCCTTGCATAAATGATAGATCTGATACTGCCAGCGTATCGGCCATATCGGAAGGAGCGCAGCCTGTAGGCAGCGCAAAGGAACCATCGGAAATGGCTTCCGAAGGATCCAGCTTCGTGAAAGTACATGCAAATCGCGCCAGCGATCGCATACCTCGATCCCTGCATGATCGAAAAGTTTGGTCCATTCTTCAATGGATCGAACTGTTTCCCGAATATTCTTCTGCTGCGTTCCACGATAGAGGCCTGCTCTGTACGGTGGAAAGCCCGAGTTCGGAACCAGAATCAGAATGCTTGCGCCAGGCTTCGCCACGCGTCGCATCTCGGATAGCGCTCCTGCCTGATCTAGAAAGTGCTCCAGCGATCCGAGGCAGGTCACGATGTCGAAGTGTTCTGTCGGAAACGGAAGGGTCTCGGCGGGTCCAACGTGAAAGTTTCCGCTGGGTAGGTTCTTTCGGCATACGTCGATAGCACGATCAGAAATGTCTATTCCCGCAACCTCGGCACCTCTGCCATGTGCAACTTGCAACCACTGTCCAGCTCCGCACGCGATGTCGAGCACATTCTGGCCGGGGCTGACACCAAGTCTATCGGCAAGTCTCAGAAGGTGGCGGTCTGGTACTCCACTTTGTGCCCCCAATTTCGCGTAGTACACGTCGTTATAGAATGCAGCTACGGTACGGTGGTCCTTGGTCATCTGGCACTCTCCTGAATTGGGGGGCAACAGCGAAGTTTCTGTCCAAAGGCTTCCCAAGAGAAGCGCTTGGCAAACTCCATGCAGGAGTTCTCGATTTGGGAGGAGCGCCCGACTTTCAATTGCTCGATAACATGGCTGGCGAAGCTGGCGTAGTCGTCGGGGATGATCAGTTGGCCCGATTTCCCGGGTAATACAGCGTCAGGCACGCCCCCTACGGCGAAGGCTACGCTCGGGCATCCGTTTGCAGCGGCTTCGATGGCGACCATCCCGAATCCTTCCATATCCCCGGGAAGATCCCGCACCGGAAAGATGTGAGCGGCTGCAGCGCGATAGGCGACGATCAATTCTGCGTCGGTGACTGGCCCGAGTATCCGCAAGCTCGCCTCCAGCCCGACTTCACGCGCGGCGCTGCGGAGCACCTCGTACCCAATCGTGCCTTTATGCAAGGCATTCCCCGGCTCGGCTCCTATCACGACAAGAAGGGCATCAGGCCGGGCATTGTGTATTGCGGGGAGGGCCTTCTGGATGAACTCAACAAGGCCCTTGCGTCTGGTAAGTCGCCCGACCGAGAGCATCAGGGGGTGCGTGCCCAGATTCTGGCGCTTGCGCCAGTCGTCTAGTTCGCTCTCCGTCGGGCGGGAGGCGGGTATCGCGACGCCCGGGTGGAGCAGATGCACGCGGGAAGACTCGAGCCCGATCGCGTGCGCGGCGTTCGCCGTCGCGTTGCTGTTGGCCAGCCAGAAGTCGGCCCTGCGGATGAAGGGCAGAAATGCATGTCGATATGCAAAGTGCTCGACCAACAGATCCAGACCGTGAACGTACACGCCTAATTTTGCTCCGCTCGCCCGAGCTGCAAACCAGGCAGGCGGTGCATTGACTCCGCTTCCGGCCAGGACGAGTCTCGGCTTCGTCTTCCGAGCGAGCGAAACAGCCTGGACGCATGCACAAGCCAGGAACGACGCAATCGGTGTTGCCGGACAGGTGCGCACATGTGCCGACCTGCGTGCGTGTTCCGCAGCTCCGCTCGGGCCAACAAGCGTGGTATCGAAGACTGCGCTGAGTTCATCGAGAACGTGATAATTGAGACGCTCCATCCCGCCCACCAACGGCGGAAAGTTCCTGCTAACGAGCATGGCGCCATGCTTCGCTTCGACCGATTGGGGGCGTGCAACGGAAGGCGACACTATCAACGCTGGCCGTCAGTTGGCCATTTGGCCGTGAGGGTTTCACCCGGGGCCATGTTCAGATCGATGGCAGTGGTTTGGGTGGCAGTCAATGTTTGTCTCCGGAGTCCTTGTACATCAATGCCGTGATCTGTTCCGAGATCAGTCCCATCATGAAGACAACGACGCCGCCCGTGAACAATAGTGCGCTCATGTTGGTAAAGCGACCCATGATCGCCAACGTATAGCCGTACCACCCGAGCCCGAGCAGGAAAAGAACGAATGCCAATGGAGCGAAGAGCTTGAGCGGCGAATAGAGCGTTCCGATCTTGAAAATGATCAGCAGGAATCGCAGGCCATCCTTCACCGGATGTAGATGACTCTTTCCCACGCGCTTGGACGCATGGATCGGTTCGTAGGCAACCGAGTATCCAGCCCGGAAGAAGGCCATCGTACTGGTCGTGGGGTAGGAGAACCCATTGGGCAGCAGGTAGGTGAATTCGAGGAACCGTTCTGCGCGCACCGCGCGAAAACCGGATGTGAGGTCTTCCACCTCATGCCCGGTCATGTAGGTGGCGAGACGGTTGTAGAACTTGTTGGCAAGACCTCTTCCAAGGCTGGCTTGTGAGCCCGTCTGGCGGGCGCCGACCACCAGGTCGTAGCCTTCGTCCAGGCGCACAAGCAGGCGCGGAATGTCTGCAGGGTCATGCTGGCCGTCGGCATCCATGAAGACGATAACCTCGCCCCTTGCGGCACGGGCACCGGTCTTGATTGCCGCGCCGTTGCCTTTCGGGTACGGGTGTCTCAGCACTCGCGCTCCCATATCCGAGGCCAAGATGGCTGTGCCGTCGGTGGATCCGTCGTCTACCACAAGGATGTCCGCATCGGGATAGAGCTCCATGATGTGGGCAAGGGTGTTGCCTATCGCACCCGCCTCGTTCCGCGCGGGAAGGATGATCGACAGCGAGACGGTGGTCGCTGTGCTCGGCATGGTGTGCGTTTCCGCTGGAAGGTTTAGGTGCGACATAGCCGATACTGAATGGATGGGTGTCGCCCATCGTCGGGGTGGCTGAAGACTGTGGATTCTCTCACGTCATTCATGCGTTGCAGGAGGCTTGTTCGGGTTGGACGCCCTGGGCCTCGATTTGCTGCTGGTGATGTCGGCAAGCAAGGTTTCGCGCAAGTGCGTCTTCTCCCTGGGGTAGTAGCCGATCTCGTCCATGTAAATGGTCTTGAGGGCGGCAATGGACAAACCGGCGGTCCTGTCGGTGGGCGCGGGTGTTCGGTCAAGCAGATCCAGCGCGTGCTCATAATGGCCGAAGCTCGCCAGCATCGCCACGTTGGAAAGATGCGGTCCCTCATCGGGCACGCGAGCCCGGAACGCGATAAAAACGGCCATGGCCCGCTCGGGTTCGCCGAGCACGAGCCAGCCACGCCCTTCCCGCTGCGTGAGCATGGTGAGGAAGCTCGGGGTTGTCTGGGCCTGGCCGGTTTGCTCCAGCCCGGCAATCAGTTCGAGTGTTGCCCGCGTATCCACGGCAGCGCACCGTCCATCGAGTAGATGGTCGAGAAATTGGGCGACTTGCGCGGTCGCGACCGCCGACGGGTAGGTGCGCCGATCCAGCGCAGCCAGAAGTGTCGCGATCTCGATCGATGGGTCAAGCCCCCGACTGCAGTTGAGCGTCGCCGCTTCGATCAACCAGGGAAGCCCGCTTGGATCAAGCTCCCGAGCAAGCCGATTCAAGCGAAGGACTTCGTCAAGATTGCCCGTCGTGCGCCAGAAACCGGCCAGATAATGCAGTGCCCTGGGTGAGTTCGGGTGCTCCTGCGCCCATTTCATCGCTTGCGGGAACGGCCGCCCCCATAGGTCTGTGCGCATCAGGGTCAGAAAAGCGAGTATCGAGACCAGTCCGAGTGCAATTTGTCTGCGTCCGGAAGCAGTCAGGCGTGGTGTTTGAGTTTGGGCAAGCCAAAGGGCAGGGGGAAGTCCGATCATTGCCGCAGGCAGGTAATTGCGGTGTTCGAAATACAGTTCGAGCGGCAGGAGACTGGATTCCAGCAGATGCCCGGTCAGGAAGAAGAGAATGGCAAGCGCCCAGGCTGGATGGCGTAGTCGGCTTCTGAATGCCCAGGTGGCCAACGCGATCCAGCCTGCCCACGCCAACCCGGTATTCCATGGCTGCAGCAGACTTGTGGAGATGACGATGTCGTCGTTGAAAAGGCTGCCGGAGGATGGCCTGGGAAGCACGATGTTGAACAGGTAGTCCCACAGCATCCGTCCCTGGGTCAGCAGCCGTTGCCCCGGCGTGAATTCGCGTACGCCGGGATCTCCAGCAAGGAGAGGAGGGATCCCGCGAGCCATGTAGAGAAGAATGAACAGGGTTGGCAGCCCCAGCACCATCCAGCGCGCAATGCGGAACGTGCGGGAGGGCGTCCGATGGTGGCGGTGGTCGTGTGCGTCAAGGACGGTGAGTTCGAGAATGATCGCGAGCAACGGGAGAAGCGCACCATTTTCCTTCGCCAGGACCGCGAGCACGCTGCATCCTGCGATGGAAAACAGCATGACCGAGCCGAGCCGAACGGAAAGCTGAGGCGCGCAATGCATGCGACCCCACGCATAGAGCCACAGTCCGAGCAGCACGAACAGCCCCGAAAGCTGGGTCATGCGCTGGACCACATACAAGGTGGTGGACACCCAGTAAGGGTGCAGTAGCCAGATTCCTGCAGCCAGCAGGGCCACTTTTCCGGCTGTGCCGGATCGCACCCCCAGTGCGAGTGTGAGTTGGCGGAGCAATCCAAACAGCGCGACGCCGTTCAGCAGATGAATGATGAGATTCGTGCGTTTGAACGATACAGGCGACGCGGGCCAATCGCGTGCATCGAGGAGAAAACTCAGGTGCGACAACGGGCGGCCGGTGGGGCCGGAAAAACCCGAGAGCAGATACAGAACGAGGTTCTCAAGGCTGTCGATCGCGCCGTACATTCCCAGAAGGGGGAGGTTGCTCCAGTCGTCGAACAGGAAGCCGCCCTGGAGTCCGGGCCAGTAGACAAGCACACACAGGGCCAGCACTGCCGCAAGCCCCAGTGGAGTTTGCCAGCGGTCCGGATGCACTCGAGCGGTGGCAATCATGGGATTCCGGCTTCCACCCCGCCGCTACGCACACGACCTTGCTTCGGGGCCGGACGCATGGCCGCGAGTTCGGCAACTACTGCGTCGTGTCGGCCAAAGCGGTTCAGATTGCGCAACCGGGAAAGACCGGCTTCAGCTTCCGCGAACCGGCCGACAGCAAATTGATAACGCACGAGATTCGTCCACATCTGGACATTGCGTGGGTCCCGCGCAACGGCTTCCTGCAGGAAGGGCTCCGCTTCTGCATGGCTGCCCGCCACGTTCAGCAGGAAGTTGGCGTACAACGTGACGATATCCGCTCGGCGACGGTGGCGGATGTAGGCCGATTTGAACAACGCGCCCAGTTTCTCCTCGTCGAGATGAATGACGCCCTCCATTTGGGCCGTGAGCAGTGCATGAAGGGCGTTGGTGTCCTGCGCCGACAGCGGTCTATTCTCAATGTAGGCATAGGTGTTTTCCCACCACCCATCTGGAATGCTCAGACGATGTTTCCCATGCATGAACAGGAGCGCCTGATGGGGGAGCAGCGAAGTCCGCGGCAGGCCGGCCGCGTGCTTGAACGTGTGGATAGCGGTGGCGAAAGCAATACTTCCCGGGGGCGGACTGGCTTTGGTAAGCATGAGCCCTAAGTCGTAAGCGGCGCGGGGCGATTCCGGGTGACGGCTATTTTCGAAATAGGCCAGCTTCAGTGGATCGGACCACTCATTGGCGCGAAGAAAAGTCAGGATGGCATACAGGGCGATCGCCGCCAATGCAATTGCATAACACGCAACTTTCATTCGCGCCGCGTTTCGTTGCGTGAAAATCAGCGCGAATACTGCCAGGAAAACGCCGAGCGACCCCATGTAGTTCCGGTGCTCGAAGACCAATTCAAGGCTCAATACCGTGGAAACCAGCAGGTGCATCGTCAGAAACCAGAACACGCCCAGGCTGAACAAGGTCGCCCTTTTTCGCAGGGCGACGGCAACAACAAGCAGCGTCACGAGTCCCAGCGCGCCCAGCAGGCTGGTGGCGGGGGCTAGCGGCCCACGCGAGATCGGGTAGGCGTCATGGTACAGCGACAGCGTGGCCGGGGATGGCGCGACAATCCAGCCAAGGTAGTCCCAGATCACCCGGGATTCCGTCCACAAACGCTCGGACAGGGTGAAGGGGCGATCCACGAACGCAGCGCCAGACAGGGTCGAAGGCGCCAACCAGGCCAGGCCGGCAAGGCCCGGCAACAACAGCACAAACGTATAGAGTCGGACAAGATTCTTGCGGACGTGGCTTCCAGGCTTACCCCAGCCGAACACTAGCCCTTCGATGATCAGGGCATAGACGGGCAGCATGACGCCGCTTTCCTTGCTCAGCACGGCGAGGCTGCCGCAGCCCAGCAGGCCGAGGAGAATCCAGCGCCAGCCGCGCGCGCCGGCATCGTCGGCCTCCATCAGGCGCCGGCCGTGCGTGTAAGCCAGCAAGCCCAACAGCATGAAGAGCGTGGACAGGCTCTCCATGCGCTGAACGACAAACAGCACGGCCGTCAGGTTGATCGGAGCGAGCGCCCAGGCCGCGGTGACGAGCAGGGAGAGGGATGCCGGCGTGACAATGGCAAAGGCTTCAGGTCGTCGGTCCCGGTAGATCGACAGCAGCGTGCTCAAGAGCAGGAAGACCAGCGCCGCGTTAAACAGGTGGATTGCGAGGTTGGTTGCCTTCATGGGGCCGGGGTCGAGCCCGAACGAATGAATTTCCACCGCGAAAGTCAGCATGGATAGCGGTCGGGCGAGGGGCCCCGCGTCGCTCGCGAAAGCCGCGCCCAGCCACGATGACGGGGTCGGGGTGCCTACCCGTAGTCCGGGATTGTCCACGATGTTGACGAAATCATCGAAGACGAATCCGCCAGACAGGCCCGGTGCGTATACCAGCACCGTACAGGCGAGGATCAGTGCAACGCCAAAGAGTATCCGGAGTGGCATCAATTTTGATTGTCGCTGCTCAAGAAAGCCCGGGCGTTGGTGTTTGAGTGAAAAAAAGTGCCCCGCAGGAGCGGGGCACTGGTCACCAATGGGGCCGGCCTGGGTTCGGTCAGCCAATCAGATTACGATTAGCGGCAGCTGGTCGGAAGATACTTGGGATCGACCGTGGTGGACTTGCAAGCCCAGTCTACTGAGCCGGCACTCGTGGTTGCCGAAATTAGGAGGATGTCGCCCGAAATCTTCGTGTTGGCATCGCCACCGAACGTAGCCTGGATGGTCCCCGCAGTGGTGCCAACGTTGACCCCGGTGACGTACTTGCCCTTGATGCTGGCTGCGCTTGCCAGGCCAGCGGACGCGTTGTTAGGCGGGAATCTTCCCGTCTGGTTGAAGAATTCTGCCACCGCGGTCTTTGAACCAGAGGCGAGCGTCATCCCTTCGGTAACCTGCGCACGAATGGTGTAGTCCTGATATGCCGGCAGCGCGACGGCCGCCAGAATGCCGATGATCGCGACGACGATCATCAGTTCGATCAGGGTGAAGCCTTGTTGAATCTTTTTCATGGTCATACCCCTTTACATTAAGACAGTAGAGTTGTCTGGTGTTGAAATCGCATGCTACGCGCCTTCCGGTAACGTCAAAGCAATATCCTTGCCAGAGTTGAGCTTCGGGGGATATGGCCGAAAACCGCCGCTGCTTGTGCCAGAGCACGGGCCTCGCTGGATTCCATTGCAGGTTCTTGGCACACCCGAGGTGTGCCAGTCACCGAATATGTCACAATCTTACGCTGCCTCGGAACGCTCTTGACCTCATGTCCTTCATCTCTCTAAACACTGCCAGTTCGATTACCGGGCTGAGCAAACGTACGCTGTGGCGGCGGATTGCCGAGGGGGTGTTGCGCACCGAGGGTGCCGCCGCGCCGGGAGAGCGTGCCCGCGTCGCGGTGGCCGACGTGCTCCGGTTCGCGCGGTTGCCACTGGCGCCGGAAGACCACGAGCTGATCGAACAGGCCGATGCGAACAACCCCGAGGCGCAATGTGAACTGGCCTTGCTGATGCTGAGTGAGGCGCTCGCAGCCGAGGCCATAGGGTGGATGCAGAAGGCCGCGCGCCAGTTCTACCCGGAGGCAATGTATTGGCTGGCCCGTTGCCACATTTCCGGTGAGGGGGTGCCGGTCGACGCAGCCGCCGGCATCGCGTGGCTGGAAAAGGCGGCCAGCCACGGCCATGTGGTTGCGCGTCACCTGCTGGACCGGCTACATGCCGGCAACGGATCCGCTGCCATCGAGCTGCGCGACACGGTAGTGCTCGATAGCACCCTGGACCGGCTCGAGCGCGAACTGGTGCTGCAAGCACTGGTCGATACCGCGAACCGTACGCCGGGCTGAGGCAATCAATCAGCTGCGGGTACGGCCGAGTTGGCTGCCGCGCTAGCCCTGCTTTCGGCATGCTCGTTCCCGCTGCGTGCACCAATGTGAAGGTTCTCCCCGGCGATCCCCCGCCTTGCCCGGTAGCCGCCGAACCGACCCTCACGAGTCGATCCGTCAGCTTCGATCACGATCTTCGTGCTCTTGGACGGGGTTCGGACCCGTCGGCAATGCTTACAACAGGTTCATCCGTTTCGCCGCCTCGCGCAGCTCGCTGCGGAAATCCGGATGCGCAATGCCGATCAGCGCCTCGGCGCGTTGCTTGGCGCTCTTGCCGCGCAGCTGGGCGACGCCGTACTCGGTGACCACGTAGTTGATGTCGTTCTTGCTGGTGGTGACGTGGGTGCCGGGCGACAGCACGGGCGCGATGCGTGACACGGTGTCGTTCTTCGCGGTGGAGGGCAGCACGATGAAGGCCTTGCCGTCCTTCGAGCGGTTGGCGGCGCGGACGAAGTCGACCTGGCCGCCGGTGCCGGAGTAGGGCGTGTGGCCCAGGCTCTCGGAGCCGCACTGGCCGAGCAGGTCGATCTGCAGAGTGGCGTTGATCGCGCACAGCTTGTCGTTGCGGGCGGCGATGTAGGGGTCGTTGGTGAAGTCGACCGGATGCATCTCCAGCATCGGGTTGCGGTGCAGGAAGCGGTAGAGCTTGCGCGAGCCGAGTGCGAAGGTGGCGACCATCTTGCCGGGCATGAAGGTCTTGCGCCGGTTGGTGACCGCGCCGGACTCGATCAGCGACAGGATGCCGTCGCCGACCATTTCGGTGTGGATGCCGAGGTCGCGCTTGTGCTGCAACTGCATCACCACGGCATCGGGGATGCCGCCGTAGCCGATCTGCAGCGTGGAGCCGTCCTCGATCAGGTCGGCGACATGTTTGCCGATCGCCTCCTGGATCTGGCCGATGGCCGGCAGGCCGACCTCGAACAGCTCCTCGCTGCTCTCCACCAGACCGGAGACCTGCGAGATGTGTACATGGCAGTCGCCGTTGGCGAACGGCACGTTCGGGTTCACTTCGAGCAGGATCACCCGTGCCTTGCGCACGGCGGCCATGGTGTAGTCGGGGGCGAGCGAGAGCGCGAAGTAGCCGTGTTCGTCCATCGGCGAGGCCATCGACAGCACCACGTCGGCAGGCGACAGGCCGCGGTCGATCAGCATCGGCAGTTCGGAGAAATAGGCCGGAACGAAATCCACCCAGCCGGCCTGGCCGCCGGCGCGGGTGGCGCCGCCGAAAAAGTAGGCGTCGTGGCGGATGTTGGTGCGCACGTCGCGATCGATGTAGGCGAACTTGCGCAGCGGCAGGATCTGGCTGACCGCGACATTGCGCAGCTCGTGGCGGCGCTCGGACAGGGCGTGCAGCAGGGTGGGCGGCTCGCCTACGCCGGTGGGCACGATCACCGCGTCGCCGTTGTGTACGAGGCCCACCGCGTCGGCGGGGCTCATTCGCTTCTGCTCGTAAAGGGACTGCATGGTCATCCTCTCGCTCCTGTCCAATGTTTTTCTGATGTGAAGTCGCGGATTATACGGATGTTCCATACTGGTGCGTATGGGTGCTGACCGGATCCGTCTGTCCGGCCGGATTGAACCCGCGCTTGTTGCGACCGGATATCAGTCTGCCATGGCCCACACGTACGCGGCTGCCGGAATGGGGGGCAGTCACGTGCTCGCCGAATGTCGCGGAATGCGATGGCCGGTCCCGATCGGGTTGGCGGCATGCAATCCAGGGGCGGCGAGGTGCAGCGTCCTCTGCACCAACAAAAAGACCACCTTGCGGTGGCCTTCTTGTGACTACGTCTTTCGGCGGCGATCGGGTCAGCGGTTGCCGTTACCGGTTCTGGCCGAGAACAGCGCCGCCCGCGGTGCCGGGCTGCGACGCTCGCCGGGCTGTGGCGCACGGTTGCCATTGGCTTCGGGACGGCTGCGGTTTGCGCCGTTGTTGCCATTGGCCTCGGGGCGACTCGGCGCGCTGCGGTTGCCGTCGACCTCGGGGCGCGGAGCGTTTGCCGGGCGGGCGCGGTTGCCGTCGGCTTCACCGCGGGCGCGTTGCGGCGCCCGGTTGCCGGGTTGGCCGCCGTTGGCGGGGCCACGTCCGGCAGGGCGCTCGGTACGCGTTGCCGGCGCGCCAGCGGGTTTGCGTTCCTGGCCCGACCGACCGCCGCCACGGCGCGGCATCGGCTCGCGTCGCTGATCGGCGTCATGGGCCTCCTCGGCGCCGGCGCTGGGAACGAAGCCTTCGGCGGTGACGCGGTCGATCTTGCGCCGCATCACGCGCTCGATGTCGGCGAGCATTTTGACTTCCTCGCGGTCGACCAGCGAAATCGCATTGCCGGTCGCCCCGGCGCGACCGGTACGGCCGATGCGGTGCACATAGTCTTCGGGCACATTGGGCAGTTCGAAGTTCACCACTTGCGGCAGCTGGTCGATATCGAGCCCGCGTGCGGCGATGTCGGTCGCGACCAGGACCGGCAGCGAGCCGTCCTTGAATTGCGACAGCGCGCGGGTACGGGCGGCCTGGCTCTTGTTGCCATGGATCGCCGCCGACTCGATGCCATGCTTGGTGAGGTATTCGGCGAGCTTGTTCGCGCCGTGCTTGGTGCGGGTGAACACCAGCGCCTGGAACCACTGGTGCTCCTTGATCAGCCACGCCAGCAGTTCGCGTTTCTGCTTTTGTCCGATCATGTAGGCCGATTGTTCGACCAGTTCGGTAGCGGTGTTGCGCGGTGCAACTTCGACGCAGGCCGGCTTGTGCAGCAGGGTGTTGGCGAGTTCGCGGATTTCTTCGGAGAAGGTGGCCGAGAACAGCAGGTTCTGACGCTTCTTGGGCAGTAGTGCGAGAACCTTGCGGATGTCGCGGATGAAGCCCATGTCGAGCATGCGGTCGGCTTCGTCCAGGATCAGGATCTCGACCCCCGACAGATCCAACGTGCGCTGGCCGACGTGATCGAGCAGGCGGCCGGGGGTGGCGACCAGGATGTCGACGCGCTTCTTGAGCGCGGAGATCTGCGGGTTGATGTTGACCCCGCCGAACATCACCATCGAGGTCAGCGGAACATGTTTGCCGTAGGTCTTGACCGACTCCTCGACCTGGGCCGCGAGTTCGCGGGTGGGCGTCAGGATGAGGCAGCGCGGGCGGCCGGGCGGATGCGGATGCACGTGCGTCTGCGACAGCAGGTGCAGTACCGGCAGGGTGAAGCCGGCGGTCTTGCCGGTGCCGGTCTGTGCCGCCGCCAGCAGATCGCCGCCGGCCAGAACCTGCGGAATGGCCTGGGCCTGGATCGGCGTGGGGGTGGTGTAGCCGGCTTCCGAAATGGCGCGCAGCAGGGGTTCGGCCAGTCCGAGACTGGCAAAGTTTGATTCGGTGTTCATGCGAGAAGAGTGCTCCGGCGTCGGCCTGTCATCCGCAATGCGGACGACACCAATCGAGGCGGGCGGGATTCGTGACCGGGAAAGGTCGTTGAAGGCGTTGCGGCCGATTGGTCGGGCACGCAGCGTGGCGACACTGTAGACGCTTCCGGCGGGGAAAGCGAGGAAATGGGCACAGACCTGAATTTAAATCCATTTTTTTCAGAGGGATATTGCTTTCGTGCAATATTAGTTCGTGTCTGCGTGGCGTATAGTGCGGCAGATGTTGCGGTGCGTTGTAGGAGTAAGTGCCAATGTATGTGCCCCGTTCCCGATTGTTCGATCTTCGACCGCGCCTGGCGATGCGGCTTGGCATGCTGGCCTCGCTCGGATTGGTAACGGTCGGCGGCCTGGTGCTGCTGGCGTTGTGGTGCGTCGTCATCGCACTGATGCACAGCTGGCAGTCGCTCACCCAGGGCGCGCCGCTGAGCACCCTCGGTTCGAGCCTGGCGGCCGTGGTGGCCGCCTATGTCGGCGCCCGTCTTGCCGCCGTGTTGTTCGTGCCGCCGCCGGTACCGGAGGGTGTTCGCCTGTTGCGCGGTGCGGCGCCGGATTTCTATCTGCTGGTCGACCACATCGCCAGCCACCTCGGTGCAGATCGTATCGATCGGGTCTGGATCACGCGCGACATCAATGCGACCGTGATGCAGCGCGCCCGCTGGGGGTGTGTCGGGCGGATCGAAACCCATCTGATGCTGGGGCTGTCGCTGGTGCACAGCGTGTCCCGCTCGCAACTCTCCGCCGTGCTGGCTCACGAGTTTGCCCACCTGGCGGTGCAGCGCAAGGGCGTAGGCAAGGTCGGTGCGCATGTACGCGCCTGGTGGTTGCGTGTGCTCGACTCGGCGTGTGAGACGATGCCGCTGATGGAATCCATTGCAGACCGCAGTTTGCGGCGCTTCTACCGCAACATGTTGCGGCTGTCGCGGATCGAGGAGTTCGAGGCCGATGCAATGGCCGCGCAACTGGTCGGGCCGGGGCTGCTGGGTGAGACCCTGGTCGAGGTGACCCTCAAGGAGCGCTTCCTGCGTCAGGATTACTGGCCCAAGGTCATGGCGCAGAGCGAAATCCGCGCACGGCCATCGATTCGACCGTATCGGGAGATGGGGCTCGGCGTGGAAACCGGCTTCCTGCGGCCCGCGTCGGTGCGTGCGGCAACCGACGCCCTGCTCGAGACCGGCGATGAGGACGCGCTCCCTTTTCATCCGTCGCTGCATGAGCGTCTGCGGGCCTTGCGGGTGCCGCTGCGTGCCGCGGCGGCAGATCGGCCGTCGGCTGCACGGCACTATTTTGCGCCGCTGCTGCCCACGCTCGCCTGGGTGTTCGACCGTGCCTGGTGGCAGGATACCCGCTCCGGCTGGCGGGATAAGTACCGTGGTGCATGCGACAGGCCGGAACGGCGCTAGCTTTCAGAAGGTTTCCTTCTCGGCTTCCAGGTAGGCGATGCTGGTGTACTTGCCGATATTGGCGTCGAAACCGAGGGTGTCCGCCGCCCTGCTTGCCACCCGCGGGTCCTTGATCACGCGCTCGCGCGCCACCTCCATGCCGAGCCCTTCCTTGATCGTGGTCACACAGTTCTCGTAGATGCCCTCGAACAACGCGCGATTCCAGTTCAGCACCTGGTCGCCCGGATGGCCGTGTCCCGGCACCCAGATCCGCGACGACGCGTTCTTTTCCAGCGCGTCATAGAATCGGAAGGTGCCGAGGTAGGAGCCATCGTCCATGTTGGCGATGCGCCGGTCCATCGCGACATCGCCGACAAAGGTGAGCTGGTCCTGCACCACTTCCATGCAGATGTCGCCGGGCGTGTGTGCGGTGCCGTAATGGTGCACCCGCAGGGTGACGTCGCCGTAATCGAACTCGGCGCCGTGATCCACGATCTGGTTGGGGGGCACGATGCGGGTGCCGGCGGTGGCCTGGTTGGTCCAGCGTTCCATCAGGCTGCGCCAGCTGCTGCCCTCGACCCCTTCGATGCGCTCCTTGGTAAGCGCATGGGCATAGATCGGCAGATCGGTGCCCCAGGCATCGACACAGGCATGGTTGCCGAGCCAGTGGTCGCCGTGATAGTGCGAATTGAATACCGCCACGACCGGCTTGTCGGTCAGCTTGCGAACCTGTCGCAGCGCCATCTGGCCGATCTGCAGCGAGCCGCCCGGATCGAGAATGACCACCCCCTTGCGCGTGATCACGAAGGTGATGTTGCTCATCATGCCCTGATTCTCGGGAGTCGGAAAACCGTCCTTCGCGTAGATCATCCACACGTGCGCCGAGAGCTGCTGCGGGGCGATGTCGGGCATCGGCGGGCCGACGATGAAGTCCTCCAGGTCCGCGGCGAACGCGGCGACCCGGGGGTAGCCGAGACCGATTCCCAGCGCGCCGGCGGCACCGGCGCCGAGCTTGAGGAAACGGCGGCGCGTGAGCGGTGCTGGCAGGGGGGGGGCATGGTTTGTCTCCGTTGTCATGGATGAGATGTCCAGAATATTAACGAAAACTGATTGATTGGGTGGGGCTATCCTGGCGGCCGCGATCCGGACCGGGCGGTACGCGTTACCTGACGCCGCCTGCCGGTCGCCGTGTGCGCGTCGTGTCGAGGTGTTCGCACAGCAGCGTGGCGCCGTCGAGAATGCGCGGCGTATGGCGCTGGATGATCGCCGGCGGAATGAAGAACAGGCTGTCGGTGGCGGCTGCGGCCAGGTCCGGCCAGCGTCGCCACTGGTCGAGCCATTCCGGCCGTGCCTCCCCCATGCCGCTGGCGACGACGGCCTCGGGATTGGCGGCGAGCACGGCTTCCACGCTGACGGTCGGGGCCAGCTGGCCCAACCCGGCAAACACATTCACACCCCCGCACAGCCGGATCACGTCGCCGATGAGGTGTTCGCCGTTGATCGTCATCAGCGGACGGTCCCACACCTGGTAGAAGGTCCGAACCGGCGGCTGGCCGGCGTAGCGCTGGTGCAGGGTGGCCAGCCGGCTGCGAAACGCACGGGCCGCGGCGCCGGCGTCGGCATCGCTGCCGGCGAGATGGCCGAGCGCCTCGAGACTGCGCGCGACATCGTCCAGGCTGCGCGGCTCGTTGAGATAGACCGGTACGCCGAGGGCAGTCAGTCGGTCGAGGTGGGCATTGCGGTTGCCGCTCTTCCAGGCTACGACCAGATCCGGTTTGAGCGCGGCGACGGCCTCGATATCCACGCTGGTGTAGCCCCCGACCTGGGGCAAGGTCTTTGCCGCGTCGGGGAAGTCACTGTAGGCCACCACCCCCACCACGCGGCTGCCGGCGCCGGCGGCGAACAGGAGTTCGGTCAGGTGCGGGGCGAGGCTGACGATGCGTCGCGCCGGCTGCGGCAGGCGCAACTCGCGACCGCTGTCGTCGACGATGCGGACTTCGGCCGCAACGGCTGCGGCGACCGGCAGGCCCAGGGCCAGGGCGAGCGCAAGGATGCGGCGGAGGGTGTCCATGGGGAGGCTTCCTTCAGTGCAGGGTGGCCAGGGCGTCGGCCAGTTTCTGCCAACCGGATTCATCCGGCGGCAGACCGAAACGCAGGCTGGAGGGGGCATCGAAGCGGCGCACGAGGATGCCGCGCAGCGCCAGTGCATGATGGATGCTGCCCGCCGCAGGATGTTCGAGCCACTGGAACAGCGCGGGGCCGCGCGGAGTGCCGAGGCCGCAGGCCTGCAGCAGCGTCGCCAGACGTTGGCACTCGGCCGCGAGTCTGAGCCGCATCGTGTGCTGCCAGGCGCGGTCGCGAAGGGCTGCCTGCACGACGAAGCGGGCCGGCCCGCTTACCGTCCATGGCCCGAGCCGTTCGGCGATGGCGATACGCAGCGCCTGCGGCCCGAGGACGAAGCCGGCGCGGGCGCCGGCGAGGCCGAAGAACTTGCCGACCGAGCGCAGCACGACCAGACCCGGGCGACCGGCCTCGGCGGCCAGGCTGGCCGCCGGGTCCGCATCGATGAAGGCTTCGTCGATCACCAGCCAGCCGCCGCGTTGGGCCAGCCGGTGCTGCCATTCGAGCAACTGGTCGCGTCCGAAGCAGGCCCCCGAGGGGTTGTTGGGATGCACCAGCAGCAGCACGTCGGTGTCTTCGATGACGGCCTCGATGGCCGCCGTGTGGTCGCCGGTCATGCGCAGATTGCGCCCCCGCCAGGCGTGGGGATGCTCGGCATAGGTCGGGCCGGGCATGGCGACCCGCGTGCCCGCAAGCAAGTCCGGCAGCAATTGGATCACCGGCTGCGTGCCGGCGATCGGCAGCAACTGGTCGGTACCGTAGTAGTCGGCCGCTGCGGCTTCGAGGCCGTCATTGTCTTCGGGCAGGCGTTGCCACACGCTGGGCGGGAGGTCGGGAATCGGATAGGGGTGGGGATTGATCCCGGTGGACAGATCCAGCCAGTGCGCGAGCGGAATACCGTAGGTGGCCGCCGCGTGGCGCAGTCGACCGCCATGGTCAAGCATGGATCCACTCCACGACACCGGCGACGAGCATGGCAAGTCCCAGCCACAGCACGATGCCGCGGCGTACCAGCGCAATCGCGCCGCGAATTGCCCGCGCATCGGGGGCCATGCCCTCACCGAGCACGGGTCGCTGTTCGGTGCGACCGTGATAGACGGCCGCGCCGCCAAGGGCGACCCCGAGCGCCCCCGCACCTGCCGCCATGACCGGACCGGCGTTCGGGCTGTCCCAGGCCGCAGCCTGGCGTTGCCAGCAGACGAGCGCGCGACGGGTGTGGCCGAGGACTGCGTAGGTGAGCGCGGTGAGTCGTGCCGGCACGGTGTTGAGCTGGTCGTCGATGCGGGCCGCGGCCCAGCCGAACTGGAGGTAGCGCGGGGTACGATAGCCCCACATCGCATCCAGGGTGTTGGCGAGGCGGAACAGCAGCACGCCCGGCCCGCCCGCCAGCAAGAACCAGAACAGCGCGCCGAACACCGCATCGTTGCCGTTCTCGAGGACCGATTCGGTGCCGGCGCGGGCCACCCCTTCGGCATCGAGCCGGGTGGTGTCGCGGCTCACGATCCAGCCGACCCGGCGCCGCGCCTCGGCGAGATCGCCCGCTTCCAGCGGCGCGGCGACGGCCTCGGCATGTTCGGTCAGGCTGCGCCCGCCGAGGGCGAAATACAGCAGCACGATGTCCACCGGCCAGTGCGCCAGTGGATGGAGATTGCGCACGATGATCGCCAGCACCACCCAGGGCGCGACGGCGAGCAGCCAGGCGAGCAGGCCGTCGACGCGCTGATCGCCGATCCGGCGCACACGCGCTTCGACCGCCACCGCCCAGCGTCCGAAGCCGACCAGCGGATGGCCCTGGCGGAGCTCGCCGAGCAGGCGGTCGAGCAGCAGGCCAGCGGCGAGCTTGATGACGACGAGGGTGAATACGGACATGGAGGGCGGGCGCCGAGGCGCTGACGAATGACGGAGGCGGGGCCGGAGGTTACGCCATGCGGTGGCGTATTGGCAAAAGGAAACGAGCGCCGAGGGCGGTAGCCGTCGGCGCTCGTGACAGGGTTGAAGCGAGCGAACTTCAGCCGATCATGCCGGCGCCGACGGTGTTGTTGGTGCTTTCGTCGATGATGATGAAGGCACCGGTGGCACGGTTGCTGGCGTAGCGGTCGGCGACGATGGGCTGGGCGAGCTTGAGCGTGATCCGGGCGATATCGTTCATCGCCAGGCTGGTGACGGACTGCTGCTCGAGTGTGTTGACGTCGAGGCGGTAGTCGATCTTCGCGATCTTGGCCTTGGCCTCGCGCGTGGTGTGACGCACGAGGTAGGTGCGCGCTGGCGACATCGGTGTTTCCGACAGCCAGCACACGGTGGCATCGATCTGCTTGACCGATTCGGGCAGTTCGGCCGATTTCACGATCATGTCGCCGCGCGAGATGTCGATTTCGTCTTCGAGCAGCAGGGTGACCGATTGTTCGTGGATCGCGCGTTCGAGTTGCTGACCGCCGATCTCGATCGCCTTGACCTTGCTCGAGGCGCCCGAGGGCAGCACGGTGACGGCGTCGCCGACGGCGACCTCGCCCGACTCGACCCGGCCCATGAAGCCACGGTAGTCGTGCAGTTCGGGGTTGGCGGAGTCCTGGGGGCGGCATACGTACTGCACCGGGAAGCGGAAGTCTTCCGCCTGCTCGGTGTGGGCGGCCGGTGCGGCTTCGAGGATCTCGAGCAGGGTGGGGCCGGTGTACCAGCCGAGGCGCGTACCACGGTCGACGATCATGTCGCCGTCGAGGGCCGAGATCGGGATGAAGCGCACGTCCTTGATGCCGAGCTGGGCGGCGAAGGCGAGGTAGTCGGCCTTGATCCGTTCGTAGGTGGCTTCGTCATAGTCGACGAGGTCCATCTTGTTCACTGCGACCAGCAGGTGGGGGATGCCGACCAGGCTGGCGAGGTAGGAGTGGCGGCGGGTCTGGGTGAGCACGCCCTTGCGCGCATCGATGAGAATGATGGCAAGGTTGGCGGTGGACGCCGCAGTGACCATGTTGCGGGTGTATTGCTCGTGTCCGGGGGCGTCGGCAATGATGTACTTGCGCCGGCCGGTGGTGAAGTAGCGGTAGGCGACGTCGATGGTGATGCCCTGTTCGCGTTCGGCCTGCAGGCCGTCGGTGAGCAGCGAGAGGTCGACCGCGCCGAGGCCGCCACGCCGGGCCGAGGTTTTCTCGATGGCGTTCATGGTGTCGGCGAGGATGGTCTTGGTGTCGAACAGCAGACGGCCGATCAGGGTGCTCTTGCCGTCGTCCACGCTGCCGCAGGTGAGGAAGCGCAGCAGGCCGTTGTCGATTTCGGGCAGTAGTTCGAGGGCGGACATTTTCATTGTTCCTTCAAGCTTTCAAGAATTCGGTTGCTGCTTTGTATGGTCTGGTTTGACGGGGCAGTGGGCGAGTGGTGCTGCTAGTCCGCCGGGGCTGCGCGGGGTGTTCGTTCTGAAGGCTGCGGAACTCGCTTCGCTCGGACAGTCCTCGCCTTCGCCACGAACACCCCACACATCCCCGGCTTGCTTCTTCAAGTCACTTCGAACCTAAGATCTTCACGATCCCAGCGACTGCCCGGTTCGGTCTTCCGCCTTTGCTTCTTGCCTTTCCGTCGTTCCCGCACATGCGTTCAGGCGGTGTGTGGGGTGTTTGAGGAGAGGGCGAGGACTGTCTGAGCCCGCAGGGCGCTCATTTGCGTAACCTCCGCCGCGCCGCGTAGCGGCAGCCCTCGGAGCAAACACCCCACATGGCGCCTTGGCACCGTCCTTCCAACCACCCCAGACAAAAACACAAAAACTCAGAAATACCCTTCCTTCTTCCGTTGCTCCATCGAAGCCTCGGAAGTCTGGTCATCCATTCGCGTCGCGCCGCGCTCGGTGATCGTGGTGGTTGCGGTCTCGGCCAGGATCTTCTCCAGCGTATCCGCATCCGACTCCACCGGCGCCGTGCAGGTGATGTCGCCCACGGTGCGGAAGCGCACCAGCACATCCTCGATCTTGTCGCCCGGCTTCGCCGGCGTCACGTCGGTGATCGGCTGCAACAGCCCGTTCTTGCGAACCACCGGACGGACATGAGCGAAGTAGATCGACGGCAGCTCCAGCTGCTCGCGGGTGATGTACTGCCACACGTCGAGCTCGGTCCAGTTGCTGATCGGGAACGCGCGGATGTTCTCGCCCTTGTGCGAACGCGCGTTGTACAGATTCCACAACTCCGGGCGCTGGTTCTTCGGATCCCACTGACCGAACTCGTCGCGGAAACTCATGATCCGCTCCTTCGCCCGCGCCTTCTCCTCGTCACGCCGGGCGCCGCCAATACACGCATCGAAGCCGAACTCCTCGATCGACTCCAGCAGCGTCACCGACTGATGCTTGTTGCGCGACTCGTCGGCCGACTTCAGCACCACCGTACCGCGCGCCATCGAATCCTCCACCGAACGCACGATCAGGCGCTCGCCCAGCTCGGCCGCGCGCTTGTCGCGGAAATCGGTCACTTCCCGGTAATTGTGGCCGGTGTCGATGTGCATCAGCGGAAACGGGAAGCGACCCGGGCGAAAGGCCTTCTCGGCCAGACGCAGCAGGCAGATCGAATCCTTGCCGCCGGAAAACAGCAGCACCGGATTGGCACACTGGCCCGCGACTTCGCGCAGGATATGGATCGCCTCGGCTTCGAGCCAGTCGAGGTGGGAGAGGGTCTGTTTGGTCAGCGTCGACATCTGGATTCTCAGGGTTTCACGGGGTGACGGCCGCGCAGCGCGCGCAGGGCGGCGCGCCAGCCGGCACGCAGCGCATGGATGCGATGTTGCAGACTGCGCCGCGATGCACCGACGGCGGTGCTGTGCGGCGCGCTGGCAGGATGATTGCTCGGCATGATTCAGTCCTTTTTCACGTGCAGTCCGCATTCCTTGGACTCGGGGTCTTCCCACCACCAGCGCCCGGCGCGGACATCCTCGCCCAGTGCGATGGCCCGGGTACAGGGCGCGCAGCCGATGCTGGGGTAGAACTGATCGTGCAGCGCGTTGTACGGCACCTGGTGCAGGCGAATGTAGGCCCACACCTCGGTCTCGCTCCAGTCCGACAGCGGGTTGAGCTTCTCGAGACCGTTGCCGGCGTCGAACTCGCGCAGCGGCAGACCGCTGCGGGTGGTCGACTGCGCGGCGCGCAGCCCGGTGATCCACGCCTTCTTGCCGGCCAGCGCACGGCGCAGCGGCTCCACCTTGCGGATCTGGCAGCAAGCCTTGCGCAGTTCCACTGAATTGTAGAACGCGTTGATTCCTTCACTGCGGACGTACTGTTCGACCGCGGCGGACTCGGGAAAGAACACCTTGAGCCGGGTGCGGTAGTGCTGCTCGACCTCGCCCATCAGCTTGTAGGTTTCCGCCGGCAAGCGTCCGGTGTCGAGCGAAAAGATCTCGATCGGCAGTTTGTTGGCGAGAATCAGGTCGGTCAGCACCATGTCCTCGGCGCCGAAACTGTTGGCGAAGGTGAGTTCGCCTGCGCCGCCGAGCTCGGCCACGACCTGTTGCAGCAACTGCAGGGCGGCGGCCGACTTGGCCGCGACCGTGCTGCGCAGTTCGGGGGTGATCTCCGGATGGGTGGCCGGATTGCGCGCGGCGCCGGTGCCGCCGGGGCGGAGCATGGAGACGCTGATGTTCATGCGGCCACCTTGCGCGGCTGGCGGCGGAACAGCGGCTCGGCGCGGTCCACCGCGCCCTGGTAGGGCTCGGAAAAATCGTTCAGGCTGGCGAGCGCGGCTTCGAGCTGGGCGCGCGTGTACTTGTCTTCCTTCGGCTGCAGGGTGTCGAAGCCGCAGCGGGTCAGGAAGAAGAACTGGTCGCGCAGCACGTCGCCCACCGCCCGCAATTCGCCGGCGTAGCCGTGGCGCGCGCGCAGCAGGGTGGCGATCGAATAGCCGCGGCCGTCGGCGAACTTGGGGAAATCGACCGCGACCAGCTGCAGCCGCAGCAGGTCGTCGGCGAGCGCGGCCGGATCCTCGGTGCCGGCCAGCCAGACGCCGATCACGCCGGCTTCCGCCCGCGCCTGCAGGGCCTCGCGCCGTGCCAGCCACACGGCCAGCGGCACGATCACGCGGCCGGCGGGCAGTTCGACGCTGGTCGCATCCTCGCCTTCGGCCAGACGCACCAGGGTCCAGTCGTCGCTGTGGATGGCGCCGTGTTTGATGATGTCAGACATGGGCTTGCTTCCTCTGTTCGCGTTCGGCATAGACCCGGGTTTTGAACGGCTCGACGCCGACGCGGCGCACGGTGTCGATGAAGCGTTCGTCCGGGTGACGGGTGTCGGTGTAGGTGTTGATCAGCGAGCTGACCACGTCCGGCATCTCCGCGGCGGCAAACGACGGGCCGATGACCTTGCCGATTGCGGTGTCGTTGCCCTGGTCGCCGCCGATCGTCACCTGATAGAACTCCTCGCCGTTCTTGTCGACGCCGAGCACGCCGATGTGGCCGACATGATGGTGGCCGCAGGCGTTCATGCAACCGGAAATGTTGATCTCGATCTCGCCGATGTCGTGCAGGTAGTCGAGGTCGTCGAAGCGGGCCTGGATCGCGTTGGCGATCGGGATCGACTTGGCGTTGGCGAGCGCGCAAAAGTCGCCGCCCGGACAGGCGATGATGTCGGTCAGCAGGCCGATGTTGGGGGTGGCGAGACCGGCGTCGCGGGCGGCCTCCCACACCGCGAACAGGTCGGACTGGCGCACGTCGGCGAGCACCAGGTTCTGCTCGTGGGTGACGCGCACTTCGCCGAAGCTGTAGCGCTCGGCGAGCGCGGCGACGCGGTCGAACTGGTCTGCGGTGATGTCGCCCGGAGCGATGCCGGGCTTCTTCAGCGACAGCACCACGCTGGCGTAGCCCGGCTGCTTGTGGCCGCGCACGTTGCGCCTGGCCCACGCGGCAAAGCCCTTGTTGGCGACGAGTTGGGCAGCGTAGCCGGCGTCGGTGGCGGGCAGGACCTCGTAGGCCGGATCGACGAAGTGGCCGGTGACGCGCTCGACTTCGGCTGTGGTCAGCGTGGCCGGGCCGCCCTTGAGGTGGGCGAACTCGGCCTCCACCTGGGTGCGGAAGGCGTCGATGCCCAGTGCCTTGACCAGGATCTTGATGCGCGCCTTGTACATGTTGTCGCGGCGGCCGTGCAGGTTGTATACGCGCAGCACCGCCTCGCAATAGCTGAGGATGTCCTGCCACGGCACGAAGGCGGCGATCTCCTCGCCAATGATCGGGGTGCGGCCGAGGCCGCCGCCGACCAGTACGCGAAAGCCGATGTTGCCGGCGGCATCACGCTTGAGGTCGAGGCCGATGTCGTGCACCTGGATCACCGCGCGGTCTTCGGCGGCGCCATTCACCGCGATCTTGAACTTGCGCGGCAGGTAGGCGAATTCCGGATGGAAGGTGCTCCACTGGCGCACGATCTCGCCCCACGGGCGCGGGTCGATGATCTCGTCGCCCGCGACGCCCGCGAAGGGGTCGGAGGTGACGTTGCGAATGCAGTTGCCCGAGGTCTGGATCGCGTGCATCTGCACGGTGGCGAGCTGTGCCAGGATCTCGGGGACATCTTCGACCTTGGGCCAGTTGTACTGCAGGTTCTGGCGCGTGGTGAAGTGGGCGTAGCCACGGTCGTAGGTGCGCGCGATGTGGCCGAGCATGCGGACCTGGTCGGCACGCAGGTTGCCGTAGGGCACCGCGATCCGCAGCATGGGCGCGTAACGCTGGATGTAGAGGCCGTTCTGCAGGCGCAGCGGACGGAATTCGTCCTCGCTCAGCTCGCCGGCCAGATAGCGGCGAGTCTGGTCGCGGTACTGGGCGACCCGCTCATCCACGATCCGCTGGTCGTATTCGTCGTATTGGTACATCGCGTCTCTCTCGTTGAGCAGCCTGCATCGAAGTGGGTTCGTGCAGGCTTTGCGTAGGGCTGTCGAAATTCGGTATCCCTTGCGGCAGACACCTGCTCATGCTGCGGCGCATCGTAACTTGGATGTTTAGGCTCATAAAGGGGGTTTGCGTTAGACTTTAAGAAGAATTGGTTATTAAGGACCCGGCGATGAACCTTCAGCAGTTGCGCTACATCCATGAGGTGGCCCGCCGCGGGCTGAATGTTTCCGACGCCGCGGATGCCCTGTTCACGTCGCAGCCCGGGGTGTCGAAGCAGATCCGTCTGCTCGAAACCGAGCTGGGGGTGGAGATCTTCACCCGCCATGGCAAGCGTCTGGTGGCAGTGACCGAGCCGGGGCGGGCGGTGCTGGCGATCGCCGAGCGTATGCTGCGCGACATGGACAACCTGCATCAGGTCGGCGAGGAATTTGCCAACGAGAGCGCCGGCAGGCTGTCGATCGCCACCACCCATACCCAGGCGCGCTACGCGCTGCCGCGCGTGATCCGCGACTTCATGCGGCGCTACCCGCAGGTCAAGCTCGAACTGCATCAGGGCAATCCACAGCAGGTGTGCGAAATGGTGCTCGACGGCAGCGCCGATATCGCCATCGCCACCGAAGCCATCGCCGAGGTCGACGAGCTCGTGATGCTGCCGTGCCATCAATGGAACCGTTGCGTGGTCGCCTCGCCGCGTCATCCGATCCTGAAGGAGCACCCGCTCACGCTGGAGGCGATCTCCCGCCATCCGCTGATCACCTACGACGACGCCTTTACCGGGCGTGGCCACATCAACAAGGCCTTCCTCGGGCGCGGACTCAAGCCCAAGGTGGTGCTCACCGCGATCGACTCGGATGTGATCAAGACCTATGTGGCGATGGACCTCGGTATCGGCATCCTGGCCCGCATGGCCTACGACCCGGCGGTAGACCGCGATCTCGGCATGATCGACGCCGCTCACCTGTTCGAATCCAGCACGACCCGCATCGGCCTGCGCCGGCGCGCCTGGTTGCGCGGCTATGTGTATGCCTTCATCGAGGGTTTTGCGCCGCACCTGACCCGGCGCATGGTGGAAACCGCGCTGAGCGGTGGCGGCGAGGACTATCAGCTGTAGGCGATGACCGCCTTTCGGCTCATTCGTACGGTTCGTCGTTGGGCTTGCGGAACAGGGCACGCATGGCGTCCGACAGCGGGAAGGCGAGGTTCAGCCCCTGAGGCGGGATCGGTTGCGTAAACCACTGCAGGTACAGGCGTTCGGCTTCCCCGCTGCGCATGGTGTGGGTGATGGCCTGATCGATCACGCGCTTGAAGGCGAGATCGTCCTTCTTCAGCATGCACGCATAGGCCTCGAACGATTGCGGCGCGCCGCTCACCCGCCACTCGTCCGGTCGCGCCGCCTTGGCGCGTTCGCCGAACAACAGGGCGTCATCCATCATGAAGGCAGCCGCCCGCCCGGCTTCCAGGGCGAGGAAGGCGTCGTCATGGTCGTGGGCCGACATGATCGTCATGGCTTGCGCGCTGCGGTTGTTCATCCGCCGCAGCAACTGCTCCGAGGTGGTGCCTGCCGTGGTGACGACGCGCCGCCCGGCAAGGTCGTCGAACTCCCTGACCGGACTGTCGTGGCGGGCCAGCAGCCGGGTGCCGGCGATGAACAGGGTATTGGAGAAGGTGGCCAGCCGCTCGCGGTCGCGGTTGTGGGTGGTCGAGCCGCATTCGAGGTCGATGCGTCCGCTGTCGATCAGCAGAAAGCGGTTCTGCGAGGTGATCGGCACCAGGCGGACATCGAGCCGGCTCAGGCCCAGATGGGTACGGACCGCCTCGGTGATGCGCAGCGCGAACGCATGCGAATAGCCCTGGACCGCACCGTCCGGGGTGAGGTAGGAGAACGGGATCGACGAGCTGCGGTAGCCGAGGTGGATCACGCCTTGTTCGCGAATGCGATCGAGCGTGCCGGGCGCAGCACCCGCGAGCGGACTGGCGAGCAGCGCGGCGAGGAAAAGCAGGATGCGGGCGGGAAGGTTCATGCAGGCGGGTCGGCAGCGTCGGATGTGTGCGGTTGAGGAGGATACGTTATCGCGCGTCAACGGCGGAAGGCCGTGATGCGCCGTTCGCGCTCCTGCTCGAGCAGGCGGGAGGCGGCGTCGGCCGGCACCCCGAGGCTCTCGAGCACCGAGCCGGCGAGTTTGAGCCCGGATTCCAGGGTCTCCGGCACCACCGCACTGGCGCCGGCCTCGCGCAGGGCCAGGGCATGTTTCTCGTCGCGCGCACGGGCAATGATGCGGATGTGGGGCATGGTCTGGCGGATGCCCTTGACCGCATGGATGGCAGCGGCCACATGATCCATCGTCAGCACCACTGTGAGGGCGCGATCGAGGCGTAGTCGGCGCAGGAGCTCGGGCCGGCTGGCGTCGCCGTAGATGACCGGGATGCCCGCTTTGCGCTGGCGCGCCACCAGTTTGGCATCACTCTCGATCGCCAGATGCGGCACCCCCTGTTCGGCCAGCAACTGGCCCACCATCTGTCCGACCCGGCCATAGCCGGCAATGATGACGTGGCCACGCAGTTCCCCGAATTCTTCCGGCTCCTGCGGTTCGCGTCGGCCCTGCCGCTGTTCGATATGGCTGCCGATGCGATTGCCGGCGCGGGCGACGAGCGGTGCGGCGAGCATGCTCAGGCCGACCACGAGCAGCATGAACTGGCCGGTATCGCGAGGCAGCACCCCGAATGAGAGCGCGAGACCGATCACGATGAAGGCGAACTCGCTGCCCTGGCCGAGCAGCAGCCCGCCCTCTGCCGCGCGCCCCCAGGACAGGCCGAAGAGTCGCAGCAGGCCGAAGATGAGCAGACCCTTGATGGCGATCAGCCCGATGACCGACAAGGGGGTCCACAGCGGTTCGGCAATCAGTGCGCGCAGATCGATGCCCATGCCCACCGACAGGAAGAAGAGCCCCATCAGCAAGCCCTTGAACGGTTCGATGGTGACTTCGACTTCATGGCGAAACTCGGTTTCAGCGATGATCAGACCGGCGAGCAGTGCGCCCAGTGCCATCGACAGTCCGGCAGCCCAGGTGAGCGCGGCGACGCCGAGGGTGGACAGCAGGGTCAGCGCCATGAAGGTGTCGGGCTGGCGGTTGGCGGCGATCTGATGAAATACCGGGCGTACCACGCGGCGTCCGATCAGATAGATCATGCCCACGGTGACCAGACCCTTGAGCGCTGCGCTCCCGAGCAGGACGCCGAAGCTGCCGTCGCCACCGCTGGCGCCGAGGACGCTGATCAGGACCAGCAGCGGGACCACGGCCAGATCCTGCAGCAGCAGGATGGCGAATGCAGCCTGGCCGAGCGGGGTGCCGAGCTCGCGCTGCTGGGCCAGCAATTGCATCACGATTGCGGTCGACGAGAAGGCCAGGGCAAGGCCGAGGACGACCGCCGCCTCGGTACCGTGGTCGAAATACGCCGCGACGCCGCCGATGAGCAGTGCGGTGAGCCCGACCTGCAGGGTGCCGAGACCGAAGACGAGTCTGCGCATCGACCACAGGCGGTCGATCGACATTTCCAGCCCGATCATGAACATCAGGAAGATCACGCCGAGTTCGGCCAGCTGCTCGACGTCGTCCTGGCTCGAGAAGGTCACGTAGTTCAGCCACGGCGAGGCATCGGCAAAGCTCGCCATGCCGTACGGCCCCAAGGCGGTGCCGACGGCGAGAAAACCCAGTACCGGGTTGATCCGAAGCCGTGCAAGCAGGGGAATCAGAATGCCGGAGAGGGCGAGGAAAAGGATCGTTTCCTTCAGGAACGGGAAGGTGCCGTGGGCTTCCATGTGCTTGCTTTGTCGTTTGTCTGCGACCGAGTGTAATCCAGTGCACAGCAAACGCTGATATGCGCAGCGGCTCGATGGCGTGGGTGCCTACAATGGCGGCGTATGTCCGAATCAGGAGCAGGGGTGAAGCTGGACTCCCGTCAGCGCTGGATGAGCGTCGGCCTTGGCCTGTTGGGCCTGGCTGTGGCGGTGCTCGTCTTCGTTGCCGGCGACCTCGTCGAGTCCCGACTGCACGAGCGCTGGAGGGCGCAGACCTTGTCGGAGCTGTCCGGTCTGCGGGCACGCCTCGAGGGCGAACTCAACGGCGCAACCAGCCTCACCGCCGGTCTCGTTGCGCAGGTGGCACTCGACGGCGGCATGGAGCCCGAGCGTTTCCACCTGCTCGCCCGCGAACTGATGGCGGCGCGCAGTCTGCTGCGCAACATCACCCTCGCGCCCGACAACGTGATTTCCATGGTCTATCCGGAAGAAGGCAACAGGGTCGCGATCGGGCTGGATCTGCTCCGGCACCCGGTCCAGGGCGCGTCGACCCGGCGCATGATCGAGACCGGTCGGGCGGTGCTGGCGGGGCCGCTCGAGCTGGTGCAAGGGGGGCGAGCCCTGATTCACCGCGTCCCCATCTTTCTGACTCCGCCCGGCGCCGCGCCCCGCAGCGGACGCTACTGGGGTCTGATGAGCACGCCGATCGACTTCGAGCGGCTGTTGGCCGCGGCAGGTCTGCTCGCGCCAGACCTGCGACTGGCGCTGGCCCTGCGCGGCATCGACGGAACGGGCCGGGCAGGGGCCGTGTTCTGGGGTGATCCGACCCTGTTCGAGCGTGAGGATGCGGTTGAACTCGACATTCACGTGCTCGAAGGCAGCTGGGTGCTGGCTGCCGTGCCCCTCGAGGCCCCGCGCGGGCTCAACGGAACCCGCTGGTGGACGCGAACGGCCTCGGCGCTGTGCGCGCTGTTTGCACTGTGGCTCGCCTGGTACCTTTACCGCACCGGCCGGCAGCTGGAAACCTCGGAGGAGCAGGTGCGCTACCTCGCGCTGCACGACAGCCTCACCGGGCTGGCCAACCGGGTGCTGCTCGACGGTCGTTTTCGGCAGGCGGCCGAATCTGCCCGCCGTGACGGCCACCGCCTGGCACTGCTCTATCTCGATCTGGATGACTTCAAGCCGGTCAACGACCAGTATGGACACGAGGCCGGCGACCGCACCTTGTGTGCGATTGCCGACCGGCTGAAAGGCTTCGTGCGCCAGAGCGATACCGTCGCGCGGGTCGGTGGCGACGAGTTCGTGATTGTGCTGGGACGCGTCTCGACGGTCGACGATGCGATCGGGGTGGCGCAGAAGATCGTCGATGCCCTGGCACAACCCCTGGCACTCGACGGGCATACGCTCGCGCTGGGCGGCAGCATCGGGATTGCGATCTTTCCCGACGATGCGATCGAGCTTTATGAGTTGATGCGTCTTGCCGACCGCGCGATGTACGAAGTCAAGGGACGTCCGGGGCGCAGGGTAGCGGTCGTTGCCCCCTGATACAGCGGCGCCTTTTCTGTCCTGGGTGCGCTGCGCACAGCGCGCCGTTCAACCGGCGATGGCCTCGCCGGTCTCCTCCTGCTGTTGCAGCAGCCACATCTGCGCATAGGCTTCGCCGCGCGCCAACAGCTCGCCATGTCGGCCGCGTTCCACGATGCGGCCTTGATCGAGCACGATGATCTCGTCCGCGTTCATCACCGTCGACAGGCGATGCGCGATCACCAGCGCAGTGCGTCCCGCCGCCGCAAGTTCGATCTGTGCCTGGATGGCCTTCTCCGTCTTCGAGTCCAGCGCCGAGGTCGCTTCGTCGAAGATCAGGATCGCCGGGTTCTTCAACAGCGCGCGGGCAATGGCGACGCGCTGCTTCTCCCCGCCCGACAGCTTCAGTCCCCGTTCGCCGACCCGTGTTTCGTAGCCCTCGGGCAGCCGGCGGATGAAGTCCTCCAGTTGGGCGGCGCGGGCGGCGGCTTCGACTTCGTCGCGACTGGCCGTGGGGCGGCCGTAGTGGATGTTGTAGCGCAGGGTGTCGTTGAACAGCACGGTGTCCTGCGGCACGATGCCGATCGCTGCACGCAGGCTGTCCTGGGTGAGCTGGCGCAGGTCGTGACCGTTGATCCGGATGGCGCCGCCCTGGACGTCATAGAAGCGGTACAGCAGGCGCGCGAGCGTCGATTTTCCGGATCCGGAGTGACCGACGATGGCGACGGTGCGCCCGGCCGGCACCTCGAAATCGACGTCGAACAGGATCGGGCGCTTGACATCGTAGGCGAAGCTCACGCGCTCGAAACGCACGCTCGCGGGACCGGACGGCAGCGTGAGCGCGTCGGGGGCGTCGGCGATCTCGAGGTTCTCGTGCATCAGGCCGAACATGCGCTCGATGTCGGTCAGTGCCTGGCGCAGTTCGCGGTAGATCACGCCGAGGAAGTTGAGCGGGATATAGAGCTGGATCATGAAGGCGTTGACCAGCACGATATCGCCGATGGTCATCTCGCCGGTGGTCACCCTGCTTGCCGCCTGCCACATCATGATGGTCACGCCGACCGCGATGATCGCGGCCTGACCGATGTTCAGCGCTGAAAGCGAGTACTGGTTGCGCACCTGTGCCGCGGTCCACTTGCCGAGTTGCTCGTCGTAGCGCCGGGCTTCATAGCCCTCGTTGTTGAAGTATTTGACCGTTTCGAAGTTCAGCAGGCTGTCGACGGCGCGGGCGTTGGCGGCCGAGTCGAGTTCGTTGGCATGGCGCCGCAGCGCCGTCCGCCAGTTGGTGACCGTTACCGTAAAGAGGATGTAGAGCGACAGCGTGGCCAGGGTGATCAGTGCAAACACGGCGTCGTACTGAACGAGCAGGATGCTCATCACCAGGCCGATCTCGACCAGGGTGGGGAGGATCGAATAGAGCGTGTAGCTGATCAGCGAGCCGATCGAGCGCGTGCCGCGCTCGATGTCCCGAGTCAGGCCGCCGGTCTGGCGTTCGAGGTGGAAGCGCAGGCTGAGCGAATGCAGGTGACGGAACAGGCGCAGGGTGATCTCCCTGACCGCCTGCTGGGTGACCCGGGCGAAGATGATCTCGCGCAGTTCGGTGAACAGCGAAGTCGAGAAACGAAGGATCCCATAGGCGAGCAGCAGCGCCGCAGGGACCACGATCAGCGCCTGTTCGCCGGTGAGCGACAGGGTATCGATCAGGTGCTTGAACGTCAGTGGAACGGTGACATTGGCGCCTTTGGCTGCGATCAGACAGGAAAGGGCAAACAGCACCCGGATCTTGTAGGCCCAGATGAACGGGATGAGGCTCTTGATGGTGTGCCAGTCGTGGCGCTCCCGGGGCTCGGGGGCAGGCAGGGCGATGGCCGGGCCGCGTCTCATGAGTAGGGGGTGTCCGTTGTGATCTTGAGTGGATGCTTCAAAGCGGATGATCGTCCAGAGCCAGCTTTGCGGCGAGCCCGAGAAAGATCATGCCGGCGATCCGGTCGAGCCACAGGCCGGCACGTGCGTGGTGCGCGAGAACGCGGCCGATCGCTGCCGCCGCAACTGCGATCGTTCCGAACACCACTGTGGTCTGCAGCGCGAACGCCACGCCCAGCATGATCATCTGCATCGTCACGTCGCCATGTTCCAGCTTCGTGAACTGGGGAAGGAAGGCAAGGAAAAACAGCGCAACCTTCGGATTGATTGCGTTTGCGATGAAGCCTTTGCGGACGTCCTTCCACCAGGATTCGCCCGTCTGGCGGGCGGCGGAGCGGGCGGGTACGAGCGATGCGTTGCGCAACGCCTGGATGCCCAGCCACGCCAGGTAGGCTGCGCCGGCGAGCTTGAGCGCCGCGAACAACGCCGGGGACGCCGCAAGCAGGGCGCTGACGCCGAGCGCAGCCCAAAGCGTGTGGGTGAAGCAGCCGAGGGCGCACCCCAATGCAATGCCAAGCCCTGCCGTGCGGCCCCGAGCCAGGCTGTGAGCGAGCACCATCAGATTGTCGGGTCCCGGTGCGAGCGTGATCAGCACGGAAACAGCCAGAAAACTTGCAAGGGTCTCGAGCGGAGGCATGGCCATGGGCGGGGTCGAATGTGGCATTCTGTTGCCCCCGGCATTCGCGCGTCAAATGAACGGCTGCGTATCGATGCGATCCCGCTCGGCATGCACTGCGACCCGCGGCCCGGTCGGCAATCGGGCGCGGGGGCTTCTTCGCAAAATAGTTTGACAGGGCGGTGATCCACCTCTATAGTGCGGGGCTTCGCGCTTGGAGGGGTTCCCGAGCGGTCAAAGGGATCAGACTGTAAATCTGACGGCTCTGCCTTCGAAGGTTCGAATCCTTCCCCCTCCACCAGGCACATGTCGTTGTGCTGTTGTTGCTTGCAGCATGCGATGCGGTTGTAGTGAGTCGACAGACGGTCGTTTGGCGTGTGCGGGTGTAGCTCAATGGTAGAGCAGAAGCCTTCCAAGCTTATGACGAGGGTTCGATTCCCTTCACCCGCTCCAGTTTTTGGAAGTACAGGTTTCGGCGCCCTTGTAGCTCAGTGGTAGAGCACTCCCTTGGTAAGGGAGAGGCCACGTGTTCAATCCACGTCAAGGGCACCACATCTATCTGCCTCGTCCGGCGTGACGGTGTCGGAGTCATCGGTTCGAAAATTCTGATTCTGATTAAAGGGTGTCGATATGGCTAAGAGCAAGTTTGAGCGTACGAAGCCGCACGTAAACGTTGGCACGATTGGCCACGTTGACCACGGCAAGAC